>DFLH01000050.1 GCA_002373695.1 Verrucomicrobia bacterium UBA3624
GGTTCGTTCGCCAACGGTAGGGCGGTCGCCCCGCGACCGCCGCTTCCCACAACGGACAGGACTTCCGTCGTCCCAGTGTGTTCCGCCAAATAGTCGTCCAGCGTCTGCCCCTCGATGTAGTCCATCACGAGGAACGGATTGCCGTCGTTCTCCTCGAAGGCGCGAATCTGCACGATGTTCGGATGGACGAGCTTCATCGCGACGAGCGCTTCGTCCTTCAACTGCCGATACGCCCGCTTGTTCGAGACGAGAATCGACGGAAGCATCTTCACGGCGAACGGCTTGTTGTCGAGCTGCCTGTCCTCCGCCAGCCAAACAGACCCCATGCCGCCAGTCCCGAGCTGGCGGACGACATGATACCGCCCGGCGAGGAGCGGATTCTCGCCCCCCGCCAGCGTCACGTCGTTGTTCATGGTCTGCCCGTGCATTCGCTACAGTTCCTTTTCCAGCGCGGCGGGATCGACCGCTCCGGCGATCTTTCCGGCGACTTCCTCCTGAAGCGTCTTTTCGAGATCTTCCATCGATGGGATGCGATCCGTTAGCGCCTCCTTCGAGCCCGCTACCTCCTTGCCGTACATCTGCGCCCAGAACTTGTCAGTGTCGCCTGCCTCCGCCAGAAGGTCGCCGGCTTCGTCGAACACGTCCTCTACCATCTCTACGTTGATGTTCGTCACTTTGTTGACCGCCGCGAGCGCCTTGGCAAACTCGGAATCCGTTCCGGCGGTCTCCAGCTTCATCAGCACTTGCTTGAACACCCACTTCTTCTGTTCGAGCTTGGTGATGAGCACCTGCGCCGAGCGGTAGCTCGTCAGGGCGCGCTGCGCCGCCGCCTGCTTGCCCTCTTTCGCCGCTTCGCGGGCACGTTCCCACTCCGCCTCGGCATCGTTCTCCATACGCTTGATGCGCTCGACGACTTCGTCGATCGCACCTTCGGCACGACGGAGCGCGTGGCGTTTCTCGCGGCGCTCGGCACGCTCTTTCTCTTTCTTGGTCTTGAAAAACAGGAATCCCATGTTTCACTCCTTTCAACTAACATTGACCTGACCGAAATCGGTGTTCAGCGTTTCCCCTGGCACGAGCCATCCGCAGCGGCGTCCCCGCCGCCAGGCAAAGCCGCCATCCTTGCGGAAGATGACGACGCCCTCGAACGAAGGATCTGCCTCCTCCATGTGAAAACAGCTCCACAATGCCACAAACCGTTCGGAAACGCCATCGCGGCGCGTCAGCATAAGAGCAGGACGCCGCCCGTCCCCGCACCATGTGCGGTCGGCGTGCGGACATGTGGCACAGTCCCGTATCGGACGGCATGCCTTCACATCCAGCGCCACAGAGCCAGAACTTGCGGTGCCTGACAACGACAGGACGCCCGTCTCGCCTGCGGAGAGTTCTACAGCCGATTCGATGCGCCTGTCGTTCCAGTATGTGCCATAGGACGACGGTCTGACCACATGCGAGTCGTCCATCTGCCCGTCGCACACAAAAACCTTGTCGCCGGAATGGCCGAAATGACACTGCGCCCTGCTGACCGTCCTGTACGCTTCGTCAGGAACACCATCCGGCGGACGAAGCGAAATCTCGTTCGTCTCGCGCTTGCGTCCTAGGCGAATCGTCCTGCCAGCGAAGAAACGCAGCCTAGCCGTCCCGATGTCGAGCGTCAGTGCATCGCGCACTGCCGCGCCGGGCGGGGCAGGAAGAACCGGCATCGTTCCACAGATGTCGATCGCCACGGAGACCCATGCACGACTGGCGCCAAGCACGATCCGGCGAAGCTCATCGAACGGATTCTCCGCCTGCGCCAGATGCGCAAGTTCCTCTACCGCGCGTTGCGAAACATGGACGTCAGATGCATTCCCGTTGTTTATGTTGTTCGTTATGGTGACAGACAGCCGGTCGGCCGCCTTCTGCGCCTCGCGCGGACGCACCACGAGCATCTGCGCTTCGCCTTCAAGCCGGTGCTTGCGCCCGGCGGCCTCGTACGACAACGCGACGTACCATACAAACGCGCCGGCCGGCTGCGCCGGAACGGGAACTGTTATTTCGCGAATCCCTTGCAGGCAGGCGATATTGCGGCTTTTCGCCGTTGCCCCGGTAAGCGGATTTTCCAATGCGATCGCGACATTCTCCGCCGTTGCGCCGGAATTTAGGCGGAAGCGCAGGATTCCCGGAAGATTCTCGAACAGCAGGCAGATCGAATCGATTTCGAGAACCGGCGGAACGCTCGTTCCCCCAGTGGGAGAGAGCGCGTCCTCGCGCGCCGCCGGCGCGTCTGCAAAGCCTGTCCCCCTGCCGCGGGAAGGGGCATCACGCTTGGCGTTGTCGTCATCGTTCCCGTGCGGGATCAGAGCTCCGCACCGTTCGCAGAACCTTCCCGGAGCCGTGGTCCGTCCGCATGCTGGGCAGGCAATCTTCACGGCTTGTAATTCGGTTGGTTCTTGTTCTCCACCGCGCGGTTGTCGTCCCCGCGATAGATGTTGCCGCCGACGCCGACGCGCAGAGGATCGACGACACGCGAGAAGTTCTTGTCGGCGCGCTCGGCGTTCTCCTTGTAGAGCGCGTCCATCTTCTGCAGAAACTCGTCATTGTGGTCTGCCTTGCCCATCGTGGCGAGTATCTGCTGCGGCGTCATGCCGGACTGGAGCTTCATCTGGTAGAGCTTAAGCATGTCCTCGCGCTGCTGCGGATCCTCTATGTCGGCCAGCATCTGCTCGATTGTCATCGTGCTTCGCCGCGCGGCGTCCGCCGCCTTGTCACGCTGGCGAAGCTCCTGCTTCTGCGCCTTTACATCAAGCCATTCTTTGGCGTCCTTGACGTCCTGCCGCGTGTGGATGTCCTGTGCCGTCGTGTCGGCCCTGGCGTCCTCCACCTTCTTCTCGCGGCCGTAGGCATCCATCTTCCTGCCGGTCGAGATGTCATGGTCCACCTGACGGTCTTCCATGCCGTGCTGGTGGCCCTGCTCCCGGCCCTCCAGTCCGTGCCGATGGCCCTGGTCGTCCAGTTCGCGCTGGCGCTTCCAGGAAACAAGCAATTCATCGTAGTCGTGCTCCCGCGTCGCCTCGGAGACGCGGAATTCGTTGGCGATGACGGCGGCGTACTCCTTGAGGTCGTGCTCGCTCTTGATGGCGTTCATCGAGTCGGCGTTGCTCAGCGACCGCATCGCCGCTTTGTACTCCGTCTCGCGGCGGTTGGCGTCCACGACCCCCAGCTTCTCGGCGTACGCCTCGTACTCGTCTCCCGTGAACTCGGCGGACGACACGCGCACCACCTCCACGCCACAAGCGTTCAGATCGTCCTTGATGCGGGCGTTCATGCGCTCCTGCAGACGGATGCGGCGTTCCGGATCGCGCACTAGATCGTCGAGGGTCGACACCGTGCACATCTCGTCAACCGGCCCCCTGATCACAGGCTCGAGCCGCTTGGCAATCTCCCCGAACGTACATTCGCGCTCGCCCTTGAGGATATTGGACACAAATGCGCGCGCAGCATCCCTGTCGCCTTTGAACCGCAGGATGATCTCGCCGTAGAATTCAAGCGGAAAGTGCTCGGAGGTGCGAAGTCCCTCAATGTGCAGCGGCACGACAACCTCGCCGACATCGACAAGCACCACGCTGCGCGGCGGAGGATTGCCGAACCAGTTTATGCGTCTGACGAGAGAATCTATGTCGTGTGCTCCTGCTTCCAGAACTGCATTGACCTCTCCGGCGTCCATAAGAATCGCCATTGTGCCTTCCTGCACCTGGAGATTCTTGACGAGTTCGCGCCTGATGTCGTCCGCCTCGAAACGCTGAGCATAGTAAACCGGCTGCTTCTGCCAAACGCCGCCGGCGATGTTGACGCGGTCCTCCGGATAGAGCGGCGTGTTGCAGTGCGAACAGTAGTGCGCATCGTTTGCAACCCACTTGCCGCATCCAGGGCACCTCCACCAGCCACCGGGCGCGGGCTTGCCGCATGCGTTGCAGAAGCGCGCCCGCTTGCTCACGCGATTCCCGCACTCGCACACATCAGAAAAAATTCCCATTCCGACTTTCCTTTCGTTTGTTTTGTTCTTGCTTTCTTCTTTCGATCCGTCCTACACCCCTGATAGGGCATCCGCTTCGTCCGAAGGACATGCCAAGCGGTCTGACACGAATCGAGGGCATGAAAAACCTCTCGTTCATGTCTTTGTTGAGACCCTAGTAATCGCCCTGTCAGAAACACGAAGAGAGTCAAACGCTCATGCGTTTCCTCTGCAAGGTGTCGTCTAACATGAAATTTACTAGGTTCCAACAAACGACTGCTTTGCAGCATTGCAAATTGTCTTTGGCGGATGTCTCACCGCCTTATCGTTTTACAGACGCGACAGAGCGCGTCCCTCCCTCATTGACTTGTTCCTTTCATTTGCAGTTTCACGATTTGAGATTGTTTTCAGGGCATGGGAACGTCAAGGAGGCTCATGACGAGATTCTTGTGCTCGCCAAAAACCTTCTTGAAAGTCACGCCCGCCTTTGGATCGAGATATCTTGCCATGTTATTTGCCCTTGCGCTCCGCTCAAGGGCATAACACCCCGAAGAAAAGCTGGCGTATTTTATCATATTTGAGGCCAAGACACAAGCAGGCGCGGAAAATTGATGCCACCGCCAGGGAAATGTGATACAATGCCGACCATATGAAACTGGTACGGTTCGGACAGCTGCCGAGCGTCCTGGCCTTCTGCAGCCTTGCCGCATGCGCGTGGGTGCTGATAACCGAGATAGGCTCGTTCCGCGACGCGGTCGGATCCTGGGCGCGCAGAGACCTGCTTGCGCGGACCCAGCTTGCCGCAGACTCGCTAGCCGAGGCTGTGGCCACTGGCGACTTCCGGCGCATCCGCGATTTCGGCGACGGATGTCGCCGCGAAGGCGTGCGTCTAACCATCTTGAGTTCTCCCGGCGGCGTAGTCTACGATTCCGCCACGCAGGTCTTCGGCAAGCACGCAGGACGCCCGGAGGTGGAATCCGCCATCTCCACAGGCGTTGGCATGGCGCTCAGGAAGTCGGAGACGACAGACGAGGAAATGCTTTTTTGCGCCCGCCGCACAGGTGAATTCGTGATACGCCTCGGCCTGCCGGCCGCCAGGGTCTACGCCCCGTTCCAGCGCGCGCGCACGGGCCTCGTGCTGGCAGGTCTCGTCGGCGCGTTCTCCATATTCCTGGCTTTTCTCTTCACCAACAGGCTTATAGCGAGAATCCGTGAACGGGAACGCCTTCTCGCGGAAATGAAGCGCGAAGAACGCTTCCGCCGCGAATTCATCGCCAATCTCACGCACGAGTTCAAGACTCCTCTCACTGGCATCCTAGGCGCGGTAGACCTGCTTGGCGACGGGACGAACGTCACGCCCGAAAACCGCCACACGCTGCTTGAACTCCTGCGCCACGAGACGATCCGCCTGAACTCCCTAGTGCAGGAGATGCTCGTACTTTCGCATCTCGAAGAAGATCAGCTGGCGAAGCATTTCACGTTCGCCCCTGCCGACCTGTCGGAGGTGCTTAAGGCCGTGGCGGCAAGGCTCCGGCAGAAGGCTGATGCGGCCCATGTCCGGCTGTCGGTAGATGCCGCGCTTCCGCTAGTGGTTCCGTGCGACGTGCAGCGCATGGAGACCGCCATAACCAACCTTGTGGAAAACGCCTTGCGGTACAGCGGTTCGCCGGATGTGGTCCTCTCTCTATCGTCCCGCGACGGCAAGGCGGTCGTCGCCGTCGAAGACCATGGAGTAGGCATACCGCAAGAACACCGTGAAAGGATATTCGAAAGGTTCTACCGCGTAGACAAGGACAGGAGCCGCGAACTGGGCGGCACCGGACTTGGCCTCGCCATAGTCAAGCACGTCGCCCGTCTGCATAAAGGCACCGCCACGCTGCTTCCCGTCCGGGGCGGCGGATGCCGTTTCGAACTGGCCATACCTATGACTTAGGCATTTTTGGTATAATCGTTCGCATGACCATCAAGAAAGCCATGTTCTGCCATGCCGTTCCGGCCCTCATTGCCGGCGTGGCCATCGGCTACGCGATCCATCCGGCCCCGTCGGATGAAAAGCCTGCGGCTGCTGCGGAAAGGCCGGCGCCACGCGTCAAGAACGCATCTGACGAATCGTCGCTCAACCGTCTGCGCGCCCGCATCCGTGAACTTGAGCGCCAGCTGGCCGAGGCTTCTGCCAGGCAAACGGAGACCCGTGCGGCGGAACCGGCCGCGGAACCCGTATCCGGCGGGCCTGCCAACCCGTTCCTTCGCGGCGAGCGCCCGCGCATGCCAACCGCCGCGGAAATGCGAGCAAACATGGAAGAGCTTCGCAAAGCCGATCCGGGACGCTACACGCAGATGACAAACCGCTTTGCGCACTGGCAAGCCCACCGGCTGCAACGCGCCGCGAACCGCCTGGACATACTCGCATCCGTCAATACTTCCGGGATGTCCGACAGGGAACGTGAAGTCCACAACCAGCTTCAGGACCTCATCGCCCGCAAGGAGGAACTCCGCGAGATGCTCAATCCCCAGAACGAGGACGCTACGGAAGACCAGCGCAAGGCTGCATTCGACGAGCTCCGCCGGCTCGAGCACGAGATGTACAAGCTGGAATCGAGCGAGCGTGACACTCTTCTCGCACAGACGGCGGCATCGCTCGGCCTTTCGGGAAGCGATGCGTCCGAAATGGTCGAGACCGTCAAAGCAATCTACCAGGCCACGCAATCCACAGGCCACCGCGGCCTGCACGGCGGCCCAGGCCGCCATTGACCACTGCCATGAACAACGCAATAGAACAGATTCTCGTCATCGAAGACGATTCCACGATCCGCTGCATACTTGAAATGGCCTTGCGCGCGGCAGGATACGAGCATGTCGCGACAGCCGCGCGCGGAGACGAAGGACTTGAAGCAGCCAGGAAAATGCGTCCTAACCTCGTCCTTCTAGACCTCATGCTTCCCGGGCTCGACGGCTTGACCATCTGCCGCCGCATCCGGGAAACCCCGGCCCTGGCCGATACGCGCATCGTCATGCTCACTGCCAAGAGCGAAGAACATGACATAGTCCAGGGGCTCGAATTGGGTGCGGACGACTATGTGACGAAGCCGTTCTCCCGCGAAGTGCTCCTTGCCCGCATCCGCGCCGTGCTAAGACGGCAGGATCCGCTTGCCGCCGGACGCGCCATCGACGGGTTGTCCATGGTGGAAGCCGACTTCTCCGCGACTCTAAACGGCGAGACGCTTTCTCTTACGCGTACCGAATACCGGATACTGGCGCTCCTTGCCACACGTCCCGGCCGCGTCTATACGCGCCAGCAGATAATAGACGCGACGCAAAGCGAAGAGAAAGCCGTAACCGAACGTACCGTGGACGTCCAGCTGGTCGGCTTGCGCCGCAAACTCGGAGAATGGGCGACGGCGCACATAGAAACGATCCGCGGCGTAGGCTACCGGGTGAGACCCTGAACGCGACGGGCGAAATCCGACAGCGCGGACGACGGTTCCGGGTTTTCATCCAATATGCGCATCAGCGCACTGCCTATTATGTATCCGTCGGCCACACGGGAAATCATCTCCGCATGTTCATGCGTGGAAACTCCGAATCCGGCGCATACCGGCATTCCAACGGCGTCCTTGATCTCCGCCAGGCGCGCCGCGAGATCCGCAGGCAGCTCGTTGCGTACGCCGGTGGTCCCCTTCACCGTCACGACGTATAGAAAGGAATCCTCCACCCCGCTGGCTATCCGCCGTACGCGGTCGATGTCCGTCGTCGGCGCGATAAGAGGCACGAGCGTAAGACCGTGCGGGCGCAAGACGTCCAGAAGTTCGTCGCGGTCCTCGAACGGGACGTCAACCGCCAGCACCGCGTCTGCGCCAGCCGCGGCGGCATCGGCGGCGAACTTCTCAAGCCCGTACCGGTATATGATGTTGTAGTAGGAGAACACCACCAGCGGAGCGTCAGGATGGCCGGCTCGCAACTGCCTGACGGCTTCCAGTATCTGGGCAAGGTTCACCCCGTTTTCAAGAGCCTTGCGGGCTGCGGCGCGAATCACGGGGCCATCGGCCATAGGGTCGGAGAACGGCACGCCCAGCTCGAGCATGTCGGCGCCGTTCGCAAGAAGAACGTCTCCGGCGGCGACGCTGGCTTCCAGCGTTGGCGCACCCATCGTCAGGTAGGCCACGAACGCGCCGCGCCCCTCGGCACGGGTCTTGGAAAAAAGCTTTTGGATGCGGTTCATTTGGCATGTTCCTTCTTGTACTTGAAGATGCTGTGCAGATCCTTGTCTCCACGTCCGGAAAGATTTACGAGCAGAATCGCATCCTTGGGGAGCGCTGGCGCCCGCTTTATGGCTTCCGCGACGGCATGGCTGGATTCGAGCGCGGGTATTATGCCTTCGAAACGGCAAAGCGCATCGAATGCCGCCACGGCCTCGTCGTCGTTGATGGTCGAATATTCGGCGCGGCCCGTATCTGCAAGGTAGGCGTGCTCCGGCCCGACGCCGGGGTAGTCCAGGCCGGCGGATATGGAGTAGGTGTCGATTATCTGTCCTTCGGGTGTCTGCAGCAGATACGTCTTGGATCCGTGCAGGACGCCTACCGTGCCTCCGTTGATGGATGCCGCATGCTCTCCGGTGGCGAGTCCCTTGCCGCCTGCCTCCACGCCTACGAGCTTCACCGAGGGATCGTCGAGGAATCCCGCAAACAGGCCCATCGCGTTCGATCCGCCGCCGACGCAGGCGATAGCCTGGTCTGGCAGTTTCCCGTATCTTTCAAGGCACTGCCTGCGAGCCTCCTTGCCTATGACGCTCTGGAAATCCTTTACCATCAGCGGATACGGATGCGGCCCGGCCACGGTGCCTATCACGTAGAACGTCTCCTCGGGATTTGTCGTCCAGTCGCGAATCGCCTCGTTCATCGCGTCCTTGAGCGTGGCGCTTCCCTCTTCCACCGCATGGACGGTGGCACCGAGCATCTTCATGCGTTCGACGTTGGGCTCCTGGCGGGCGACATCGATCGCGCCCATGTACACCTCGCACGGCATTCCGAAAAGCGCCGCCGCCGTAGCCGTGGCCACGCCGTGCATTCCAGCTCCCGTCTCGGCGATCAGGCGTTTCTTTCCCATCCGCCTCGCCAGCAGGACCTGTCCCAGCACGTTGTTCACCTTGTGCGCACCCGTATGGTTCAGATCCTCGCGCTTCAGAAGTATGCGGGCGCCGCCAAGGTGCTCCGAAAGACGTCTTGCGAACGTGAGCGGGCTCTCCCGCCCCACATAGTCCTTCAGCAAGGCCGCGAATTCAGCCTGGAACCCGGCATCCCGCCTCGCTTCGGCATAGGCGCGCTCCAGCTCCAGCAACGGCGTCATCAGCGTCTCGGCCACGTACTGGCCGCCGTATATTCCGTAGTGCGATTCCTTTTTCATGTCATATCCTCGTGAAAAGCTCGTTGAGTTTTAAGATCGACTTCACACCAGGCGACGTTTCCAGCGAACTGTTGACATCAAGCACGTCCGCACCGGTGGCCGCCGCCGCAGAAAGATTCCCGCCCCCCAAGCCGCCGGCCAGCACGGCGCGCACGCCGCGCGCGTGCGCCGCGGCGACGCGGCTCCAGTCGCTCCGCATCCCGGAACCGCCGCCGCATGGCGCGTCAATCACCACCGCATCCCCATCGGCCCCGCCATCCAGCGACCACACCTCGAAACCTTCGCCGCGCAATGCCGAAACGTCCTCCATGGACGCGCGCCTGTGCAGCTGCACGACGTCCAGGCCGGCAGCCCGCATCGCACGCACCACTCCGGCCAATGGATGTTCTACGAAAACACCGACAGTCCGTACGCGTCCAGACAGCCTGCGGACAATGTCCGCCGCTTGTTCGACCGACACCATGCGCGGACTTTTCGCTGCGAATATGAAGCCGAGATAGTCCACCCCTGCCGCGTCTGCCGCCACGGCAAACGACGCATCGTTGATGCCGCATACTTTTATCTGCGGCCGCATTCTGTAGCAATCTGCATCCATATGTGATTCTACTTGTAGAAACAGACTGCATTATAGCACCCCGTTTCCGTGGCTGTCAACGGCAAAAAAAGCATGGGCGATTCCGCCCGGCGACTTTGCGGATTGCCGTGAGTCGCCCGTCAACCTATCATGCCGCCATTGACGGAAATGATCTGCCCTGTGATGTAATCGGCGTCAGGCCCTGCGAGGAACGCAACGCATTTCGCGATATCGTCAGCGGTTCCAAACCGCTTGAGCGGAATCGTGTCCATGTACGCCTTCTTGACATCGTCCGGCAGCACGTCAGTCATCTTCGACTGTATGAATCCAGGCGCGACGGCATTGCAGCGCACGTTTCTGGACCCCAGCTCCTTGGCGGTGGTCTTGGTAAGCGCTATAACGCCGCCCTTCGATGCCGTATAGTTGGCCTGTCCGGCATTGCCCATGATGCCGACCACGGAAGCTATGTTGATGATGGAGCCGCCCAGCTGGGAACCGTCGGCCCCTTTGTTCCGCATCATCGGCCGCGATACGGCACGCGTGAAGAGGAAGGTGCCTTTGAGGTTCACGTTCAGGACCGCGTCCCAATCTTCATCGCTCATGCGAATCAGAAGCCCGTCCTTCGTGATGCCTGCATTGTTCACCAGGATGTCGATCTTTCCGAACGTCTCCTGCACCTTCTTCACGCACGCGTCCACTTCGCCGGAATCGGCGACGTTCACGCCAATGGCGATTGCCTTGCGTCCAAGCTCTTCAATCTTGCCGACCGTCTCCGCGCACCATTCGTCATTGAGGTCGCATACTGCGACATCCGCGCCTTCTGCGGCCAGCTTCCATGCTATCTGTTGCCCGATGCCTCGTGCGGCTCCAGTCACGATAGCCGTCTTTCCTTCAAGTTTGCCCATGATCTTCCCTTCAGTGCCGCCTGTTTTTTTCCAGCCGCATTGTGGCGGAACCCCTGCGGCCGGACGGCTCTCTATGCCGTAATCGAAAAACGAACGGCATAGCCGTTCAGATCTACCGAATCGCCCCCGTCGGCCAGATCGTCCGCGATCTCCAGCGCCAGCGTCTCAGTGGCGATGTATTCGCGGTATGGCGCCAGCTCTGCAGCCTGCTCCCGATCCAGCGACGTATGCAACGTGATGCGCTGCGTGACATCAAGATCCAGTTCCTTGCGTTTTGCCTGCACGTGGCTGACGAGTTCCCGCGCACGGCCTTCGGCGATCAGATCCGGGGTAAGCGCCGTCTCCAGGCCCACAACAACCGGTCCGTCCGAAGCCACAACCATGCCGGCCCTGGGGGTACGCGTCACTAGCACGTCCTCCGCCGTCAGTTCCACGCCTTCGATGGTGACGACCGGGGGTTCTGACGCCCCCGAACCCCGCCCAAGGAGCCCGGCGATGCCGGGCGCGTTTCCGGCTATGGCGGCGGCAACAGCTTTCATCTTCGGGCCGCACTTCTTGCCGAGCGTCTTGAAGTTCGCCTTGTAAGCGACATTGCACAATTCCGTCTCGTCGGCGACGAACCGCACGGCCTTGACGTTCAACTCGTCTTCTATCAGAGCTTCCAGCCCCTTCACATCGCCGCCCGCCACCTTCAGCACGGCAAGCGGCTGGCGCACCTTGAGGTCGTTGTCGGCGCGCAGGCGGCGCCCAAGCTCGACAACCGCCTGCACGTCGGCCATGCGGCGTTCCAGGCCATGGTCGCGCGCGGCGGCGTTGGCCGTCGGGAAATCGCACAGGTGCACGGATTCCGGATCGCCGGCGCCCCGGAGATTGCGGTAGATTTCCTCGGCGATGAACGGCGTGAACGGCGCCGAGACCTTTGCCAGCTGAACGAGCACGTAGCGAAGCGTCCTGTACGCGCAGAGCTTGTCGCCGTCATTCGTAGACTTCCAGAAGCGGCGGCGGGAACGGCGGATGTACCAGTTGGTCAGATCCTCGACAAACTTCACTAACGGCCGTATCGACCTCTGCAGGTCGTAGGCGTCCATCGCCGCCGTCACGTCGGCGATCAACGTCTCCATGGACGAGACGATCCACCTGTCAAGCACGTTGTCCGATTCCGGGAAGCGTACCTCGTCGTCCGCGAACTTGTCCACGTTCGCATACGTGACGAAGAAGGAATAGGCGTTCCACCACGGTATGAGCAGATCGCGCATGAGCTGCTTGACGCCGTTTTCAGAGAACTTCAGATTCTCGGCGCGCACGACCGGCGAATAGATCATGTAGAGGCGGATCGCATCAGCCCCGTACGTGTCCAGCATCTTCGAGGGATCGGGATAGTTCTTGAGCCGTTTCGACATCTTCTTGCCGTCTTCGGCCAGGACGAGGCCGTTGACGATCACGTTCTTGTACGGACTCTTGTCGAAGAGGCACGTGCCAAGCACCATGAGCGTGTAGAACCAGCCGCGCGTCTGGTCCAGGCCCTCCGCGATAAAGTCGGCGGGGAAGAACGAGGAAACGGCTCCTTCCCCCATGTAGTGCTGTTGCGCGTAAGGCATGGAACCGCTTTCGAACCAGCAGTCGAGCACCTCCGGCGTGCGGTGGTAGGTCTTGCCTTCCTTCTTGATCACGATCTTGTCGATGAAGTGCTTGTGGAGATCCGGGACCTTCTCGCCGGAGAGATTCTCGAGCTCTTTAACCGAACCGACGCAGATCATGTCGGAAGGATCGTCGTCGTTGATCCACACCGGTATGCAGCTACCCCAGAAACGGTTGCGGGAGATGTTCCAGTCGCGCGCCTCCTCCAGCCAGTTGCCGAAGCGCTTCTCGCCAACGTAGTCGGGCGTCCAATGGACAGTTGCATTGTTTTTCGAGAGGCGTTCGTGCAGATCCTCCACTCGCACGTACCACGCGTCGATCGCACGGTAGATGAGCGGGGTGTCGGTACGGTCGCAGAACGGATAGGAGTGTACGATCGTCGACTGGTGCACGAGCTTGCCTTCCGCCTTGAGGCGCTTGATTATGTCCTTGTCGCAGTCCTTGCAGAAGCGTCCCTTGTATTCCGGCAACGCGTCCGTGAACGCGCAGGCGTCGTCAAGCGGATCGACGAAGGCTGTCATCCCCGCCTCCCGGCAAACGCGGAAGTCGTCCTCGCCGTAGGCCGGCGCGATGTGGACCAGACCGACGCCGTCGTCTGTCGTCACGTAGTCGTCGTTCAGCACGCGGAACGCGCCTTCGGACCTTTTGTCCGCAAAGTACGGGAATATCGGTTCGTACTCCGATCCCTTCAAGGCGTCGCCTTTCCCCTCCCAGACGAGCTCGTACTGTTCCTCTTTCTTGAAGATGTGCGGCAACCGCGCCTTGGCCATGATATAGACCGGGCGCGCGTCGTCCGTGAGGTCGCGCACGGCCACGTAGTCGATGTTCGCGCCGGCGCAGATCGCCAGGTTTTCAGGCAGAGTCCATGGAGTGGTGGTCCAAATGAGGAAATAGACAGCGCTCCCCTCACTCTTCACTCTTAACTCTTCACTCTTAACTGACGTGGCGCGAACGCGACACGTCACGGTCGGATCCTGCACGTCCTTGTAGTTGCTTCCCGCCTCGAAGTTGGAGAGCGGAGTGGAGAGCTTCCACGAATATGGCATGATACGGTGGCTGCGATAGACGCGCCCCTGGTCCCACAGCTGCTTGAAGACCCACCAAACTGATTCCATGAAACCCGGTTCCATGGTCTTGTAACCATTGTCGAAATCCACCCAACGGCCCATTCGCGTGACCGTCTTGCGCCATTCGCTCACGTAGCGCATCACCATCGAGCGGCACTGCTCGTTGAACTTGTCCACGCCGAACGCCTTGATCTCAGGCGCGCCGGCTATGCCAAGCGCGTCCTGCGCAAGCGCCTCTATCGGCAAGCCGTGCGTATCCCACCCGAAACGGCGTTCCACGTACTTTCCGCGCATCGTCTGGTATCTCGGCACGATGTCCTTGATGGTTCCGGCCAGAAGATGCCCGTAGTGCGGCAGCCCCGTAGCAAACGGAGGGCCGTCGTAGAACGTGTAACGCTCCTTGCCCCTGTTGCGCTCCAGCGACTTCTTGAAAACGTCGCTTTCCGCCCAATACTCCAGGACCTCCTCCTCCATCCGGGGGAATTGGACCTTGTTTGACACCGGCTTGAACATCTGACTCTCCATGGATTCGACAAAAACGGTGACAATTATAGCAGAAAAAACGGTCGACGGGGAGGGTTAAATCTTCGCTGGAGCGTCTTTGCCGCCTATTTGGCGAGCAGAAGCTCCCCGGTGCCCCCGGAAAGGCGCAATGCCAGCGACGTGCGACGTTCGCGCACCGTATTCGTCTCGATGGCTTTCTTGACCGCATACATGGATCCGATCACAAGCACAAGCCTCCTGCCTCTGGTGATGGCCGTGTAGAGGAGATTGCGCTGCAGCATCATGTAGTGCTGGTTGTGAAGCAGCACTATGACCGCAGGATACTCGCTGCCCTGCGACTTGTGGATCGTGGTGGCGTACGCCAGCACGAGCTCGTCGAGATCGCCAGACCGGTATTCCACCGGCCGGCCGTCGAACATTGCGACAAGGGCACGCGCCGACACGTCGACCGACTGCACGAAGCCGATATCGCCGTTGTACACGTCCTTGTCGTAGTTGTTCCGCAGTTGCATGACCCGGTCGCCGGCGCGGAATAGCGTCGCACCGCGTTGAATGGCCGGCCCCGAGCCGTTCAACCTCGCCTGCAGGACGGCGTTCAGGTTTTCGGAGCCCAGCAGGTTCCTGCGCATAGGGGTCAGCACCTGCACGTCCTGCATCGGTTCCATGTGGAAGTGGCGCGGAATGCGCAACGTCATGAAATCCAGCGCATAGGCCAGCGCCTTGGCGGGATCGTCCTGCGCGATGAAGTAGAAGTCGCTCTCCCCGTTGCGCGTCTCGAAAGGTTCGCCGGCGTTTACATGGTGGGCGTTGCGAACGATGAGGCCGCTGTTGTCCTGCCTGAATATCTCGGTCAGGCGCGCTGTCGGAATCTCGCCGGAGGCGATCAGGTCGTGAAGCACGTTTCCGGGTCCCACAGACGGCAACTGGTCCGTGTCGCCTACGAGGACAAGGGTGGCGCTGGCCGGCAGCGCGGCCACGAGGTCTGCCATCAGCCGCACGTCCACCATCGAAGTTTCGTCGAACACGAACACGTCCCCGGGCAGCGGATGGTCTTCGTTGTAGCTGAACTCGTTCGTCTGCGGGTTGTACTTCAGGAGCCTGTGCAGCGTCTGCGCGGGCGCGCCAGTGGATTCGGACATGCGTTTCGCGGCACGGCCCGTAGGCGCGCCGAGCAAGACGTGTATCGCATGTTCGCCGCCACGCGCCCGGTAGATGTCTACCAGCGCGCGTATGATCGTCGTCTTGCCCACGCCCGGACCGCCGGTGATCAGGCTCACCTTGGAGCGGAGCGAAGTCCGCACTGCATTCAGCTGTGCGGGGGCGAGCGTGAAACCGGTACGCTTCTCCCACCAGCCGATCGCGCGTTCCGCATCTATCGCCGGAAACGACTGCGGGGCATCTAGCATCCGTCGCAGCTTCGCGGCCGTCTTGCGTTCGGCGAACCAGAGATCCTTCAAGTAGAGCCGGTCCTCTTCCTTGACCACGCGCCCGTCTGCCATCTCGGACTTGAGCGCCTCGGCCAGCACCTCCACGGAAATCCCCACCAGCTCCTGGGCGTGCAGCAGCAGGTCAGGTTCCGACGTCCAGCAATGGCCGGCCTCGTCCGCCTCCGTCTGGAGGGTATGCACGATCGCGGCACGGGCCCGGAGCGGCGAATCCTTCGGCAGGCCCACAGCCGTGGCGATCCGATCCGCCGTAGCGAAACCGATACCCCAGATGTCGCGGCACAGGCGGTATGGGTCGGCCTTGATGATGGCGATGGAATCCGGACCGTACTTGCGATATATCTTGGCCGTCTTCGCAACCGATATGCCGTACGTCTGGGTGAAGATCATCACTTCGCGCGTGCCGCGTTCCGCAGCCCATGATTTGCGGATCGTCGCGATACGCCCCCTGCCGATGCCGCGCACCTCCTGCAAACGGCCCGAATGGTGGTCGAGTACGTCTATCGTGTCGGCGCCGAACGCATCTACGATACGGTTGGCGTACGTGGGGCCGATCCCCTTGATGAGTCCGGATGCCAGATAGCGGCGGATTCCCTCGACCGATTTCGGAGCGACGCAGGTGATAGTCTTCGCCTTGAACTGCCGCCCGCGCGCAGGATCGTCCACCCACATGCCCTCGGCATGAAGCATCTCCCCCTCCCAAACCGCGGCGCACGTGCCCAGGACGACGCTCTCCCTCTCGCCAAGATGGAAGCCACCATCGTTCTCGAGCGTCACGCGCAAGACGGAAAATCCCGTCTCGTCGTTGCGAAACACGACCGACTTGACCGTTCCGTCAAGCATCGTGGAAATGTTTTTCCCGTTCTGTTCCTCTATCGGCATACGCAAATTCCGCGACCGCTAGTATAACATAATTCCGCACGGCAGCCGCCAGACATATGGTATAATGGCCGCACGACACGATGAAAGAAACCCGTACATTCCCGGCGGCACGGAAGCGGCGCATATGGCCGTGGATTCTGGCAGGCGTCGTCTTGCTGGCGGTTGTCGCCATGGCGACCCTCGTCCCGGCCATTGCCGTATCCATCAACTATCCCACACTGACATTCGACATGTCGCCATATCTCGAAGGAACCGCAGGCGAACTCGTCAGCAACAAGACGGCCATCGTGGATTTCGGATTTGCGAGGGGCGCGGAAGGCGGCTATGTCATGCATGCGACAGGAAAGCTGCTCGACTGGCCGTTCACCGCCCGTGTCAACGTGCAGCCGTCATTCCATTTTTTCGGAGTCCGCGCCTCAGGCGATGCATCCTTCCGGCTGGACGACACTCCGTGGCGGGTCTCGGCCGTTTTTTCCGCGTCATCCTCGGGCGAATGGAAGGTCGATGCCGCCATGGACGAGACCGAGGTGCGCGAAAGCGACCCTGTCATAGGCCAGCTGATATCCCGGCTGAAGACGTCTGCCGTGTCCAACATCACGTTCAACGGCGCTATATCTCTGGACGCCCACGCAGAGAGGACGAAAGAATTTCCCGTGCCTCGCTGGTCCGCCAGCTGTTCCGTCAATGGACTGGACGTCTCCTGCATCGCCGGCGACCGGCAGATGACGGTGGACGGTTTCCGGCTGCAGGCGGGAGCATCTGGAATCGCAGGCCACTGCGACATAAAGCCATTGTTCCCCCGGATCAATTGCGTCACCGCCGCGGGATTCACCTTTTCCAACGTGTTCGCGAGCGTACGGGCAACCGAACGGGCCTTTCTGGTCACGGAGGCAGGCGCGAAATTCTGCGGCGGCGACTTGAAGATGTATTCCCTTTTCCTCGACCCCGAACGCCTGAATGCAGGCGTCACGCTTTTCGTAGACGGCATCAACGCCGGCATGGCGCTCAAGCACTTGAGCGGCTTTCGCGGCGAGGCGTCCGGCAGACTCTACGGCAAGCTGCCGATCCACATGAAAGGGGGACGCGAGCTGCGGCTGCGCACGGCATATCTGTATTCCGTCCCCGGCGAAACCGGCAACCTGCGAGTATACGACCCGGCGCCGATCCTTGACAATCTTGCGGCAGGCGGCGTACCTCACGAGACTTGCGACAACCTGTCGAAAGCCCTTGCAGACCTGACCTACGACGTGCTGAAAATATCGTTGCAGCCAGACGAGGATGGCGGGCTCGCGCTGACCCTCAAGCTCGCCGGCAAATCCACCTACAACAGCGTGACCGTTCCCATATCGCTGGAGGTCACCTTCCACGGCGACCTGGAACAGCTCGTCAACACCGGTTTCAAGACCATCAACCGAAGATAGGGAGAAGTACCATGAAAACTACAGGCTACATCGCGATTCTCGCAGCATGCTGCGCCACGGGATGCATACTGAAGACCGAAAGCGAAATCAAGCCCATCCATATCACGATGGACGTGAACCTCAAGGTCGACAAGGCGCTGGACAAGGCGTTCGCGGACGAGAACCAGCAGAAACCGCAGGGCGATTTCGCCGTGATCAAGGCGATGCTCGACCGTCAGGCCGCCGGCATAACAAACCGCGCCATGCTGGAAGCCCGAGACAAGGCGACAGACGCCGACCATCTGGCGATCGCAGAATCGAACGCACGCCGGCTGAAACGATTCAGCGACGTGGCACGAGCCAACGGAACCGCCCTTGAAAACGTTCAGCGCATACATGCCGCCAAATGGCGCGAGAAAGTCCCCTCAGGGTCCGGCGTGTGGTATCAGGACGATTCCGGGAAGTGGATGCAGAAGTAGCAGCCGTCTACTTGGCAAGTACGGCCAGCTTCCAGAACCGGACGAGCGCTTCAAGGAAGTAATAGTCGCCGTAGTTGAGCGGGACGTCCACCTCGCTGCGTCCTGGCTTGTGTCCGACGCCGTGCTTCAGCAGGAAATTGCCATTCTCGCCGACTGCGGCGAAATAGGCCGGCGAAGTCAACGCCAAGAGCGAACGGACGGCGAAATTCCTGTAGGCGCGCCCCTTTTCGGCAGGCGCCAGAGTTGAGAGTTCCAGGAACGCGCTGGCAAAGATGGCGGCGGCGGACGTATCCCTCTCCTCGTCGGGGATTCCTGCAGCCTTGAAGTCCCAGTACGTCACCTTGTCCGCAGGCATGTTCGGCTCGTTCAGAACGTAATCGGCGCAACGCATGGCTCGCGAGAGGTAGGCCTCGTCTCCCGTTTCGCGGTACATCATGGCAAAGCCGTACACCGCCCACGACTGGCCGCGGGCCCACGTACCGTCCGCCGAGGCGCCCTGCCCCGCACGGTAGGAGAATATCTTTCCATTGTCAGGATTGTAGTCGAGGATGTGGTAAGCGCTGGAGTCGTCCCTGAAATGGTGCAGGTTCGTCTTGTCCGCATGCGACTTCGCCACAGCCTTGAATTTCGGATCGCCGCCGTTCTTGGCGGCCCATTCCAGAAGTTCGAGATTCATCATGTTGTCAACTATCACGAGAAAATGGTCGGCGTACATCGCCCCCTTCCCCTTCCCGTTGTTCCACGAACGGATCAGTCCAAGCTTTTCGTCGTAGCGCGACACGAGCGCGGCCGCCCCGTCAAGCAGGATCCCCTTGTATTCGGGTTTGGGCGCAAGACGCAAGGCGTTGCCCACGCTTGTCATCAGCATAAACCCGATGTCGTGGTTTCCGGTGTAGTTGCGCACCTGATCCTGGATGGCGGTGAACTTCTCGGCGGCGGACTTGACATCCTCCGCCTTCGTGTATTCGTAGAGATACCACAACGACCCAGGGAAGAAACCGCTGCACCAGTCGGTTGGCTTGACGGTAACGAGCTTGCCGTCCTGCCAGCGCTTCGGAAAGCAGTTCTCCCTCCCGTCCATCCGCTTCACCAGTCCGCGATACTGGTCGGCGGCCTGCGCGAAGACAGCCGGAAGCCTGGCCGCCAGCGCCGCCTCGTCGGCGGAAACGGGGGCTGCTGGCAGCATTGCCGAAGTGGCGGCGGCAACAGCCGCAATCGTGAAACGTTTCATTGCGAATCTCCTTTTGCCCCTACAACGTTCCAAATATGCGATCGCCGGCATCGCCAAGCCCCGGCACTATGTAGAAGTGCGAGTTCAGGCGTTCGTCCTTTGCGGCGGTATACACAGGCACGTCTGGATGGTGCTTTTCAAAATTGGCGATGCCTTCGGGAGCGGAGACCAGGTTCAAGAATATGATCTTCCCGTATCCCAGCTTCTTCAACTGCGAGACGGCGTCCACCGCGCTGCCGCCGGTTGCGAACATCGGATCGATGGCGATTGCCAGCTCGTCGCCCTTGGCAGGCGGCACCTTGGCGTAGTACGGGATCGGCTCTGCCGTCTCCTCGTTGCGCTGCATTCCCAGCACTCCCACCTTGGCGTACGGAAGCACGCGCAGCATGGCATCGAGCATGCCCATGCCGGCGCGCAGGATGGGAACCAGAACGACGTTCTCCGCCACCTTGCGCCCCACCGTCTTCGCGAGCGGCGTCTGGACAGGCACCTCTACGGTCTTCAAGTCCCTCAACGCCTCGTAGGCGAGGAAGGTCGTGATTTCCGACACCAGTTCGCGAAAGAGCTTCGGCTGGGTGGCTGCATCGCGCATGTACGCCATGCGGTGGTCGACGAGCGGATGGTGGAGAACGGTTGTCATGTGCGTTTCCCGTTTTGTCAGAAGTTGAAGGTGAGGCCTACGCCGCCCCATGCGAAATCCTTGTATTGCCCGTAGTCGGCGCCGCTGCCGTGCTCGGCGGCATCGCGCAGGTCGCGGTCGATGATCGAGCAGTATGCGACTTTCGCGAACAGGCCGAAATGTTCGGAGAACTGGTAGTTGGCTTCAAGCATGAGCTTCATCGTGGCGACACCGCCGTTGTGGAACTCGGTGAAACCGGCCGTAGGGAAGCACCAGTTGTAGCGATGGTCGCGGTATACGAACGTGATTGACGGCGTGAGAGTGAACTCGTCCGTCACTCCGCAGGCGCGCTTCAATCCGAACTGCAGCAGGTCGGCGTTGTTCTCGTGGTACTCGTGCACCCAATCGAGGAACGGCACCACGAACGGGTTGACGAGCGCGAAGCTGTGGTTCCAGTCCATCGTCGTGTCCGTCTTGCCCCACATGCGCTCGTGGCGGCGGTGGGGGTAGTAGTACCAGATGATGGACGTGCGGTAGTCAAACCCCCACTTCTCGTCATCGTCGAACCAGAACGTCTTGCCGTAGTGGATGTTGGGATCCCATTCGTTGAACGCCTTGCCGTAGCTGCGCCGGCGCTTGTCGGTCAGATCCGTGTTGCACCAGGTCCCTATGCCGAGGTAGCCCAGGTTCAAATCCCTCACGTTCAAGTTCAGGTTGACCTCCACGTAACCCTGCAGGGTCGGCTCCGAGTTCAGCAGCGAACCATATAGCTGGTAGCCGGAGTACATTCCGTAGTTTCCGAAGCCCCAGAACCAGGGGTCGTCGCGTTCCTCCATCTCCTGAACGGGTTCAGGCGACTCGGTTTCCGGGGCCTTTACGGCGTCTTCCGCAAAGGCGAAGCCTGTCGCGGCAACGGCCGCCGCCAACAACAATCTCTTCATTGCAACTCCTTCTTTTCACGGCTTTTGTCCCCCGACGCGACAGCGCCGCGGGAAGAGCCGCCCAGATTCTACCATACGCCATCCGAAGAGGCAAGCCACAGAGGTCAAGCCTCGAACGAGAACGACACTTTCTGCCCGTCGCGCATCTTGCGCATGGAGTCCCACATCAAAGGCCTTTTCCCTGCCGGCCTGGGCGACGGATAGAAAAAATCCTCCATGCGACACGTCAACTCGGCGCCATGCGGCGACAGGCGGAACAACGCGAAACCGATGTCGCCCCAGGCGCCTGTGGAAGGCAGGCCCGCCTTCCATAGCGTCCGTCCCCCCTTCCCGTGCGTCTCGCATATGCTCGAACCCCACCAGTGGTAGTGGCCGTGGATGAAACCGGCGACGACTCTCCGCTCCCGCAGGACGTCGGCTATTCCAAGCTCCTCCGGCTTGTGGTGCGCTCCTACGAACACCGGACGGCTCGCGCTGTCGAGCTTGGAGACCAGCCAGTCTATCTGTTCCCTGCCAATGTCGCCATCGTACATCTTGCCGTTTGGCACGAGCGGCGTCGCATTGAGCGAATCCAGCATTATCAGGTCTGCATGCGGAAACGACACCTGCGAAACGATCCGTCCGGGGACAGGCGACGACGACGCGTATTCCGGCCACGACCGGAGGAAATGTTCGCGGTGGTCGTGGTTGCCCATGCCGAGCGTCAACTTCAAGCCAGCGTCCACGAGCGGCTGGAGAAGTTTCCTCGCTTCCGCGTAATCCGCCGCGTATCCCCAGAAATGCGCGACGTCTCCGAAGCAGACCACCTGGGCAGGCAATGGATCTAGCGCAAGGATGCGTTGCACGCATCTTGCCAGATACTCGCGCTGATGACGAGGTTCGGCCTTCTCGCCGTTGACGTGCAGATCGGAAATGAAAGCGGCCAGTTCCGGCTCGCGCGTGCGCACCGCCGCAGCTGTCGCCACACCGCCGGCCGCAGCCGCGCCCATGGCCAGAAAATCCCTTCGTCGCAGCATGCGGGACGGCTACCTTTCAATCCCCAGACGACGTTCGACGTCCTCTATCGTGCCACCCTTCGTCTCCGGCATGAAGAAGATGGCCCAAAGCAGCTGCACCAGCATCATGAATGCGAAAAACGCGAAAGCCCAGGTGCCGGCCCGTTCGGCCACCACCGGAAACGCCCATGATATGATCGTGCACATGAACCAGTGCGTGAAGCATCCAAGCGCCTGGCCCTTCGCACGGACGGCATTCGGGAACACCTCGCTGATGTAGACCCATATCACCGCGCCGGACGAACATGCGAAGAACGCTATGAAACCTAGAATGCCTATCACCGCCAGCGTCGCGTTGCACTTGTCGCCCAGCGACAGCTGCCAGGCCACGAGCGAATGCATCAAGATCATCAGCGCCGAACCGCCGATGATCATCGCCCTGCGCCCGAACTTGTCGATGATGAAGAATGCGAGGATCGTGAACGCGAGGTTGACCGTCCCTACTCCCATCGTCCCGGCGAGCGACGCCATCTCGCTGCCCTTGCCGAATATCATGTCGAAGATGCGCGGCGCATAGTAGTTTATGGCGTTGATGCCGCTCACCTGGTTGAAGAAGGCGATAAAGAACGCGAGCAGGATCGGCTTGATGTAGCGTCTCTGGAAGAGACGCGCCGAAACGCCCTGCGCCACCTCGCGCAGCGACACCTCGATCTCGCCGATCGTCTTCCGGACTTCCGGATACCCTACCGATGAGAGCACCGCCTCGGCCTCGGACTTCCTGCCTACGCGCACGAGCCAGCGCGGAGATTCCGGGATCGTCAGCAGAAGCGCCATGAACAGCGCGATAGGCAGGCACTCCATGCCCAGCATCACGCGCCACTTTACCATTTCCACGGTCATCGGATTCGATGAGAACACTCCCGCAAGCCATTGGCAGAGGCCGTTGAACCAGCCGCCGTCAACAGCCATCCATCGCGCCACGAAGTAGTTGGACACGTAGGATATGAGTATTCCGAACACGATGTTAAGCTGGTTCGTCGCGACCAGACGGCCGCGAAGATGGCCGGGGGAAATCTCGACAATGTACAGCGGCACGACCACGCTCACGCCGCCAATGGCCAGGCCGCCTATGAAACGCATCCATCCGAGGATGTGCGGCCCGACCGACTTGCTTACGGGCGTAAACGCGCACCCGACGGCAGATATGAGAAAGAGCGTTCCCATGAGCCACAATGTAGGCCGGCGCCCCCACCTGTCTGACGGCGCGCCGGCGCCAAACACGCCTATCACCGTACCTATCAACGCACCCGACACGATAAGGCCGTGCCAGAAGCCGCTCAAGCCAAACTCCGTCTGGATGGCCTGTTCGCAACCTGAAATGACGCCCGAATCGAAACCGAACAGAAATCCGCCTAGGGCGGCCGCGATGACGACATAGAGCAACGACCTGTGCCGATTTTTTTGCATGGGGCGATTATAGCACAAAATCGAACCTCGTGGAACAGCGGCGTCGGGCAAGACCGCCTAGCACGAACGTTCCTGCCAGGCCCTGTATGCTGCGCAGGCCGCCTGTCCGGCCAGAAGCCCGGCGGCCATGGCGGCGCATTCCATCGACAGAAAGATCGCCGCAAGCGTAGCAAGAAACGAACTTGCCGCAAGAACAGGCACGGGCGACGGGCAGGGAACGAACGCCATCACGCGGAACCTGTTTCCGTCCACAGGCTCTATGAACAGCGACACTCCCCTTCGCCTGTCCCGCGACGGCCAAAGGTCCAGCGGCACCGGGTGTTCCGGTATCCAGCGGCGTCGCAAGCCAAACTTCTTGCGCCGATGCCCTTCCACGGAGACTGTCATCTCGTCATGCGGCGTAAAGTCCAGAACGATCTTGCGCCCGACAGGCCGCGTGGCGTCGAAGGCGAGCCGCATTCGTTCCGGACGCTCGTCCAACCGCCGTGCCACCTCAGCAAGATACCCGGCCATCACGGCAGGAGTGACAGTGGACGGATCCACGCATATCCTCACTGGCAGGCCCCACCGGCGGCAACGCCACCACAACGCCATCACGGGCGCCATGGCGGATATGGACAGCAGCAACATGCTTGCCACTACCCGCATTGCGAAAGGACCTCTCTCGTTAGTTCATCCATGTGGACGCTCGACATCTGTTCCGACGCGACAAGTGTACCAAATATGAAGGTGTTTTTGACAGTCGGCGGCGAAAAGGATATAATTTGCGCCCAAAAAATCCCCCGAAGGAAGGGAATTGATGACATGAGCGAATTCAAGCTGTCAGACCCGTACGGGACGACGCCCACGCAGGCGCCGTTCTCCCAGAGCGTCAGCCGCGGAGTGCCGTGGCACAACCTGCCCGTTACCCGCGAATACACTCTCGGCCAGCTCCTGGACCAGACGATCGCCCGTTGCGGAGAAAACGATGCCGTCGTGTACGCCGATCGCGACTTCCGCCTGACATGGTACGAATTCGGCGAAGAGGTCGACCGTCTCGCGCGCGGCCTGATGGCGCTTGGCGTGAAGCGCGGCGAGAAGATCGCCCTGTGGGCGACCAACGTCCCGCACTGGGTCGTGCTGATGTTTGCGGTCGCGAAGATCGGTGCGATCCTGCTGCCGCTCAACACGAACTACAAAGAGCATGAAATGGATTTCGCGCTCACGCAGTCCGACACGGAGAACCTTTTCATCATCGCCGGCTACCGCGACTGCTCGTACGTGGACGTGATCTATACGCTCGTCCCCGAACTCAGGGAGCAGCCCAGGGGCGCGCTCAAGAGCGCGAAATATCCGCACCTGAAGCGTGTCATGTTCCTCGGCGGCGAGAAGCACCGCGGAATGTACTCGCTCAACGAGGTGCTGGCGCTCTCCGTGGAGACGCCGTGGGAGGAATACCTGAAGCGCCAGTCGGAATGCGACGTGAACGATGTCGTCAACATGCAGTACACTTCAGGCACCACGGGCTTCCCGAAGGGCGTGCAGCTCACGCATCGCAACATTGCGAACGACGGCTTCTGGATCGGCGCGTGCCAGAATCTCTCCTGCCGCGACCGCGTGTGCATCCCCGTTCCCCTTTTCCACTGCTTCGGTTGCGTCCTCGGCGTGATGAGCTGCGTCAACCACGGCTCTACGATGGTGTTCCTGGAAAAGTTCGATCCCATACAGGTGATGATGTCAATCGAACGCGAGAAGTGTACGGCCACGTACGGCGTCCCCACGATGTACATCGCGATGCTCGACCATCCGCTCTTCTCCAAGTTCGACTTCCACTCGCTCCGCACCGGCATCATGTCCGGCTCCGCCTGCCCGGTCCACCGCATGCAGCAGGTCTTCGACCGCATGTTCATGAAGGAGGTCTGCAACCCCTACGGTCTCACCGAAAGCGGCCCTGTGATGACGATGACGCGCTACTTCGAACCGTCCATCGAACGCAAGTGCCAGACGATCGGCCAGGCCCTTCCCGGCATCGAGGTGGCTGTCATCGACCCGGAGACCGGCGAGATATCCCCGCTCGACACCGACGGCGAAATCTGCTGCCGCGGCTTCAACAACATGAAGGGCTACTACAAGATGCCCGAGCAGACGGCCAAATGCATCGACAAGAACGGCTGGCTCCATTCCGGCGACATCGGCCGCATGGACAAGGATGGATACTACTACATCACCGGCCGTCTGAAGGATCTCATCATACGCGGCGGCGAGAACATCTCCCCGAAGGAGGTGGAGGATTTCCTCGGAACCATGCCCGGCGTCAAGGACGTGGCCGTTGTAGGCTGCCCCTCAAAGAAGTATGGCGAGCAACCGGCCGCGTTCATCATCCCGGCTGACGGCGCCGACATCAAGGAAGAGGACGTGGCGGACTTCTGCCACAACAAGATATCCTGGTTCAAGATCCCGAAGTACGTCCACTTCATGGATATCTTCCCGATGACGGCCTCGCAGAAGATCCAGAAGTACAAGCTCCGCGAACTCGCCGCCCAGCTCTGGCCCGACGCCTAGCCGCCATGGAGTAACAAACAGTCTGTACGGTTCCGTTTATTGGCGGCGTACGTCGTAGCGGTTCCGCTCGCGGCTGGATTCTGCAGCATCCTGGCGTGGCGTGCGGTGCGGCGGTTCGACGCCGACGGCAACGGGTGAAAAACGCAGATGCGCCCTACAGTGACGGTTGCCGTTTTTTGTGCTATAATCCCCCGCATGAAAACGACGGTTATCCTGGCGACCATATCGGCCTGCGCGTGCGTACTGGCCGCGACAACCGAACTGCGGAAGGACTTCCGCATCCGCGATCCGTTCGTCCTGGCGGACGACGGCACCTACTATCTATACGAGTCGAAGCCATGGTCCGGCGGCAATGGCGTCACTGTGCGCACCAGCGCCGATCTCGAGCATTGGAGCGAGCGGCAACCCGTCATGGTCGTGCCGGAAGGCGTGCCGGCAACCGCTGTCTGGGCTCCGGAGGTACACAAGCATGAAGGAGCGTACTATCTATTCGCCACCTTGACGGAGAAAAAGGGTTCCGCACCGGTCAAGGCGATGTCCCCGAACGCAAAGGAGAAGAACCTCACCCCGCGCGGCACGTGGATATTCAAGGCGGCGAGTCCGCTCGGGCCGTTCAAGCCCGTGAAGACGGGACCGCTGCCGCCGAAGGAATGGATGACTCTCGACGGCACGCTCTACGTGGAGGACGGCCAGCCCTACATGGTGTTCTGCCACGAGTGGTGCCAGGTGGACAACGGCCGGATGTGCTACGCGCCGCTCGCGAAGGACTTCGCCTCGTTCACATCCCCGCCCCAAACCCTCTTTTCAGCGCGCGACGCCGTGCCGGGCGCGGGACACGTGACGGACGGCCCGTTCTTCTACCGCTCCCCCAGGAACGGCGCGCTCTACATGATCTGGTCGAACTTCGTCAAGGGACACGGCTACTGCGTACTGCTGCGCAAGTCCTCCACCGGCAAGCTCGCGGGGCCGTGGGCGAAAGACGAGATCTTATATGCCAAGAACGGCGGACACGGCATGCTCTTCCGCACGTTCGACGGCAAGCTGCTGCTCACCCTCCACCAGCCCAACTCCAAGACCGAACGCATGAAGCTCTTCGAGATCGAGGACACTGGCCGCACGTTGCGCCTCGTTCGCGGCGCGTTCGACGCCCCTCCATCTGATACGGAGAGCCGCTGATCGCGAGACTGCGCGACTGTGTACGATGGCGTGAATGGTGCGTCCGCGAATCGTCGGCATCTTTGCTGTTGCCTTACGAACACGAACGATATATAATGCCCGCATGTCTATGCAAGATGTGATTGTTGTAGGCGCCGGCGTCGTTGGATGCGCGGTGGCCCGTGAGTTGACGCGTTACAATCTGAATGTGGCTGTGCTGGAATCGGGAAGCGACATCGCCGAAGGCGCATCGAAGGCGAACAGCGCCATAGTGCATGCTGGTTTTGACGCGAAACCGGGAACGGCTAAAGCGCGTTTCAACGTCCTTGGCAACAGAATGTTCGAGGACGTCTGCCGCGAACTCAAGGTCCCTTTCAAGAGGAATGGTTCCCTCGTGCTTGCTTTCGGATCCGAAGACGAGGCCGTCCTTGCTGAACTGAAGGCGCGTGGCGAGACAAATGGCGTGCCTACCGAGATAATATCCCAAGACGAGCTGCGCCGCCGCGAACCAAACGTGTCGGACAAGGCCACGGCCGCGCTTTGGGCGCCGACCGGCGGCATATGCTGCCCGTACGAGCTTGCGTTCCGGTATGCCGAAAACGCGGCCGCGAACGGTGCGGAGTTCTTTTTCGACGCGAAAGTCGTCGGCATTTCCGGCGGGTGGCGCCTGGAGTGCGAGGATGGGCGCGTCTTCGAGGCCCGGGCGATAGTGAACTGCGCCGGCATCCACTCCGACGAACTGAACAACCTCGTCAGCGCGAGGAAGTACGTGATCGAGGCGCGGCGTGGAGAATATATGATGCTGGATCGCGATGAAGACGGAACGTTTTCCGCGACAATGTTCCAGTGTCCGTCCAAGATGGGCAAGGGCATACTTGTGTCGCCTACCGTCGATGGCACTGTCATAGTCGGTCCCACGGCCGAGGACATAAAGGACAAGGAGGACAAGGCGACCACGTACGAGGGACTTGAGAAGGTAAAGGCCGGCGCGAGAAGAACGTATCCGGGGCTGCCGCTGGAGAAGGTCATCACGGAGTTTTCCGGCCTCAGGGCGCATGAGACCACGGCAGGAGACTTCATAATCGGAGAAGCCCCGGACGCGGCGCGCTTTTTCAACGCGGTTGGAGTTGAGTCGCCCGGCCTCACATCCGCTCCCGCGATAGGCGTGTTTCTCGCGGAACGCGTCGCGGAAGCGCTTGGAGCTTCGCACAAGAAGCCGTCGATCATTTCCAAGGATGTCAGCTGGTGGCCCAGAACGAGGGACATGAAGCCTGAAGAACTCGCCGAAATGGTAGAGCGCGATCCGTCGTTCGGTCGCGTGATATGCCGTTGCGAGGGCGTGACGGAGGGGGAAATCCGCGCGGCAATACGCGCACGCGTCGGAGCCAGGACGCTTGACGGCATAAAGCGCCGCACCAGAAGCGGCATGGGACGCTGCCAGGGAGGATTCTGCACTCCAAGGCTCATTGAGATATTGAGCGCCGAACTGGGACTTCCGCCAGAATCGTTCCTACTTTCGCGCAAGACCGCGCCCAAGGCGCTTTCAGGCATGATAGACCACAGGCGTTCGCAGGCCGGCGACGAGTTTCTGGACGTGCTGGTTGTTGGAGCCGGCCCGGCAGGACTCGCAGCGGCGTGCGCCGCACGGGAAGCCGGCGCCAGGGGCATAATAGTCTTGGAGCGCGACGACGCTCCGGGCGGCATCCTTCAGCAGTGCATACACAACGGCTTCGGCCTGCACCGTTTCAAGGAGGAGCTTACGGGGCCGGAATATGCGCAGCGATTCGTGGACAAGGCGAACAGCCTGGACATACCGGTGGTCTGCGGAACCATGGTGCTTGACATTTCCCCGCAAGCCGGCGGCGACGTGAAAGTTACCGCTATGAGTCCGCGTGGCGGCCTGCGCATCTACCGGACGCGTTCTGTGATACTTGCGATGGGATGCAGGGAACGTCCGCGAGGAGCGCTCATGACGCCTGGAACGCGTCCTGCCGGCGTGTACACGGCCGGAACCGTGCAGCGGCTGGTGAACATGGACGGCATAATGCCGGGCAAGCGGGTGGTGATACTGGGGTCGGGCGACATCGGTCTCATAATGGCGCGCAGGCTCACGTTCTCGGGAGCAAAGGTCCTTGCATGCGTGGAAATAATGAAAAAGTCGTCCGGCCTCATGCGGAACGTGGTGCAGTGCCTGAACGACTACGACATTCCCCTTCTCCTTTCGCACACCGTAACCGATGTCGAAGGCCGCGAACATGTGACTGGCGTGAAGGTGGCAAAGGTTGACGACAACCTGAAACCCATCCCCGGCACGGAGATCCACTACGATTGCGACACGCTGGTTCTGTCGTGCGGCCTTATTCCGGAAAACGAACTTACGAAGAAAGCCGGGGTGGAGATGGATCCCAAAACACGCGGACCGAAGGTGGATGCCAAGATGGCGACAAGCGTCCCCGGAATATTTGCGGGCGGCAATGTCGTAAGGGTCTACGACCTTGTCGACTGGGTGAGCAGGGACTCGGAGATCGCAGGGCGTTCGGCGGCGGAGCATGCAAAGGCGTTGAGGGGTTGAGAGGGTACGGCAATGAAGATGATATGCATAAATTGCCCGAAAGGGTGCGAACTGGATGTTTCACGTGGTGCGGACGGAGCCGTGGTGGTGACCGGGCATTCATGTCCGCGTGGCGAGACTTACGGCAGAAGCGAACTCGTCAATCCGACACGTATGGTGACAGGGCTTGTCCGTGTGGCGGGGATGCGCAAACCTCTTCCGGTCAAGACCAGGACGCCTGTGCCCAAGGGCAAGATCCCAGACGTGCTCTTCGCCCTGCACCAGACTACCGTGCAGCTTCCGGTGAAGATCGGAGACGTCATAATCCCAGGCGTTGCGGGAACCGACGTGGATATAGTAGCGACAGCAAACATGTAGAGGGCCGGAGGACACATGCCAACTCCTCGCACCACAGAGACGCTCAATCAGCGTAACGCCAATTTCGACAATCGGCTGCGTCCCGGCCGGTTCGACGAGTTTGTCGGACAGCAGAAGATTCGCGACCGTCTCGAACTTGCCGTCAAAGCGGCCAAAGACAGGCACGAGACCCTAGACCACGTCCTTTTCTCGGGACCGCCCGGGCTCGGCAAGACGACGCTTTCATACATCCTCGGCGATGCGATGGGAGTGCATGTCAAGACTACATCGGGGCCCGTGCTGACGAAGCCCGGCGACCTGGCCGGCCTGCTCACGTCGCTCGAAACCGGCGATATCGTTTTCATAGACGAAATCCACAGGATGGCCAAGACGGTGGAGGAGTACCTCTATTCCGCCATGGAGGATTTCGCGATAGACATCATGATCGACCAGGGGCCGAACGCTCGCAGCGTGCGGCTTGAACTTCCACGGTTCACGCTTGTGGGCGCCACCACGCGCATAGGCCTGATCGCGGCGCCACTGCGGGCCAGGTTCGGCCTTGTGAACCGCCTCAGCTACTACGAGCCGGAGGATCTGGCAGCGATCGTGACGCGTTCGGCGGCCAAGCTTGGCGTCGACATCGTGCCTGAAGGCGCAAGGGAGATCGCCGCGCGGGCGCGCGGCACGCCGCGCATAGCGAACAACCTTCTCCGCCGGGTGCGCGACTACGCGCAGGTGAAGGCGGACAACCTTATCACTCGCCAGGTGGCGATAGACTCGCTGTCTCTCCTGGAGATCGACCCTAACGGACTCGATGAGATGGATGTCAAGATACTTGAAACCATCTGCGCGAAATTTGGCGGAGGCCCCGTCGGCCTTTCCACCATCGCCGTCTCGGTTGGCGAGGAACCAGATACGATCGAAGAAGCCTACGAACCGTTCCTCATAATGGAAGGATATCTGGAACGTACGCCAAAGGGTCGTATGGCTACGGCTCTCGCATGGAAGCGATTGGGACTGGCTCCGGCCGCATCGCGCCAGCCGTCGCTTTTTCAGTGACGATTCCCATTGACGGCACGCCAGAAGCAAGCGTATACTTTGTTTCCCAAGGAGCAATTATGGTCTATCCAGAACTACCCCATGACGTAAATTCGCCGACGCATCCGGTATCGGCCATGGATTACATGCCAGTCGGGCCTCTGCGGGCACTCCAGCTGCACCGCCTCCAATGGACGGTGAAATACGCCTACGATCGTGTGCCGCTTTTCAGGAAGAGGTGCGAGGAGCGTGGCGTCAGGCCCGAACACATAAGGACTCTTGCAGACATAAAGCTGCTTCCATTTTCAAAGAAGACCGACCTGCGCGACGAATATCCAATGGGACTGAGAGCCGCTCCGATGGACGAGATCGTCCGTTTCCACTGTTCGTCCGGCACCACCGGCAAGCCTATCTGCGTTCCCAACACGATTAATGACATTGCCGTCTGGCAGAACGGCGCAATGCGCTGCCTGGCCATGGGTGGCGTCAGGGCCGGGGACGTGCTGCAGGTTTCCTACGGCTACGGCCTCTTCACTGGCGGCCTGGGCCTGCATTACGGCGGCGAGGGCCTTGGATGCGCGGTTCTGCCTACATCGGGCGGCAACACGGAACGCCAGGTAATGCTCATGCGCGACCTTGGCGTCACCGTGATAGCCTGCACTCCGTCATATTTCCTGCGCATCATGGACGAGGCGAGGAAGCAGGGCGTGGACTTCCGCCGCGACACGAAACTAAGGCACGGTTTCTTTGGCGCGGAACCCTGGACGAACGAAATGCGCGACACCATCGAACGCGAAACCGGGATTGTCGCGCACGACATATACGGGCTTACCGAAATCGCCGGCCCTGGCGTCGCCGGCGACTGCAAATACCGTGCGGGACTCCATATATGGGAAGACCACTTCTACCCGGAGATCATCGATCCGGAGACACTCGAGCCGCTTCCGGACGGCGAGGTCGGCGAACTGGTGTTCACCACGATCTCACGCTGCGGCACGCCGATGATACGCTACCGTACGCGCGACCTCACGCGCCTGCACACCGAAGTTTGCCCATGCGGCCGTACGATGCGCGTGATGGACAGAATATCCGCCCGTTCTGACGACATGCTCATCATACATGGAGTGAACGTGTTCCCGGGCCAGATCGAGGCCGGTCTCCTGCGCGTGCCGGAAGTCGCCCCGCACTACCAGATAGTCCTCGAATCCACCGACACGCTCGACCGGTTCGAAATCAAGGTGGAGGTGACGCCTGACGCGTTCTCCGACGACATCCGCCATCTGGAGGATCTGCGCAAGCGCGTTCTGGACGCCGTCAAGTCTATAATCGGCCTTACGCCGAAGATCACGCTTGTCGAACCCAACACGCTGCCACGCAGCGAAGGCAAGATCAAACGTGTCGTCGACAACCGGAAGAAAAACTAAGGAGGACATTCCATGACCATCAAGCAGATCAGCATCTTCCTCGAAAACCGTCCAGGCCATCTGGCCGAGACATGCCGTACCCTTGCCGAAGCCAGAGTCAATATCATCACGCTTTCCCTCGCCGATACGAGGGAATTCGGGATCGTGCGCATGATCGTGGACGACTGGGAGAAGGCGCGCGACGTACTGGCGGCAAAAGGCCGCGTGGTCAACGTTCGCGACGTGGTTGCCGTGACCGTGCCGGATCGGCCAGGCGGAATGGCGGAAATACTTTCCGCCCTTGATGCGGCCCAGGTCAATGTGGAATACAGCTATGCGTTTGCGTTCCACCACGGGGAAAAAGCCGTTCTGGTGTTCCGCTTCGAAGACAACGCAAAGGCATTGACCGCCCTTTCCGCCGCCGGAATCGACGTGCTTGCGTTCCCGGACATAATCTCTGAAGCCCGTTGATGCCGAGTCTCCAGTCCAGATGCGCCCGCGCTTCGTCTTTGTTCTCTGCCATTCTGCTGCTTGCAGGATGCTATAGCGTTGATGTGGCTAAAAACATCGCATTGGACGAATCCACCGGCAAAGACGGATCGGTAGCCGCAGAGCATGTCGTGGTGTCGAACTACGGCTGGTACTTGTTCAACTACTTTCCCATAGCCTGCGGCAATGCCAGCCCAGATGCCGTCTTCCCATGGCGGTTCTTCTCGAACCATGTCACCGCCCGGTTGCTGCACGATCGCATGATGGAATACGCCGCCAGCAAAAACGCCGAGGTTAGCGATCTCGTGTTCTTTCGCGACGAACAGGTGTTCTTCACCGTTCCCGGCAGCCAGTTCCCGCTTCCGATACCGTATATCCTGTGTTTCAAGGAAATCCAGTTCTCGGGAATGATGGTCTATGGCAGGGAAGAGAGAGGCGGCGTAGAATGACGATGCGTCCGTTGCTGTTAGCCATGCTGGCCGCATGTACCGGTTGCGCCACCATAAAGACCGCATCGTCGTTCCATGGCGTCAGCATCGAACATGGCGACAGTCCGATCGAGACCGTTGAAATAGAGAACTCGGGATGGCTTCTCTTCAAGTTCATTCCGCTGGGCAGCGGCAATCCCGATCTGCCCAACAGGGCTTCATGCCGTCTTTTCCGGAACACGGTGACGCTCCAGAACAACATCGACATGCTTATGAAGGAGATGGACCGCGTAGGCGCGACAAAAGCAGCGACCATCGCGAGCCGCAAGACGGACGAAACGATATTCATTATTTTCCTGACGCGCCATGCCTACCACACGAGCGCCGTTCTCCTGGAGTAGAGTTGCAAAATGAGAATTGCCAGATCCATACAAAAACTGACGCCATACACGCCAGGCGAACAGCCTAAAGATTCGCATGTCGTCAAACTCAACACGAACGAAAACCCATATCCGCCGTCTCCGCGTGTCGCGCAGACGCTGTCGGCATTCGATCTGGACAAGCTTCGCCGGTACCCAGATCCGGTGTTTGCCGAACTCCGCGCGAAACTCGCCTCCATACACGGCACGACTCCTGACCGGATTTTCATAGGCAACGGCTCCGACGAGGTCTTGACCCTTGCCGCGCGTGTTTTTGTCGACGACGGGGAGGCGATCGGGGCTTTCGACCCGAGCTACTCACTCTACAAAACGCTCGCAGCTATCAGGAACGTGCCATTTGTCCCAACGCCGCTTGCCGGCGATTTTACATGGAGCGAGCCTGAATGCATAGGAGAAGCAGCCGACACCACGGTTCCCGTAGCCTTGTTCCTGCTGACGAATCCAAACGCTCCAACATCCATAAGCCATCCCCAAGACAAGATCGCTTCGTTTGCCCGGAAATTCCCTGGCGTCGTCCTGATCGATGAAGCCTATGCCGATTTTGCGGACGGCAACTGCGTTTCCCTCGCAACCGCCGCCGAAAATCCCAACGTAGTGGTGATGCGTACGCTATCGAAATCCTTTTCGCTTGCCGGTCTCCGTCTGGGATACTGCATTGGGCCGGTCGACCTGATCGATGCGCTGTACAAGGCGAAAGATTCCTACAACATCGATGCGCTAGCCCAGGCATTGGCCCTTGCAGCACTTGACGACCTGCCATGGATGACAGGCAACACGAAAAAAGTTCGCGCAACCAGAACCAGAATCGCAGGGGAACTTAGGAGACGTGGATGGGACGTGCCCGATTCGCAGACGAATTTTCTGTTTGCGCGCCCGCCTTCCAACAACGCTGCGGACATCTTTGAAGACTTGCGGACGAGGCACATCTACGTGCGCTATTTCCCTGGGCCGCGTACCGGCGAAAGGCTTCGCATTACCATTGGAACCGACGCTGAAATGGACGAGTTTCTTTCAGCCATCGACAGTCTCGCGTAAGATCATCCCCGTGAAAAGCAGACAAAAAAGGAATGGATGAGCGCCATGCGTCATCCATTTCCTTTTTATCGGCATAAACAACAGCAGCCAGTTACTGAGCTGCAGGCGCCGAACCATCGTCACCGTATCCCTTGCTCTTGAGGTAATCGGTGACCTTGCCAACCGTCGTCAGCTTCTCGGCATCCTCTTCCGGGATCGCTGCGCCAAATTCCTCTTCGAAAGCCATTATCAACTCGACCGAGTCAAGCGAATCCGCGCCCAGATCATCGATAAACGAAGCCTCGGGGGTAACCTGCTCGGCATTGACACCAAGCTGCTCGACGATGATTTCCTTAACGCGATCTTCAAGTTTTCCTGCCATTTGATTATCTCCTTTGGTTTGGATGGAAACTAGTATATCAAATCTGGTTCGTGAGTGCGAGGAGAAAAAACAACTTTTTCCAATTGTCTAAAAAACGCGCGGATTTCTTCTAGAAGCGGTATGTAACCGTAACTGCCGCCGCATGCGAAAGCCCGTTAGACGATTCAAGTTTGTGGCGTGCGCCTGTTCCATCGCGCAGGAAAAGCGAATCACCGCCCATGAACACCAGTCCATAACTGGCGGAAATATCGAAGTTGCCCCAAATGTAGCCAAAACCAATCGTGGCTATGTGCCTGTCGCCGGGTGGCAGCATCGAGGATCCGTGATACTTCCGGCATGGATCCTGGTCGTAGATGTAAGATCCCATCAGCGTCAGATTTTCGGTCAGGTCGTATGCAGCGCCGAAACCTATGCGCCAGGCATCGTTCCATTTAAGCGGAACCGTGCGGTCGTTGTCGCCAGGCAGGTGGAAATTTATCGATTCCATGCACGACCACTGCGTCCATGTCGCCGCCGTACCAAGGTGGAGGTCGTCGAGAAGATCGTAGTTCAGCCCCATTGTCAAAGACTGCGGCAGACGTACCTTCGCAGACGCTGGGCCGTCCGCCGATGCGGCGCCGTTTCTCACTTGTTCGTGGGCCTGGCTGACGGCAGCGCTGTAGGCCTGCTGATACGCTCGCTGATACAGCGTGCTGTAGATTGGAGTGCCCGCATACTGGGCCAACGCCGCCTCAACGCCCTTCTGCACCTGTTCCGCTATGGCAGAATCGTCATAGCTCTCGACACGCGTATGGTTCTCCCCCTTGATCTTGCAGTCTATGAAGGATTTGTACATCAGTCCGGCAGACAACCGTTCCGTGATATTGTAGCGAGTTGAAACCTGCCATCCCCAATCTATCATACCGTTGTCGCCACGCAGATGGTCTCTTACGGTTCCGTAGTTCCGGCCCTCGCTTAAAGCCATCTGATCCGAATGCTGGTCAAACGAGAAATACATGAGACGGATGCCTGCCGATACTGACCAGTCCTCCGTTACGGCATATGCAAGGTTCGGATTGAAGCTGATACCCTCGATCGTCGTGTCGCGAGTGTCCCAGGCCATCGACCAGTTCTTGTGGTAGTGCGTACCCAGGCCGAATTCCGGGGCTATGCCCAGACCAAACGTAAATCCATACGGAAGAGATTGCGCAACGTATGCGTGAGGCAGTACAAAACATCCCGGATTCATCTTCCTGCTCGAATGCCCATCGATGTACATGTCGGCAGTCGGATGTTCGGTTGTCATGCCGACCGTCACGACCGTTCCCGTCAGATCGCTCAGGGTCGCAGGGTTGTAGAAGTTGGCAGAAGCGTCCACGGCACGCCCCATCAAGGCTCCACCCAGCGCATTGCCGCGCGCAGAACCCTCATAAAGGGCAAATCCCGCAGAAAATGCAGTCGATGCCGTCATTCCGGCCAAAACCAAGATTTCTACCTTCTTCATAACAACAAATTCCTTTCAGGGGTTGTTGGTGTGACATTTTACAGGATTTTGTCTCAACAGGCAAGCGGGAAATTGCCGACATGAAGAACGGGAGCAAAAGACGCAAGCCGATCAGCGCATCTTGAGTGCAAACGGAACGGTTGATCTGGCGTATTCCGGCGGAATGGAAACCTTCAAGCCGTCGATGGTTCTTTCCGCCTTGAGCGTTGCCGATTCACCGATGATTGAGATTGCCGCACCGTCCGGGACATCGCATGCGAGCATGATCGAATTGGCCGGCTTTTTCACAATCGCATAACGGGTCTTGCCGTCCTTCGACTGCGTATAGTCCACCAGATCGGTCTTGTACGGTGCGCAGATACGTGTTGAATAGATGGCCTCTCCGTACCTGGAGAGCCATTTGCCGATCTGAAGAAGGCGCTCGCGCTGTACGGCAGGGATCTCACCCTGGGGATCGAGATTCACAAGCAGCAGCAGATTGCCGCCACGCGCCACGATATCGGCAAAATGGCAGACGAATTCTGCCTCGCTCATGACCATGCCGGTATCGAAATTCTCCATCCAATGGTTTCCGTACGCCTTTGAAATGCCTGAACAAGACTCCCAGGGATGCCATTTTGAAGGATCGAGGCATTCCTCTGTATCGCCCCATTCATCCGTGAAAAAGTCGCCACGGACCGTCCGGAGCCAGGTACGCGGCCGTTTGGTGAAACGGCCCTTGATTTCTTCAGGCTTCGCCTTGCCGTAACGGTCGTTGCAGGCCACCTCCTTGCGTCCTTCGGCCTTGTTGTAGAAGTACGCTGTGATATCGTAGCTGCCGTTTTCGTGGGCGAACGTCGCCCAGTCGTAGTCGTACCAAAGGAGATCTGGATCGTATTTGTCTATGAACTCCGTCGTCTGCGGCACGATATAGTCGCGCACGAAGTCTTTCACGGCAATCTTGCCGGAGGCTTTCCATTCCATGTCGGGAGTGCAATCTACCATCCGGTCCGCTTCCTTCCATATCTTGATCGATCCGTCGTCCTGGAGAATCGGATATTCCCATTCTCCGGCCTGCGAAGTGTAGCAGCCGAACTTCAAGCCCTGCGCACGGCAGGCATCGGCGATCTCGCGCGCGAAATCGCGATGCGCGCCCTGATCGACGGTATCGCGGAAGGTGTAGGAGCAGTCCCAAAGGCAGAATCCTGAATGGTGTTTGAGGAACGGGACGACATACCGCGCGCCACATGACGAGAACAGCCTGGTCAATGCCGGAGCATCGAATTTCGATCCGCGGAACAAATCGATGAAATGGTCGCACATGAAATCTTCGCCCCAGTTCTTCTTGTGATATGGCCATGCGCTGTTGCTTTTGTTGCCATAGTCCGGCCGGCATCTCAGCTCGTACCAGTCGGGATAGAGCCTGGCGCCCTTGACATACGGACACCACGAGGCCAGGGACCATAGTCCCCAGTCTATGAAAATGCCAAACTTCGCGTCTACGAACCACTCCGGGCACGGATGAGAATCCATGGACGCCCCTGTAGCCTTGTATTTTCCTGCGGCGTTGACGGCGTCAACCTTCGCCATCTGCGCCTTTGCGCGCGCCATCGTCCCTGCGGAATGCTCCTTGGATATCTGGCGTATGCTCTTGGGATACAGTACGGGCTTCCACCCCTTCGGCCTCCTGTACCCTTCTGGCGCGGCAGGCACGTCGGCTTTGACGCCGCCCTTGCACCGCGCCAGCTCGTCGGCCGGCGCGGCATTTTCAGCCGATACGAGACATGCTGCGGCTCCAAACGCCGCAGCAAAGGCAATTTTCTTCATCTTGTTTCTCCTATGTCGAGCCGGTATTTCATCTAAACGTAATTACGCAACCGCCGGCATCCGATTTCAGCACGCGCAGAACTCCCGTTCCTGCGCCGAAGTGTGCGGCGTAAAGCTTGCTTGCCGCACCGTCTGCGCCACAGTATGCTCCCGAAGGAGCCTCCTTCCCGTCCACACACAGCTTCTGCACCGTGACGGTAGCCCCGGAAGGCAGGTTGAGCACACCGCTACCGGACAGGAACATCTTCGTACGCGTCGTGTTTCCGCCAAACGCACCGGATGCCGCGCCCTGCGTCACTTCCAGCGCACCGCCCGCCACCGTTACCGTATTCGATCCACCCCATACGTAACCGCTGTCCAGTCGCAGGACGCCGTTTGATATGCAGAGGTCGCCCGTCGTTGTGCTCACCGCGTTCGAAAACGCCGTTATGGCGCCAGAGGCGTCGAGCGTGAACCCAGCCGCGCCAAGGAACTTGGCCATGAGATTCTCGTTCGTCTGCACGCCAACGGCCACTACGCTGGCCGGCACGTCGCTCGTGACATGTGCGTATCCGACGCCATCGATTCGGCCGGATATCGCCATTCCCTGCACATGCTGACAATGACCGTTCAGATCCAGCACGCCATATGACATCCCGAACGGAGAGCGATTGCCGGAGGGATTGTCTTTCTGTCCGAAAGCCAGCGTGGCATTTGGATTCATCACATCGTCCGCAAGGCATTCCAGAAATGTTCGAGCAATGCGGATCAGCAAATAGCGATTCGCGCTGCCCGTTCCGCCGAGGGCGAATGCGCCAACCTGGTCTACGGTCGCCGTGGCGAACCGTGCCGAAATCGGTTCCCCCGCGATCATGACCGTCTTTCCGCGCGTCATGGAACGGATCCAGAAACTGTTGCCGATCGCCGCCGGTTCCGTTATGCCGCCCAGAAGCTCGCCCTCGTCGCCGAACGCGATGTAGCAAGTCCGCGCCACCGTGTTGGCGAACGTGACGAGTCCTCTCTGGACAAGCGGCGTCCCGCTGGCGCTGATGTGGTCGTAGTCGTTGTTGTAGGTGCTGTCGTAAACGGTCAGGGGAACGTCGTTCGTGAGCGCCTTGCCGCCATAGAAGTAGGGAAGCACGCGACAGGTCACGGAACGTGTCGGCGAACCGAGCCCCTTGCCGTTCGTCGTGCGCACGCTGAAGCGGTCTTTGAAGTCGAACTGCGGCAGGAACGCCGAGTTGTCGGCAAGGAGATGCAACTGCCCGTTGCCTCGCCCTGTGAGCGCGTTCGCAGCGGTGAGCGGCGGCGCGGCCTTGAGTTCGGAAGAGAGCGTAAGCGTGTCGCCCGCCGGCACGGTCCACGTCTGATCCGTCAGCATCCTCAGCGAGGGGGCTACCGTCACCGCGAACGCATCTGACGACGCGGAGTTCGTCACCGTCACGCCGCCGTACAACACGTCGATCCGCGCGCCCGAATCGCCCGTGAGCGCGAATGTCCCCGCACCGTCGAACTTGAGCGCATACGCCTTGATCGCGCCGCTGACATTGGCCGTGCCGTTGTTCTCCTTGAACACGATCGTCTCGGTGCCGCCGAACGTCGGCGCCTTGCCGCCCTGCCAGTTGGCGCCGGTTGACAGTGACGTGTCCGTGCCGCCTGTCCAGACGTATATGGGCGAGTCGTCGATCGGCTCCATTTCGGAGACGACCCTCAACGTGCCGCCACCGGAAAGGATGCCCGCGAACGGGCCGGGATCCGCCGCCGTGTACGTGTCGGCGGCCGCAAAACCCCCGTTCACGCGGGCCGTCGCTACGACCAGCTCCACATCGTCGGCCAAAGCAAGCGTACCGCCAGCGGATGTCACGGCGAGTCGGACGGCCGTGTTCACAAACGCGCCCTTCGCCACGGAAAGCGTGCCGCCGTCGAGGATCATGCGTCCCAGCGCCGTGAACGCCGCACCCTTGCCGATGGCTATCGTCCCCGCCTTCGCCGTTAGAGATCCCGTGGTTGTGGAGGGATAGGACGGATTGTTCGTAAGCGTAAGCGTGTTTCCGGCGGAGTCGAACGTGAACGAGACCGCGCCGGAGAAATAGCCGCCATAGCGGTTGCTGTCCGCAACACCCGTCATCGTCAGCGTGGCGTCGGATGCGGAATGTATGCGGGCGCGGCCATCGGTAGACGTGTCCTGCAGATTGCCGATCGTCTGGTCGAGTCCGTTCAGGTCGATTGTCGGCGTTGCGCCGTTGGGGCGAACTTTGGCCCCATTCAACGCGTTGACGGCGGTGAACACCAGGCTTCCCCCTCCGGAAGGACGGAATTCTGCGAGATCGGAGGGGGTGATCGTCCTGCCGACATACAGATTTCCGCTGTCGCACATGATCCATCTAGAGGCCACGGTAGATGCCGTTCCGTCAAGATAGACGGCTCCAGTACAATCTAGGAAGCCGCTCTTGACCGTCACATCGCCGGTAAACACGAGTCTTTTGTTCGCATCGCCGGCGAATCGGTTGCAGTAGTTGTCGCCTCGTGGCGAATACAGGATGAAGTCGCCGCGGTTCGTGATGTTGGCGCTCGTCTGGTAGGAAAAGTATGGGTTTGATGCGCTCACCTGGTACAGGGTCACCGGATTGTCGTAGATGCCGCCGGCATTGACAAACAAGATCTTGTTCTGCGTCGTGACATAATGCGTCACAGGACAGGACACGCCGAAAGCGCGATTGTTTCGGACGTCGACGATCGTGTTGGATGTGAAGAACGACCCCGTGTAGTCGCTGTTGTCTCCGTGGAGCGCGATCTTCGAGATGCTCAAGGCGCGGAACGCTCCGCTGCCCGACAGGGAGAACGTCGCCGGCAAGGTCACCTCTGCAGCAAAATCGGCGATTTCCAGCGTCCCGTCCAGATCCGCACCGTCAAGCGATTCCAGCAAGGACGCGTCCGCCGCCGTCCCGACCTTTACTGTCGCATCGGATGGAATCGAAACCCGGCAGCCTGCGGACGGCGCCACGCCATCCTGCCAGTTGGCTGGCTGTCCAAACGTCATGCCATCACCCGCACCTGTCCAGCTACGTGTGTCTGCGTACGCCACAATCGACATTACACATGCACACGCGAAAAGTGCCACTACGCCCCCCCCCGGAGAAAACATTAGTTTTCTTGGTCAATTTGTTCATCTTGCGTCTTCCTTTCTGATTTGATTCCCGTAACTGGTATTGAAATCCAAACGTGCCGTTCGACCGCCAGTATACAATCCGGCACGTGAAAAGTCAAACGGCCTGAAACCAATCTTCGTGGCGACGGAAGTGTCGCGAAAACGAAAATCGCGGCGGGGGGCGTCAACGAAAAGCGGATCGGCGTAAAGGCCGTCCACGTCCCTTCCCTTCGCCTGCCATTCCGTAAATGTCTTTCCGTTGAATACGTCCGGACTGCCGTCAATGCGCCACCAGATGTTGCGCCGCCAATCGACGATGGCTTTCTCGCTCTTTGTACCCCGGTACTTTGCGAACGCGTCTCCTGCGTCCCACACCACGATATTGCCCTCGAAGACCCATGAACGGTGGGGTTCCGGGCGCGTAATCGCCACCTGCCCCTCGCGGGAGAAGGCGAAGATGTTGTTGCGCACGACGTTGTCGCGTCCGAAATGCTGGTGGATGCCACCGTCCTTCGTGTCGAACACGAGATTGTCCTCGTACGTCACGCCTTCAGTGCCTTCGTCCGGGTAGAGCCCCCAGCCGCCGTACACCATCCCGTCAACGCCGTGGATGACATTGCGCGCGACGACGTTGCCGAATCCGCTGCCGGCCATATAGACACCAGCCATGTCCGACAGATCGCCGTGTCCGACGTTGGAGATGTGGTTGAACGCCACGAGGCACCGCTGGCATGGCGAGCCGCGGTAGCCGAAGTCCCAGTTGCAGGTGATGGCCGTGTAGTGGAGATCGTCTATCCGGTTGTGGACGATGCGGCAGTCGCTCGCAGCCGCCACCACGATCGCCCCCGCGCCCGGCATGTAGCGTCCGCCACGCTCCACAAGGCAGTTCTCCACAGCGATGAACGCGGTGGAATGCGGCACGTACGCCCGGAACGGATACGGATACGGTCCCGACACCTCCAGCTCGTCCTCAAGCCCCTTTACGGCAAGGATGCCGCCGTTCACCCCCACGCGCACCGCGCCGCCGCCGAGGTCGCGGAACGCGCAGTTGACGACGGCGTTGGACATGCATCCCTCGCGGAACCACACGCCGTACGCACCGCCGGTCTGCTCCCATCTGCAGCCGTCGAAGACGACGTTGCGCACACCGTCGGCCAGAACCATCCCACGTGCCACGGCACCGAGCATCAGCGAGTCCTGCACGTCTGCCGGACCTTTCGCGGCAAGCGTGGAACCATGCCGGAACTCGATGTTCTCGAAGCGCATGTTGCCTGCGTACTCCTCGGCATCTATATCGCCGACCATGCGCAGAAACACGTCTACGCCATCGCAAGGGACAGATCCCTCCACGCCATCCATCGTCTCCCCGATGCCTGGCACGTACGCGATCTCGCCCGCCTCACGGTCGTAGAACCATTCGCCGGGAATCTTCAGCTCCGCACGCATGTTCTCGAAACGAAGCGGACATTCGTCCGCCTTGTAGCGGTTCCACGGCGGCCAGCGCCTGCCGCGGATCGTCACGGTGTGCGCAGCATGGTCGATCCGCACGATGAAATGGCGCGACGAATTCCATTTCGAGTGCAGGCGCACTTGCGCGAACGGCAGATCGTCCGCCGGAATCGCCGCGATGTGCGCGAAATCGTCCGACCGGAGGAAGAGCGTGTGCTCGGCCGGCACGGAATAGTCGCGCTCGGCATAATCACTTGCCAATATCTTTTCCGTGATGTTCGTGGCGTGGATGAAACGTCCGTCCGCCGGGAATGCCGCGTTCGCGCGGCGCGTGCCGTTCGCGAAGAATTCAGCCGCCCACATCGGGCGACCGTCGGATTCTTTCGGCACGGATGCGCGCCACGTACCCCCTTCCGCCTTTCGCCACGGCCCGAGCGGCGCCGCGCCGGAGAACACGGCGCCGCGTCCCCGACCTCGCCATGTCACCGGGGCCGACGGAGTGCCGGAGTCTACGAGCGAGAGCGTCACGGTCTCCGTCACGGGATATACGCCTTCCGCCAGCGACACGACGAGCGGGCGCCCCGGATGGGCGGCCAGCGCGGCGCGTACCGCATCGCGGATTTGCGCAAGCGGCGTGGCGGCGGCGATCTCGAGCGTCGCCGTGCCGCCCTCTCCCACGACCGCACGGCTGGGCGGGAGGCCATCGGGCGCCTTGCGCACGACCTCCGGCGATGGGACTGGCACCATCTGCACATTGCGTACGACGAGCCGGCGTCCGCTGCGGGAGACCCTGCTCCGCGTACGCCAGTCCGGCGGCAGCAGTCGCACGGCCTCGGCGATCGTCTCGGGACTTTCCGAGACGGCCACGAGCAACCGCCACTTGCCCAACGTGCCGGGCGTCAGCAGACGCGCGACCCCTGCGGCAAGACCGTCCTCACCGTTGAACGAAAACCCGTCAGCCACCTGGATGCGTCCGCCCGCGTCATCGGCGAAGAGGGCCTCGCCCACGCCGCTGAAACTGAACGGGCCGGCTAGCGTCACGTTGCCGTTGACGTCAAGGCGCGAACCGGTCTCGATCGCGCCGCACTGGACGAACGGCGCTTTCCCGACGTTCGCGATGCGCGCGCAGTGTCCGCCTTTCATCGCCGGCACGACGATGCGCCCCTTGTTCACGACGGACGAGCCGTTCGTGGACGTCGCGCACGATTCAAATGCATACCACATCGGCCCCTTCGCGGGCGGCAGCACCGTTACGTCGCGCGAATACGTCCCCGTCTCCGTAAATCGATACACGCAATCCGCGCCTGCGGTCATCTTGCAGAACGTCACCGGGCCGCCGCCAGGCAAGGCGACCATGTCCGCCGCGCAAGCGGACGCAACGGCCGCAATCACGTTTGAAAGGATTTTCCTCATGTCTTCTGCATCTCCATTTTGATACGTGTCTCCACTGTTTCGCCGGGCTCTATCCGGCGAAGGATCTGCGCTTTTATTGTAACAAACAAAGCGCACGTTTACATTTATATATTTTGAAAAATCAATTACAAAATATGCATGGTCACGACCGCTGGCGAAGGCGGAATTCGGTGGGCGAGCATCCGACCGCCGCAGCGAAGGTAGCGCACAGGTATTGGACGCGGGAGAAGCCGGAGCGGGCGGCGACATCGGCCACGGACATGGATGTGGTGGCGAGAATGTGGCGTGCCGTGTCGATCCGCGCACGCATGATTTCCTTCTGGACGGTCGTCTTCAGGACGCTGCGGAAGGCGGCCTCCACGACCGTGTGCGACCGGCCGAGATGGGTGAAGACGTCTGCGGCCGTAGTCCGCCGCACCACGTTTCGCCGGATGAACACGAGCGCGTCGGAGAGCCATTGCGGCTCGACCGGGTACACTTCCGTGGACGTGCGCACGGTCACGCCCTTGGGTTTCACGCGCACGTCCATCCGTTCGCGGCCCGGCTCGTCGAAGCGCGCCGCAAGCGTTTCCACGGCCATGCGACCGAGCATGAAGGCATCTGGGTCCACGCTAGAGAGCATGGGCGTCGTGAACGCGCACACGAGCGCGTCATCGTCAACGCCCAGGATGGCGACGTCGCGGGGAACGTCTATGCCGCACGAACGGCATATGTTCAGAAGTTGCCATGCGCGGAGGTCGTGCGAGCAGAACACCGCTATCGGCTTTGGGAGGCGCTGGACCCATGCCGCGAGCTGGCGCCCGTCGCTTCCTGGCGAGAGGCGTTCGTTGCGAATGACGACGTCTCCAAAACGGCGCAATGCGTACGACGGAGCCTTGTAGCAGCGGCATGGGAACCGGTTGTGGCGAAGCGTTCGCACGAATGCGTCGCGGCGCGCGTCGGAAAAACCAACGCCATCGAAGCCGCAGTAGGCGAACTGCGTGAACCGGCGTGTGATGAAATGGCGGGCCGCAAGCTGCGCAATGGCGATATTATCGGCATCGACCACATCGAAGGAAGAAGCGAATCGCCCGTTATAGACATCCACTACGGGGCGCCCCGAATTCTCCAGCGCCTGCGCGACCGAGCGATCAAGGACGAGCGCGATAAAACCATCGAACCGTTTCAGGTCGCCAGCGCGGAAGCGTCCGCCGGGATCGAGCATCTGCAGTTCCCAGCCCTGCTGCTGCGCGGCGGACGCCACGCCCTCGCATACGCCACGTCCCCACGCCCGCGTACGTTCGACCATGAGTCCCACGCGGCGAGGATTCGCATGCGGCGCAGTCATGCGCTCGCCGGGATTGGCGGAGATCTTGTCAAGCACGGGCGGCATGGCTAGACCGGCCTTGCGCCGAAGAACCTGTCGAGGACAAGCGCTATCGCACCATCGCCCGTCACATTCGCCGCCGGGCCATACCCGTCAAGCGCGAGATAGCACGTCATCAGAAGCGCCGTCTGCTCCGGCGTGAATCCAAGTATGGATTCCAGCAGCCCTACGCTTGCCATGAGCACTCCACCCATCACGCCTGGCGCCGCGACCGCCGCTATCGCAATGACTATCTTCCAGAAAAGACCCAGACCTTTCTTGCCGCCCGCCGCGACGGCGGAGGACTGTTGCCTGTCATGTTCCGTCATATGTCAAACACCTCTGTCGTTTCAGTTGATTATACCACAATCCGCTGCCCGTGCGACATCACGGGTCCTCTTGCCAGCGTATGTATCGGATCCTGTCGTCCTGCACCATCGCAACGGCCTTCACCGTATGGGTTATCCCGGCCGAAGCCCCGACTATCGTGATTTCGAAATAGGTCTCCGGCGCATAGATGAGATAGCTGGACGCCTCGTTGCCTATCTCATTCCCAGTCTTCTCCTGTATGCGGCTCTGGAGATCGCTGAAATCCCTGAAACTGCCGTAATCCTCGTCCTTGTAGAATTTCGTCTCCCTCGCTTCGGCCGCGCTCGGTTCTTTCCTGTAGTCGATTATGGCCTGCACGATCTCCTCGCCGTTGGCCGAGAACGAGCTGCTGGTGTCGAGATCGTCGGAAATGCCGGGAATCGCCATGAGGATTTCCTTGGACGCGGCGTTGACATTGACCTTCCCCGTTCCAATCACATCGAAATATCCGAGGATGGACTTGACCGCGATCTGATCCTGTTCGCGGTCTTCGGGATTGATGACGCCGCCGGTCAGCACGGCCGGATGCTCGCGGAACCCTTTCACCATGGCCAGCTCCTTGAGATCGGAAATCTCCCCGTTTCGCGGCTTGCACGGCTCGAACTCCATCGTGCCGTCTTCGCTTTCGAGTTCCTCCTTGTAATACTCGTCTTCGCCGCCCTCGCCGCTTGGATAGTCGCCAAGGAGATCCTTGCTTACCGCATTGTCGGAATCGCGCCAGTCGTTCCACGAGCAGACCAGCTCGTTCCAGTATTCCTCCGGCACGTTGCAGACGGCAAGGATGTTTTCCCATATCTCAAGCCAGTTCTGGTTGCCGCCGGACCACAGCGTGTTGATGTTGAGCTTCGTCTCCTTGGCTTCGATACGGACGCTGAACGTCCCCGAATCCGGATCGAGGGCATCGACGGATATTGCGCCGGTCTCGGCCACGGAACTGCTTTTGAGAGCCCTTTTCTCCTGTACCCACCTGTCTTTCTGGAACTCCTCCTCCATGTCGTCAAGAGTCTGGTCTTCGGGCGCTTCGCCCACGTTCTGGTAGTCCAGCAGGATCACTTCCGCAATAACCTTGCCGGCTTCGGTAAGGCTGTTGACGCGCACGCGATTGGTCGTATGCCTGTTGACGTTCGACTGCAATTTCGCCTCCGCGGCGAAATTGAGTACGATAAGCGACAGTACCGCCACGACCCATATGACGGTCACGAGCGCGCTCCCTCGCCTATCTACTTTCATCACATCGGCCCTCCTCCGCCTGGCATGCCGCCAGCCCCCGCAGGACCGCGCCCGCCTCCCGGCGTGCCACGCGGAGCAGATCCACCGCCAGGAGGTGTTTCTCCGCCGGGAGAGGACTTCCCGCCTCTTCCGCGACCGGCTTCCGACTCTTTCTTCTCATCCTCGGACGAAACAGTTACCGGATTCTGCGAGATGTCCCAGAGGGGTATCTCCACCACGCGCATGACAGGTACTGGATCGCCTCGCTTCTCCGTCGGTTGCATCCAGAACGTCAACTTCACGCGATACGGAATCGAATTGGAGGCATCCCACACGTCCTCCCACTTCGGAGTTCCATCGCCTTCCACGCTGTCCGGCTTGGACTGCACCTTGCAGTCGAACCCCTGCACACCTTCGATCAGCGGATACGGTTCGAACTGCGTGTCGTCGTTGAAGTCGATGTCCGTGTCATCGTCGTCCACCAGCAGGTCTAGGCGGCCTGCCTTCACCCACAGTCCGCCAGGGCCCTCGCGCCCTTCCTTCTGCACCCACAGGCGTACCGTATGCGGAGTTTCCGAAAGCTGCGAACGGTTGCCCACGATCGACGTGCCAAGCTTGATCCACTGTATCATATCGCTGTCGCCTGGATCTTCGCCGTTGTCATACAGCTGGAAGCCGTATGCGTAGTCCTGCTTGCCGGTCGTCGGATAGTACGCGCTTCTCAGTCCGCTTACCACCTGGGTAAGCGCGTATTCCGCGTTTCGCATGGTGTCCGCAAGCGCCGCGGAACGCCGCCAGCATCTGATGGCCGTGTTGAAAGTTATGAAACATACCGTCATCATGATGGCCGTGATGATCACCGCCATCAGCAGTTCTATCAACGTGAATCCCCGCCGTCTCACTGTTTTTTCCTCCAAAGGCGGATGACGTTGAGCTCGTCGCGTTTCGCCCGGTAGCGGCTGCCGCCCCACCGGACGGTCGACCGGATTGCGTAGATGCCGCCGTTCCACTGCAGTATCTCGTTGTCGGTGTCGTCTACCGTCCTCTCGAAAGTGTAGTCGCCGAGCTGTTCCCGCTCGGTACGGGGCAGATCCATGTCCAGTTCGCGGAGAAGATCCTCGGCCGAAGTCTCCTTGACGTTCAGCAGATCGTCGTTGAGCACGTCCTCACCGCTTGTCGCCACCTGCGTCGGATCTGGAATGGGATATGCCATCTCGCCGAGCTGGAGCACGAGCTGGGCGGATTCGAACTTCTTGGAAGCAAGCATCATCCGCTGGCATTGCATCATGCAGGAGAGGATGGCCACGCACCCTACCGCCAGCATTACGGCGGCGATCAGCACCTCCATAAGGGTAAAACCCCTGCGGGAAGAACGAACATCCGCCGCCACTAGTCGTCCTCCTCTTCCGGGTTCTTGATCGTGCCGAACCGGTCCACCTCGAGCACTATGGCGCGGCTCTCGTCCTGGCCGTCCTTCCACACGAGTATTCGATGCGGCTCGCAACGTCCGTTGGTCTCGAACACGATGGAAGCCGGTTCCCGCAGCTCCTGTTCCGGTCCGTCGTCTTCGTCGCGGGAAGACAGGCCTGACGACGGCGACACCTTGCGCTCGTCATCAGCACCTCCCTTGTTGCGCCCCAGAAGATAATCGACATTGCTGAATACGGATATGCTTTTTTTCCTGCCGTTCAGCGATTGTCCGTCCTCTCCCAGCAGCTCGACTTTCAGGTGGACGTCGGGGAACTCGTAGGCTTTCGCCTCCAAACCCTCCTGTACGGCGCTCTCCGCCGTTTCGTCTTCAGGCTCCTCGAGCATGGGCGGCTCGGCCTCTGGATCGAAGATGGAACGCGCGGCATCGGTCGACATGCCGCCGGTCTCTTGCGTTGACGCCGCCTCGCTGGCCTTCACCTCGACCTTGCTTTTGACGAACGAGTCCCCCTCCCACACCTCGGAGTATGTCACAACCACTGCATGCTGCCGCAGCAAGGCCATCGTCCGCGCATAGCCGGAGAGATGCCACACGCTGCGCACTGCATTCTTCATGCGTACGGCGGTCGTCCCCGATCCTACGCTCAAGGCTGCTGTGGAAAGCATTATGGCGATAATCGCCACTACCACCAGCAGTTCTACGAGCGTGAAACCCTTTATGCCTTTCCGTGCCATGCGCACCTACAGAACGCCCTTGGAGGACGGCACGCCAGTCTCTCGCGGATCGGCGGAGACCGCCTGGCGCAAGGCGCGAGCGAAGCTCTTGAAGATTCCCTCGCAGACATGGTGCGTCTCGTCGCCGTATATCTCGCGAAGATGGATGTTGAGCCTGCCCTCGACGCTCACGGCCCTGAAGAACTCCTCCAGCAGCTTCACCTCGAAATCGCGCACCATCAGATGCTTCTTCGCGCTTGCGAACACGAGATACGGGCGTCCGCCCAGATCGACAGACGTTTCGCAAAGCGCCTCGTCCATCGGCACGGACGCGAACCCGTAGCGGACGATGCCGCGCCTGTCGCCGAGAGCCTTGTCTATCGCCTGCCCCAGCACCAGCCCCACATCCTCCACGGTATGGTGGTAGTCCACGTCCAGATCGCCCGTCGCCTTGACGGTCAGATCGACCAGGGCGTGCTTCTTGAACAGCTCCAGCATGTGGTTGAAGAATCCGATCCCCGTATCAATCACGCCCTCGCCAGAACCATCGAGGTTCAACTCCATGCGTATCTGGGTTTCCTTGGTGTTCCGTACAATATCTGCCGTGCGCATCGCTCTTTCTCCTGTGAAAGCGCGATTATACCAAAACCACATTCCGGCGGCAAAACGAATATGGCCGGCTACACCACGAAATCTTTCCCGGTGACGATTGCGCGGCCCTTGCGGCCATAGCACTCGACAGGGCGAACGGCGAACCTCAGCGGCCGCCCCGCCGGCAATTCGGCCGCAGAGAACACGCACGCCCCCTCCGCCACCTCCCGCGATGGCGGAAGATGGAAACTTTCGGAGAAGACGCGTTTCGTCGCCACCGTGTAATCCACGTCTTCGTGGTAGGCGACAGCCCGGACCTCGTAGTCGAAAACGCGAGACGTCGCGGACGCCTTCGCAGCCGGGAAGCGCACCGTCACCTGATCCGTCGGCGTCCCCTTCCTGTCCTTTCCAATGCCACGCTCAACGGTCACCTTCGCGCCATCCGCGAACTCCGGCGCCACCATCCCGGCGCTACGCGTGGAGAACGCAAACGGTTTCGTGCCGTCCAAAGGCACAACCCAGTCCGGCCCGACTTTTTCTCCGCCGACGAACTCGCGCCGTTCGATGACGAGCGTGTCGCCGCAAACGGACACAAGCATGCCCTGCTTCGCCCAGTGCTGCTTCAGGCAAGGCATCTGCTTCAAAGGTTCGTGCTTCTCCGAATCGCCGTTCTCGCGCCAGTACTGGGCAAATATGTACGATAGCGACGACGTGCCTATGGACGTGAACGCGCCCTGCCATACGCTTCGTTCGTCTGTAAGCGAATAGTGCGAATGGCCGGAGAACGCCACCGCGTTCGGATAGCGTTCCAGGGCCTTCGTGGACGCCCCCCTGTCGTTGCCCCAGGCCCACGGCCCGTAGACGGTGTTGCCGGGATGCCGGTGCTGGGCGAAGAAGAAGGGCTTGCCGCCTTTCAATCCCAACTTCTCTTCGTTCTTCCCGAGGAACGCGTCCAGCTCCGCCTCGTGGCGCCAATGCGCACCAATGAACACGTAGTCCTTGATTTTCTTCGCATATACCGGCGCCCACGGTTCCCTGAAACACTTCTCCCACGCGGCCGCAGGGTCCGTGGCGTTCCGGTGTGCGGCCCTGATGCGCTCGTCCGGATACTTCGCCTCGAGCGTCTGCGGCGTATCGCCGTAATTGTGGCCTTCCACATCGTGATTCCCGTATACGAACAGTTTCTCCACCGTACGTCCGTCAGGAGCTTTGCTGCCGGGAAATATCTTGAACCAGGCGTTGCCGACCAGTTCCAGCTGGTCCAGAAGTCCGCGGTCCGCCATGTCGCCAGCGATGATGACGCCGTCCACGCCGGAATCGCGGAAATACGTCAGCGCCTTCTCGAACACGGGCACCTGCTTTTCGTCGAAGATGTGGATGTCGCTCAAGACTCCTAGTTTGAGATCCGGCGCAGCCACTGCGGATCCTCCAAACGCCTTCGCACCAGCCGCAGCCGCACACGCCATGAAACTCCGTCGCGACACATTGAACATGATACAACTTTTCCTTTCCATTCTTTGACTCGCCTGCGACAGGACGTCGTCCGCCTATCTGTCTATGACCGACAGGGAAACCGGACCTGACAAGCCGCTCGGCAGCAACTTCCACCCGGAAGCGTCCAGCCGCTTGTAGTTCTGGGCAAATACGGTATCAGTTGCGACATCCTTCCACTGCACGCCGCGCCGGTCCATGTCGCGTATCCGGTTCGCACCGAGATTCGTCACTTCGATCGACAGCCGGTTTCCTGATTTCCGCAACACCCCGCCAGGCACGTTCCACCGGAACGGCGGCATGACGCGAACTCCAAGATCGCGTCCGTTCAGGCGGACTCTCGCGCTTTCATGCACTTCGCCGGCATCCAGGACCCCGCCACGGCTGCCGGACATGCCGCCTTGAAGATCGAAGACGGTTTCGTACCGCACCGTCCCGCAAAACGGGTTTTCGCTGCCGTCAGGGTTGTCCGACCACGACACCGGACAGTCCATCGTGCGGCGTGGCATCGCCGGGCCGCCGCAAACAGGCGTCAACGTCCACCGCCCGGCGACTGGCATGGTGCGCACCATGCCGTCCGCCACACGAGGCGCCGCAACGCCAGAGGGCTCTTCCGACAGGAAAACCGACTCGCCGGACTCCAATGCGATCCTCACGCGTCCGCCATCGCACGGCAGATCGAAGACGTCGCCGCTCCATGGCCACATCGCCGCCAGCTTGCCATGTTTCACCGGCAACTCCAGCGCGCCCTCAAAACGCCGCCCCCGGTTGACCACGAACCAGACCTTCCGGCCCTTTCCGTCGCACAGCCGCAGGCCCGACAATCCACCGGCCCTCACCCAAGGAAGACGCCGCACCTCAAGCCCGTCCATGAGCCGTTCACGGCTTCCGACGGCGAAACGCCCCGTTGCAAGGGCTTCTGACAGAGCGGCACGGCGCGCCTGCACATCGGGCAGTCCCGGCACATCGTCCGGCAGCTTCCCCTCAAAGCACACCTTCCCCCCGGCGTGTGAAAATGCGGCCAGCCGTTTCGCCACTTCCGGCGGCATGGCCCGGCACTGCGGCACGAAAACCGCCTTGTAGCGCCCCGAAGCCAACGCACGTTCCAAAAGCGCGTCCGAGACATAGTCGAAGCAGCAACCGTTCCGCCAGAGAAAATCCGCGGCAGGACCGATAGTGCCGCCGGAGAACCAGAGCTTCGCGTTGCCTACAGACATCTCGGCCTCGAACGCAAGTCCGTCGGCGCGCTGCCACCAGTCGTGCAGAGGCCAGTAGACGAGAAGGTCGTTGTCCGTCCGGCACGTCTGCAAGATGGACTGGCATCGCGTGACGTATGCGTTGAGCGCCGGCACGTCACGCCAGATCGGATTGCGGGGATTCATTTCCGTGGCGGCGTAGAACGTGCGTCCAGGCCATGGCTCGTCCGGCGGAGAATAGCAGAACCCATGGTAGAACACGTGGTTGACGCCCGAAAGGAAAAGCGTGTCGCACAATCGCTTGAGGTCGCAGAGCCGCACGTTGAAGTGATTGCCCAGCCATGTGCCGGTCTCGCTCGAAACGAGCTTCCGCCCGGCGATATGGGCTGCGGACGAAGCGAATTTCGTCACCGCCTCCTTGCCACGCCAACCTCCGCAAATCTCCGTCTCAGGAGAATCTGCCAGCGCGTAGAGCGCCAGCCAGTCGGCCGGCGAGCCATGCGCCTGGTATCTGGTACGCATGCCGCGCGCGCGGCACCATTCCGTCCATGTCCCGAACGTCTCCACCATCTGTTCCGACAGCGTCTGGCGATAGTCGTGCTTCACGCGTGCGATTTCGTCCGCGTCGCCCTGCCCTGCAAGCGCGGCGAAATGTTCTTCGAGCGCATACCCCCTCCGGCGCCGGAAATCATCCGCCAGACGCGGCGACCATGCCGCTTCGTGGTAGTCGTAGGAATCGTGGTAGAACGCGCGCGGCCGCAGTTCCTTGCGCGCGTCGAACACGGACGCCAACGCCTTCAGATGCAGTTTCATCGACTCCGGGACGAAAGGGTTTATCATGAGCCCGGCATCTTCATGCGAGGCTCGTTTGAGGCGCCGGCGCGATGGAGCCGCCACTAGCCGCAACGGAGTCCCGCTGGCATCCGTCCCCTGCCAGAGATTCGTGTGCCCCGCGCGAACCCCGTCGCCAGCGCCCTGCACTTTCAAAGTCCAGAATCCGTCCTCCGCCGAAATCTCCGGCCCGCCGAATGTAAAGCCCGGACCGCCGCTCAAATCGACGCCAAGCCCCTTCTCGTGCGCAAGGCGCACGGCAGACGCAAATCGATCCGCCCATTCGTCCGAGAGAAACCTTACGTTCTTGGTCTTGTCCGCAAGCCCGTATATCGGGATGACGTGGAAGCCGCCGAAGCCCGCCTTCTTGAGCGTTTCCGTCTGCTCGCGCAGTCCAGCCTCCGTCACGGCAGATCCCATCCACCAGTTGTATATCCACGGCCGCATTTCAGCGGAAGGCTCGGGCCATGCGCCATGGCAGACCTTACCTGCCAAGGCGATGCAAAACGCCAGCAGACGCAATTTCATCACATGCTACCTTATTATGATCGCAGCCCCGTATCTTTTCACCAGAAGCGCCCCGGGGCCGGACACGAATGCAGGACACGTCTCCTCGGACACGACCCCTCCGACAAACCGTCCGGCGAACCGCACGGAATCGACGGCATTCGTCCCTCCGAAATCAAGGCGCAGACGCGCCCCTTCCGCCACCGAGATCGCCAGATCTTCCGGAAGGTCAGGCGTCTCTTCAATCTCGTCCTCGTCGATCTTGCGGAGCGAGACGCGATCTACGCACACCTCGGAATCGTAGCTGGGTGTCGCCTTCGGCACGGCCGCATTGTCGACCACGCCCTGGATGCCGACCGTATAGCTTCCCGCGTCCGGGACGCGGAACGTGAACGCGTATTCCACGAAATTGCTGCAGCAGGACAGCGTCAGCCGATCCGCCGGCTCCGTGTAGCCGATGATGTTCGTGACGCCGGATTCCGGCGTCCACCAGGCGCGGACTGGATTGAACCCGCGAGAATTCCAGCCGTGCAGCGAATCCCAGCGCATGTGCGCGCAGAACGACATGCGGTAGAGTCCGGCGGCCGGAAACGCCACCGTCTGGCTCGCTGATTCGTCGAACACGATGCGCAGGCACTTCTCCCCATCGCACGCCTCCGCGCCGTACCGGGTCGGATTCTGGGCGTACGGAAGAATCTCGTAGCCCCCGCGCACGTTCTTCGCGAACGTCCATCCTGCCTCGCCGTTCTCGAAGCTCCCGTTGACGATCAGCTCGTCGCCGGCAACGCGCTCGAAACGGAGATTGTCGACCGTCACGTAGGCGGCTTGCGTCTGTGCAAGGGCAAGCGACACCTGTACTGCCGTCGCATTCGTGACAGTCACGGGCCAGCGGAACGTCGTGCGTTTCCTGTTGACGATGTCGATGGCCCCAATATCCTTTTCAACGCCATCGATGGTGGCCGTAACCGCGATCAGGCCATCGCCGTACGCATCCGTCGTGATGCCGAACTTGGCCGCATCCGCAGCCAGCCGCCACGTTCCGGCCGGCAAGGCGAACGTATTGCAGCGTGCGATGCCGCCTGCGCGTAAGAACGCCAGATTCGCGTCTCCATGCACGTTACCAGCCTGATCGAAATAGGAAATGGTCGTGGTTGACATGTCCGGCATCGCAAGGCCCACATATGCATCTTTAGTATCGTCCGCACCGTCCGGCTGCGTGAACGTCCACCCTCTCGCCGCGTTCGACGCCCGGAAATACTGCGGGGCGGCGAGCGGCGCTTCCAGAATCTCGAACGCGCCGTTTGGCACCGGGAACACGCTGTCGCCGTCACCGGGACTGACAAAAGCGAGCCGCATGTCGTCTATCAGGGCCAGCCGGTCGTCACTAAGGTTGCGGCTCTTGAACCACAACCTGTAGCTGCCGGCCTTGAGTTCGGGAAGCTGATACGAATGCTTCACCCACGGGCCATACGACGACACGACGGTGGCAAAGGTCTCCAGCGTATCGTCCGTCGCGCCGATAGCCAGATCCAGATGCTGCCGGCCACCGTATGTGCCGCCACGCCCGGACGTCCAGAAGCTCAGCGCGTACACGCCGTCGGACTGTAGCGTAACCGTCGTGCCGACCGACACGTCGTGCTTCACGGCCATTACGCAGCATCCTTCCGGGATGTCGTTAGTGTAGAGCGTTCCATTGAACCTTGCCGCCGTAGTCCCGTCGGTCACGTTGTAGAAGAAAGCCTCGTTGCGGTAGTTGGACGACGGAGCCGTGGCAGTCCATCCGTTGACGGTCTTGCCAAGGAAAGCGATCGTGTCTCCCTGCGTCCAATCGCCCTCCTCGAAACTGCCGTTCGGAATGATGCCGTCCTCCCCTGTCACAGCGCTGCTCTTGAGGCCGGGGACGAGCCTAACCTCTCCCGCCTGTATGTTGAAGTTCGTTGTCGAAGACGGCAGCTCGCGGATCGTGAGCGAACCTGTACCCGTCTTGGATACGGTACCGGCGTCGCCACCTGCCGTACGGACGAGCGTATCGCCAGTTCTGCCACGGGCGGAATCGATCATGTCGCCGGCATGTATCTCCACTGCCCGCGCAAGCCGCAGGTTGACGGACTGTCCATCGGCCAGCGAGACGCCTACAGACTCGCCGACAGCCGCCTGAACGGGGATCTCGCCGCCCGTCCCCTCCACCGGAGAGATGGTACCGGTTCCCGCCACCGAGAACCCGTCCTGCATCAGCGTTGCGGAAGCGACCTCGAAACGGCCTTGCGGCGCCACCGTAACCGTCGCGTCGGCGGCAGGAGCGGAGATCCCCCACTTGTCCATCAGGTATGCCTCAACCTGTACCCGCTCGGCTTCCGTCAGGGCGTTCGTGAAAACCAGCACTTCGTGGAGATAGTCGCCGCCCGTACGGTCGCCTCCGCTTTTCGTGTAGTCGCAATAGTTCCGGTCGTTGAAGAAGTTGTTGGCGGAACCAGTCACCCGCATCATGTCCAGTTCCAGGAGATGCCGCCCCGTAGGCACTGTATCGCGATAGGCGTCTGCCGTCTTGCCGTCCACAAAGTTGCGCGCTGACGCGGCCTGGCGTCCGTCGCTGCCGGAATTGCGCCAGTAGGTGGGGCTGAGAGCGGACGACTGAAACCCGATGTGGAAATGGTTGTTGACCGTATCGCCGAAGATGAAACCGTATGTCTTGTCAACGCCATGTACGGCGAACAGGTGCCGGATGCCGGAAAACCGGCGCGCAGTTCCGTCCGGATCGCACCACTTCATGGAAGCGCCGTTTCCGTTCGCCGAACGGCTTGCGGCACCGTATCCGCCGAAATAGAGCGCGTCCTTGCCGCCGTATGTCGCGGACGTCGGCTTGGATTTCGACACCGTCTCGTCATACACGGCGCGCGGATAGGCATCCCTGCCGGTGTCGCGCACGTCGTACCACACGTCCACGTCATCGCCAGTCCCGTCCTTCGGAGATAACGACGCGTCTACCCAGAAGGCAGCCTTCCGGCATATCGCCGTCGCGTCCGGCAGAGCGACTGTCGCCGGTTCCGCGTCCAATGCCAACGTTCCCGCTCCGGCAAACAGATTTCCCGGCAGACCGAAGAAGAAGCATGACACTGGAACGTTCCACGTCCCGGTTCCGCTCTTCACAAGTCCAGTCGCCTCTGGCGAAACGAGGACGGCGCCATCTTGCGCCACAACATCCGCAGCCACATCGACATGCGCAACCTCCCCAAATCCTCCGAGGATGTCTGCGGCAAAGACACGAATGCAACACGACACCGCCAATGCAGCAACGGGAAACTGCGACTTCTGCAATATCATTTGAACATTCCTTCCAATGCAAAATGTAAGAACGCCCATATCCTACCATACCCCCCCCCTATCGCGTCAAGTGGAAGTTATAGGCACCTGCGCAAGTCGCGGAGAGCGGAGAACCGGTCAGACCTTCTCTGAAAGTTCGAGCCAGCGTGTCTCGGCGGCATCCAGTTCGTCTCGAACCTGCGGCAGACGCGCCGTCATGGACGTCGCCCGCGCATTGTCCCTGGAATAGATGGCTGGATCGGAAAGCGCGGTTTCGATATCGGCGATCTCATGCTCAAGCGCCGCAATCCTGTCCGGCAGCATGTCCAGCTCGCGCTTCTCGTTGTAGGTAAGTTTGCGCGCGTTGACGCTCTTGCGGTCCTGGACGGTTCCGCCGCCGCTTGAAGGCTCCACGCTTCTGGCATCGTCCTTCACCTGGCGCAGCATCCGAGAGGCTTCTGCGTAACCGCCTGCGCACGTTCGCACTTCACCGTCGCCGGCGAGCACATATGATGACGTGACGACATTGTCCAGGAACGTCCTGTCGTGCGACACGACGAGGAGAGTCCCCTTGTAGTTCAACAACTGTTCCTCAAGCAGTTCAAGCGTCTCCACGTCAAGGTCGTTTGTCGGTTCGTCCATGACAAGCAGGTTGGACGGCTTCAGGAACAGCCGTGCCAGCAGGAGACGGGCCTTTTCGCCGCCAGAGAGCGCCTTCACCGGAGTGCGGGCCCGTTCCGGCGTAAAAAGGAAATCCGCGAGATAGGCAAACACATGTTTCGTCACGCCGCCGACCGTCACCGCGTCGCGATCCTTCGCGACGACCTCTTTCACCGTGGATTCCGGATCCAGCTGGGCGTGCAGCTGGTCGAAGAACGCCATCTCCACTCGCGTGCCCAGCGTGACAGAACCCGCCGTCGGCGCCAATTGGCCGGTCAGCAATTTCAGCAACGTCGTCTTTCCGGTGCCGTTCTCGCCGATCACGCCTATGCGCTCGCCACGCAACACGTCCGTTGTGAAGTCGCGGACCACCGGCGCGCCGTTTCCATAGGCAAACGACACGCCTTCCACCTTTATGACGCGATCGCCAGACGCAGCGGCCGTATCGAGCTTCAACGTGCTCGTCCCAATCGCCGTGCGCCGGTTGGCGAACTCCAGCCGCAATTTTCGCAACGCCTCCACCCGCCCCTGGTTGCGCGTCCGGCGCGCTTTCACCCCCTGCCGTATCCACGCCTCTTCCTGGGCAAGTTTTTTGGCCTTTCGCGCCCAGAGCGCCGCCTCGTCCGACTGCAGATCCGCCTTGCGCTGCAGAAACGTGCGATAGTCGCAGTTCCACCCGGAAAGCACGCCGCGATCCAGGTCGTACACGTACGTGGCAACCGACTTCAGGAACGCGCGATCATGCGTCACGAACAAGAAAGCCATTTCCGTCTGGCGGCGGATGAACGACTCCAGCCATTCTATGGATGCCACGTCAAGATGGTTCGTCGGCTCATCGAGAAGCACAAGGTCGGGTTCGTCAGACAGTACGCGCGCCAGCAGCACCCGGCGGCGCATACCGCCTGAAAGCGAGTTGAAGACGGCATTCGGATCAAGTCCCATCTGCGAAATGTATTTGCCGGATCCGGCTATGTCCGCCACCGTCCCCGATCTGTCGGATGGAACAGCCTGTTCCAGGAAAGCGACCTTGAGACCTGGCGCCTTGACGACATCGCCCGCATCCGGCTCAAGCCGACCGGCTATCACTTTCAAAAGGGTAGATTTGCCTTCGCCGTTTCGTCCGGTGACGCACGCGCGCATGCCGGCCTCCACGTTGAGCGAGACCCCCTCCAAAACAGCGTCACCCCCGAATGCGAGGGTGACATCGTGCAAGGCTAGCAGATGGCGGCCCAAATCAGACCTTGTGCCGATAGGTTATCCGCCCCTTGCTCAGGTCGTACGGCGAAATCTCGACCGTGACCTTGTCGCCGATGGCGATCTTGATGAAGAATTTGCGCATCTTTCCTGAAATATGTGCCAGCACTTCGTGGCCGTTGTCCAACTGGACCTTGTACATGGTTGCCGGAAGAACCTTTATCACGGTTCCGGTCACTTCGATTGCGCTATCGTCTTCCTTGGCCAAGAGGCGCTCCTATTCCTTGCTGTTGACAAACGGGGGGTATTCTATCGTATTACGCCGGACATGGCAAGGGCAAAGTACGCCAAATTCCGGCCATCGGCCGAACTACACGGAAGGCAGCGGGAAAGTGCAGGAGAGCCCCTGGTTCTCCCGAAGTATTATCTTCCATATCTTGCGGTCCGCGGGATCCATCGGCTCAGGCCTTGGATAGTAGAAATCCCGCTGGCGCAGGCTTGCCACGGCCTTGTCGCCGTCAACCCGCAGCAACACGTATCCGATGTCGCCCCAATGCCCGGTCGACGGGAGGCAAAGCGCTCTCTTCATCTGGGTAAAAGACCATCCCTTGATCAAGTGCGTCGTATACCATCTGTGGTCGTGTCCATGGATGTAGCCGACCACATTTGGCGCGCCGACGAGACGTTTCATCAGCGGCTTGCCGCCGGCCGACAGTTCCTTCACCGGGAAATGCGAACACACGAACACCGGTTTCTTCCATTTCGGCAGCACGTCCAAGATCCAGTCCTGCTGATCCTTGGACAGAGCGCCGGGGACAGGCCCCATGTCCTTCGGGCCGCGGTCGTCGGTCCCCTGCAGACCATCGAGCATCAGGAAATCTACCGGTCCGGCGTCTACGACGCTGACGATGCGTCCTGGTATCTTCGTGGTCTTCGCGTACTGCGGATAGACCTCCAGGAAGGTCGAACGCCTGTCGTGGTTGCCCATGCCTATCGTAACAGGAATGCCGGCATCCTCGAGAAGCTTCAGATACGGGGCGCTGCATTCGTAGTCCTGCTTGTTTCCCCACAGCCAGGCGAGATCGCCGAACACTATGGCGCGAGCTGGAAGCGGATCCATCTTCAGTATCTCCGCCACCGTTTCGGCGAACTTGGCGCGCTGGTACACGACCATCCCCTCCTGCCCGTTCACATGTATGTCGCTCAACAGCACCGTCAAGTTGGGATCATGCGCAGCCTCTCCGCCCGCAAAGAGCCGGCCTGACGCGCAATCGCCGGCAAGCGACGCACCCGCCGCGCCGGCAAGCCACAGGAATCCCCTGCGTGAAACGTTCATATTCTCATTTTCCTCTCTGCCATTTGCCAAGTTCCTCGTAGAACCGGCTAAAACATTTGTGCGACATGCCGATGCCATGCAGAATCCGCTTGTCCTTTGCAGGTATCGCGTTGTATGCGGCATAGACCGCGCAAGGCGGACACGTATTGTCGGCGAATCCCACGACGACACGTACCGGGCACTTGATGCGCGAGGCGAAGTTCGCCCCGTCGAAATACGGCGCGTTCCGCTCTGCGGCAGGCCTGTCTTCCTCCTTCTGCTGTTCGACGATGCGCGGCCAGCCGCTTTGCCGCCTTTTCAGGTAGCCCATGGTGTCCGTGATCGCCGGGACGTACATCACGCCCTTTGTGAAGTGCTTGTTGAGGCCGAGCATAAAGAATCCGAAGCCTCCGCCTTGCGAAGTTCCGGAATACGTAAAATCGGACAGATCCACCTCGGGGCGCGCCGCGAGCCAGTTGACCGCGCGGTTGATGCCGACTATCGCCCTGTAGAAGTAGTACTCCTCCCGCGACTTGCCGATGCCGGCCGTCGGGTATGACCGACTGCCATATCGATCTTTCAGCCCGTCCAGATTCGCCTTGAAGAATTTCTCCAGCTCGTCAAGGTCGAATGGCGGTTCGTATGGATGCACCGTCATGAGCATGCATATCGCGTCAGAAGCGCCCTGCATGTTGTTTGTCCACTTTGCGCGGCCATTGCCTGCCGCAGGCACCTGGAAGCGCACTGGATATCTCCTGGACGCCGACGCGTTCTTGGGGATCGACAGGAATCCGTATACGCGCGTACCGCCCCATGTGGCGAAACTGACGCGCCAGAAGTTGAACGCCCCCGTCGAGCGCTCCGGCAGCAGCTTGAGTTGCGGATCGGCAGGCACCGTGGCATCCAGGTTCTTTACGGCCTTCGCCCAGAACTCGTCAAAGTCCGCAGGAGACGGACTTCCCTTCTCGATCCGCTCCGGCTCGAAACCGACACCGAACATCGCAGGCTTCTCCTTTCCTGCCTGTACTGTCAGCCGCAGGAATCCAGGTTCGGAGAGAGTTCCTTCCATCCTGAACGGATTCTCTTTCGAGAGATCTATCGTCCGCTTCGCCTGTTCGCGCGGACCGAAGTTGTCTACGGCAGCCTCTACGGAACCTTCGGCGACAGGGCGCTTGTCCTCTCCCACCACCGTTACAGTGAATGCAGCCCGTTCGCCGCACTTGTACATGCAGTCGGCCCTGTCGGCCGAGATGTCAAACGACAGCACGGCGGCCCGCGCCAGGCACGCGAACGACAGGACGGATGCCAGCGCAACCGCACGCGCCGTACGCATTTTTGATTTTGCCTTCATGTCTTTTCCTTGTTTTTCATGTGTCAAAACCGCAAACCCGACGGAAGTCTTTACCATGCCACCGCGCAACGGTGGGCTATGGCGCGGCGAAGCGTGAGAGGATCCGAATACGCCACGCCGGAATCGGCAGGCAGCCCGAATGCCAGCCGCGTCACACGCACAGGCGCCCCGGCGGATGGCCAGGTGCGCAGAATCTCCGCGAGGTACCCTGCCGTCGCGTCGCCCTCCATGTCGGTCGAGAGCGCAAGCAGCACCTCCGCGATGCCTTCACGCGCAATCCGGTCCTTGAGCTCCTCTATGCGCAGTTTCTCGCATCCGACGTGCCGCACCGGAGACAGCTTTCCACCCAGCACGTGGTAACGGCCTCGAAACGCCCCTGACGACTCTATCGTAAAAATGTCCGCCGGTTCCTCCACCACGCACAACGCGGCGCCGTCGCGTGTCGCATCCGAACATAACCCGCATGGATTGGCGGAGCGGACTGTAAATGCGCCGCATCTGGAACAGCAGACTATCTCCGCCCTGGCGTCCCGCAATGCGAGGACCAGGGGATCCAGCAGCCTCTCCGGCTCGCGCACAAGCGCAAGAGCCGCACGTCCCGCGCTCCTGCGGCCAAGCCCCGGCAGGTGCGCGAGAGTGCGAACAAGCGTTTCAAGCGGCTGCAGCACCGTTCCACCTATTTGCCGAACAGACCGCCCATGCCGCCGGCCTGCATCATCTTGGCCATCTGCTCCTGCGTCGTCTTCTTCACGTTCTTGAGCGCGCCGTTCACGACATTGAACAGCATCGTCTCGAACCGTTCGGTCTTGCCGCCGGCCACTTCTTTCCATGTCTCCGGAGCGATCTTTATGGATGAGATGGTGAAGTCGCCACGCGCCGTCACGGATATCCCGCCGTTCGCATACTCAACCTGTATCTTTTCGATTTCGGCCTGCAGCCGCTTGGCCTCGCTGCGCATCTGCATCGCCTGCTTCATCTGATCGAAGATTCCCATTTTTCCTTCCTCTGCTTTCTTGTTTGACGTTTGACATTGTCGAGATTGTATTTCCTGGCCTTGTAGGACACTATGCGGGGAGTAGACCCCAACGCGCGCGCGGCGGCAGCGATGTTTCCGTTCGACGCCGCAAGCGCCTGCGATATCAGTTCCGCCTCAAATGCCGCCGTTGCCGCTTTCAGGCTTTCGCCTCGCCATACATAGCGCGGACGCGCCTGGCGCTTCTGCCACCGGCGAACGCGAAGCGGAAGATCGTCGCATTCCACATCCTTGCCGAAGGCTACAAGCTCGGCCTCCGCCTTGGCTCGCGCCTTTTCGCCAGGCGATTCCCACGGATAGGCGTCAAGGACGGCCTGCGCCTCGCTAGACCAGCTTCTTTCCACTAAGCTCCTCGTATGCCTTGACATAGATGTCGTGCGTCTTGCCGACGACCTCGTCTGGCAGCTCCGGCGCAGGCGGACGCCGGTTGAAACCGATCTCGTCCAGCCAGTCGCGCACGAACTGCTTGTCAAGCGAAGGCGGATTGCGGCCGACGGCGTAGGACTCCTGCGGCCAGAACCGGGACGAATCCGGCGTAAGGACCTCGTCTGCCAGAATCAGCGAACCGTCGGCGTCGCGTCCGAACTCGAACTTGGTGTCCGCAATTATGATGCCGTGCTTCGACGCGTAGTCCGCCGCCCGCGCATAGCAGGAAACGGAAGCGTTCCTCAACGCGTTTGCAAGCTCCGTACCCGTCTCGAGCGCCATCCTGTCCACGGATATCGCCTCGTCATGTTCCCCTATCGCAGCCTTGGTGGTCGGCGTGAACAGGACCTCGTCAAGCTTTGACGCGTTCTGGTAGCCTGCACGCAGCTGCTGGCCGTTCACCGTCTGGGACCGCTGATATTCCTTCCACCCCGAACCGGTGAGATAGCCGCGCACGATACATTCGAACGGAACCATGTCAACCTTCTTCACGAGCATCGACCTGCCGCGCAGATCGTCGGCCACCGGTTTGAGGACATCAGGATATTCGGCCACGTCGGCAGTGACGAGATGGTTCTTGACTCCAAGGAAATCCATCCAGAACAGCGACAGCTGGTTGAGCACCTTCCCCTTGTCAGGTATTCCTCCGGGGAGTATGACGTCATATGCGCTGATCCTGTCTGTCACGACCATCAGCAACATGTCGCCAAGATCGAAGACATCGCGCACCTTCCCGCTGGACGGAGCCGGAAGACCTGGTATTCGCGCTTCAAGAAGCGCATGGTTCTTATCGTACTTCATTTCTTTTCCTCTCAAGGACGTGGAGATTATACCATAACAGTGCGGCCTTGAATCACAGATGCGGAAAAAATGCGCAGACATGCGTTATTCTGCAGAACCAGGCAGGGCGGTCGCCCCGCGACCGTCGCGGACGGCACGGGATGCCGTCCCTACCGAGCGTGCGGCAGGTTTTGCAGACGGCTCCACATCTCCAATCTGTCATCCTCCGTGAAACCACTGAAAAGAAGATCGAATCTCACTCCGACATCAGGCTTGCAGTATTGCGCGATGCTGCAGGCCGCAACCGCCATGGCGCAATAATAATTGCGGTCTGCGGCAAGAGCGACCTCTACCCCTTCAGTGTTCGCCATAGGCGGACAATCTCCATTACGGGAGCGAACGGGCGGCGCGTTCCAGACGTGCCACCGTGCGTTCGCGGCCGAGGAGTTCCAGCATTTCGAAGAGACCCGGCCCCTCCATGCGGCCGCTTACAGCCACACGGATCGGGTGCACCCACGGCCCCATGCCCTGTCCCTGCGCGATATCCTTCACCATCGCCTCGCCAGCTGCCGCCGTGAACGGCTCCAGACGCGCGAAACGGCTTGCCAGATCGAGCAGCAGTTCTTTAACGCCCGGTTTCTTCAACCGCTTCTCGACGGCTTTTTCGTCGACAGGATAGTCCTCCGTGAAGAAGTATATGCAGTTGCCCGGAATGTCATTCCAGAACTTGGTGCGTATCTGCAGCTGGTCGACGAGCAGATCGAGATTGAAGTCCGGCGGAGGAACGATCCCGGCCGCGCCAAGGCGCGAAAGAAGTTCCTGGCGGTACTGCTCGCGCGGCGCGCGACGGATGTATTCTCCGTTCATCCACTGGAGCTTCTTTATGTCAAACCTTGCCGCAGTCACATGCACCTTTTCGATGTCGAAAAGATCGATCATCTCCTGCCTGGAAAGCACTTCCCTCTCGTCTCCTGGATTCCAGCCCAGGAGGAGGAGATAGTTGAAGAGCGCTTCCGGCAGATACCCGTTCTCGCGGAATTCCCCGACGAAAGCCGCGCCGTCGCGCTTGGAATACGGCTTGCCCTGGGCGTTGACGATCATGGAGAGGTGGCCGTATTTCGGCGGCGTGGCGCCAAGCGCCTTGAACAGCTCGATGTGCTTGAACGTGTTCTCTACGTGGTCGTCGCCGCGGATGACGTGCGTCACGCGCTGGTCGATATCGTCCACGACGTTGGCAAGATGGAAAATAGGGGAACCGTCGCTTCGTACGATGGCAAAGTCCGGCACGTCCTCTGCCTTTTTCTCCATGTGCCCCTTGACTATATCGTCGAACGCGAGCGTGCCCTCCTTGGGCATGCGGAACATCACCACCTCGCCGGTCTTTCCGTCACGGGAAGTCTTCTCCATCTTGTATGCGCGGCCGTCGGCGATGAGCTTCTCCACGCAAGCCATATGGCGATCCACGTTCTTCGTCTGGTAGAACGCAGGCTCGTCGTAGTCCAGCCCAAGCCATTCCATGCATTCCAGCAAGGCCTGGATTGCCTCCGGCGTGGATCTCTCCAGGTCGGTGTCTTCCACGCGAAGCAGGAACTTGCCGCCTGTATGGCGCGCGTAGAGCCAGTTGTAGATGGCGGCACGGATGTTGCCGATATGGACTTTCCCCGTCGGCGACGGGGCGAAACGAACTCGAATCTCTGACATAGCGGCGCATATTATACCACAATCGCGGCGCGTCACTCCATCCGCCGGGCCGATATGATTATGATATACTGTGCCGCATGGATCTTGAGGATGTAAAAGACGAGTTGCGGCATGGCAGCCGCGTCCTGCTCATGGTGAGGCATGCGGAACGTCCGCATATCGACCATGACGACCCGACCTTTGGCGCGGCGCTGCCGATAACCGAGAACGGCCGCCGGGCCGCCGAGACATATGGCGCGCGCCTGCGCGATTTCGCGCAAGACGTGCAGTTCCTCGCCAGCCCCCTGCGTCGTACGGTGATGACCGCAGAAGCCATTGCCCGCGGGATGGGCCTTGCCTCTCCGCACATTCCAACCGACGGCAGGATAGGCAACGAAACGTTCTATTTCGCAGACCAGCCCACCGTCTTCGAATTGTTCCGGGACGGTTCCTTCTACGAGAAGGTGTTCGCCTACCTGCGCTACGGACGGCAGGCGGGATTTGCCGATCTCCATGCCGCAACAGACGCCCTTGAGACATGGGCGACCGGACTTTTCACGGGAAGGCTCGGCGTTTTCACGACGCACGATCTCTATAACGGGGCATTTCTTGTCGCACGCAATGTCGTGCAATCGTTCACTGAAGAGACGTGGATACGGTTCCTGGATGCCGCCGCCATCATCATCGCGCCAGATGGACATCGCCGCTATGCGCTCGTCCGGAGCGACTGTTGAATCTTCCGTGCGCCACCGCGGCATTCTGCAATATCGGAACAGACATGAAGTCAATCCTTTGGGTATTGAACGGAGCAACCTGCCAATCCGTGTTTTCCGTCCGAAAGGCGGCGGATTTCTCCCCGCTTCGGAATATCATGCGAAAATCCTTTTCGCTCCCAGCCACGAAGAAGGCTGGGGCATCGCTGTATGTGAAGCCATGGCGGCAGGTCTTCCTGTGATAGCCTACGACTTGCCAGCCTACCGGAAGATATACAATGGCGCGTATGTTTCCGTTCCATGTTTCGACCATGACAGATTCGCACGTCTGATAGTCGATGTCCTGGACGACAAAAACGTTTTTGACGAAATGCGCCGACGCGGATTTCATGCCGCATCGCAATACGATTGGGATGCGATCGCCGATGCGGACGAAAAGGCTTTGCAACGCCAGCACTAGTGACATGCAACGGCAAGTCTGTTATAATAGGCCCGATTTCGAACGACACCACCACATGAAAGGAAGTCGAATTACCATGCAGACAAACAGACGCGAGTTCTTGCGGAGCACCTTTTGGATGGGTGCGGCCGCCGCAACGGCGGGAATAACCTGCGGGAAGGCCCGTGCGGAGGCGAACTGCCCGTCCGGTTCCATGATGGGCTGGGCCGACAAGCCTTTCAAGACGTTGCGCGTTGGCGTGGTGGGCCTGGGACGAGGAGCGTTGGGCCTGGATCTAGCCAAGATACCAGGCGTGAAGATCACAGCAGTCTGCGACCTGAACAAGGCGCGTATCGACCGTGCCCTCGCAAGATGCGCCAAGCACGCCAACCCGGCGCCTCGCGTATTCACGGGCGGCCAGGAAGAGTGGAAGCGCATGTGCGATTGGGACCAGGTCGATCTTGTCTACAACGGAACGCCTTGGGAACTTCATGCGCCGATCGCGCTCTATGCCATGGAACACGGCAAGCATGTGGTCATCGAAGTCCCCAGCGCGCTCACGATCGACGAGTGCTGGGCGCTGGTCAAGACGTCCGAGCGGACGCGCCGCCACTGCATGCAGCTGGAGAACTGCTGCTATGGCGAGACGGAAATGCTCGCGCTCAACATGTGCCGCCAGGGACTTTTCGGCACGCTCGTACACGGCGAGGGCGCATACATCCACGATCTGCGCGAGTACTGCTACGGCAAGTTCGACCCGGAAAAGGGATCGGGCGGATACTGGGACTACTGGCGTATGCGCTACAACAGGGAGCACGGCGGCAACCAGTATCCCACACATGGCCTGGGACCCATATGCATCGACATGGACATCAACCGCGGCGACAACTTCGACTACCTGGTGTCTGTCGATTCGCTTCAGGCGGGCTTCCAGGAATACGGCAAGGGCAAGTTCGGCGACGGCAGCCAGGAGGCGTCCTGGAAGGTGAAGATGGCGGACATGAACACCACCATCGTCAAAACGAAACTAGGCCGGACGATAATGGTGCAGCACAATATCACGGGGCCACGACCGTACAGCCGCATAAACCTCATTTCCGGCACAAAAGGCATACTTCAAGACTACCCTCTGCGAATTGCGCTGGAGACTGAGCTTGGCGCCGGCGTGCACAAGTACGACGACAAGGTAACGGCAGAGCTTCGCCAGAAGTACAGGCATCCGCTCTGGAAGACGGCTGGCGAATATGCAAAGGTGCACGGCGGCCATGGTGGCATGGATTTCCTCATGCTCCTGCGCCTTGCATGGTGTCTGCAGATGGGCCTGCCGCTAGACATGAATGTATACGATCTGGCAGCCTGGTGCTCGTTGAACGAGCTTACCGAAAGATCCGCCGCCAACCGCGGCAGATCCATGGACGTCCCGGATTTCACCGGCGGCGCATGGAAGACGCAGAAGCCGTGGGGGTTCGACGATGTCGATCTCGCCAAGATGGGGCTTGACCTCAAGGTGCCCAAGGCCTGATCGCGAATGGAGCGGGGCATGGCAAGGAGACCGAAATGGCCGGATTGAACGACACGCCGTCTGGCGATCGCATCCGGCTTGCCTTCTTTGGAAAGCGCAACGCCGGCAAGAGTTCGCTGATAAACGCCATAACAGGACAGGAGGTGGCCATTGTCAGCGACATCCCGGGCACGACCACGGATCCTGTCTCCAAGGCGATGGAGATACTTCCGCTCGGCCCGTGCCTGCTTACGGACACGGCGGGCCTCGACGACGAGGGCGCACTTGGCGCAGAGCGAGTCCGCCGCGCCCGCGAAGTCCTCTCTTCGACTGACGTTGCAATCATCGTCACCGCCGACGAGATAGGTTCGCTGGAGAGCGAACTGATCGCCGATTGCGCCCGCAGGGGAATCCCCCACCTCGTCTACAGGCGAGGCGACGACCTGGATGCGTTCAGGAGAAAGCTTGCGTCCATCGCACCCGCCGACCAGCCCCATCCCCTCGTGTCCGACCTGCTTTCCAGGGGCGACTGCATCGTATGCGTATGCCCGATCGATTCTGCGGCTCCCAAGGGCAGGCTCATTCTTCCGCAGCAGCAGGTCATACGCGAAGCGCTCGACAGCGGCGCCACCGCGCTCGTATGCCGCGAGACGGAACTGTCGGACACGCTTTCCAAGCTCGCCGAGCCGCCTCGTTTCGTCATAACCGATTCGCAGGCCTTCGACGTCGTAGGCAAGGTAGTGCCGGCATCGGTTCCGCTCACTTCATTCTCGATCGTCTTCGCGCGCGCCAAGGGAGACCTGGCCGCCTACTGTGCGGGGGCGGATGCCTTGACGCGTCTTAAAGACGGCGATACCGTCCTGGTCAGCGAAGGATGCACGCATCATCGCCAGTGTACGGATATCGGCACTGTCAAGCTGCCTAAGTGGATCCAGGAACATACCGGCAGAAAGCTGAACTTCGCATGGACTTCTGGCAACGCGTTTCCGGAGGACCTGTCCCCGTACGCGCTCGTCGTCCACTGCGGCGCATGCATGTTGACGCGCCGTGCCGTCCAGAACCGCATCGCCCGTTGCCGTGCCGCCGGCGTCCCTGTCACAAACTACGGCATATGCATAGCAGCCTGCCACGGCATCAGGGTGACAGCGGAAAAGTGCATGGTCGAGAGGCAGCGGGTTTGAAGGTCGGGAACAAAATGGCAAAAGTTGAAATGCGGAATTGTTACCTTCTATGGCTGAACTGGCCGATAGGCGCTTTCCGGCTTGACGCGCGTTCGCTGGCAGTGTTCAGGGATGCTATCTCCTGTCCGGCGAAGCGGCGCCCTCGCCGCTTCACATCCCCTTCCATCACCGTCGTACGGAGCGAACGGGCTTTCCTCAAAGCGCTTCCGTCCGCAACGCACGCGATAGTGTGGGAATTCAAGAAAGAATGGTTTGCCAGGGCGAAAAGGCTGAGGATCCTCGCGACGCCAGGTGCGGGGCGCGAACTGCTGCCTGCCGATTCCGAATTGCCGCCAGGAGTGGTGCGCGTCAATGGAGCTTTCCATGGCAAGATCATGTCGGAAACCGTGGTAGCATGCATGTTCTCCCATGCGCGCGGGCTGTACCGCGCATACGAATGGCAGAGAGAGGGCGTGTTGTGGCCGCGGAGCGAACTTAGCCCGTTCTGTTCGCTTGTGGCAGGAACGCGCGCCGTGATCCTCGGCTACGGCAAGATAGGCCACGCCGTAGGCGCAAAGCTGGAAGCGCTCGGCGTATCCGTCACAGGCATCCGCCGCAGGAACTTTGCAGACCTCAAGCCGTCGCTCGAAACGGCAGACTGGCTGATTGTGATCCTGCCGTCGGACACCGGCACGGACGACATCGTGGACGCGTCTGTCCTGCGCGCGATGAAACGTTCGGCGGTTCTGATAAACATCGGACGCGGCAACGCAGTGGATGAAACGGCGCTGGCGCAGGCGCTCCGCGCGCGCCGGATCGCCGCCGCGTATCTCGACGTCTACAAGCACGAGCCTCTTGCCGGAGATTCTCCCGTGGCTGCAGACATTCCCGGCCTTGTACGCCTTCCGCACGCCGCCGCATTCGCCCCCGACTACCTTCCTCTCTTCTTCCGTGAACTGCAAAAAGGAGGCTGGCTCGAATGAACTCCTCGTATCAGGTTTCATCCGTCGAGGAAACATGGGCCGTCGCCAGACGGTTCGCCGCCGAACTCAAGCCGGGAGATGTCGTATGCCTTGAAGGCGACCTCGGTGCGGGCAAGACGACGTTCACGCAGGGCTTGGCCGCCTCGCTAGGGGCGAAACGCGCCGTCACCAGCCCGACCTTCTGCCTCGTCGTGGAACACCCCACGGAAAAATTCCTGCTCGTGCACATGGATCTGTACCGTCTGCACGATCCAGACGATGTCCTGGCAATAGGATGGGAAGATTATCTGGCGCGTAACGCCGTCCTGTTCGTGGAGTGGCCTGACCGGGCCGGCGAACTGATTCCCTCCACGGCACGGCACGTCGTTTTCACGCTTGGCGACAATCCCGACAGCCGGACCATCTCCTTCAACCCGTCGCAGGCATGAAACTCTCTATCGTCATACCCGTGTTGAATTCGGAGAAGACGCTAGGCGAATGCCTGGCGGCGATACGGTCGCAGACTCTTCCGCGATGCGACTGCGAAATCGTAATAGCCGACGCCGGCTCTGCCGACCGTACTCTTGAAATAGCGCGCTCCGCCGGGGTGGACCGCATAGTTCCAAATCCGCTCAAGACGGGTGAAGCCGGCAAGACGGCCGGCATAAAGGCGGCGACAGGCGACATCATCGCGCTCGTCGACAGCGACAACATCCTGCCGGACTCCACATGGCTCGAGCGCATGCTCGCACCATTTGCCGACCCTGACGTGCTTGCCACCGAACCCATATCCTACACGTCACGCCCGCACGATCCCGCGCTCACAAGATATTTCGCCCTTCTGGGGATGAACGATCCCATCTGCCTTTTTACGCGCAACTACGACCGCACATGCGCCATTACAGGCGCCTGGACCGGACTTGCCATACCCACAGAGGATAAAGGCGACTGGCTGAAACTGCGCCTCTCCGCCGACGCCCTTCCGACCATCGGTGCAAACGGGTTCGTTTTCCGCAGGTCGCTCCTGGATGGCGCCAACTGGGATCCGTATCTTTTTGACATCGACATCCTGTACGAACGCATACTCCGCTGCGGACACGCGACTGTTGCAAAAGTAAAGACAGGCATCGTGCATCTATACTGCGCGCGGATGGCGGATTTCACCCGCAAGCAGCGCCGCCGCATCAGGGATTTTCTCTTCTTCGCGCAGGCGAAGCGGCGCACCTATCCATGGAATAGGCAGCGCAAGACCGGAATTCTGCTTTTCTGCCTTGCGACAGTGACGGTCCTGCCGTTGCTCGTGCAGGCGGCGATCGGCTTCCGCCGCCGTCCGGATCGCGCCTGGCTGTACCATGTGCCGGCGTGCTGGATCACGCTATGGGTCTATTCCATGGGCGCCATTTCGAAGATGCTCGGCCGCCGGCAGACGCCGGCGGACCGTAGCCAATGGCAACGTTAGGCGATCATCCGCGCAGTTCGCGCGAGAGAGCTTCCTCGCCACGCACCGTGTAGTATTTCTTCAGCTTCAGCTTCGATGCCGCAGCCGCGTCGCAGAATATCCACGCGTCCTGGTGCATCTGGAGGGCGCTTGCGGTGCAGAACTGCGACACGCCGCCTTCCACCGCGCCGGCCACTGCCGACGCCTTGTTCGCGCCGAACGCCAGCAGGACGATGCGCTTTGCCTCAAGGATGGACCCAACTCCCATGGAAAGCGCATAGCGGGGCACGTCCGCCGCGCGCTTGAAGAACCGTGCATTGTCCTTCACCGTCTGTGGCGTAAGCGAAACCACGCGTGTGCGGCTCGCGAGCGAACTGCCCGGCTCGTTGAATGCGATATGTCCGTCGGAGCCGATCCCAAGCACCTGCAAGTCGATTCCTCCTGCCGCACGGATCGCCTTCTCGTACGCGGCGCACTCCTTCGCCGCGTCCTTCGCGAGGCCGTTCAGCACGTGCGTCGCCTTCTTCCGGATGTCGATGTGGTTGAAGAGGTTCTCGTCCATGAAGTAGCGGTAGCTCTGGTCGTGGGACGGGGGCAGGCCGAGATATTCGTCGAGATTCCAGCTCCTGACCTGCTTGAAGCTGATTTTCCTGGCCTTGTTGAGTCCTATCAGCTCGCGGTACAACAGAATAGGCGTTGAGCCTGTGGCAAGCCCCAGCACGGCCTTGGGGTTGCGCTTGACAAGCGCCGCCACCAGTTCCGCCGCCTTGCGGCTTGCCTCTTCCTTTGTTTTGCAGACTATGATTTCCATTACTGTTCTCCTTGTGTTTTTCTGCTCAAATCTGTTCGCGGCGACTGGGCCTGCGGACTATTCCCTCGCGTGGCTCGTCTTCAGGCGGTATCGCTAGCGGAGCAAGCGGAGCGTCGTCGGCAGGCAGCGCCCTCCATGCCGCTGCATGGATCGGAAGGTTCTGCGCGCGGAACATCGTCTCGAACTCCGTCCATTCGCCGGGTCCGCGTTCCATCGGAACCGCACGTTCGAAGCGCTCGTCGTGCGCGAAACATTCCTCCACCACATGAAAGTATTCGGCGTGGTCGGTTGCAAACTCAAGCCGTCCGCCTGTTTCCAGCCTCTTCCACAAAGCCGACAGGAAAAGCGGGCCGAAGAGACGGTGCGAACGGTGCTTGCGCTTCGGCCATGGATCGGGAAAGAACACGTAGACCGCACGGGCATGGTGAGCGGGCAGCAGATACCAGAAAGTATATAGCGCCTCAAGGCGCACCACGTGCGCGTTTGACAATCCCATGCGGCGCGTCTTGCCGTCGAACACGCGCACACGTTCGAGCATCCGTTCTATGCCAAGAAACTCGCAGTCTGGATTTGCCGCCGCGCGTCCAGCAAGGAAACGGCCTCGCCCGCATCCAACTTCCACCTCTAGAGGCCGGGAAAGATCGTACAGGGAAGGACATTCGAGCGGCCGCGTCGGATCTTTTACAGGTATTATCATTCTGCGGAATCCAGCACCTGAAGCAGACGCTCGGGCGGCGGTATGGGCCTGAAAGTCTTTGTGGAAACGAAGCAGTGGCGGGTGAATCCCGACACCAGAAGTTCGCCGTCGACCCGCACTTCGCAGGCGATTTCCAGGCGTACGCCTTTGTGCGCCCGGCACCAGGCCGTCACCTCAAGCAGATCGTCGTAACGAGCCGGGCGGCGGTAGTCCACTTCCGCATGCGTCACCGGAAGAGCCCATCCCTCGGCCTCGCATTCGCGGTACGTGTAGCCGCAGGCGCGCATCAGCTCGTTTCGCGCACGTTCGAATATCGTCAGGTAGTTGCCGTAATATACGACACCCATCTGGTCGGTGTCGGCATACGGCACCCGGTACGTCATCGTTACCTTCCGCATGGCCGGACCTCAAACGACAATCAAGCCTGCCCTGCGAATTTCTTCATCACGGCGAGCGCCTTGACGCGGGCGGCGTAACGTTCGGACTTGTCCTTCGGCCAGCCGCATTCGCACGAAACGCCACCAGAATAGCCGATCTTCCTGAGCGCATCGAAGTAAGGCGCGAAGTCGTAGTCGTCCTTGCCGGGATACTGGCGCGTCGTCTTTTCGGCGATATGCACATGCTTGAGGCGGCACCCCGCCTGCACGATCGAATCTGGCGATTCGCGCCCCATTATCATGTGAAAGATGTCGGCCAGCTGCTGGATGCGGGGAGAGTTCACTTCCTCCACGATCTGAAGGCCCTGCCAGACGTAGTTGACGATGTTCGATTCGTTCGGGCGTAGAGGCTCGACCACCACGCACACCTTGAGGTCGGAAATCCGCGCAGCCAGCTGCTTGCAGAAATCGGCGTACTGGTCCACGCCCTTCTCGATGTCATAGCGTTCCTTCACGTCAGGGCCGATCTTGCAAGGCACGTTGCGGGCGCCGCCGGATCCGAACACTATCGTCTTCAGTCCGACCTCGTCGGCACGGCGGCAAAGCGTCTCCGCGTACTTGAGCGGCTCGTCGAATGAAGCGTCCGGCCCCGTCAGGCGGAACGTCCCCGGCAGAAAGCCGTTGACAGAACGGATGGGAAGCTGTGCGCTGAGAATCTTCTCGTCGCGATGTTTCTTCCACTCCTCGTCGCTCTTCGTGGGGATGAACGCGGCCGCACCGCTCCATTCCCAGAAGTCGTATCCGATCTCCTTGAGCTGCGGCACCTGGTCAGGTCCGCAGCAAACGCCGAAAAGCATCTTGCCCTTCTTCTCGCAGCCCGCTGCCGTGCAGCAGCCCGCCATTGCCCCGGCCGTGGCGCTTGCCGCCGCCGATACGATAAATTCTCTTCTGTTCATGACTTTACTCCGTAACTCCCAACTCTCAATTCTCGACTCTCAACTTCTCGCCTACCGCGCCCATGCCGGGTTCATCCAGTTGCCCTGGTTGTAGAACAGGCGCGCAGGCTTGTCGCCCTCCGGATCGGTGTCGATGATAAAGAGAGCCTTGTCGCGGGAAGCGATGAGGTGGCGTCCATCCGCCGCCCAGCTTGGATGTTCCCAGCTGCCTCCATCGGACACGAGGCGAGCGCTTGAATCGCCCTTCATCGGATCCATCACCGCCACATAGTTCAGGCCGCCGCGCTTCGTGGCCCATGCCAGCCGCCCGTCGGGACCCCAGTCCGGGTTGGTGTTTTCACGGCCGGCGTTCGTTATTCGCCGCGACTGCTTTGTGGCGACATCCATCAGGTATACCTGCGGATGGCGCGTCGTGTCGCTGACATACGCGATGTGCCGTCCGTCCGGGCTCCAGCATGGAGAGGCTTCGGATGCGGACGGCGTGTTCGTCAAGCGCTTCACGCGCTTGGTCGCAAAATTCAGGATGTACAGCTCGGGATTGCCCTGGAAAGAGAGTATCAACGCGCAGTTCGCGCCGTCCGGAGAAAGCGCAGCTCCCGTCGCAAGGCATTTGAACTGCTGGAGCAGCCGGCGGCGGCCAGACATGTCGATGCGGTAGACGAGCGGCGTCTTCTGTAGAAATCCGGTGTAGAAAATCTCATCCTTGCCTGGTGCCCATCGCGGCCCGACAACGGCATGTCCATCGCTCGTGAGCTGGCGGATGTCATAACCGTCGGGATATGCGGTGTACAGCTCGGCGTTGTCCGATCCCTTCCGGTTGACAAACGCTATGCGGTCGCATGCGAATCCTTTCTTGCCGGTGTACGCCTGCACGATCGCGTCCGAGAACTGGCGCGCCGCCATGCGCGCCGCCTTGGCGTCTGCAAACGCCGCGGAAGACGATACCTGCTTGCCGGCGCCAACGGCCTTTACTCCCGCACCCGGCGTTCCGGTAACGCGTATCTGACCGTTCGCCCCCACCTGGAAATATCCCGACAGCGACAGGTTGCGCGTCAAGGAATCCTTGAAAGCCTTTGCCGCGGCATCGCTGCCGGCGGTCTCCACCGATACCACAATCCGTTCCGCTCCGGCTTTCTTGACCACCACCGTCGGAGGCGCGGCGAAAACATATGCAGCCGAAACGGCAGCCATGGCAAGAATCAACTTACGTGTCATTTCATTCCTTTCAAATCTCTGTTATGCCTGTAGAAAGTTGAACTCCAAGAGTATACCGAACCTGGCGCGACTATGCAATACCTGTCAACGGTATCCGCATGGGCGCGACACGTCCATGGATATGATCTGACCAGCCTCGCCGTAATAGCCGCCAAAACCGAACCGCAAGGCGATGATTTGCGCAGGATCGAACGGCTTGGCCCCGTTGGAATGCTTGCCGAACGGAGAAAATGCTGAAAACGGCACAAATACGCGTCCCGCACCCTTCTCGCACAGCGACCTTCCAGCGTTAGCCAGATACAAGGATCCGTCTGCGGCGAGAGCGAATACTATCAAACCCGGCGCATACGGCTGGTTCGCCGTCACGCGCACGGTGGCGGACACTCCTTTCATCCCGTCCTTGAACGGCGACGACCGGTACTTGAACGGCACGAACATGAAAGTGTCCACGTTTGATTTCAATATCGTCGCTTCAGCGCGCACGAACCCGTCCGAAAGATCGGAATATGACACCGATGCCGCGTCGGGATGGGACGGAGCCGAAACGGAAGGCGCCTGACCGAATGGCACGGTTTCCAGCCTGAACGACGCGTTTCCGTCAAACTCCATACGCGCAGGTTCGGCCGGCCTGGGCGTCGTGAGCATCACAGCCTCGTATCCCGGAATGGCCAGCGTTATGCAGCCGTCTGACACAGGCGCAGGGCCATGCTCGCCCGTACGCGGGATCCAAAGATCTGCGGCGCCTCCGCCGCAGATCCTAACCGATCCCTGCCACGCATCGGCGCCGTCGTTCAGAAGGAAGAACACGTCACCTTCGGCAGTGCGGCGACGCGCGACGCGCAGACGCGCCTTTTCCGAATTCGCCGCAACTGTCACGACAGGCTCGATGATATGGTCGATTATCTCGGCCAGCTGGCAGGCCTGCTGCCCCATCATGAAGACGCCTACGCCACCTGCCGCGCTCCTGGAAACGCTGAAAGACTTCATCATGGCATCGGGGCCAAACATCTCTTTGCAAAGACGGCGCATCTCCACGTCCGGGAACGCCCTTTCGCTGTTTTCCGGACAGGCCCCGACAGACACCACGGCGCCGCCGGCCTTCCAGAACGCATGTAGCTTCCGCAAAGCCTCGGAATGCAGCGTCGTGGCGGCGGGCAGCACCACCACACGCCAGCGAAGATCGCCGTGCGCAAGGCGGTCGCCATCCAGCTTGGACTCCCTGAGCGCTCTCGCATCCACGAACATGTATGGCCGTCCGGCGATGAACAGAGAGTGTCCGCATGTGCGGAAACACTCGGCGACGTTCTTGTTTTCATGCCCCCGGCCCCAGCGCAACCCGGGCGAGAACGTCGTCATCAACGCTTCCGCCGGATAAAGCAGCGCCACTTCGGCGGAATTGTACCCTTCCGACATTAGCGTCACCGACCTTCCGACCGTAGTGTTGATGCGGTTTATCGCATCGTCCTTGAACGGCCCCCAGCGGTAATAGCTCGTAAACGTGTTCACGCCGCCCCAGACAAGCCGGTTCAGGGAGCCGACGATCTCCGCCTCGCTCACCTGGTAGACAGGACGCGTATCGCCCTTCCTGCGGTATTTCTGGCTATGGTCAGAGGCCTCGCACATCACCTTGCGGCTTCCGTTGAGGGCGCCGGCGCTGCCGCCGAACTGCGCCGTAATCCATGGAACGGTGGAGGGAATGCTTGTAAGGCAATCGATGCCGGGGGCGCTCAACGCGCGAAGGCAGCGGAAGAAATCTCCGTAGAACGGCACATGGCTTCCAACGCCCTCCTCGGACAGCAGATGCCCCCCTGAAAGAATTCCGTGCTTCGTGGCCCACTCCGTCAGCTGCCCCATGTAGTTGCGCGACACCCTGTCTCCAACCATGTTCCAGAAGTCGTACCGGTTCCGCATGGTTCTGCCTGCCGCGTCCTCGAAGGCTATCGACGGCACGTCGGCGAGAAGATCGCGTCCTGTGCGCGCCTTGTAGTCCGCCGGCAGGTCGGGGCACCATGGCAGGACGTAGTATGGCATGGGCGACAGCCAGCAGCTCATCAGCGACGGTTCGTCCGTGAACGTAGACGTGAACGCGTCAAGATCCTTGCCAAGCTCCTTTGCATAGCGGTCGTGCGTGACCTCGATGAAACAGGCTGTCGGCTCGCGCATCAGCAGGTTGATGTAGTGACGCGGACTCAAGCACCGCTCCGCATGCGAACCTTCGTAGATGTAGTCTTCCGTCATGCCAAGAACGCACCATTTCGCCGCTCCTCCTGCGGGCACGTCCCACGCAACCGCCCCGGCCATGGCGAACGCATCAAGATTCACGGCGGCATCCAGGTCGAGCAGGACGCCGTCCTTCAACGGACATGCCAACGCCCTGCGGAACGTCCCCGGCGGAAGCGGCAGCGAAACGCGCGTTCCGGCCGCGGCGTTCGTCGCCGCGATCATGATACCGCGCGCTTCCCATTCCGGATGCCCCCTCAGGACCAGATCGCGCGCCGTGCCGGACGGATAGCCGTCCTCGTCGTAGAGCCACATTGCCATTCCGGCGGACTTCGCCTGCCTTGCGACATGCCTGAGCGTGTCCCAGGCCGTCGCGCTCCGCAGGTAGTTCGTGCCGGGGTTGACGTTGCTGGCCATCCCGCCAAACCCGCGCCGGCGAAGCGTGGCTATCTCCGCATCGGCCGCCTTCGCGCTGTCCGGACGGCGATGATGGAGCGGCAGTATTCGCGCCGAAGCCGGCGGGTTCGCGAAACGTTCGGCCCTGGTTCCCGTCTCCGGCGGAAATCCCGGCACGGCTTCCGCCACGACGAGTGCGGGAACCATTGCGAGGATCGGCATTAACTGCATCGTAGCTCCTTTTTGTCGGGTGGCGGAACGCCTCCTCAATGCGTTCCGTTTATTTCATCGAGAATGGCCTGTATCTTCGGCTTGCACTTGCCGCATCCTCCGCCCGCCTTGGTGAAGTTCGTCACCTCTTCGACGGTTGTGAGCGAGTTTTCGGTTATCACGCGCCGCACTTCGTTCTCCGACACGTTGTAGCACGTGCAGAGCATCGTCTCCTCCAGGTTGCGGTCGGCGTTTTCGCCTGTCTTGAAGTTCTTGATGGCCGCCTCGAGCGCTTCGCGCCCCATCACGCTGCAATGCATCTTCTGCGGAGGAAGTCCCCCGAGATAGTCGGCGATTTCCTTGTTCGTGATCTTGGACGCCTCCTCAAGCGTCTTGCCGATCACCATTTCCGTGAGAGCCGACGACGATGCAATGGCCGACGCGCATCCAAACGTCTGGAATTTGGCCTCCGCTATCCGCCCGTCGGGCCCGAGCTTGAACTGGAACGTAAGCGCGTCTCCGCAAGCCAGCGAACCGACGGTGGCGGTACCGTCCGGGTCCTCTATCTTTCCGACATTCCGGGGATTCCGGAAATGATCCATCATCTTTTCAGAATAGTTCCACATGACCAATCGCTTTCTTCTTGAAAACGACTGCTATTATACCACATCGCCGCCGTCAGCGGAACAGCATCACCGTGCCGTACGGCGGAACGTACAGGCATCCGGTCCCGCTCACCAGGCCGGACGGATGGGAAGCGTCGATCAGTCCGCTCTCCGCATGGCCGCCAAGCCGCAGCCGCTTGATGGTGTTCGTCCCCTCGTAGTCCAGCCGCAGACGCGCCGTGTCCGTCAGCGTAAGCTGCAGATCCTCGTCCAGCTCCGGCGGCTCCGCGCCGCCAGCTTTCCTGATCGACACGCTGTCGACGAACACGTTCGCATCCCTTCCGTTCGAGACGGTCTTCGTGATACTGTCGGGATATCTGTTGCATCCCTGCAGCCCGAACGTGTACTCTCCGGCCGCATCCACCCGGAACAGAGCCACATGCTCCAGGAAATTTGTCGAGCACACGGAAATCGTCCGGTATATCTCTTGCGTCGCGGACGTGCCATTCTGCACGATCCACGCCTGTACCTGGTTTCCCGCGTATTCCGTGGAATTGACCACGCCGGTGTTGTTTGTATAGTACCTCGCCCTGGTCCACATGCTCAACCTGTACAGACCCGCCTCCGGGAACGTGACCGTCCGCATGGCCCGCCCCACATCCACAATTAGAAGCGCCATGGGGCCATCGCAGACGGTATAGCCGTAGTTCTTGTCTCCGGCCGCTTTTCTGTACGAGTTGCTGTAGTAGAGGTCGTCGGTGGAATTGGTATCGCTGCCGCGATTGCGGTCGTACGTCCAGCCGGAACCGGTTTCGAAACTTCCGTCCTGCACCAGTTCCGCCCCGTCGGCGCCGTCCAGACGCTTGAAATACACCGAGTCTACGGCCAGATCGGTCATTTGGGTGGATGTCATCGCCTTCGTCTGGCGCAGCCTGAGAACTATTGAATCGGATTCCGAGACTGTAAACGGCGTGTCCAGAACCAGATCTTTCATTTCTACGTTCGAGATGTCTGCTGTCGTGCCAAGCGAGATCTCGTCTCCATTTATCAAGACGCTGGCGGAGAACTTGGCGGCCTGGTGTCCGTTGCGGCCAAGGTAGTAGAAGCTGGTGACGTCGGTGAACGTCCAGTATGCCGCCCTGGCGCATAGCTGCCATGTCCCCGCCGGCAGCCTGAACGCCGCCGTTTCCGCATATCCGCCAGTAGCGCGCAGATGCAGCTGCGCGTGGCCGTAACGGGTGTGCGGATCGTACCAGGATCTGTTGTCCGTTTCCTGTCCGCGCACTGCGATGCACGCCTCGAGGTTCCCGGCCGGACCGTTCGTCGAGACCGCCGCCGTTCCATGCTCGCCCTGCACGAGCGTCCAACCCGGAGCCGTCACGTCGTACGAATACGTGGTGCGACTGGCGTACGGGCAGTCGATCACATCGAACGAACCGTTCGGCGGTTCGGCGGTCCTGCGACTGGAGCCTGGGGACGAAACCAGCCTCATCCGGAACACGTCGAACATCGCATGGCAGTCGGCGTCCGGCCGCACACCCTTCATCGCCACCACGAGCCGGTACGACCCCGCCTCCAGGTTGCGGAGAAGATACCTGTACGGCCTCCATCCCGACCCGGCCGGCTGGAGGTACCTGGCGAACGTATTCGTAGCGTACGGCGACACCGTCTCGTCGACGAGCGACAGCGTCACGTCGCCGTAATCGTAGCCACTGCGGCCCGTCCCGTAGTAGGAGAACTCCCAGTCGCCCGTTTCCGGAACGGAAACTTCGGCGGAAAATTCGCCGCCAATCTTTATCCCCGCCACCACGCCTCCGTCGGGTGTGGCCGTGAACTGCGAGAGATCGTAGTCTTTGGACGACGCCGGTGAAAACCACCAGTTGTTGCCCATGCCGGGCTGCAGACTTGCGTACGACATCACCTTCGCGGTACCGGTTGCCGTCCCGGCACCGTTCGGCTTGTCTATCGTGTAGGTCTTGAACGTCCACCCCGCGCCAGCCTGCTCGAAATCCCCGTTGCCGCCGGCGATGTCGGCGTATGCGTTGGTGGAGACGAGCGCCCTGTCGCGCTGCGGGCCTGACAGTATCAGTTCGCCGGCACCGGTCGTGAACGACTTGATTCCGGCGAGCGATTGCAGCCGGAGCGAAGCGTCGCCGGAATGCGTCGCTATCCCCTGCGCCGCGTCGCCGGCGTCGACCGTCCGCGAAAACGAAACGGCGTCATGGGAATCCTTGCCGGCCGATATCCTGTCACCGGAGGCCACGGATACCGCAAGCTCCCCTGCCTCTACCACGGTTGCGGCGACGTCTGCCGATTTCACGAGCAGCCCGAAAAACGGCGATCCCGGCGTGAAGGCGATGCTGGCGACCTCATCCAGGAGGAGACGTCCGCCACCCGATACGGAAACGTTCGCCGTGCATGAGAGGGAAGCGTTTTCGGACAGCGTCACCTGCGGCAGCGTCCGCACCGGCTCGCCGACCCACTTCCTCACCAGATATTCGCTCACGTCCAGGCGTTCCGCCTGCGTCAGCCGGTTGGTGAACAGGACGACTTCGCCTACATAGTCGCCGCCGAACCTGCCTTTGATCCCCCTGTCGTTGAAGATCGTGCCGGCGACGCCTAGAATGTCGGAGCATTCGACCTCCAGCACCTGCACACCTTTCCTGACCTTGGTCGTTTCCGGATTGCACAGCGCGCCGTCGCGGTAGAACCGTCCGCACGCAAGGGCGCCGTCTCCGCTCCTGACCTGGAAATACGAAGTGGAGCCTTCTGTGAAATTCCCCGGCGATGTGTTGACCGGATGCAAAAACACGCCACCCCCTGTGATGTCCAGAAGAAATCCAACGTATTCCTCGAGATCGACAACCATGAAAGCGTGATGTATGCGGGACAGATTTTGCACGACATGGCTCTTGTCGCGGAATCGCATCCACCCTCCTTCGCCATAACCGTGGAAATACAGCATGGGACGCGTCCCGGATGCGGTTTCCGCCTGATGCGCCACCGGATAGTTCGTAACCGTATAGGATCCGCTGGCTGCGTCCTTCGATATTTCCGACGTCGCGCGCGGCCAATTCGAACTCCAGACGCCTTCCCCGTCCTTCGTCTCGCGGACGTCGTACCATCCGGCGATGCGTGACGAATCTTGAGACCATTCTTCCGTATTGGTTCCGGCCTCCAGCCACACGGCAGCCTTTGACATGGCGGCGGGCGGAACGCCGGACGCGGCAGGGATCGCCCCGCCATCCGTCAACGTCACCGTACCTTCATGCACGACGACCGGCAGGCTGGCGTCACGCGACCATACGCCGCCGACCGGCAACGTCCATTCGCCTTCGCCCGTCTTGACGATCCCTTCCGCGCCCGACGGAATGCGCATCACGCCGCTGAACGTGTCGGAAACGTTTGCCGCGACGACAACGTTCGTTTCACGGTCGTAGCGCAGGATCGTGTCGGTATTCAAGGAAAACGCAACGAGAGCCGCGCCTGCCAACGCGGTTAAACGAGGGTTTACCCCCCCTTGGCTCGTTTTGCCACTTTTGCCACGGCACCGGAAATCATGATCCTCTTCATGTCGCTAGTCCTTTCTCGCAAATTCAACTTCCTGGATTCTAGCAATTTACGGCCACCCCGTCAAGCATGGGCATCTATAAACGGACACCTGTCTCAGAATGCGTGATAATGCCGTGGAAACTTAAAGCTCCCTGCAGGCGGGATGAAGACGGAGGCGGTGGAGATTGCGCTTGACGCGGTCGAACGCGCCCCAGAGATTGGATGGGAGGCCATGGGGATCGTGCAGGACGGCAGCGGACAAGTCCATCTTCTGCGACAGGCGGACGCCCTTCTTGAACCTTGCACCCGCCTGCTTCGCACCGGCGGAAATCCATGCAAGCGCGATGTCGGCGACGAGATGGTTGTCTTCGTAAAGGCCGCCTACGTCACTGTGGCTTCCGGGAAACAACATTTCCACGACCCGCTTCTTCTCACCCAAGAGCGGCACATGTCCGAAAAAACGCCGCGTCTCGTCACGCGCAACAGCATGCCGCGCCTTCACGACATTCGCCGGACATTCCGGCGAGACGTCCAGCCCTATTGTCGCATCCACCGTATCCCACAACCCGAGATAGGCGACAGGGAGTCCCAACTTGTGAAGCCATGCGGCGAAATGCCGCGCAAGCAACGCTCCGCGAGAAAAGCCGAAAAGGAAAACAGCAGTAGCGATCCCGTCCTTCGGCAGAGATTCGTAGTTTGCCTCGAACCAACGCCGCGCCGAACGGAAGATCGCCCGCCAGTCCGTACCCGCGACACGTCCGCCGAGATACGCGCCGAAGCGCGTGCCGGAACCGGATTCAAGGTGCAGCTTCTGCCGCGAGTCTTCACGACAAATGTCGCGTAGACGCGTCACGTTCGTGATTCGTCCCGCGACGCCATGGCCGGTACCCTCGAAGAACAGGCAAATATTCATCCCCTGGCAATAAGCGTCAACGAGCCTACGGACTTCTTGGTGAGGGTACGGATCAGCGGCACTGTGATTTCACGCTCGTCGCCCTCGCCCGGAAGGTCGTCAAGGTCAAGGACTCCCTGCGCAATCACCTTCGGCGCATCCTTCTCGCCCACCATCGCGGCGAGCGCGTCGATGGGCGACGAAGCGATGTCCGCATAGCCCACCATCGCCTTCTCCATGAAGTCCGCGCCCATATTGAGGGCATACTTGGCCGTGAGCCGCATGAAACGGCGCAGCTTCTGAACGCTTACCGGCTCCGTCACCGAGACGGCAAAACCGCAATGCCCTTCCACGTCCTCGCGGAAGACGACACGCTTCGTCCACGGCTCGCCAGTGAAGTCGCACGCGCCGCGCTTGAACACAGCTTCGCGCATGGCGGATCTCTTCGCGATGGTGGATCTCGGCCAGATCAGGTCGATCTGCACCATGTTGCGGCTCTTGGGGAGCGCCCTTTCGGGGATGCCCTTCAGTTCCGCCCGCACGAACAGAACCTCAAGAGCTGTTTTTGTCTTCTTTGATGTTGCCATTTCGTTTCCTTTTGTCATAACTTCCCAGCCGCATTGAGGACAATGCGTCATTCCACGGCATCCGGAATGTCGTCCTTTACAAGATGGCCATCGCGCATGAGCAGGTGCCGCTTGGCGTAGGCGGCGATATCATCCTCGTGCGTGACCATTACGATGGTGATTCCTTCTCGTGAAAGTTCCGTGAAAAGGTTCATTATCTCGACTGACGATTTCGTGTCGAGATTTCCCGTCGGTTCGTCTGCAAAAAGCACCGGCGGTTCGTTCATTAGAGCGCGTGCGATGGCAACGCGCTGCTGCTGTCCGCCGGATAGCTGCGACGGCGTATGCGTTCCCCGCCCACCCAATCCAACACGCTCCAGAAGCGAAAGCGCCCTGTTCCGCCTGGCACGCCAGCCGAGCCGGTTCTGGTACAGGTCGGGAAGTTCGACATTCTCGATGGCGCTCGTCCTGGCGAGGAGATTGAAATTCTGGAACACGAACCCCAGCTTCCTGTTGCGGATGTGCGCCAGTTCCGCAGGCGAGCGGCGTGCCACCTCGATGCCATCCAGCAGATAGCTTCCTGACGTTGGCGTGTCGAGACATCCAAGGATGTTCAGCAACGTGGACTTCCCGGAACCGGAGGCGCCCATGATCGCCACGAATTCTCCGGTATCGATGGTCAGCGAAACGCCGTCAAGCGCCGCCACCGGCTCTTCGCCGATGGCGTATATCTTGCGGAGATCGCGAATCTCGATCAAATGGGCCATGCGTCACGACCCCGGATGCACCGGATGGCCACCTGCGGCGCAAAGCGGGCATGCGCCAGGCTCCCATGTCGTCGGCTGCATCTGGACGAGCGACACCATTGGAACGTCCCCGAACGCCACCGTCCCTTTCGACCGGTCGACAAGCAGCACGACGGCTGCGACCTCGGCGCCGGCGGCTTTCACCAGATCTATGGTCTCCTGAACCCGTCCGCCCTTTGTGACTACATCCTCGGCCACCACGTATCGTTCTCCCGGACGAAGCGCGAAGCGGCGCATGGCCAGCTTTGTCACCGGCTTGCCCGTGGCATCCTTTTCGTCTCCGGCCTGCACCTTTTCAGCGAATACGCACTTCGTGTCGAGTGCGCGCGCCACTTCGTGCCCGACAAGGATTCCGCCGACGGCCGGCGAAATCACGCCATCTATATCTCCGATATCCGCCGACGCCTTGAGTTTTGCGACAAGCTCGTCGCATAGGCGCGCGGCTATACGCGGATATCTTAGCACGTTCGCGCATTGGAAGTAGCGGTCCGAATGAAGCTTCGAACGCAGTTCGAAATGCCCTTCCAGCAACGCGCCTGTCTTCGAGAATATGTCCAGTATTTCATGTTCTGTCATGGTTTGTTCCTTTTTAGAGTGAATTCCATGTCCGCCGTTCCGCAGTCCTTGAGAATGGCAGGCAAGGCGAGCAGTGCGGGGTCGCGGTCCGGCAATACGGGCGGCGGAACGAGCGGAGGCAGTTCCCTTGCCAGCGAAGGCGGGGAAAGACGCGGGGAGGGAACGGCTGAAACCGGAAGAGATTTTGCCTCGCTCGTCTTGCGGAACGGCAGATAGACAGGCGGCGGCAGCGGATCCGAGAACCGGAATGCGTCCGTCCTGCTGTCGGCCACGCCTCCAATCGCCGCGCGTCCGCGTATCTGCCACGACATGCGCATCTGTCGCACCAGCCTTGCGTAGGCCTCTTCGTCAAGCGAGAGCAGCGAAACGAACGGCTCTGCCGGCTCCCGTATCGCTGGATGGAAAAACAGCGCCTTTCGCGGAATCTGAAGCACAAGGATGGTCGTGAACAGCACCACGGCCGCCACCTGCCACCATAGGTGAAGGAATCGCATCATTTGCGCCTCTCCGCAATCTGGACGCGCAGGACGCCCGTTTCACGGGCGATGCCGGCGATTCGCATGACCTCGCCAGAAGGAACGCGCCTGTCCGCCAGAAGCAGAAAGGTGCCGGACGGTTCCATCGATGCGCGGACGGCAAGATGCTCCTTGAACGACGCCGCAGACGTTTCATCGGAAAGGGAATAACGGGCGTCGTCGAAAAAGACGAACGTCTCGTCCGCCGCCCCTGGCAGGACGAGCGCAGCCAGCCCCGTGGCCACCGCCTGTCCCGCACGCGCCGGCGGAAGGTCGCATAGCAGTCCAGGCGCCTGCGGCAGACGGTCGGCGATCATCGAAAACAGCACGAAAAGCAGCGCCAGCGTCACCCATGGCACGGCTGCGAAAAGAGGCTTGGTCCATGAGCATCCATGGCGCCATATGCCTTCGGCCTTCGGAGGACGCCATCCCCAGCTGCTACGCGTACCGTTCACGCGCCAACCTCCCGGCGCGACGCCAGCAGCGCAAGTATTTCGCTTGCCGCCGCCTCAAGGTCTGCAACGACACGTTCCAGCCTGACATGCAGCATTCCGTACATCACCTGGACGGACAGTGCCACGACAAGCCCGCCCGCCGCCGCCACGAGGCACTGCAAGGCGCCTCCAAGCATGTCGGCGCGCGTGACCAGCACGGCCCCGTTGAAAGAGATTGCCAGCCTCGCCATGCCAAGGATTGTCCCTAGCAGGCCGAGAAGCGGTGCGGACTGCGCAATGATCGCAAGCAGCGCGAGGCGTCTCTCCAGACGGCTCACCTCAGCGCGTCCCGTCGTATCGACGGCTTCACGCAGGACGCGCGCAGACCCGTCGCGGTGCCGTATCGCCGCCGCCACAACACGCGCCACCGGTGCAGGCGTCTCTTCGCACAGCACCAGCGCTTCATCGGCATTGCCTCGAGCCAGCACGTTGCCGACGCCGCGGATGAAATCCGAATAGTCTATCTGCGCTCGCCTTAGATTCAGCAGCCGGCTCACGAACACGAACACCGACACGCAACCCAGAAAAACCAGCAGCCCGAAAACGGGTCCGCCTGCCAACGTCCACCAGCTCACCACACACCGCCTTTCCTGTCCAGCCTCTCAATGCGGCGACGCGCCTCGCGTGCCGCAGGAACGCCTGTCTTCACAAGGTAATCCAGCACGCGTACCGCCTGCCGCCCTTCTCCACGCGCCTCGTAGTAGTCTGCGAGTATGAATGCGGCCCGCGTGAAAAACGCCCGTGCATCGCCGTCGAACCACGTCTTTGCGCGGATCCCGTCGCAATATGCCATCAAGACATGCACATAGTACTGGTCTGCCGCTTCATCCCGCCTGCCGAGCTTTTCCAGCGAACGTCCCACCTTGAAGGATACCGCAAGTCGCTGCGATGCGGAAATCTGCTCGTCCCTGAGCAGGGCGCGGTATGCGTCCAAAGCCTGCAGATAGCGGCGGTCGTCGTCGGCCCCCATGGCAAACAGGCAATCGGCCTTCAGGAGAGCTGCGCGGCGAAGGAGCTCCGGCGGAGCGGACGCAAGCAGTTGCGCGCGAGCAAGCACCAGCACGGCCTCGCTGAACCTGGCCATTTCCATCAGCGCCTCGCCTTGAAGTATGAAAGCCTCCGCCACGGCAGGCGTCTCTGCCGTTGGCTGGGCTATTGCCTTGACCGCCACCGCGTTGGTCGTTGCACGAGTGGCAAAATCGACCACGCCGGCATAGTCCGATTGCGCGGCACAGCAGCGGGCCGCGCGTCCCAAGGCCTCGATCCTCCGCCCTGCGGAAAGATGGGCGTTGGTCGCACAGTCGGCGAAACCGGATCGCGCCGCCGAATATTCGCGGTGACCGTAGTCGTATTGGGCCAGCCAGAACACGACCTCCGCGCGCAGCACCGGCTCGGCGGTCTTGAGAAGCTCCCGCGCGGCCAACGCGGCATCGGCGTCCTTCCCCGCGCCGTACAGGCAGAGCGCAGAGAGGAAAGCCATCTCGTTCTTTCGCGAGGGGCGAAGTCCGGCCACCGCCGCGAAATCCTTTTCCGCCTCTTCGAAACGATAGGCGCCGTACAGCGACTTCCCTCTTCCGATGAGAATGTCAACCCGCTGATCTTCCGACGGTTCCGGATTCTTCGTCGCCAGAAGCTTGTTATAGCGTTCAATCGCCCGTTCGAGGAGCCCTGCCGCTGATTCAAGCCTCGCCGCGCGAATGCCGGCGGCCATGGCAAGTCGTCCCCCTGCCGCAAGCACCCGTTCGAACATGGCTATGGATTCCTGCTGGCGACCAGCCCTCGCCAACGCGTCGGCCTGCTGGAATCTCGCCCGTTCTGCCAGCTCCAAGCCGCCGTCCTGCGAGACGCGGGCATAGACCTCGGCCGCCTCGCCGTACCTGCCATCCGCCAGCAGCCCGTCCGCCTGCTTGAATGTGAAAGTGGCGCGGTCTGCAAGGTTTGTGGCCACTTGTGCGGCACGGGCGAAAAGCCCCACCGCCTCCATCCTCCGCCCCAGCGCAAGCATCGCCCACCCGCGTCCGGCCAGGACCTTCGCGTCAAGCGCATGCTCCGGATACGCCTGCTGCAAAGCCTCATATTCGCCTGCAGCCGCAGCCGCATCTCCTGCCGACAGGAGATCGTCGGCGAAACGCTGGTGGGCGGCACGGGACACGGTCGTTCCAGGATAGCTATGAAGAAGCTTCGATATCAGCCGCATGCCGTCAGGTCTCGTGGCCGGCTGGCCGAAAAGCGAGAAGCCGAGCCGATAGCCTGCCTGTTGGACAAGATCGGGCGCGCTGGCTCGCGCGAAGGCGTTTGACGCGAACGCGATGGCCTGAGGCGCCGAGGGCGTATCGGCCATTGAATCGACCAGCGCGCAAGCCGCTAGCACGTATGCCCGCTCGCTCGTGTTCGTCCCTCCATCCACAAGCCGGCGAAACAGCGTCTGCGCCATGTTCGTGTCTGCCGCCCGCATGGCAAGGTTCGCCGCAAGCAGCCTGGCGTCATCGCCCGCCGCCCCGGAAAAATCCAGAACGTCTGGAGCTGACAATACCTTCCTCGCTCCTGAAACATCCCCGGCGCTCTCGCGGGCCTTGGCCCATTCTATGGCGTTTTCCGTCCGGGCCACGCTGTTGGACGGCAGCGCCTCAGATGCGGAACGGAACATTTCATCGGCCGCATTTCGATCCCCTGCCTCTGTTTCAAGACGGGCAGACAGACGGAGCGCAAGCCGCGCGTAGAGAGGATCTTCAAACGGCGCGGAAAGAATCTGGCGGGCATCGCCGAGGCTTTTATCGCGGACGAGCGCCCAGGCATGCCAGTAGCGAACGCCATCGGTGGCAGGCTGCCACCTTGAAGCCCGTGCCACGATATCCGCAGTGCGTCCCGCGCCAGCCAGCGCCTCAAGCTGGACGAGCCTCGCCGTCTGGCGCAGCAGCTCGGACTCCGCTGCGCGCTGCGCGTTCGTGTCGGCAACAGACCACAGTCCGTCAGCCAGCGCCCGCCGTGCAATGGCCAAGGAGTCGTCCGGCGTTTCTCCGCACGCTGCAAGGACCATCAGCCCAACACCAAGAAGGCGACATCTCCAAGCGCCAGACATTGGATGCTAAAGTTCGATTTCGGCAACAACAGGAAAATGGTCGGAGGGATACAGCTTCTGGCCTGGACGTGAATCGCCACGCGTGGCGTACGACTTGACACGGATTCCGTCGGACACGTATATGTAGTCGATGCGCGCGCCGCAGTCCTCCCACTTGTATCCATCCTTGCCCTTCTCCGCGTCTGGCGAGCCCTTGCGGGCGTTGCGGACGTCTGGCGGCAGCTTGAGCGCATCGCCGGTGGAATATTCGGTATCGCGCCATTTCCAGCCCGTAAACGTGCGCCAGGGGCCGGACGGAGGCGTCTCGGAAACATACAGAGCGTTTTTGAGGAGCTTCGATACGGCCTGCGCCGGTTCCTCGGTTTCACGGCAGTTGTGGTCGCCGGTGAAGATCACAGGCGTTCCCGCAGGCGCGAACTCGCGCATTTTCCGGATGATCAGGAGCATGCCTTCCTTTCGGGCGAGCGCGCTCTTGTGGTCCGTGTGCGTGTTCGCGAAGCAGAACGTCTTGCCCGTATTGCGATCCTTGAGCCACATCCAGGAGCAGACTCGCGTGCAACAGGTGTCCCACGACTTCGAGCCGGGAACGTCCGGAGTCTCCGACAGCCAGAACGTGCCGCTCTTGATGGCCTCGAAGCGGTCCTTGCGGTAGAACACGGGCGACGCCTCGCCCTTGCGCTTGCCATCGTCGCGGTGGACGCCGACCATGACGTACTGCGGAAGGGCGTTGGTGAGATAGTCGGCCTGGCCAGGACAGACCTCCTGCAGCCCGAACGCATCGAGATCCAGCCTCTTGAGCAGTTCCACCATGTCCGCCTTCCGGTTGTCCCATGCGTTGGGCGTCCCCTTGTCGCCTGGCTGCAGGCGGATGTTGTACGACCCCACCTTCAACGTCTGCGTTTTAGGGATGGAATGGCAGGCCGCCACGGCCAAAGCCAAGATCGCCGCTATCGCTATTTTTTTCATGACCAATCTCCGTGTTTTCGATTCTTTCCGCAATGACAGTCAGCGCTGGACGCGTCCCGACGCGCTGCCTGCCGCGAGCGCCTTGACTTCGGCTACGCTCATCATGTTGAAATCATGTTCGATCGTGTGCTTGAGGCAAGATGCCGCCACGGCATAGTTTATCGCATCCTGCGTGGCATATCCGCTGGCAAGCGCGTATATGAGCCCGCCGCCGAACGAATCGCCGCCGCCCACGCGGTCCACTATCGTGATGTCGTACTCCGGCGAGAAGTACGCCGCCTTGCCGTCCCACAGCATTCCCGCCCACAAGTTGCGCGTGGCGGACAGGCTGGTCCTGAGCGTTATGGCCACATGGCCGCATCCGAAACGTTCCTGAAGCTGACGGGCCACCGAGACGTACCCGTCCTTGTTCAGTTTCCCTGAATCGACGTCGGTGCCATCCGCCCTGATGCCAAACACATCTGCCGCATCGGCCTCGTTCGCGATGCACACGTCCACGAAAGGCACAAGCTTCGACATTGTCGCACCGGCCTGCTCGCGAGTCCAGAGCTTGCCGCGGTAGTTGAGATCGCAACTTGTCGTAACGCCCCTGGCCTTGCACGCCTTGAGCGCATCCATGCATATTTCAGGCGTCTCTCCTCCAAGAGCCGGCGTGATGCCGGTAAAATGGAACCAGCACGCATCGGCAAGAATCCTGTCCCAGTCGAAGTCCGCGCGCTTCGCGAGCGCGATCGACGATCCCGCGCGATCGTAGATCACCTTTGACGCTCTCTGGGACGCGCCCTTCTCCACGAAGTATATGCCAAGACGCGGCCCGCCCCACGCGATATCGCGCGTATCGACGCCAAACTGCCGCAAGGCGTTGCGCGCCGAACGGCCTAGGTCGTTGTCCGGCAGTTTCGTCACGTACGAGGCGTTCATGCCGTAGTTCGCGAGCGACACCGCCACGTTGGCCTCTCCTCCGGCATAAGACGCCTCGAACCTGCCCGCTTGCGTGAATCGCAGATAGCCCTCTGGATTGAGGCGCATCATGATCTCGCCGAAACAAACCACTTTCTTGTCCATGTCGTATTTCCTTTGTTTGTCTTCAGAAACGTCCATCCTGAATGTCAGGCGTTCGGCCGGGCGCGCTCGACCAGACGCCTGGCCACATCCGCAATCTTGTCCCACGCACCTTCGGCGATCCAGTCCTTGCGCGTCAGCACGCCGCTCACTCCGGCGCCAACGCATCCGGCGGCGATATATTCCGCCACGTTGTCTGGAGTTATCCCCCCCACGGCCAACAGCGGTATGTGCGAAAGAGGGGCGCGCAACGCCTTTACGTAGCCAGGGCCCAGCGCTGTCACGGGGAAGAGCTTTATGAAGGACGCGCCGGCCTCGTATGCCGCCACGACTTCCGTAGGCGTAAAAGCCCCGGGAATCGCAACAAGTCCGGCCTGGACGGCTTCACGGATCATGCCGGTGTTGACGCTTGGCGTAATCATGTACTGGGCGCCGGCATCGACCGCCATCTTGAGCTGCTCGCGGGTGAGCACCGTGCCCGCACCTGCAAGAATCTGCCCTGAAAAACGTTCGCGGATGGTACGAATCGCCTCGGCGGTCTTTGCCCATCCCGCCGGATCGGACTGCGGAAAGGTCACTTCCACCATCCGTATGCCTCCAGCAAGATACGCTTCTGCCAGACGTATGCACGTTTCAGGCGGAAAACCGCGTACTATGGCAATGATACGGCCGTTGCAGACTCCGTCCACGACCGCTTTCCGGTTGTTTTCCATGGCAATTCCCTTCATCGCTCTTTGCATCGCATCAGGCATTCCTGAGCAGGAAGCCGTTGTTCAGAATGTCGCGTCCGTCATACATTGCGGCAGGGTCGATCTCAAGCGGCATGGTGGCCGGCACGGCGATATGTATTTCGGCCAGCTGACGGCGCCATTTCGCGCGGAGCGCATCGCGGCAAGACGCCGGGGAGTCCTTGCCGTCGGCGTTCTTTACCGGGGCGAACTCGTCGCGGCGGTCGAAGGCGACGCACGTCACGCGCTTGGCGTCTGGCAGGATGTCGAATATGAACTTCTCGAATTTGTATCCGTTCGGTTCTGACGGCGCCACCTTGCGCCCGGCACGATCTATTGCAGCGATCTTCTTGTGCGCGAGATGGAGCGGCATGTCCTTCGCCGCCTCCTTTTCGAGAAATTCGCGGTCGAACACGTGGATGGCTGGAGAACCGTACTTGAAATACAGGTCTCCGTCTGCCGTCCGCCGGTTGTTCATCTCGGCCGTCATCTCGGTATACTCGATCATGTCGAAATGGCCGTTGCGCCTCACTACCATGCCAAGTCCCTCGCGAGGGCTGCGCTTGGCGCACAGCTTCAGCGAGTATTCCGACTTGTCGAGCGTGTGGATGCCGATAAATGCCGGCTCCGCCACGTTGACGAGCGGATTGTCGACCTGGAAATAGAAGAGCGTCTTTACGCCGCGTCGGCGCATATCCTCGAAACATCCGTTCGCCTTGAGCGCGGAGAGCATTCCACCATGCCCGTCTGGGCTCATGAACACATGTCCCGGCGCATCCAGGATTATCTTTCCGTCCGCCGTCATTCCCGGCCACATGCCCTGCGCGAAGAAGATGACGTCGCGCTTGTCCAGGCCGTACCACCCGTGCTTTTCGAAGTGGGCCACCGTGTCGGCGTTGTTCGCCTGGCTCGTCATGACGTACAGCGGAATGTGCGTATTGTAGCGGCGCGACAGAGCCAGCACCTTGCGTGCGTGGAAGTAGAAAAGAGGCGCACCCGTTATGGGGCCTATCGGATAGGCGCCCTTTGGCCCGTCGAATCCAAGCCTGGAGCCCTGACCGCCCGCTACGAGCAGAACGCCCACGCGACCGGCTGCAAGTTCGGCTTCGCCCGCGGCGATCGCCGCACGAAGCTCCGCCCCATGCAGTTCGGAGACGCGCGGAGCTGTCGGATTGCCCTTCTTGGGGCTGCCGGCATCCGCTGGCGCACCTTTCAACATCGCCTGGCACCGTTCAACTTCCCGAAAGTCGATCGCCGCAATCTGCTCCAAAAGGGAACTTTGCGTGTTTCGATCCAACCTGACCCAGAACTGCAGCAGATGTTCCTGTCCGTTCGCCTTCAGCACTTTTGACGCTTCTTCGTAGTTCATTTCTTTACCTTGACAATAACAAGACACGTGGAGCGGGTATTATACTTCACTTCGCCCCTCCCCGTCCAGTAGATACGTACGTACGTTTAACTCTATTCGTCGTACACCTTGCGCCCCTCGCGGATGGCGCCGTACACGCGGCGCTCCTCGGCGAGACGGCGCTGGTAGCGCGTTTCGCGCTCCCGGTCTCTCTCACACGGGATGAAGCCGTCCTCCATGTCGCCACGCGATGCCATGTTCAGACGTTCTGCACCTCTTGAGATGAGCGCGAGCGCCTCGGCCCGTGCGGTGGCGTTCGTGGCGCGGAGGAGGATGCGGGACAATTCGGGCCTGTCGAAGTCGAGCTGTTCTCGCTGCCTGTTCGCGTGCGAGATCGCGATCTCCGTGCCGCAGAGCTTCTGCAGCCTCGCCTTCTCGTCGAACGATAGCGGCATGCGCCCGCCGGGGTTCGCGGGATAAGCGCTCTCGTAGCAAGGATAGTACGGCGCGTTGATGTCCATCCACGTGATCACCCGGTCGCGTTCCTCGTCCGTCAGCTCCACGCGCCCGTGCCCGAAGAGCTTTCCCGTCAGCCGGGAGGCTGCGGCGCCCCAGGAGCGCGCAGGCTTGATCTCGGCGGAGCCGCCGCCCACGCATGTGATCGTTCCGCCGGCCCAAAGATCTACGTAGCTCGTGCAGAAGAACGCCCCCCTGTCGCCGCTCAGGTTCAGCTTCCCGGCAGCCTTTCCTCCGTAGTCGTGGCATGCAAGGCAGTTTCTCGTGAACACCGGCTGCACCTCCTTCTGGAAGCTGAAGAGCCGTGCCGGACCGTACCAGCCGTCCATCTTCGACGGCGCGCGCAACATGGCGAGCGGACGCTCCGCTGCGGGCGCCGCCTCCCCCACGCGTTTCTCGTGGCAGCCCACGCACCCGTATGTCTCGCCCGGCTGCACGTACGCGCCGCTGCGCATGGATTGCACCATCATTCCCTCTTCGTCTAGCGCCTGGAAATACACGAACGTGTTGCCGGGAACCTCGAAGTACGCGCTGCCGTCAGCATCCACAGGGACTGTCCCCAGAATTCGCTTGTTCTCGAACGAATGCCAGTTCATCGCAGGCGCCTCCTCGCCGTGTCCGAACCAGCCGCGCATCCGGGTCCAATTCCGTTTCTCTGGAGATTCCACGATTCGCAGCGATTTTACCGTCCCTCTCTCCACGCCTTTCATGTGCGTACCTATGTAGACGTTCTGGAGATAGAAGCGTCCCGGAGCGTCAGGCGCTTCGAAATTCCGCTGGCGGCTTTGCACGACGGGCTTTTTCACCGGCCGCAGGATCACCGGCGACCAGATGCCGGGCGCATCCGCGAGCAACTCCGTCTCGTTGCCGTCCAGGTCCAGGTACACTAGCGACATCTCGCCGTTCGCGCGGCCCGTCTGCCGCACGGCGAGGAAACGCGACTCGTCGATAGGGAAGGGATCGGCGTACTTGCACGCAAGGAAACGCGTCGAGTCGAAGTCCTCCCTGCCACCCGCGTGGATGCGGTCGCGGTAACTTGCCGGCCACGTGCGCAGCACGGGTTCCTGTCCGTCCACGCCGAGGGAACGGTCTATCAGCCCCAACGCCCCCCACGGGCGGTCGTGGCAGCTGCCGAGGATTGCGATGGCCTTGGACGAATCGCCGCCCGCCGCCCGCGCGTTGATCACGCCGCCTGGACTGGTAGTGTTGTTGCCCCACCAGATCGCGTGGCGAGTGCCGTCTGGATTGCACGTCCAAAGCCCCTGGGCGTCGCCGAAGTCGCGGTCCACGTACTCCCAGCGATCGTAGAGGATGCGGCCGTCGGGCAGGATGGACGGATGGCCTTCGAAGAGCGTGGACTTTCCGATCTGGTGTATGTTGGCGCCGTCGGACTCCATGCGGTAGAGGTTGCACATGATGTGGCGGTTGCACATACAGTACTTCGGGTCGCGGGTGGATGAGAACACTATGCCGCCGTCTGGCAGGAAGGCCGGGTCTATGTCGCTCACGCCCTTCGCGCGCGTCAGCTGGCGGAGGCCGGTACCATCCGCGTTCACCACGTAGATGTGGTAGTCGTCGGTCCGGCCGTCGCGCATGGCGAAAACGATCCTCCGCCCGTCCCAGTCCACTTCCGGGTCGCGAATTGTCCGTCCATCCTTCTCCGGCACGATGACGCGCGTCGCGCCGGTGGCGGGATTCCACGCCTTGAGCGCACCCTGCGTACCGTAGCTTTTCTCGTTTATCTCGCCGCACTGGAACAACGTTGCCGTGTTGTGGTGGTCTGCACTGAATGCCGCATGCGTCACGTACACGATCTCCGGAGCTGCGGCGAGCGCAGCCGTGGCCGCCGCCTTCGCACCGGGCCTCTCGGCCTTGCCGAGGTAGAAGTCCACCGCCGCTGCGCACTCCGCCGGGGTCTCTGCGTACGGGTAGCCGGTGCCTGGTATTGTCCAATAGATGGAACCAGGCCTCTTCCCCGTAAGGATGATTCGTCCGCCGGGCGCGGCCTTCTGCGCCTCGCCGATAAGCTTCCACATCTCCTTGCCGTCTGCGCAACCGGAGATGTCAACCGTCGCGACACGATCCGAGCCCTCGCCGTACAGGTTGCCCGCCTTGACGCCGTCGTCGATCAGTTCCGCCGCCAGAGCCATCGTGCATGCCAGGCACACGGCGACAATCGCTTCATGTTTCATTTGCGATCCTTTCTTGAAGACAGACAATATTCCGACACCGTCCAATGCCGCAAAGCCAACACTCTCCAAAGTCATGCCAGGAGCTTGAGCAGCGCGGTGCAGCCGACGACGACGTCGGCGTAGGTCTCGTCGAAATTGCCGGTGTACCAGGGATCGGCCACATCGCGGTTGACGCCGGCGAAGTCCAGGAGCCGTCGCACCTTCGGGAGGTCGGCGGGGTGGACGAGACGCCGCAGGTCGGCCATATTGTAGGCGTCCATTCCGATGACGAGATCGTATTCCGACGCCTTTGCGGCGTCGAGGAGCCATGCGCGGCGCGGCGCGAATGGAATCCCGTGCCGCTCCAGCTCGCGCCGCGTGCCGTGGTGGATGTCGCTTCCGATCTGGTCCGTGTGCAGGGCGGCGGACTCCACCGTCACGCCGTCCCGCCCCGCCTTGCGCAGGAGGTCCTTCATCACGAACTCCGCCATCGGACTGCGGCAGATGTTCCCGTGGCAGACGAAAAGGACTTTCATTCGACTCTCCTAGATAAGAATGGTTGCAGGGATCACTTCCGTTCGAGACTCCGCAAAATCTCGTCGATGCGGTTGAGAACGTCCGTCATGGAACCGTCCCCCGAAATGGTCAGCCGCAGCGCGGCGCTCTCGAACTGCGCGTAGAGAAGATCCGTATATACGTCGGGATTGGCGTCGGCGCGAAACTCGCCGCGATGGACGCCACCCGCCAGCAACGTGTGGAGAATGCGTTTCAATCCGATCGTGAACATCATTATCCTGCGCGTCATGTCGTGGTTGGCGCGCTTCATGGCGAGGACATAGTCCACTATTACGGAAAGGAACTCCTGGTTGTCGAAGAGCGTGGCCGTCACGGCGGTGCATATCTGCCTGAGGCGGACGGCTGAAGGCAGTTTCGCATGCATGATCTCGGCGTGTTTCTGCACGATTCGCTGCATGGCGAGGATGATCGCGGCATCGAATATCTGCCGCTTGTTCTTGAAATAGCGGTACAGGATAGTGCGTGCGATCCGGCAACTGTCGGCGAGATCCTGGAATGTCACGTCATTGTAGCCTTTGCGCGCGAACAGCCTGATGGCATTCGCGATGATTTCGCGCTTGCGCGCACGATGGTCCACGCTTCCCTTCACGGGCTTAGTATATCACATTGCCGGTTTGGCTGCCACATGGAGTTATGCTATAATCTTCCCATGGAAAAGAAGGTCTATCTCGATGCCCAGACGTATCTGCGCGACGGCTGGCGGCTTGCGCGTCAGATACTCGACTCCGGCTGGCGGCCCGATGTGCTGCTCGCCCTCTGGCGGGGCGGGGCGGCCGTAGGCGCCGCCGTCCACGAGTTTCTCAAGGTGAAGGGTCTGTCCCTGCGCCACATGCCGGTGAAATGCGCAAGCTACACCGGCATAGGCCAAAGCCAGACGGAGGTTGTGTTCTCGCATGCCGAAGATGTCTTCGCCGCGCTCGAAGAAGGTGCGAAGGTGCTGGTCGTAGACGACGTGTTCGACACCGGCCGCACGGCGGCGGCGGTGCGCCGCAAGCTCGCCGCACGGAAATGCGACGCGAAAATAGCCTGCGTCTACTGGAAACCGGCAAAGAACGTCACGGGAGAGGAACCAGACTTCCACGTGCGCAAGCTCGACGACTGGATCGTATTCCCGCACGAGATAGAAGGCCTCGCCCCGGAGGAGATCGCCGAGAAGGATCCAGAACTCGCCGCCCTCATGAAGTGAGGTGCGCGGCAAGTCCCTCCACCGTCATCGCAGGCATCGGGCGAGCCGGGCAAAGATGCTCGCACGCGCCGCAGCCGATGCATTTCGCGTCGTCCACCCTCGGCACCTTTGGAGAGGTCTTGTCGCCGGCATCCATGGGGACGAGCGTGATGGCATTCCCCAGGCAGTGCCGTTCGCACGCGTGGCACGTTACGCCTTCCGTCGCCGCGATGCACAAGTCCCTGTTCCATACGGCATGGCCTATGCGGACGGTTTTCTTCTGCTGCGGATCTAGCCGGCGGATGGCTCCCGCCGGGCATACGTCGCCGCATGCCGTGCATTCTGGGCGGCAATAGCCGCGCTCGAACCCCATGACGGGCTGCAGCACCCCGAGCGGCATCCCTGGCTGATGCCGCCGCAACGGCCGCAACACCTGGTTGGGACACCGCGTCACGCACAGCTGGCATCCGACGCAACGCAGGCTGAAGTCGTCAAGCCCCGCCGCGCCCGGAGGCACCACGGGAATCGCACGGGCAGGCGCGCCCGGCGGCGTTACGGCGGCGAATCCGCCATCCGTAAGCTTGTCATCGTCGGCCAACGCGGAAATTGCGGCGGTAGCCGCAGACACGAGGAACCCCCGCCTGTTCACCTCGACCATGTCAACGCCCCCTTTCCGCATGCGGCGCCGCAATCGAAGCACGCCACGCACGACGACCGGTCGATCGTGCCATGCGCGACATCGATGCAACGCGCCTTGCACGCCTTTTCGCACAGGCGGCACTTCACGCATCTGGCAGGATCTATCGCCGGCTTGAATATTGAAAACCGCGACACGAAACCAAGAACCGCTCCCACCGGGCATACGGTATTGCACCACAGCCGTCCCCTCCACAGCGCCAGCGCCACTATCAGCAGCAGCATCGCCACGGAAAGAACGGCAATGCACAGCGGAGGCATCGCCACTTCTACCGCGCAGAACATGTCGCTCCCCTGCCGTTCAGCCCACAGCGCCAGCCGGTTGTTGCCGAGACGGACTAGCGGTGCGGCAAGCGCGGCAGACATGCGCCCGTAGATCGCGTATGGCTCCAGCCATGTGAAATGGAGGCCGAGAAATCCTCCGGCGAAGAAGATCGCCGCCGTTGAAAGCCGGACGATCCTCCGAACCAGAACCGCAACGCCGTCATGGGACGCCGGCCTGAACTTGAACCCGAACAGGCGGCGGAAGAATACCGCGACATCCTGCAGGATGCCGAGCGGGCATACCATCGAACAGTAGACGCGCCCAAACACGAGAGTAACGGCCACGACGGCCGCAGCCACCACGCTCAACGCCAGCGCGGCAGGCATCAGCTGCAGCTTGGCCGTCCAGCCGAACCAGCGCGCGGCAGCGCCGGTGAAGTCCAGGAAGCACAGCGTAACGGCGGTCAGAAAGAATGCCGCCACAAGGATGCGGACCATACGAAGCTTACGCACGGCCGTTCCTCCTCAGTTTTTCCACAAACACGTCCACCTTGCGGATCATGGCAGGAATGTCAATGGACTGCGGACAATGCGGAGCGCAACGTCCGCACCCGATGCAGCGTTGAGCCTGGCGGAGTCGCGGTACGAACCGTTCGTATTCAACCAGGAACCTGCGTCTGCCGGCGGCATAATCAGGGTCGGCGGCATCGTCAGGCAGATACCCCGAGACGGCGGCCTGGTTCCAGACGGAAAATATGCCCGGGATGTCCAGCCCATATGGGCACGGCATGCAATAGTTGCAGGACGTGCAAGGGATGCTGTCGTCCGAAAGATACGCCCTCGCGGCGCGCTCCAGCGCGGCACGTTCGGCATCATCTAGCGGTTTGAGCGGCGAATACGTCTTTACATTCTCTTCGATGTGGCGGAGATACGTCATGCCGCTCAAGACGGTCAGGACGCCCGGAAACGAGCCGGCGAACCGGAAAGACCAACTGGCCGGAGTCGCCTTCGGATCAAGCGGCGTCAACCTCCGGGAAACCGCCTCGTTGAATTTGGCAAGCCGTCCTCCAAGAAGCGGCTCCATTATGACTGCGGGGATGTTCCGTTCCGCGAGCAGATTGTATAGCGTCTCCGCATTCACGTTGCGAGGATTCACCTCCTTGGCATGGTGCCAGTCCACCCAGTTGAGCTGGATCTGGACAAAATCCCAATGCACCTTGCCATGCATGGAAATCGCATGGCGGAACACGGACTCTTCGCCGTGAAACGAGAATCCAAGGTTGCGTATCCGGCCGGCTTCGCGTTCCTTGAGCAGAAAGGCAAGCATGCCGTTGTCCACGAACCGGTCATTGAACACCTTCATCGCATTCTTGCCGCCACCGCCGATCGAATGGAGCAGGTAGAAGTCTATGACATCGGTCCGCAGCAGGCGGCGCGACTCTTCGTACATCTTGCGCGACGCCTCGAACGTCTGGGTCTTTGGCGCGAAATTGGACAGTTTCGTGGCCACGAACCACTTGTCGCGCGGATGTTTGGAGAGCGCGTCTCCCAGCACCTTCTCCGACTCGCCGCGGCAATAGGCGGGAGACGTGTCGAAGTAGTTGACCCCGTGTTCGATGCAGAAATCGATATGCTTCTGGACCTTGTCGAGGTCGATAGGGGCGTTCGAACCGCCGTGATACGTATTGGCGTGCCCTCCGTCTACGGTAGGGTAGCGCATCGCGCCATACCCCAGAAGGCTCACCTTCTCTCCATGCGAACCCGTGCGAAACGTCATCTGCGTTCTCCCACTTCACGGGGAAGATATCCGTCGGCGCATGCCAGGGAGACGAAGAACATGGCAAGCACGGAAAGAGATCTCATAGGGCAGTCGCCGAGCGAACAGAATATCAGAGCGATGTCGCCGGCCAATATCCAGAAGGTACCGGCGGGGAAGCAGTACAGCACCCGGGGGCTGGGGGGCGAAGCGTCCGTCCGGGTGAAACGCGCCACGCGGTACAACTTGAACCAGGCAATGAAAAGCGGAACGGCCAGCATGAGAAAGATCGCAACCAGCAGCCCGAAGCCGACCACTCCATGCTCGCACAGGAACTGCAGGCAATCGTTGTGGACGTTGGCTCCTCCATCCACCTGCATGGCGGACAGTTCCTCGTTTGTCATGTAGGACAGGTTGAAATGCTTGTACCCCCAGCCGCCTACGCCAAACAAGGGATAGTCCTTGAATATCTCCGTAGCCACACGTGAATGGTACTGCGCCTTCCCGGAAACGCGGTCCAGGACCTCGAGCGAAGAGACCGTATCCAGCTCCTTCGTCCAGTTCTTCGGCCCGAACACGAACATGCTGATGACGGCCAGAACGCCAAACACCACGCCGATCGCCGACTTCTTGACGTTCCGCGCGCGGTTCGTGTGCGAGAAGAACAGAGCGCACTCGAAGTAGAGAAAGGCCATTCCCGCCAGCACCAGCATGCTGAGCATGGCTGCCCGGCAGAGCGTAGCCAGCACCGCAAACATGTTAAGCGCCGCAGGTATCAGCGGGTAGTGGGCGCGCAGCCAGCGATGTAGCTTCTGCTGGCGCAGAGACTGCGTCTTGTCGATCGCAGGCAGCTGGGCCACCTCGTCGACACGCGTCAGCCATACCCCGATCGAAAACGCGAACGCCATCATGAAAAACGTCCCGCCCATGTTCACATATCCGAACGAAGCAAAGAACGAATCCGTACCTTTGCCTCCCGACCAGAAAGGCGTCTTGACATCCAAAGCCTGCTGGATGAACCCGAAGACTGCAAGTGCCGCGGCATTCCACACGATCATCTCGATCAGCAACCGCTTCCCGGAGCGGGAGAGCGAATATTTGGCCGCAAGCATCGCGGTCAAGGCCGAAACGAACCAGAGCAGGACGTTGAAATGCCCCGCGATGTCAACGCAGAAAGGCGCAAACGGGATAGGCGGCTCGGCGGCGGCCCCCGCCATTATCGCAGGATAGTCGCATACTACGCACAACCCGCGGTTCAGGAGCGGAATCACCATTATCAGCAGAAAGGCGATCGTGACGTACAGAAGCGGATCGCGGCCCATGCCATGCCATGCGCGACGCCGGGCGGACACGGGATCCTCGTACGGACGCCGCTGCGGGAAGAAAAGCAGCATCTCCATCAGCAACGCCCACAACCATCCGATAGTCGGCAGGAGAAATTCCGTGCGCGTTCCGCCACGAAGCCAAGCCGAAGCGGCTACTGTAAGAAACACGAGAATTGTCGGCACGTTGCGGAAAAGCGCGTCCATTGGATGTTTCTCCTCCATGTCAGTAGCGGTAGTAGTCGGGTTTGAACGGCCCGTTTGCGTTCACGCCGATGTAGTCGGCCTGGCGTTTCGTCAGCTTCGTCAACTTGGCGCCGCAGGCGGCGAGATGCAGCCTTGCAACTTCCTCGTCCAGCTCCTTTGGAAGGCGCACCACCTGCGGCTTCGAGGAAAGACGCTCCTTCCAGAGCTTCATCTGGGCCAGGCACTGGTTTGTGAAGCTGTTGGACATAACGAACGCGGGATGCCCGGTTGCGCAGCCCAGGTTGACAAGCCTGCCCTCTGCAAGCAGGTATATGGAATGTCCGTCCGGGAACGTGAACTTGTCCACCTGCGGCTTGATGTTCGTCCGCTTCACGCCTGGCCACGCCAGCAGACGTGCGACCTGGATCTCGTCGTCGAAATGCCCGATGTTGCAGACGATCGTGCGGTCGCGCATCCTCGCCATATGTTCGGCGGTGATGACATCCACGTTGCCGGTCGTCGTGACGAACAGATTGGCCCATTTGAGCGCATCCTCCACCGTGCCGACGTCGAAACCCGCCATGCACGCCTGCAGCGCGCATATCGGGTCGACCTCGCTCACACGCACGCGGCAGTGGTTTTCGCGTAGCGATTCGGCGCACCCCTTGCCAACGTCGCCATAGCCGCAAACGAAGGCGTTCTTGCCGGCCAGCATTACGTCAGTGGCGCGCTTTATGCCATCAACCAGGGACTCGCGGCAACCGTATATGTTGTCGAACTTGCTCTTCGTAACGCTGTCGTTGACATTGACCGCAGGGAACAGCAGCTCGCCCTTCGCCTCCAGCTGGTACAGGCGATGCACGCCTGTCGTCGTCTCTTCGCTGACACCCTTGACGCGAGCCGCCGCCGTGCTGAACCAGCGCGGCGATTTCTTCAAAACGGCCCGGACAGTCGCGAACAGAGCCTTCTCCTCGGCGCTGCCGGGACTGGAAAGCACGGAGATGTCCTTCTCGGCCTTGCAGCCAAGGTGCAGCAGCAGCGTCGCATCGCCGCCGTCATCGACGATGAGATCCGGGCCCTTGCCGTCCGGCCATGTCATGGCCTCCTTCGTGCACCACCAGTATTCCTCGACGGTTTCACCCTTCCAGGCGAACACCGGCGTGCCTGTCTTTGCGATGGCCGCCGCCGCCGCATCGTTCGTGGAGAAAATGTTGCAGCTCGCCCATCGCACGTCTGCGCCAAGGACCTTGAGCGTCTCTATCAGGATCGCAGTCTCCACCGTCATGTGGAGCGATCCCATGATCCTGGCGCCGGCCAACGGCCGTTTCGGGCCGTACTTTTCACGCGTCTGCATAAGCCCGGGCATTTCCGGCTCTTCGGTTTCAATAAGTTTCCTGCCTAGACCGGCAAGGCCGATATCTTTCACTTTGAATTTCATGGCGTTTGGGGTAGTCTACCAAATCTTCTCCCGTTTGCCAACGCGAAGACCGCGGCATCCCCCTTCCCGACGGCAGGAGATTGTGCGTTGGACGGTTCGCGCCGATGGAGGTCCAGCCTGCATCAGGCCGTTTTGCGGCGAACCGTAACCTCGATCACGTTGACCTGGTTGCGCAGCTGGAGGATTATCTGCCGTATCACCCGGTCGCTGCCCAGCACGTCTATCTTCATGCGCGACACGGTACCATCCTCCGTGGGGCCCACGCTTAGCGTCTGGATGTTGTACCCTCGCCCGGAGAAAAGCCCGACTATCCTGGCAAGCACGCCGGGCTTGTTCTCTACGAAACAGTTCAGCCTGTGAAGTTCTTCTTTCATCCCGTCTCCCGACTCCAGATTCCCTGCTCTCAACTCTTCACTCGAATATCATCCCTTCAACCGGCTGGCCGCCAGGCTGCATGGGATAGACGTTTGCCCGCGGCTCGACGATGGCCTCCACAAGCGTGGGCCTGCCGGACTTCACCGCTTTGCGGATCACCCCTTCCAGCTTCGCCGGATCTATCACGCGCGTCGCATCGGCGCCATGCGCCTGCGCAAGCTTCACGAAGTCTGGCAGATAGTCGTACTTCAAATCCTGCTCCAGGCGTTCGTTCGCGAGCCGTCCCCTGACCGACAGTATCGAACCCGCGTAGCGTTTCCCGTAGAACAGCTCCTGCCACTGGCGCACCATGCCGAGACAGGAGTTGTTGATGACGACAAACGTCACCGGAAGCTTGTGCTCCACAGCCACGACCAGCTCCTCGAATGTCATCTGCGCCCCGCCATCGCCGCACACGGCAACGACTTTCCTGTCGGGCCGGCCAAACGCCGCGCCAATCGCCGCCGGAATGCCAAACCCCATCGTGCCCATGCCGCCGGACGAAAGGAACCGCCGCGGATGGCTGTGGCGGAAATACTGTGCCGCCCACATCTGGTGCTGCCCCACGTCCGTCACAAGCAGCGCCTCGCCCTTCGTGGCGTTGTCGATGGCCTCTATCACCTGCTGCGGCATGATGACGTGCTGATGCATCGGCTTGTACGCCATGGGACGCTTCCGCTTCCATTCCTCGATCTGCGCGAGCCATTCCGCATGCTCGGCAGCCTTGACGCGGGAAGACACCGTCGTCAGCACGTCCTTCACGTCGGCCACGATGCCGAGGGAGACGCGCACGTTCTTGCCGATGGAGGCCGGATCGCAGTCCACATGCACGATCTTCGCCTTCTTCGCATAGGCCGCCAGCTTGCCGGTGACGCGGTCGCTGAAGCGTACGCCGAGGGCGATCAGAAGATCTGTGTGGTTTATGGCATAGTTCGCCGCCGCCGTGCCATGCATGCCGGCGAGACGCAGCGAGAGGGGATCCCGTTCGTCGAACGAACCAAGCCCCATCAGCGTGGTCGCGACCGGAATCTGGGCGCGATGGGCGAGCGCGGCGACATCTTTTGCCGCGCCGCTTGCTATCACGCCGCCGCCCGCGTATATGACAGGCCGTTCAGCCTCGTTGACAAGCTTGGCGAGGCGCGCCATCTGCGCAGACGTCGCGGAACTTTCCGGATGGTACGCGCGAAGAGACACGCGTTCGGGATACGTCGCATCCGTCAACGCCTGCTGCACGTTCTTCGGAACGTCGATCACCACTGGCCCGGGCTTGCCGTGCGTGGCTATGTAGAACGCTTCCGCCACTATCTCCGGCAGCTCGTCCGCAGAATGAACGAGAAAGTTGTGCTTGGACACGGCTCGCGTTATGCCCGTAGTATCCGCCTCCTGGAACGCGTCCGTTCCGATCTGGCCGAGCGGAACCTGGCCTGTCACGCACACGAGCGGCACACCATCCATGTTCGCCGTCGCAAGGCCCGTAACGGTATTGGTCGCGCCAGGACCAGACGTAACGAGACAGACGCCCACCCTGCCCGTCGCCCGCGCATAGCCATCGGCCATGTGGACGCTTCCCTGCTCGTGACGTCCCAGGACAAACTGGAATGGCGCATCGGGCAGACAGTTGAATATGTCCAGCACCGCGCCGCCCGGATATCCGAACAGCACCTCCGTGCCGGCCTTCGCCAGAGAATCCACCAGGGCCTGCGCCCCAGTCACCTGTTGCTTGCTCTTCATCGCATGTTTCCACATCAGCGCACGCGCTTTATCGCACCGAACTTGCACACCTGGCCGCACTGCCTGCAACCGGCGCACTGCACCGGATCTATCTTCATCTGGAAGCGCCCCGGCGCCTTCTCCTCGCCACGCGTGATGGCGGGGCACCCAAGCTTGAAACACGCTCCGCAAGCCTTGCACTTGCCTGCATCCACTTCGCAAAGCCCCTCCTTCGTGAGCTTGGCGGCGATGCGGCAAGGCGCGTACGCGATTATCACCGCGCCTTCGTCGTTGTCCATCGCGTCCTTCAGCACCTTCTCCAGCCCATCCAGATCGTCGGCGGACACCTTCACCACCTTCTTGTAGCCCATGGCCTTGGCGACATCCGCGATTTCAGTCACGGGCGCGGTATCGCCGGCGAGCGTCTTGCCCGTGCCTGGATTGTCCTGGTGGCCCGTCATGGCGGTGATGCGGTTGTCGAGGACGACCGTCGTTACCGGCGTGCCGTTGTAGTGCGCCGACAGGATGCCGGTGAGTCCGCTGTGAAAGAACGTCGAGTCGCCGAGAACCGCGCATATGCGGCCCTTCATCCCGGCCTTGCGCATTCCTGCGGCATTTCCGATGGAGGCGCCCATGCAGATGGTCGTATCCATCGCGTTGAGCGGAGGAAACGCGCCAAGGGTGTAGCAGCCGATGTCGCCTGTCACCGTCGCCTTCAGCTTGCCAAGCACGTAGAAGACGCCGCGATGCCCGCAACCCGCGCACAAGACTGGCGGACGCGTGGGGAGGGAAGCGTCGGGCTTCACGGATTTCGCCCTCGGAACGTCCCTCAGCAGCTCGTGGCGCAGGTTCTGCAGACGGTCTGGATTCAGCTCCAGCATGTTCAGCTCCGTCTTGTGCGACTGGACCTTGATTCCGAGAGCGCGCACCTGCTCCTCGAGAAACGGATCCAGCTCCTCCACCACCAGGACGTGCCTGACCGTCTTCGCGAACTTCTTCACGAGATCCGCCGGGAAAGGATTCGTCCAGCCCAGCTTCAGCACGGTGAATTCGGGGAACACCTCCTTCACATACTGGTAGGCGACGCCGCTCGTTACGATGCCGATCTGCTTTTTGCCAGGCTCGATGCGGTTGAACTTGCTGCGGCTTGCCGCCTTGGCCATCTCCTGCGAACGCTTCTGGGCGGCAAGACGCTGCCCGCGGGCGAACATCGGCACCGGAATCGTGCGCGAAATATCCCTGACGTACGGTATAAGCGGACGTGGGGCCGGCTTGAAGTCGCCGAGGTTGACGAGCGAACTGGAGTGGCTCGTACGCGTCGTAAGGCGCAGAAAGCACGGTACGCGATACTTCTCGGACGTCTCGAACGCGGCCTGCGTCATGTCGTACGCCTCCTGCGAGTCGGAAGGCTCGAACATCGGCGCGCGCGCGAACTTTGCGAGGTTGCGGTTGTCCTGCTCGTTCTGGGATGAATGCATGCCTGGATCGTCGGCCGTGACGATCACCATGCCGCCCGTCGCACCGACGTACGTGTACGTCATCAGCGGATCCATGGCCACGTTCAAGCCGACATGCTTCATTGCCGTAAGGGATCTTGCACCGGCGATCGACGCGCCGATCGCGGTTTCCATCGCCACCTTCTCGTTCACCGCCCATTCGCAGCGAACCGTATCCTTGAACGCGGCAATGTTTTCGAGGATTTCCGTGGACGGAGTGCCTGGATAGGCGCTCGCCACGACACATCCCGCCTGCGCGGCGCCATGCGCCACGGCTTCATTGCCAGACAACAGTTTTTTCACGCTCATGCTGATAACCTTCTTCCTGTTGCCCGCAATTTTATCATATTCCGCGCCGTATTGCCATTGCATAGTCGCCGATGCTCTGGCATCTGGAGAAAAAACGGCCTGTTCGACCCGTGGCCGCCCGGCGTCACCGTGGCGCGGCGGCGGCATGCACGGCGAGGCGGTAGGAGAGGTCGAGAGTGCCATCCTTCTTGAGCGTGATCGGGCCTGCATATGCGGGCGAAGGATTGACCATGCGCTTGTCCGGCCACGAATAGAAACGCGCCGTGTCCGGACCGGCAATCTGGGAGAGCGTGAAACCTTCCCCGTTTGCGGCGTTCGTGAAGTCGAGCCACTTGCGCTCAACGCCTGTCACGGCGGCCGGCGTGGCGCCGCCAGAAGAGCCACGCACGTCAAACGACTTCGCGGCCGCAGGGTCGAGGCGCATCGTGAAGCCGGCGTAGCCGCCGCCCCACCAGCCCTTCTCGGAGGAACCGTGCGGGGGCGTACGGTCGAGCGTCACGTCCTCGCGCGCCGTGAACTTGTGGCGGAATGTGATGACATAGCCGCCCCTCGGGTCTGGCGGGTCGAATGTGACGGTGCGCCGCTCGTCAAGGACGGTCTTGCCAGTGGCGCGCGGACCGTATTCGAGCGAGAGCGTCACCGTGCAGGCGGCGCCGTCGCAATCTATCCTCTTGCCCGTCACGCGCGTACGCCCCTCCGGTTCGCATCCCTTGCGCTTCGCGTCCGCCGGTTCCCAGTAGTTGACGCCGTTGATGAACTTCCAAGAGAACCAGCAGCCGAGGTGCCACACGTGGTCCGCCGGACGCAATTCCGTAAGCGGAGCGCCGGATGGCAGGAACATCGGGTGGATGAACGGACGACCCTCTGGCGTTTCGATCTCGAAGTTCCATACGGTACGTCCGTCACTCGCCAGGCGAACGCCGGTGGCGGTAGTCTCGCAACACATTGCATCTGTTCCACGTGCCGCCGCCATGCCGGGGCCGGCGACCGTGCAACCGGCAAAGACCGCCGCAAACGCCGCCACAAGTCTCACGTCGCGCGCTTTCAGCATTTCCTGCACGCTTCCGCATCCCTGTAGATGCGTTCCACGAGATCCACCGACTTTCGGGCCTCATGCCCGTCTATCGGATATGAAGGGCCGCCGTGCAGCGATTCCACAAATGCCTCGATGCACCGGCGATGCAGTTCGCATGGGATCGTACCTGGCGCCGACGCCCCGCAAGCCTGGTCTTCAATGGCTATGGTTCCCTTCGTGCCTGCGATTTCGATGCGCTTGCCGCGTCCCGGGAAACTTGCCGTGGTCGCGTACACTCCGCCAAGCGCGCCACCCTCGAAGCGGAGCGCGGCAGTCACCGTGTCCTCCGTCTCCATCGGATGCGCAAGCGTGGCCGTAAAAGACTTCACATCCGTCACCGGCGGCATCAGGGCCACAAGCCAGTCCACCATGTGTATGGCCTGGTTGATAAGGGCGCCACCGCCATCCATGGCCTTCGTGCCGTGCCAGCCGGACTCGGTGTAGTATGCGTCGTCTCGCCACCAAGGAACCTGTACCGCCGCATAGGTTATACGTCCGAGCTCGCCGGAATCCACGGCCGCGCGCAGACGTGCGAATTCGCCGCTCCACCGCGTCTGGAAGATGCAGCCTAGCGGCACATGAGACCTCTCGCAGGCGGAAATCATCGCATCCGTACGCGCCGTGGTGACGGCGATCGGCTTTTCGACGAGGACTGGCACGCCGTGCCGTGCGGCCGCGAACACGGCTTCGTCGTGCGCACCGCTCGCATTTGCAACGAGACACAGGCCCACGCCCGGCTGGGCAAGCGCGGCGTCCCAGTCGTCGGTACGGCGGCACTTGGCCACGACCTTCAGGCCCGGTATCTTCCCTACAGCCTCTTCGTGGAAACGTGCGATCAAGCCCGTTCCGACTATGACAACGCCGTTCTTTTCCATGGGTACGGCTCCTTTCTACAGCAGCGGATCCTGCGACAGCACCGGAGCGTCCGGCGGGAACGCCTCCGGGACAGGCTCCAGGACCTCCTCGGATGTGGCGATGTCCGCCTCCGCCGTCTCCGCATCCTGGGCCGCCACTTCGCGCTGGTTCTGCGGACGGTCCCCGAATCGCGTCGCCTCCTTGTAGAAGTTGAGGTCAACCTCTCCCGTCTCTCCGTTGCGGTGCTTGGCCACGTCAACGATTGCCAGCAGCTCGTTCTCGTGCCACTTGGCCGTCTTTGACCGGCACGGACGGCGCAGGAGGAATACGACATCCGCATCCTGTTCTATGGCGCCCGAGTCGCGCAGATCGGAAAGCTTCGGTATCTCGTCCTTGTCGTTGCGCTGCTCGTTGCCGCGCGAAAGTTGCGACAGGACGATCACCGGGACTTTCAGCTCTTTCGCCATCGCCTTGATCTGCCCGGATATCCGGCTCGTCTCCAGCTGACGGCCCTGCTTGGCGTATTCGCGGCAGTTGGCGAGCTGCAGGTAGTCGATTAGGATCAGTTCGATGCCATGCATGCGCTTCATCCGCCGGGCGCGGGCGCGCATGTCCGCGACATCGAGGGCGCTCGTGTCGTCTATGTATATCGGAGCGGAGCGCAACGCGTTTGCCGCCTCCATGAGACGTCTGCTCGCCTCGATACGCTCGTCCTTGTGCATGAGCCCGCGCTGGAGACGCCACGTGTTGACGGCCGCGCGCCCCGCGAGCATGCGCTTGGCGAGCGATTCCGTGCTCATTTCCAGCGAGAATATAAGCACCGGATGCTGCTTGCCGTTGTCGCATTTCGTTGGCATGCCGTTGATATCCTGGCCCATGGCCACGCATTCGGCGATGTTCATCGCCAGCGAGGTCTTGCCCACGGACGGGCGCGCCGCCACCACGATCATGTCTCCAGGCTTGAGACCGAGCAGTTTCTCGTCGAGGTGCTTGAAGCCGGTTGAAAGACCATCGAACTGACCCGCACCGCCATCAAAGAGCCGATCCATTGCCTTGAGCGTGTTTTCCACGGCGGTCTTCCATTCGAGGCGCGTTGCCGCCGCGCCGCCAATGCCGAGAAACTTCTCCTCCACTTCCCCCAAAAGAATGTCCGCATTGGCGCTTTCCGTCTCGTTGAAGCACTTCGCCTCCGTTTCACGGGCGCGCTTGATCATCGTCCTGAGGAGATCCTTCTGGCGGACGATGTCTATGTAGTATTCGGCATGGGCGCTTGTTGGAGTGTTGTCCACCAGAGCCTGGATGGCGGCAATGCCGCCTACCTTGTCGAGACGTCCGGTCGCGCGCAGGCGGTCTGTGAGCGTGACGGCATCGATTGGCGTAGATGCGCCGCTCATCTCCCGAAAGGTCTCGTAGAGGATGCGGTTGCGGGGTTCGTAGAACGAATCGGGCGTCAATCCGCGGGCCTGGCACAAATCCAGCACTCGGACATCTTCGCCGAACTGGGTGTCCAGCAGGATCGATCCGATGATTCCGCGTTCAGCCTCCGCACTGTGAGGAAGGGTTCTGATTTCATCTGACATGGCGTCAGTATAACATATCCGGTTCCGCCGGAGAAAGGACAATTGGCCGCAGGCGCGAAGTGCAGCGCGGCCGTACGTGCGAGAAAGGCTCCAAAAGACATGGATTCCCGCCCTCTGCCGTGCTATAATATTCCCGGAAAAACAGACATCCCATATTCATCGAACCATGACAGAAAGCCTCTTCTTCCAGGATCTTGCCGTCTTGATGGCCGTCGTAGGGCTCGTCTCGATCGGATTCACGCGCCTCCGCTGGCCGAAGGTGATCGGCTATCTGTTCGCAGGCATTCTCCTTAGCGAACACACGTGGGGCGGCTCTTTTCTGGCGGATCCCAAGTCCATCACCACGATCGGGCAGCTAGGCATAGTGTTCCTCATGTTCACGCTCGGCCTGGAGTTCAGCGCAGGAGACATGAAGAAGGTCCGGCACGTCACTATTCCAACAGCCCTGTTCGACACGATGATAATGATCTGGCTGGGCTATACTGCAGGAACGCGCATCCTTGGATGGAACAGCGTGCAGAGCCTCTTTCTGGGGGCGGCGATATGCGATTCAGCGACAACCCTTCTCGCGAAGACGATCGAAGAACTCGGATGGAGCCGCCGCCCGTTCGTCCGCTACATCTTTGGAACGACGATATTCGAAGACATCCTGTGCGTCGGCATAATAGCCCTGATAACGGGAGTGGCTCACGGCAAGGGCATGAGTCCCGGCGATGTGGGGCTGTCGCTGGGCGGGCTGCTCGTATTCTTCACGGGCGTGCTGGTGTTCGGGCTGGTCCTGGTTCCTCGCCTGCTGAACCAGGTGGCGAAGATGAAGGACGACGAGGCTCTGCTTCTCACGCTGCTGGGATGCTGCTTCTTCGTTTCGTTCATCGCGTTCAAGTTCGACTACTCGCTCGCTCTGGGCGCGTTCCTTGTCGGCATACTTGGCGCGTCAAGCGACGTGCGCCAACGGCTTCACGACCTGGCCGCGCCTCTGCGCAACATGTTCGCCGCCGTCTTCTTCGTGACGATAGGCCTGCTCGTCGATCCTTTCGCTTGCGCGCGCAACTGGGCCGCCATACTCGGCCTGACCATGGTGGTGCTGCTTGGCAAGGGGTTCAACTGCTTCACCATGTCGCTCATCGCCGGACAGAAGGTAAAGGACGCGGTCCAGACCGGTTTCGGCCTGGCTCAAATCGGGGAGTTCGCCTACATGGTGGCCCTGATGTACATCAGCCAGACTGGAGATGCCGCCAGCCCGATGTACCAGATCGTCGTAGGCGTATCGCTTATCACCACATGCCTCAACCCCACCATGCTCCGTTTGTCAGATCCCGTCGGCGAATGGCTGGAAACGCATCTGCCGGAACGCGTGCGCGGCACGATCGCCGCCTATGACGACTGGCTGACGCGCTTCCGCACCGCCCGCGTGCCATCGCAGCTGCAGCAACACCTGCACAGCCGCGTGATATGGATCGCAGTCCTGGCCGTGCTCAACCTCTGCGTCTGCGTCGTGGCGACAGTCCTGGCATCCCAGAACTACTCGTCATTCTCGCATTTCTTCGAGGCGCACAAACGTGCCTTCTTCTGCCTGGCCGCCAATCTCTTCTGCATTTCCATGCTCGCGCCCATGGCAAGCCTCGCCAGATCGCTCGGAAGGGACATCGCAGCCGTCTTGACAGGCACTCGTCAGCCAAAACGGTGGAAGGCCGCCGCACACCAGCTGGTCACATGGACCGTTACAATGGCCATACTCGCGCTGGCTTTCGCGGAGATATTGATGCTGAACGTAAACCTTCAGCCAGACGAACCTGCCGTGCGCATCGCCATCCTGGCTGTGCTGGTGGCGGTAGCCATCACAGGCTGGAAACGATTCCAGCGCCTTGGCCGTGCGGCAGGCTACCGCTTCAACGAAGCGCTTGCGGCGGAAAAGCGGAGCGCGCGCCGCACCGCCGCCACCACGCTTACCGTCCCTGGAGACTTCTACACGCATCTAGCCATCCCTGCCGGATCGCCAGCGATCGGCGAAACGATCCGATCGCTGGACATCCGGGCCAAGACGGGCACGAGCATCGTCAGCATCGTCCGCAGCGGCGAACGGTTCCGCAATCCGGGGCCGTCCTGGCGCTTCGAGGCCGACGATGTCGCATACGCCATCGGCGAACCTGCCCAGATCGCCGCGTTGAAAAAGCTCTTCAACGCCTGACGGCGGCGGGCTTCAGGCCTTGTTGTGCAAATGGACGTCAAGCTGCGGGAACGGAATCGGCACGCCGTTCGCGGCGAATGACTCCTTGACCTTCTGGGCCGCCGCGAAATATACCGTCCAGTAGTCCGCGTTCTTGCACCATCCGCGCACGGTGAGCACGACAGCGCTGTCAGCCAGCATCGACACCTCCGCCATCGGCGCCGGGTCGGCCAGCACTTCAGGTATCTGCGTCAAAACGTCTATCGCCGTCTTCTTCGCCATGCCGATGTCGGCACCGTAGTCGATGCCCACCGACACGTCCACGCGGCGCGTATCCATTGCGGAGAAGTTCGTTATCGCGCTCCCCCACACGGCCTTGTTGGGCACCGTTACGCGCTTGTTGTCCGGGGTGGCAAGCACTATGGCCATCATGTTCAGCTCGCGTACGGACCCCTCCACTCCGGCGGTGATCACGTAGTCGCCGACCTTGAACGGACGGTTGAGCGCGATCATGATTCCGCTCGCGAAGTTGCTGAGCGATTCCTGGCATGCGAAGCCTATGATGAAACCCGTCACGCCAAGGCCCGCGACAAGCGGCCCTACGTTGATGCCAAGGCGCTGCAGCGCAAGGACGACGAGAAACGCCCAGCACGTCTTGGAGACGGCGCTGCAGATGAAACGCTCCAGAAGCTCGTTCACCCGATTCGTCTTCCGCAACGAACCGCGTACCGCCGCGGTCAGCAGCTTTATCGCGAAAGCACCGGCCACCAGCAGCAGAACGGTAAGCACCAGGTTGACCGCAAACGATATGCCGTCGCGCGTCAACCAGGTCATAACCTGCTGCATCAGCTCGCGGCCCTGGTCGAACTGCTGACTGACCGCACCCGTAAACGTCACCGGCGCCGCCGCAGACGCTGCAACCACTTCATTTGTCATCTTGAAGCTCCTTCTTCCTATGCACGCCGCGAAAGAACGTCGCGCTCGTATTCCAGAACGTCCTTCATCCAGCATTCGTTCGCCGGCAGCTTCGCACGGGCGCAGAATTCGTCCCAGACGGCCGCGAACGGATACGTCTTAAGCTCTTCCTGGAGGACGAGCTGCTCCGTGTACTGACGGGCGTCCTGCAAGGCCTTGAGCGTATCCCTGGGCTCCAGCAACGCCTCCAGAAGAGCCTTCTGCATGTTGCGCATGCCGAGCACCCACGCCGCAATGCGGTTGATGGACGCATCGAAGTAGTCAAGCGCGATGATGAAGTTCTCAGGGCCGTTGCGGACGATCTCATGCGCACAGGCGCGGACGTCGTCATTGAAACGGATGACATGATCCGAATCCCACCGCACCGGACGCGAAACGTGGAACGCCACCTTGCCGGAGAAGAGCAGCAGCGACGATATCTTGTCCGCCACGTTCTCGGAAATGTGGAAATGACCGGTGTCAAGCAGGCACAGCAGGTTGTTCTTCAGCGCATAGCCCATGTAGAATTCGTGGGATCCGACCGTATAGCTCTCCGCGCCTATGCCGAACAGCTTTGATTCGATCGTGGGCACGACGTACTTCTTGTTGTACTTGTACTTGAATATCTTGTCATACGACTCTTTCAGGCGCTTGCGCGGCCCGAAACGGTCGGACGGCTCGTCCTTCAATCCATCAGGCACCCAGAAGTTGATGGTGCAGGGCGTTCCAAGCTCCTTGCCGAAATATTCGGCGATCTTGAGGCAGCATATGCCATGCTCGATCCAGAACTTGCGCACACGCGGATCCTCGCTGGAGAGCGTAAGCCCGTCTGCCAGAGGATGCGAGAAGAACGTGGGGTTGAAGTCGAGGCCGAGCCCGCGCTTCTTGGCGAAGTCCACCCACTTCTTGAAGTGCTTTGGCTCAAGCTTGTTGCGCTCCACCTTCTTGCCGTCCTCGAATATGGCGTAGCAAGCGTGCAGGTTGATGCGGTGCTTGCCCGGAATGAGGGAAAGAGCCTTGTCGATATCAGCCATCAGCTCCTCCGGCGTACGGGCCTTGCCAGGATAGTTGCCCGTCGTCTGGATGCCGCCCGTCAAGGCGCCTGCATTCTCGAAACCTCCAACATCGTCGCCCTGCCAGCAGTGCATCGATATGGAAATCTTCTGCAGCGCCTTGATCGCCTTTTCCGTGTCAACGCCAAGCGCGGCGTACTGTTTCTTGGCGGCTTCATACTGGACTTTGCTCATTTTCTGGTTCCTTTGCTTTGTTTAGGTTTGAAATGTACCGTGCGGCCAGTATATCAAAGTGATGCGGCACGGGTCAATTCACCTTGTTCGCCACAAGCCCGGCAATCGCGTGTTCGTAAGGCGCATCCTGCCAGGCAAGCAGCTTTTCTGCCACCGAATCCGCCTCGATGCCGTCCGCATTGCCGTCCGACGCGCACAGAAGATCTATGACGCAGGCGACCGTCTGTTCAGGTTCTGGCGACCGCCCCGTGTTCAGCGCAACGAACGAGCCGAAAACTACCGCCAGCGAAGCCGCGACAAGCGGGATGCCCCATGTCCTGCGCCGTGAACGGCTCGCCGCCGCCAAGGCGAACGACGCCGACACCGCCGCACGTTCGATGTCCTGAAGGTGCGGGGGCGTGTCGGACACGTCCTCTTCGAGCCGGTCCTTGACAAAGGCCGTCAGTTTCCAGTCTTCATGCATTCTTCTCCTCCAAGCAATCTTCGCAACTTCATCGTGGCAGTGCGCATCCATGTCAACGCGGTACCGATCGGAACATCTAGCTCCGTTGCGATCTCCTTGAACGACATCTCGCCTTCAATGCGCATCAGCAGAACTTGACGCGGCCCGTCTGGAAGCGTACGTACCGCGTTTTGGACTTCTTCCGCCGTAGCGGCCGATTCAAACCGTTCGCCAGGCGTGGGGACCGCGGATGGCATGTCCTCCAGCGCCGATGCTCCACCGCCTTCATCAGCATCAAGTGAAATCGTCCGTCCCTGCCGTCTCAACCGGTCTATGGCCGCCGAACGCGCCACTGTCGCGAGGTATGCCTTGACGCTGCCGCCCCTATAGCTTCCTGCCGCCTTGATGACACGGATCCACGTCTCTTGAAACGCATCCTCCGCGTCAGCCACCGTCGGCAGCAGCCCGCGGAGAAACGCCTGCATCCATACCGCATGGCGGCGGACCAGCGCAGAGAGCGACGGGACGTCGCCCCGGCGCGTATAGGATAGGAGGAGCTCGCAATCCTCCTTCATCTGCCTCACTTGACTTCAGGCTTGGCTTCAGGCTTGCCGCCATTGCGGTTCGGGCCGCCGCGATGCTGGCCGTTCCGGCGCATTCCGCGGTTGCCGCGTTCGGCGAACGACTTCTTCATCTCCTCGTGCGCCTTTGCGATCTGCTCCGGCGTCAGGATGCTTTTTACCGCTATTACGCGCTTCGCCTGATCCTTTGCCATCTCCTTCCTGAGCTCGAAGACCTCGTCTATCGCCTTCATGACGGCAGCCTCGTCGACCTTGTCCGCCTTCATCAGTTCCACTTGCCTCATCGTCGCCTCTCGCACCTTCTGCTGGGCCTCGCGGCTCGCGCCACGGCTTTTGCGAAACTCTTCCAGCTTTGCCTGCTGCTCGGCGCTCAGGCCAAGCTTTTCGGCCGCACCGGGGCTCGACACCATCCGTACGACAGGATCCGCCATCGGCCCCATGCCGCCCATGTGCGGCCCCATGCCGCCACGACGACCGCCCGCAGGACGCGCTCCGCCCTCAGGACCTTCCGCAACAGCCACGCAACAAAACGCGGCAACAGCCATCATCATCAGACTCTTCATGATTCGTTTCCTTTCACGGCCACAGGGCCGATTTTGACGCCACCATGGCGCCTACATAGACATAGACGCACGACGGGCCGGATTTATTTTGGATGGTTTCCGTTTTTTTTTCGATCACTCCCATTCGATCGTCGCGGGAGGCTTGGACGAAATATCGTATACGACGCGATTGATGCCTCGCACCTCGTTGATGATACGGTTCGACATCCTTGCCAGCGTCTCGTAGGGGATGCGCGTCCAGTCCGCCGTCATCGCGTCGATGGAATTCACGCTGCGTATGGCGCACGTGTACTCGTACGTGCGCTGGTCGCCCATCACGCCCACGCTCCGCACGGGGAGGAGCACTGCAAATGTCTGCCAGATGGTCTTGTAGTCCGGCAGCTTGCGTATCTCCTCCTGCACGCGCACGTCCGCCTGCTGCAGAAGCTCGACCTTCTCCTTCGTCACCTCGCCGAGGATGCGCACGCCGAGCCCCGGCCCGGGGAACGGCTGGCGGTCCAGCAGCTCGTCCGCCATGCCCATCACGCGCCCTACCGCGCGCACCTCGTCCTTGAACAGCTCCTTCAGCGGCTCCACCAGCTCGAACTTGAGGTCGGGCGGCAGGCCGCCCACGTTGTGGTGGCTCTTAATGGTGTGGGACGGTCCCTTGCGCGGGCTGCGGCTCTCGATCACGTCGGGATAGATGGTACCCTGCCCAAGGTAGCGGCAGTCCTTGAACCGGCGCGCCTCCTCGGCGAACACGTCGATGAAAAGCTTGCCGATGATCTTGCGCTTGGCCTCGGGCTCGTCAACGCCCTTCAAGGCCGCGTAGAAGCGGTCCGCCGCGCGCACCACGGTGAGGTCGAGGCCGAGGTTCTTCCTGAACATCTCCTCCACCTGCTCCGCCTCGCGCCACCTGAGTAGGCCGTTGTCCACGAAGATGCAGTGCAGTCGCCTGCCGATGGCCTTGTTGAGGAGGACGGCCACCACGGACGAGTCCACGCCGCCGGAAAGCCCCAGCACCACCTCGTCGTTTCTTATCTGCTCGCGCATCCGCGCGACGGTGTCCTCCACCCACGTGGTGAGCTTCCAGTCCTTCCTGCAGCCGCAGATGCCGAACACAAAGTTCTTGAGGATGTCGGTGCCGTACTGCGTGTGCACCACCTCGGGGTGGAACTGGAGCGCGTAGAAGCGGCGCGCGTTGTCGAACATCGCCGCGAACGGGCACGTCGCCGACACGGCCCCTCGCTCGAACGAGGCGGGAATCGCCTCCACGCGGTCGCCATGGCTCATCCATACCGTGATCGTGCCAGGGATGCCCTTGAAGAGCGGGTTGCCGGGCAGCACCTCGATCGGCATCTTGCCGTACTCGCGTTCCACGCCAGGTACCACGCGCCCGCCGAGCTTGTGGCTCATAAGCTGCATTCCGTAGCAGATGCCGAGGACGGGTATCCCCATGTCGAATAGCGCGGGGTCGCATGTGGGCGCGCCCTCCTCGAACACGCTGTTCGGCCCACCCGAAAGAATTATGCCGGCCGGCGGGTTCGCCGCCAGCTCCGCCGCGGTAGTGTCGCAGTGGACGATCTCCGAGTACACCTCCTGTTCGCGGATACGCCGCGCGATGAGCTGCGTGTACTGCGAGCCGTAGTCGAGGATCGCGATCCATTGGTTCCGTCGCGAAAAAGTCTGTGTGTCCATGGGTCTGTATTCTACCATATCTTGCCGTGCGCGTCCGCAACAGTCCCAAGATGCGGTTGCGAGTCGCACCACGAAACTTCGTAGGCATTTTTCTGTCCGAAATGGCTATTGACAGTCATCCGGCCGTTTGATAGACTACGCACGTTTCCGTTGCGGGCGTAGCTCAATGGCAGAGCGTCGGCCTTCCAAGCCGATGACGAGGGTTCGATTCCCTTCGCCCGCTCCATTTTATGCGCCTATGCGAATGTGATCTCGTACGCATCCCCGTTGGCGTTTGCGCCGACAGCGTACTGCATCGCAGACGGCGAGAACTGTTCGGAATGATACCTGTGAAGGTGTCCGCACAGTATTGCCTTCAGATTGGATTGTCCTTTCAACCACTCCACGAAAGCGGTCGTGCGGGCTGTCGGCTTCCTCCACACCTGGGATGGCGTAGCTTTGCAGATGCGCTCCATTTCGTCCGCCGGGATTCCAAGGAGATCCGAGTATCGGCCTTTCGTACGTGCCATGCAGTCGGCATGCAGCCTCGGAGTGTAGAACGGGCAGTGGCATAGAAGCACCGTAGGCAGGCCTTTTGAAAACGCCGCCTTGATCGCACGTTCCTGATGTTCGTCCACCTGGAAATCCCAGTTGTCGAAAGCCACGAGATTCACGCCCCCCCACGTGCGCACGGACACGTCCATGTCGTTGTGGAAGACGGCGCAATGGCGAGCAAGGAAAAGACTTCGGTTGAAACGCACGTCTTCACGCTTGGTATACATGAAGAACGCCCACTCGTGGTTTCCTGCGACGGCATACACGTCCCTTGAAGCGGAAAACCGGTCGACCACGGCAAGGTTCGCCTCGCTTACGAAGTCTATGAGATCCCCCGTATGGACTATCGGAAGGTTTTTCATTCGGGCGTAGGCGGTTGTGGCCGCAAGCATGCGTTCGCCGGTGCCATGCGGAAAGCTGCTGCCGTTTCGGTCGTCATGCAACTTGCGGCGGCATGCGTCCTCCAATTCCTTGCCGTTCATAAGGGAAAGATGCGTGTCCGATACATGCAGCACCTTGAACGGCTTCTCCAAGCCGCATTCGATGGCGATGGATCTGGGATGGACGAGCGAAATGTCGGCATCATAGGCATGTGCTGGCGGCACAAGGGCCGCCAACGTCGCATTTGCGCCCATTCCCAGAAAGCCTCTGCGCGAGACCATGTTCATTTTGTCCGAAGGCATTCCCATGTTGCAATCTCCAGTGCCGTAGCTGAACGTGGCCGGCATTCTATCACATTTCCCATGGAGCGTCAGCACTTCCGTTCGCGGCCGGAAAGTCCGAAGAGTATCCCGCACATCAGAAGCGTAGTTGCCTGCGAACTGCCGCCAAGCGATATGAGCGGGAGCGTTATGCCTGTCATCGGCAACGCATTCAACACCCCGGCCACGTTCAGCACCACCTGCACGGCAAGGCTCGCGACCAGCCCGGTCGCCAGCAACGCCTCGGACGGAGACACGTCGGCCCTGCGAACGGCCACGGCCACGCCTCTCGACAGCACGAACGCCCACAGCGCGAGCACCGCGCCGCAGCCGGCCAATCCAAGATCTTCCGCCAGCGCCGCATACACGAAGTCGCTTGCGACAATCGGTACCGATTGCACGTCTCCAAGCCCGAATCCCGATCCAGAAAATCCGCCCGACAAGACCGCCGTCAATCCCTGCAGCGTCTGCCAGCCGGCCCCTGTAACATCGGCGAACGGATCGCGCCATACTGCGAAACGGGTTGCGAGATGCCCGGCAGGATGTGCCGCCGCCAGCATCATGCCACATGCCAGGCAAACGGCGGCGAATCCCCCCCATGCCCAAGATGACGCCCAAAGCATCGCCGACACTGTCAAGGCCAGCTGCGCCAAAAGCCCGAAATCGCCGGCCGACGCAACGCCAATGAAGAGCATTCCGCAAAACAGCAGCCCCTTGAACGTTCCTGCGGACCGCCCCAGCCAACCCGCAAGAAACGCCACGACGCAAAGCTTGACCAGTTCGGACGGATTGATCCGCCCCGGCAGGTAGAGACCTCCACGATAACGCCGCCCCAGGACGAGAAGCACGGCCATGAGAACAACACCTGCTCCAAACGCGATCCACATGCCCTTCCCGGAGAGGAACCTGGCGGTTCGCCCGTCCCCGCAGGCAACTGCACAGAACACGAATCCGGCACACCCTGCAGCGAACGGCAGCAGTCCGTCCCATTCAGGTATCGCACCTGCAAGACGCACCTGCACAAGCACTCCCCAAACGGCCAGTACGAGGACAGCCGCGCACATCCACCAGTCGCGTTTCATTCCAGCAACCCCTGCCGGTCTGCCTCCAGCAAAATCTCCCGTGCGACAGGAAGCGCCGCACAAGCGCCAAATCCGCCATTCTCCACCAGAACCGTCACGGCAAGTCTCGGCGCATCCATCGGTGCGAAGCAGGTGAACCAGGAATGGTCCGCTCCTCGCCCTGTCTCCGCCGTACCTGTCTTGCCGCAGACGGAAAGCGCTGGCAGGTCGCATGCGCGCCCCGTCCCCTGGCGTACTGCGGCACGCATCATCTTCTTCACCCTCGCTGCCGCAGAACAGGTGAACGGCCGTGCTCTCAGGCGCGGCCTTGCCGAAGGAGAAAGCGTCGGCTCCAGCATCAAGCCGTCATCCGCCACGGCCGACGTCAGGAGCGCCACCGAAAGAGGCGTCAGCTGCAACGCCCCCTGTCCTATCGCCACAGGCGCAAGTTCAGGCGGCCGCAATCCGTCAGGTACTCCGCAACCTGACGCCTCCAGGCCGACGCTCGTCCCAGACAGAACCACTGCTGGATCGCGCAGCTTCGCAGCCGCTACGGCATCGGAAAAAAGCGTTGTCCCCAGCCTGACGCCAAGCTGGGCGAAATACGTGTTGGACGAATGGACCAGAGCCTCACCCATCCCCATGCGGCCGAAGCCCTTCCATCGTCTGTCCTGCCGGGCTTCCACATCACGGATCGGCGGCGTAGCCCGCGAACTGCGGTATCCGCCCGCTGGACAGTCGAACACCGGATCCACATCTGCAGAAAGCGCTGCGGCGGCGACAAACACCTTGAACACCGATCCTGGAGGATAGAGCCCGTTCAACGCCCTGTCGAGACTGGCGGTCCGTGGCGCGGAAACGAGCGCGCGAATCCGTCCCGTCGTCGGCTCGATCGCCACCACGGCCCCGCGTTTTCCGGACATGAGCGCCTCGGCACGTTCCTGAAGCCTGGCGTCGAGTGAAAGCTGCACGGCCGCTCTGCCGCCAGACGAAAGGCTCAAGTCGTCAAGGACATGCTGAAATGCGGATCCTTCGACCGCCACATCAAGCGTACGCCCTTCATGGTCGACGGCCGTGCCGTGCGGCGGCAGGAAGTCCGCCGCATTCGCCCGCCGGTCGTAGCGACGGAGAAATCGCACAAAGCGCGGATCGCGGGGGCCGGAAGCCAGCCACCGCGCATGAGTCGCCAGCAGGCCGCCAATGGCGACCAGCATCAGCATTCCCAAGATGTAGAGCCGTATCTTCATGCGCCGCATTATGATACCACATAGTCACTTGCCTCGCGCCGTAAAATCATATAAACTTGACTCCTTGAATCCCATGACAACATCGGAAAACATCGGCCCGAAAGCTGACATAGTCATTCTTGCGAACGGAGACGTGCCTCGCCATCCAACGCCACGCAAGCTGCTGGCGGGCGTTCCACTTCTCGTCTGTTGCGATGGCGCCGTGGCAACGGCCATTGCCCTAGGCCGCGAACCTGATTTTGTCGTCGGAGATGGCGACTCCATCTCCCCTTCAGACCGTTCATCCCTCGGCAGCAGGTTCATACACGTCGCCGAACAGGAGACGAACGACCTGGCAAAGGCGTTCGACTTCGCCTGCCGACATGCAGCCCGGCATTGCGCCACCTGCCGCATCGCCATAATAGGAGCCACAGGGTTGCGTGAAGACCATACGATCGGCAACATCTTCCGTCTCGCAGACTTTGCCGCCATCGTGCCGGACACGGTCCTGTACACCGACACCGGCACCTTCGCCGTCGTGCGCGGCCGGCGCTCGTTCGCCTGTACTCGTGGAGAGGCTGTATCCGTCTTCGCGCCCGTCCATGGCACGGTCGTCACTTCGCAGGGTCTGCAATGGCCTCTCGACGGCGTTTCACTCGACGCGCTATGGTCTGGCACGCTGAACCGGACGACCGGCAGCGCTTTCGTCATCCATACGAATGGCAGGCCGGTCCTGGTATTCAGACCATATTCCAGTTAGCGGAGGCTTGATGGTGTAGGCGGCAGTGTGCTATAATGCGCGCATGCCAGTTTTCAAGAAAGTCGCCGTCCTTATGGGCGGCACGTCTAACGAACGTGAAGTATCGCTCGTTTCCGGTCGAAATGTAGCCGGAGCGCTCGCTTCGCTCGGCAGGCACGAGGTCGTTCCGGTGGTGCTGGACGCCGACGATCTTACCGCCCTGCCGGCAGGCGTGGACGCATGTTTCATTACATTGCATGGCGGGTGGGGAGAAAATGGCGGTGTCCAGACCGCCCTCGATTCGCGTGGAATCCCATACACAGGGCCAGGTGCGGAGGCAAGCCGGCTGGCCATGAGCAAGATAGCGTCAAAGCGCGTACTGGACGCGGCTGGAGTCCCGACGGCGCCATGGGCTGTCGTCTCCGATCCGGCACCGGAATGCCCTATTCCTTTTCCGTGCGTGGTCAAGCCGCCATGCGACGGTTCCAGCGTCGGCATATCGCTGGTCCAGGACCGGGCTTCGTGGCCTGCCGCTCTCGCTCTGGCGTTGGAGACGGATGCCGGCTACCGGGTACGCGCAGGTGCCGGCGGCGCTCCGCAGGCGCTAGTGGAGGCGTTCATACCCGGCCGCGAGATGACGGTTGGCGTTCTCGGGCGCGAAACGCTTCCTGTCGTGGAGATCTGCGCACCTGGCGGATGGTACGGATACGACGAAAAGTACAATTCCGACGCCACGCGCTACCTGTTCCCGGACGACAGCTTCCTCCCGGAAATGCAGCGCCTGGCGCGAGACGCGTTCGACGCATGCGGATGCCGCGGTGTCACCCGCGTGGATTTCCGCGTGACGCCCGACGGCAAGATGTACGTTCTCGAACTGAACACCTCTCCTGGGATGACGGGCCATTCGCTCGTCCCAAAGGCCGCAGCAAAGGCCGGAATTTCCTTCCCTTCGCTCTGCGACAGAATTCTGAAGGATGCGGCCTGTGGTTAGACGTACGCGCCAGCATACGGGGAAAAGACGTTTGCAGCTGGCCGGCGTCGTAGCTGTAGTCGCCGTTCTTGTTGCCTCGATCGTTGCGGCCGCAGGAATCCTTTTCCGTTCGCTTCAGGCCATTTGGCACGAGCAGTACCGCGTCACCGACCGCGAACTTGACGTCGTGATCACCTCCGGCAAGATGGTGCACCCGGACATCGTAACGCTCCATTTCGGCCTTACAAACGGCGCGAACCTCGCCACGATACCATTTGCCGAAAAACGCGAAAAGCTTCTGGGGCGAATACCGAACATCCGCGACATCAAGATCGAACTGCGCCGTCCCAAACGGGTGACGGTTGACGTAATCGAACGCGAACCCGCCGTGCGCATCGCTCCGGCCAAGGGACATGCCGACACCGAGTACGTGGCGGACTTCGAAGGCATGGTGTTCCCCTTCTACAGCAACGTGTCCGCCTTGCCTGTCATACGCGAGGCCACGCAGCGCCGCACGCCGCCTGGCAAGCGGCTCGACGGCATGGCCGCAGCGGCGCTAAGGCTGGTGGAAACCGCCGCCGCGCCCGAATTCGCCGAGATCTCGATCCTGGAAGTGGATACAAGCCATTCCGACTACCTGCTCGCGACAATGAGCAACTACTCCCGAGCCAAGATCGCATGGGACCACATGCTTGACGACACGCGCCAGGCGCGCGAGTCGCTTCATCGCCAATATCTGCATCTCATGCAGGTCATGGGCGCGCGTATCATAACCCAGCCGACGCTCTGGATCGCCACCGACTACGGTACGCCAGTGCGCATCTACGCAAAAGACCCTACCCGTTCAGACGGGCGATAGGAAAGGAATTGACCAGTGAGCCTATCCTCCCCTGTAGCAGGTCTCGAAATCGGCACGTCCCGCACGGTAATCGCCATCGGCGAGCCGCACGGGGACGGCTCCATCGAGATCACGGCCGTGGGCGCCATCCCTTCGAGCGGCGTACGCAAGAGCCAGATCATAGAGATGACCCAGGCGCGATATTCGATCGAATCCGTCCTGAAACGCCTCGAAGAGCAGTTCGGATACACGATCGGGCACGCCAGCCTTGCAGTATCAGGACCCCAGGTGCGCACGACCATGTTGAACACGCAATGGCAGCTGGAACGCGGATTCGTGCACGATGACGACATCATCGAGATCAACGCCAGGGCGGAAGAGACAAACCTGCCGCCTGAAAGGACGCAACTGGAACTCCAGCCGATCGCCTACGGACTCGACGACATGGGGGCTATAGCTTCGCCCAAGGGAATGAACGGCAACCTGCTGAAGCTCCGTTCCATCTGCATACACGGCGCGACGCAGCGAATCAACGACGCGCGCGCGGCCGCAAACGCCGCAAAGCTTGAGATCACGCAACCGTGTTTCGCCGGAACATGCGCCGCAAATGCCGTCCTGACGCAGCAGAACAAGCGCGAAGGATGTCTCTCCATCGATCTCGGCGGAGGGTCTACGACCTATACGGCTTGGATCAACGGACAGCTGGCGGCCGCAGGCGTGCTGGGCGTCGGAGGCGACCACTTGAACAACGACATACATACGGCGTTTTCCATCTCCATCAAGCAGGCGGAACAGCTGAAGACCGCCGCGTCCTCCGCCGTCATTTCCGAGGAGGACGCCAGTCAGCGCGTTCCTGTGCCGGCTCCAATGCCAGGCTTCAAGGCGGCATCCATCTCGCGCAGGGCGCTAAATACCGTGGTCAACGCCAGGATGCAGGAGCTCTTCACCATCATACGCTCGAAGCTGGACGAGGAGGACCTGCTCCACCATCTCGATGCCGGCATCGTCATCACCGGTGGCGGCGCCGCTCTCTCGCGTGTGGACGAACTCGCCTCTTCCGTGTTCGGAACGCGCGTACGCATAGGAACGCTCGTCCCCGAGATCCAGGGACTTGCCAAGATAGTCGGCGACGATCCCCGAGAGACTGCGGCATACGCCACCATCTCCGGGCTCCTTCTCAAGGCCGCGGCAGAGGAAAGCAGGCCATCGTTCATGGATTCGGTCACAGGCATGTTCAAGGGGATTTTCGGGAAATGAACAGACTCTCATCGCCACTTCTGCTGTTGGGCGTAGGCGGTGCGGGCGCCTACCTCGTGCGCGGCATTCTCCGCGCCTTCGGACCGGGCATCCGCGCACTGATCCTCGACACGGACTCGTCTTCCGGCCTGCATGACGACACCACTCCCTTCATGCTTCTCGGCGGCAACCGGCTCGCAGGCCGTGGCACAGGCGGACAACCGGCCTCGGCACGGGCCGCGTTTCAGGACAACCCCGCATACATCGACCCGGCGCTCGAAGGCGTGCGTACCGTCGTCATCGTCACCGCCCTCGGCGGCGGTACCGGCGGCGGCGCCACCGGCGAACTGCTGAAGCACCTCCACACCCTCGGCATCACAACGCTTCTTTTCGCGACCATGCCGTTCTCGTTTGAAGGCGCAGAACGTATGCGGATCGCCCGTACCGCCGCAGGCCCCCTCGAACAGCACGCCGACGTTTCCGTGTTCCTGCCGCTCGACGACCTTGTCGCCGACGCCGGTTCGGACAACATAGGCATCGCCATGTCGCGTGGCCTCGAAACGCTGGCCACAGGCGTGACCCTCCTCTGGCGGCTTCTCGAAAAACCAGGATACATCCGCCTCGACGAGGAACGCCTCCGCGCCATACTCTCCGGATGTGGGCGCGGACACTACGCCACGGCTGTCGCACAGGGGCCGGACCGTGTGCAGACGATACTCTCCGTCCTGGCCAGCACCCCTCTCTTGAAACGGAGCGAGTCCGCTCCGCCTGTACGTTCCATTCTGGTTGGCGTTCTCGCCGGCGACGATCTGCGCCTCTCGGAAATCGGCATGATAGTCAGCGGCCTTACCGCGAGCTATGGCGTGAATGCCACAATAGAGCTCGGTACCGTCAACGACGAGACCCTCTTCTCCGGACGTCTCGCAGTAGCCGTTCTCATCTTCGAGGAAAGCGCCACCGCATCCCATCCGGCAAATACGGCAGGCGCAACTCGTCCGCTCTCTGGCGAACATGCGGCGCTTGCGGGGAATGGACGCTTCAGGCATTCTGAGAAAACCTTCTGGAACGACGAAGACCTCGACATCCCCACCTACATCCGGCGTTCACTGACCTTGGACAGATAAGTGCGAAGCGACGGACACATCAGGCTGTTGCCTATACATGTGGCGAACAAGATCGCCGCAGGCGAGGTGGTGGAACGCCCAGCATCCGTCCTTAAGGAGCTGCTCGAAAATTCATTGGATGCAGGCGCAACGCGGATCGACGTCACCGTCACCGCCGGCGGCAGGAATCTCGTGTCCGTACGCGACAACGGATGCGGCATGGGGCGCGAAGACGCGCTCCTGTCGCTGGAACGCCAAGCCACTTCCAAGATTCGCGATGTCGACGACATAGAGCACATAGGCACGCTCGGCTTCCGCGGAGAGGCAATCCCTTCCATCGCCGCCGTATCGCGGTTCACGCTCACTACGCGCCGCGCTGGCGACGAGGCGGGTACGCGCATCGTCGTCAACGCCGGAACGCTTGCCGACGTGGCCGACTGCGGTGCGCCGCCAGGAACATGCGTCGAGGTGCGGGATCTCTTCTGCAACGTGCCGGCCAGACGCAAGTTTCTCCGCGCCTACGCCACCGAAGAGTCGCACGTCAGGTCGGTGCTTACCGTCCACGCGCTGGCGCATCCGGACATTGGATTCTCGCTGACGCTCGATGGCCGCGAAGTATACCGCTTTGCACCTGGAGCCACGCTGGAAGAACGCATCCGCGACATCTTCGGCGCGGCGTTCGCCGAGTCGCTGCTTCCTGTTTCCAGCGGCGAAGATCGCGCATCGGGCATCCGTATCCATGGCTACATGGAACGTCCCGGAACATCCACATCGTTCCGCCACGAGCAGTTCACGTTCGTGAACGGACGGCCCGCGACCGCCCCGGCCATCAGCTACGCGTTGCGCGAGGCATGCCCGCATTCCCGCACCGAAACACGCCCTTCCGCCATCCTTTTCATCGATCTTCCGCCAAGCCAGGTGGATGTAAACGTGCATCCCGCAAAGCGGGAAGTCCGCTTCCGAAAAGCCGCAGACGTGCGTGAATCCCTGATATCCGCCATCTCTTCTGCACTGCAAACCCCCGGAGGAAACACGCCCCAGCCGCCAGCGCCGACGGAGAGGAAAGCCTCCCCGTTCGTCGCGCCTTTTACCTCGCAGCTTCCGCTTCAGGAGTCGCCGGTCCCGGCCCCATCCATTCCTGTCGCCAGCACGCCGCACGATGTCAGCACTGCAACGACAGACGCAGTTCCCGAGCAAAACGGCGAACCGCAACCGTCCACAGCCATGTGGCGTTGGTTCAACGTGCTGGCAGAGACGGCCACCGGCTATCTGCTAATCGAGACGGATGACGGGATAGTCACGCTCAATCCCAGGGCCGCACGCGAGAGAATCGCCTACGAAAACATTCTGGTGCGCAAGCAATCGGTCTCCCAGCCGCTTCTCATACCGGAGACGATCCGTCTCGCGCCGGCAGACTCCACGCGCCTGCGCGGGTTCTTGGAAGAACTTTCCGCAACCGGATTCGTGCTGGATGAGTTCGGCCAGGACGTCTGGAAGCTGGATGCCGTCCCGCAGCTCGCCACAGGCGTGTCCGCGCCAGACCTCATCGCATCCATCGTTTCCGACATAGCGGAGTCCGGCACCCGGCGCGGGGTTTCCCGCTGGCGCGACGAACTTGTCGCCCGCAGCATTGCAAAGGCGTATGCCGGTGCAAACGTAAAGTTGACACGTGAAGGCGCCGTCCAGCTGGTAAAAGAACTAATGGCGACACGTCAGCCTTACATATGTCCAAGCGGAAAGCCGATAATGATCTATACTTCCAACCGCGAACTCTCAAGAAAATTTACCAATTGACCATTGACCTTCGGACGGTAAAATAGTATACTGTCCTTCGTCCTCAGTTCGGAGCGTAGCGCAGTCTGGTAGCGCGTTTGGTTCGGGACCAAAAGGCCGAGGGTTCAAATCCCTCCGCTCCGACCATTTGCTGGCGAGAGTAGCTCAATTGGTAGAGCATCAGATTGTGGATCTGAGGGTTGCGGGATCGTGCCCCGTCTCTTGCCCCATCGCAGAACGCAAATGCGGCATATCCGGAAGAGCAGGCGCGGCGTCTGTGGCGCTAGCGGTCTTTCTGCGGGTTGTCAAGCGCGATCTCCGCCCACACCACCCTGGCTCCAGAATTCCGAACCGCCTTGAACCCGATGACGTTTTCCCCCTCGCGGAATGCCGAGAGCGGATAGCGCCAGCGCATCGCGCCGAGAGTGCGCAAGCGCCAGCGCGTCGCGCCACAGTACTGCCTGAGATCACGCTGGGGTTCCTTAGCTACCGCATCGTTTCCGTTGAGCGTCACCACCATCTCCCCGGGAACGTCCGCCACGTCGAACCCGAGCACCACTTCCAACGTCTGTTCCGGCCTGGACAGACCTGCCGCCACCGGAACGGCTCCGTCATTGGACGCAGAGAGGGGAAGTAGCGACCTGATCCCGGGCTTGCATATCTTGTTGGCCACGTCGTCGCATGACGCGATGTATCGCCGCGGGCCACGCGTCACGTTCGCCGGCGCAAGAGCCCCGGCGTACACGTCCCTCTGGACATCCTTCGAGGAATATTCCAGATTGAAGAGATACAGGCCACCGGCTCCGCGCGACAGCATGGATTCCGCCCATCCCCGGTACAGCGCCATGTCTCCGTGCATCGGAAAGCTTTCGTCGCTGCACTGGAATCTGTCGACGGCGGGAACCACCATGACGGACGGATTCAGAGCCTTCAACGACCTGGTCTCCTGCCCGATGTCGAGCTCAAGGTACGCGGCGCTCTCGCCAGACAGCACGACGATGTCCACCAGTTCCTCCTCGACCCACTTCTCCAGCTCGTATCCGAGCATCTGCCTGTCTTTCCGCGTGGGCGGCACCCTTACGGCGAGTCCAACATGATGGCCGCGGTCTGCCGCCGCGCGATCCGCCGTCTCCCGCACACGGCGCACGAATTCAGTGATGAAGTGCGCGTCTTCCTGCGCAGTCTCTGGCGTGACGCAGGGGGAGCAACGCATCCAGTCCAGTTCCAGCCCGTCGCAGTCGTAGCGCGCCAGCAGCTCGCGAGCCATGGCGAAATTGTAGTCGCGGACCTCCTTGCGGGCGAAGTCCAGCGTGAAGTCAGTCCACGGGTTGCGAGAGCCCGTCGCTGCGAGATCGGGATATATGCGCAGTTCCTGATGGTCGCGCCAGAAGCGGGTGGTGCGCGAAAGTTTGTCCGATGTCACAAAGTGGGCGGTATGACGCGGCCCGGACGCCGGCGCGTCCATCTCCCCTGGAACCGGTTGTTTTCGGCTTCCACTGCGTCTACCTTGCCGCGGATGTCGAAGAAATCGATCGGTCCGTCGAGGCGGTTGACCATCGTGCAGTCCCGGACCGTGAGCTGCTCGACCTTTGACGCCTTGTCCACTCGTATCGACGCCACCGGTATGTTGCGTTCGTCGCGGCTGAAGTTGCGCACCGTAAGCCGGCCCACGTCCACCGGCCCCTCCACCCACAGCGTCGGGTAGTTCGTCCGTGAATTGACGCCGATTCCCTCTGGCGCGAATGCCTTCGACGCGAACACGTCGGAGATCACGATGTCGTCGAACCGGCCCCTGGGCTTTTCCGGGAAATAGTGCGTAAGCCCGACGACGTACGTGTAGAAGTTGCCGTGGATGTTGCGGATGGTCACGCGCTTCAGACCGGCCCCGGCCGAAAGAAGCCTCACGGCGCTGTGGCAGTAGTCGGCATACACTCCGTCGATGTCGATGTCGGCGATCTCCCCCTCGTACGCCGCGCATATACCATCGTTAGCGTTCAGCGCCACGAGGTCGTCGAAGCATGTGCCGCGCAGGTTGGATATCTTGCCGTGATGGCAGCCGCCGTCGCAGTGGATACCGTCCATGTTCAGGGGAATCGGATTCCAGCTGTCGAAGTCGAACGTCACGCCGTCGATGACGAAATAGGACGTGCGCGTCATCTGGAGCGAGTACGTAGTCGGGTTGCGGAACGTCACGTCGCGCACCGTAAGCCCTTCCACCCTGTCGAAACAGAATATCTCGCCCCTGTAGAAGTCTCGCTGGAACGCCTTGGGAACCGCGATCTTGCGCGGCGGCCTGCAATGCCGCCCCTGATGTGGATTCGGACTCTGGCTGGCGTTGTCGAGATCCCAAATGCCGCCGATGACGGCGATGTTCCTGTCGCCGGAACGCCAGTTGCGGTTGACGAGCATGTGGCAGTCGGACTTCGGCGCGAGCTTGACGCGCGTGCCCGGATCCAGGCGGAGCGTCTGCCCGGACTCGAGTTCAAGCGCCCTGGATATGAGATAGAAGTTCTCCGGCGGCGGAAGGTATACGCAAGAAGAATGCGCATCGAGCATCGTCTGGATGGCGTCCGTGTCGTCCGTCACGCCGTCACCGCGCGGCACGGGTTTCGCCTTTGCCGCGCGCTCGGCGCAGATCCGCTTCAGCCCCGCGAGCGGCCACACGGCGCTGCCGAGAAACCCCTCCGGAATGGCGACCTTCTCGCCGAACGTCCATTCCGATACGCCCCTCTTCCGGTAGTCGGCCACCAGTTCGGCGTACATCCTGTCGACAAGCTCGGGCGCCTCGCGCTCCAGTGCATAAGCGAACCATCCGACTGGCGTACCCCAGAACCCGCCGTTCTGGTAGTGGTCGCGCCTGCACGACTTCTCCCAGTATACGCCAGGAAGACAGTGGCGGACCTGCCCGTTGCGCACCAGGCCGCCAAAGTCGTCGCGGAACCGCCGCGCCACGGCATCCGCCCTCCCGGCCGGAGCGAGTCCCGTCCACACCGCAAACGCGCTCCCCCATACGTCGTGTTCGCGGCATTGCACTGTCGCCGCACGGTATAGCGCCGCGTCGCCGTCCCAGAACACGCGGTCGATGTCCGCAGCAAGCTTTGTCCGTCGTGCGCGGAACGCCTCGGCCTCTGCTCCCCGCCCGCCAGCCGCGAGCATCTCCGCGAGGCGGCCGAACGCCTCCCACTCGAGCACCGACTCGAAAAAGCAGTCGCCCTGCTTGCGCACCGTGTCATGGAAGCCGAAGGCGCTCCTGTCCCACGGGTGCGCCGGGTCGATCCACACCAGGTCGGTATTTCCATTCGGATCGTGCGGGATGCGCTCCGCAGCCTTGACGAGGCGGTCCAGAACCTTGCTTTCCACGAACGTCCTCTCCCGCGTCTTGCGCCACGCGAGATACATCGCGCCGATCGTATACTGCGCACCGTCGCAGATCGCGTTCGTCCCGAACGTGCCGTAGCCCGGCTGGTAGATCGGCTTGCAATCGTATGTTATGCAGTTCACGCCGTCGCCTTCCGGAGACATGCCGTCAAAGAACGCCATGGCGGCGTCGAACACGTCCTCGCGCGGCACTGCATCGGCCTCAAGCATGAACGTGAAATCGCCCAGCCACGACGCTTTGTAGTGGTCGGAGGTCTGCGGCGCGTAGGCAGGTCTTCCGTCCGTGCGCAATCGCCTGGCCTTTTCCATCATCTCGCCAGCCCTGCCCTCAAACCAGCGGCGGGCTTCGGAAAGCCCGTCCCCCCGCGCCGCAAAGGCCGCAAGGATCACGCAAACCACCAACGTGTTCTTCATGTGGTCTCCTGTCGTTTTCAGTTCGTCATCTGAGTTTCAGCATAGTGCCGTCGTTCCCATAGCGGAACGTGAGCCTGCTGTCTTCCTTCACCAGGCGCGCCGCCATCACCTTTTCGGCGGTTGTCTTGTTCATGAGAACACTTCTCCAGCATCATGCCGGCACCCGGCACATCGACAAGTATACCATTTTCCTTTCAGCGAGCGCATCACTTCGCGCCATCTTTCAACAAGTGCGGTCATGTGACCTTTCACGGCAATCGGGCGCTCTCCAGAAACTTTTCCAGATTGCAAGCCCTCATCGCCCGGCTATTCTACACGGTTCCGCGCATGGCTTCATTCAAATTCGTCCTGTGGACGATTTCACAGAGGCCAGATCGTACGGCCCGAACCGGAAGATCAGGGAGCGGCCATCGCGGATTCCCTATCCGCGAGAATCCTCGTTGCGCCTTTGGGGATGTCTAACGTCTGGCGCGTGCCGTCGCGTAGCGTCACCGTCAAAGGCTTGTCCGTCGTGTTCTGCACCGCCACGTAGCCTTCCGCGGCAATCACGTTTCCGGCGGCGCAGGCGAGATAGCAATGGACGCCCGCCGTCTTCGCCGCCGCATGGAACAGCTCGCGGAAAACCTGCCCCGGGCCGAGAAAGATGTCGCATCCCGGCCCGTCCAGACGTCTTCTCGCCACGAGCGCCGGCTTGCCCGGCAAGTCGCGGTACTCTGCCCACACCTCGTCCCCCTCTTCAAGGATTGGGGCGAAGAGCGGAGCGGCGCCCGGCTTCAAGCCGCCGCCCCACTCCTCGTAGGACAGCCCCTTCGCGAGGCCGAGCGGCGTGGAACGCGCAAGCGGCGTCGCGGGCGAGACCCTCTCCACGCGGAACCCGGTCGTCTCCGCGATGGTGTCCACGGACATTCCCCTTTCGGAAAGATAGCCCGGTGCCCAGCACCAGAGGAACGTCGCGTCCGGGCGCGCGGCGCGCAGGGCGGCGATCTTCGCGCGCTGGCCCGCGTCGAGATAAGTGGCCAGGGCGAAGACGTAGAGCTTCGCGCCAACAGGGCGCGCCAGCACGTCGTTCAGGAAATACTGTCCGTACGGCGCGCCGCATCCGTCGAACACGGAACGGCTCATCAACGGTCCCATCGCGCGGGATGCGCCGCAGGCAAGGTAGAGGAAGCTCCGTTCGTCCACGATGTCCGCGATTTCGGGCGAGTAGGGCTTCGTCCGCCTGAACATCGCCTCTTCCATCGGCGCCAGCTCCGCGCGCAGCTTCCAGAGCTCGGGGTCGTTGTACCAGCCGCGTCCGAAAAGGTCCATCCACCAGTCGCCCAGTCCGCGCAGGATCTCGAACGAGACGTTGCGCCGCAGGATGTCGGGCGTCTGCTCCCTCGTCATGGGCAAGCCGCCCGCCCCGGCGACCGCCTTGTAGTCCCAGATGTCCTCGCGGTACGTGCGCGTGTCGTCCTCGTTGAACCAGAGGATGCCCGCGCGCGCCAGCGTCTCGGCGGCGCTCATCACGGGAATGGAGCCGGGCCACCTGCGGTTCGAGTAGGAGTACGGCGCGGAGAGCGCGTCCACGTTCTCCCGCCCATGCTCGATCAGCCACTCGAGCGCGTAGTGTCCTGTCGCCGCCGCGCCGGTCGGCACGCCGCCCAGTTCCCACGAGTAGCCGTAGAAGAACATCGCGAGGGACTCCCCGTCGCTCCCGCGCCGAACCGCCGCGCCGAGTTCGGAGAGGAAGCTCGCCATCTCCTCCTGGCGGAAGCGGTTGAACGCCACGATCCGGCGGTGCCGGACGGGGTCGAGCAATGCGCCGCACGACGTGTCGCGCCGTGCCTCGGGCGACGGCACCTCGGCCGCCGCGGCGTCCGGCTCGCCTTCCTTCGCGAGCCACGCGCGGAACGCGTCGCGCACCGGCGCCTCGTATCCGCCCAGCGACGCGCTCTGCGACTTCTCGTAGAACCACTCGCCCGAGTTCTGCCCGCTCACGTGCACGCCCGCGAAGTTGCGCGGGAACGCCGCGCGCAGGTGGCGCAAGAGCTTCTCCAGATGCGCGCACGCGGCCTCGCGGTAGAGACGCGAAGAAACCGAGGACGAGTTCATCACGAAGCCATCGTCGAATTTCATCTTGACCTCTGGATGCCGCGCGAGAAACCACGGCGGCGCGTTCATCCCGACGCGCGGCAAGAGCAGGACATCCGGGTTCGCTTCGACAAGCCGCCGGCACGCCGCGTCAATCGCGCCCCACTGCGGGAACTTCTCGGGCTCCACCCAGCCGTTCCCCGCGCCGAACGTCACGAGGCGCACGCCCGCCTCGCCGGCGAGGCGCGTGGTCGCCGCGAGCGTGTCGCCGTACGGTAGCGGACACCTCTGCGCCTTGCCTTCCGCGTCGAACGCCACGACGGACGGATTGAAGAAGGATCGGGCATGGTCGGCTCGGATGGGGATGGAGAGCCGGTAGGTCCGCCCCTTCGCGAGCGGCATAGGGCATGGCGCGGACACCCCGCGCGGTGGATGCGGCGCGCCATCCGCCGCGCCCGCGAGCGAGATGGCCACCGGCTCAACCTTCCCCGTCTCCATGTCCTTCAGGCTAACATCGTGTATCCAGAACTGCGACGGGTCGGACGGAAACCCGATGCGCACCTCCGCGCGTTCAGTATCGAACGGCGCGACAAACGGCAGCGTGAACGTGTACTCCCTCAGTTCGGCTATAAAGGCGATGGACGGTCCCGCCCCGTAGAACGCGCGCGGCGGAATCGGCTTGCCGTCGACGAATATCCGCGGCCCGCCCGCCGTCTGCCGCACGCGCACGGAGATCGGCCGGACATCGGCAGCCGTCGCGGCCAAGACGGCCGCGACAAGCGCGCCCCTCCCGACCGCCGCGCAAAACGTTCCGCACCGTAATCTCATTTTCAGTCTCCGTCAGCGAAATATGACCGTCAGTCCCGACTGCTTGTAGTTGACCACGACAGTGGACGTATCGTCGCCGTTGTCCACAAGGTCGAGCGTTCCGACCCATGACTTGAACGGCGCGGGATTGGACAGTGTCATCTTCTGCTTCAAGGCCGCCGCCTTCGTCGTCTCCAGCGTTACAAGGCCAACAGTCCACTGCGTGTCAGGCGGCTCCGTCGCCGTGCCGAAGTCAACCTGCACCGGCAGCGTCGCCTGGTTCGGTGCCAGCACCACGGGCGAGGTCGCCTCCTTGGTGTTGACGAGACCGTACTTGAGGAGGTCGGTGTCTGCCGGTGCGCCGTCCACGCAGAGCGCGGCGTTGTTCGTGAACGTGATCGCGAGGCCGTCGAAGGCGTTCGTCGCGAGCGGCTTGATGCGTCCGCCCATGACGGTGAGCAGGTTCGCGCCGGCCGTCGGCGTCGCGCTCTGAGACGCGCCGCCGAACGTCAGCGGGCCGCCGAGCGCGAGCGTTCCGCCGCCCTCCTTCACGAGGTTGCCGTTCACGTTGAGCGGACGCCAGATCGCGAGCGTCAGCCCGTTCGTCACGTGCATCCGCCCGATGTTACCGATGGCGATGCCGCGGTTCCAGCCGTCCGTGAACGTCACGTCGTTCAGCGGCCAGAGGTCGGAATACTGGTCAAGATACAGGGCGTCCCACGCGAATGCGTCGCGCGCGCCGCCGAGATTGCGTTCGTCCTCCACGAACAAACGCACGTGCTCGGTCCAGTTCGGCGTCGTGTAACCGGCGGACGGCTGCTGGGTTCCGCTCGCGGCGGCGGTCGTCGTCGTGACCCGTACCTTGCCCATGAAGTTCGTGTTCAGCGCAGTAAACTCGTGGTATCCGCAATGGTTCTTGAAGTTGCTGGACGAATTGACGGTCGTCAACGTGATGTCGCCACTACCCGACACTTCGGACTCGACGCGGATCACGCACCGCGCGCCATACGACTGGAGCGTATTAATGTTGTTCGCAGGCACGCGAATCCTGCCCTGCAGCTTGTAGAAGCGGTAGTCGTTGCCGTTTTCATCCTTGCGCGCGGGATCGGTCGTGGTGCCTACGGACGCCGTGTTCAGACCCGAACGGCACCACACCAGATCGTCGCACCAGAAACCATCTGAACCGTTGAAGGCTTGCAACAGCGCCCCGGAGGAGACAACCAACGACTTGCCGGGGAAACGATAGACCCCGGTGCTTGCCGGCAAGGAAACCCCGTGAGTCGACATCCACACCAAGTCTGCCGCGTTCGGGTCGGTGTCCGGACACGTTTCGCTCGACCAGAAATACTTCCCGGAACTTGATTGAGTCTCTCTGGTAATGCTGCTTTCGGTCGTTCCATCGCCGAAGCCGGCATGTTGCACGCCCGTCACAAGACAGAGAGTCTTGCCTCCGTCGGCGTCATCCCGCCACAGGAACATGGAGCGCTCGAGCGCGGGAGAGCCCGGCGGAACGAACTTGTCGGAAAGCCTGGCATCCGTCCAGCCACCGTTCGCAACCGCCTCTGGAGTCAGGCGGATCAGCTTGAGTTCGCCTGGCTCTGTCGGCTCGGAAAAGCCGGAAATGCCAGGCAGGGCCGTGCTGGTGCTACCGACTGTGATGCCGTTCATCATCACGTATGCCGCGTGCGACATTTCAAGGCTGTTTGTAATCGTCAGACGCGGAGATGCCGCGTTCAACTTCGTTCCGTCGATGAACAGCCTCGTGTCCGCGCTTGTTACGCGCAGACCGCCGACCGTCAGCCCGCTTTCCGATCCGACGATAAGGCTGGCTTTTGCGCGAGGAAGTTCAACCGTTCCGCCAAGCAACCCCTGCAATATCCAGAATCCAACATTGGAACTTGCCGTGGAAGTCCCGCACCCCACGCGCAACGTGCCGTAATAGTCCGAAAGGTCGCCCGTCAGCTTGAGCCAGCTTGGAGTCTGGGTGCCCCAGTCCGTCGCAAGAAAGCTTTCCGAATCGCCTTTCAGCTTCATGCCCATCAGTATTGAATACCCAACACTCATTGCAAACTTGACTCGCACAGGGTTCTCACTCGTCCCGTAGACGGTCATCATGCCGTTGAGCGAGGACTTCAATGCCGTGTAGTTGATGTAGGCGCCCGGCAGCATGTGGAGATCCGGGAACGTAAACTCGTACGTGCCGTTCAGATGCCAGATGAGCCCGGCGACGACGAGCCTTCCTCCCTGAAACGTCAAGTAGCCGGTGGAATCTATTTTCTCTTGCGCAGTCACATCCGAATCGACATGTGGCGTACCCAACTGAAGATTGCTCCGCACATAGTAGTTCGTGCCGGAGTGCGGTGCGTTGCCATCGCTCCAGTTCTTCTTCAGGAAGAACGACTGGTTGCCTGCACCAGTACCGTCAGTCGCATTCAGCGTCACGTAGCCGGTCGAGGCGTCGAAGGTGTCCGGCAGGTCGCCGTAGCCGCCAGATGCCGTCAAGACTGCGGCAATGGCCATAAATGACAAAACGGCGCCCCCCCCCCATTTACGGAGAGATATGGACATTCCTTTTCCTGTTTTCATTTTTCGTTCCTTTCTTGTTTCTCGATCAGTTTCCAGCTGCGGGCGGGGATGACGCCTGCGGTTGCGATGTCGGGCGTGGAGATCGCATACTTTTGTTCGGAACGCGACCAGTTGCAGAGGACCGCCGCCACGCGTCCGTCCTTCGCGCGCCAAACGGAGTGCAGGATGGTTGAATGCGACGGATGCCTCACCACGCGCGCCTTCTCGCGTTTCGTGTAGATGCCGCGGATGAACAGCTCCACCGGCTGGCGCGCGCACGTGAGCGTACCGGGAGCGCACATCGTGCCGTCGTAGAGGAAGTCGCGGTTCCTGTGGTAGAACTTCGCGGTGTCAACCGTGAACTTGAAGTTTCCGGCATAGCGAGAATCGTCAAAGTGCCTCATGCGCAGCTGGTGGACCATCGGCTGCATGCCCATCGCCACACCGCGCGCGAATTCGAGCGCGTACTGGTCGGGGTAGAGCGTCTCCCACGGCTCCTCCTTCTGCCACTTGTCGGTGTCCGGCCATTTTGGATCCCAGGGCGGGATGCCGTCGATCACAGCGTAGCTGCCGTAGACAGCAAGCGCACCGTGGTAGATCGCCTGGAACACCGGGACCGTCTCGGCCTCTGGCTGTGCAGGCATTCCGAAGCGCTCGCCATTCTGCCAGAGGTTGATGGCCGAATCCACGATGTCAAGGTAAGCCTCGGGCGTATCTTCGGTGGAGATCAGGAACCCCGGGCTGTCGGCCTTGATGTCTTTGAAGAGCTTGCGGTAGCCGTCGGTGATGACGGTGCCGCCGCCGGGCGGATGCGGATGGCCGGGATTCCAGCAGGACCTGACCGTGCATCCGCCGATCTGATCCATGTACACGCCCGGCAATCCGGTTCCGCGCAACGTGCGCATGAGGCCGCGCATGTGACGATGGAAATGCGGCGCGCACCCGCACATTTCCGACAGGCGGTTGTCCGGCATGTAAGTGTTGTAGCGGTGTCCGGGAACAGTGCCGTTTTCGTTCATGATCGCGTCCGGACGGCCGGACGTCTCCCAACCTTCCGCCATCCAGTCCCAGCTTATGCCGTTGGTGTACGGCTGCACGAAGATGCCTGCGGCCACAAGCCGTGCCACGGCGTCGCGAAAGGCCCCGTCCCCTTCACGCGGCGGCCAGAAGAACGGATATCCGGCGTCATACGGTATCTTGTGCCACCAGTACCAGTCGAGCGCCACCGGAAGCCCTGTCTCCCTTGAGAACCGCTCAACGGGTGGGATGACGTCTTTGATGAGTCCGCGGTTCCAGAACCAGATGGCGATGTTGCGCATCTCCTTCTGCGGACGCGCGAACGCGGCCTTCGCCCACGGCTGCTCCCACGCCCAGCGGCGGTATATCTCCGCCGCCGCGAACCAGTCGCCTTTGAAACGGCGGATCGTACCGCCGAACGGCAGCGCGCCTGCAACGCGGTTCTCGTCCGTGATCGGTGGCGCATAGCGGAAAAGCAGCGTCGCCGTCTCCGGTTCCGTCCCGTTCCGCACGACGGACCAGCTAGGCCGAAGACGCGCATCTCCGTGCTGGTCGACGTACCATGACGGTTCCTCGCCGTTCAGCGCGGCAGCGAAGTGGAAGGCGCAGGCAGGCGCCGTGGCAACAGCCGCTCCAGGCTTGAGGATGCTCCATTTCGGACGGCGAATCTGTCCGCACGCCCACGGGTACAGGATCTCCGTCCTATCCGTGCGCGGGACAGAAAGCACGGGGAAGTCTATCATCCTCACGCCCATTCCGGACGCGTTTCCCTCATAGCGGAACGCATATTCCCATCCGTCCCCTTCGGGCGTCGGCGTCAACTCGGCCGTCACGGCGAAACCGTCGCCGCACACGGGATGCCCGCGCCACACGATACGCGCCTTGCCGTCCTTCTCCTCGATCGTGCGCGACTTCATCTGCTCAGACGAAACGGCCTTCATCGGCGCGTTGGTGACTGGAGCCGACATGTGGAGAGTGAAGCCGATGTCGGGGAGTGCTGATGCGGCGGGAGCTTCACGCACCACGATGCGACCGAGCGGATAGCGCCTGCCGGGAAGGCCCCCGGAGAGAGGGAGCGCGATTTCCGGAGTGCCTTGCAGCGTTCCCACGGAGACTGCGAGGGTGTACGTACCCGGCTTGAGCATTACCACGGTGTCGGCGAACACGCGCCCCTTCTCACGCGCCCACACAACGCAATTGTCCGGCATCGGGATGCGCTTCGTGAACCCGAATCTGCATGGAGTCCGCACCGAGACCGGCTTTTCCACGCCGCCAAGCTTCGGCTCAAGCGAGCGGAAGTCGAAGTTCCCGTCAGTCACGCTCCACGCCACCGTGCCGTCGTCGTTCAGGAGCGACCATGTCAGCGACGTCGGCTTCGTCCGCGGCGCCACGCCCACGTTGGCCCAAGTGGAGGCGATCTCCACCTTCTCGCCGACCCGCACGCTCGACGGGAAGGTCGCCTCCTTCAGCTCGAAGCGGTAGCCGAGTATCTTGTTTATGCGGTCGATCGCGCTGCGGCACTCGCGCAGATGCGCGTCTGGGAAGTCATGTATTGACATGTAGGAGGCCTGGTACGCCTCCACGCAGCGGACATAGGCGTCGTCGTCCCACTTCGGCGTGCCGTGGAGGTAGGGAGCGTGTCCGGTCTCCACCACCACCGGCCATTTCGGCGCGAACTTGCGCGCCCAGCCGTCGTGCGCCCAATACTCGTACGGACAGTGCTTCGCAGTCCCTTTCGGCGGGAAGCAGAAAATCGAGTCGTCGCGGAAACCGATCCCGATCTCGCGGCAGTAGCGCATCATCTCGGGGTCGGGGTCGGCGTTCGATCCGCCGTCGATGTCGTCGGAGACGACGAGATAGGTGTTCGGCATGAGGCGCCTCCACAAGTCGAGGTGTATCTTCGCGAGACGCACGAACTCGGCGCGGTGCTCGGGCTTGGAGAGCCACTGCTGCGTGGTACGGTGGACATGGCCTTCGCCGTAGATGCCGAAACTGCCGACGTCCACGAAGGCGACGTTGGGATCGCCATCGTACCTCTTCGCGAAGGCCTTGATGAAGTTCTCGAGCTTGGCGAGGAACACGGGGTCGTCGTAGACCGGCTCCCAGCGGGGCGGCATCTTGCCGCCGGGCGCGGTAGGGGTCTTGTATTCGAACATGTAGCCCTTTGCGCCGGCGTCGCGCACGAACTGCGGCGTGGCGGTCTCGGTCTGGTTGCAGCAGATCACGCGGAAGCAGAGCTTCTTGCCCTTGGCGATCCAGTTCTGCGCGGTGGAGTCGATGATGTCCCAGCGGTACTTGCCCTCCTCGGGCTCGAGGTCGTTCCAGAGGAGTCGGTAGTAGATGGTGGAGCAGCCGGGGAACCAGTCGAGCGTGTCGCCGCTCTTCGTGTTCATGCCGTAGGCCCAGAGCCGGTTGGAGTAGTGGTAGTACGTGAACCCCATGTCAGGGTTTATGAGCGCGTCGCCGGTGGCCTTGGGGCGGACGGTCGTCTTGCCGTCTCCGTCGCGCCGGGTGGACGGGGCAGACTTCTCCTCGCGAAGGCGCGCAAGCGCCACCTGCACAGCGCAGGGCGTCTCCTTGCCGGTCCAGTCCTGCGACTCCACCCACTCCTCGGCGGCGAACAGCCGCTGCGCGGCCTCCTCGTAGGAGACTCCGCCCAGCTCCACGAGGAGGCGGATGCCGCGGTCGATCAGCTTCTTGTTGGAGATCGACACCCAGCTCATCCAGTTGCCGGCCACGCGCCCCATCGCCGCCATCGTGCCTGTGGAGAGGCAGTTGAAGGCGAGCTTCACGGCCAGGTGCTTCCAGATCTCCAGCGGCGAATCCGCGATGGGGAACGGGAACCTGAACTCGACCTTTTCCGGCCAGGCGGCGGCAAGCCTGTTTGCGGCGTCGATGAATTCCTGCGTCTCGCCCGGAACGCGCAGGATCACGGCCGCCGCGCGCTCGTAGCCCTGGATGCGCTCGGGGGCGGGCTCGTTGCCGATCATGTAGGTGATGAGGTCGGAGTACTTGATGAGCGGCGGCGAGTCGATGAAGCGTTGGGGCATCTTGAGCGAGCGGGCGTCCTCGCTCGTGAACTCGAGGCAGCGCGGATGGCGGCGCATCATCTCGTTCCAGCATTCGATCGTGGGGTGGAGCGGGTTCTTCACGAACGCCCACGACTGGGCGAGGTGCTTGTCACGGCTCGAGCGGAGAGGCGGCAGCATGAACGTGGGCGAGCGCTCCGTGTTGTCGGTGAAGAGGTCGAGCATGCACTTGTCGGCGAGGTACGTGATGCGGCCGTGTTTCTCGTAGACGCCCTTCTCGAAGTCGATGGCCTTCACAAGCCCGGCGCGTCCGCCTGGGGACTCAAGGCCGGCGAGGAGCTTCTCGAACGCGACCGTGTAGTCCTTCGCCGTCTCCTTCGCGAAGCGCGGCATCACGCGGCAGAGCGCCGCCTCGAGGGCGCAGGAGCCGAGCAGCTGCTCGGAGCTGGTGGCCTGCATGCGCGTGGAGCCGGCGAGAGACATCGAGCCGCAGTAGATGTCGAGCACCGTGACCTTCGGGTTGTCGATCGCCTCGCGGCAGCGGTCGAGGTAGCCGCGCAGGAGGTCGGCGGGGTTGTTGAACACGAGGAAGCACGTCGCACCGTGCTCCGCGGCGTACTGGAGCGTGCCGAGCACGGAGGACGTCTCGCCGCCCTCGGTGATCGCGACGAACGTATCGCCTTCGCCCACGTTGAGCGCGGCGGCCTGGCGCCGTCCGCCTTCGGCGAAATCCTCGAAGAACTCCACGCTCTTGATGAGCGCGAAGTCGCCGCCCGTCATGATCGAGGCCGACCGGTCCGCGAACGCCCGTTCGGCGGGCGTCAGCTCGGCCGCGCGACGATAGAAGAAGTCGCGCCACATCGACTCGAGCAGGATCGAGAGTCGCCCCGTCGCGCCGCAGCCGGAGAAGATGATCCGTCCCTTCGGCGCCTGGAGCGTCTTGACCATCGAGCCGACGAGCTTCTCGAACTTCTCGCCTGCGAACACGTGCCGCATCGTGATGGGAATCTGCCGGTCGCCGCGCTGGAGGCACTGCACGCCCGCGAGCGTGGAGCGCTTGAAATCCTCCTCCAGCGTGGCAGTTATGGGGTTTGACTGCTCCGTGGGCAGAAACCCCAGGTGAAACTGCTTCTCGTTGTCGATGAAGTCGCGCGCTCGCCTACGCGCGAAATCGGAAATGCCGGACGCCTGCCACGGCATTGCCGAGGCAATCGCGGCAAACATTATGAACAGACATGGGAAGTTATTGGCTCGCATGCGTCAATTTTAGCAAAAATCGCCATGCCGTATTGTCATTTAAGCGAAAAAATTATATCATATAAGCGCAATGGAATTACTGCCGAAAATTCTTGTCATCCTGCCTACCGCGACTTTCCTCCACAGGGAAATGCTCGAGGGCATCTTGAACTACGCGCACGGCCAAGGCCCCTGGCGGTTTCATCTGGAACTGGACGACTTCAACAGGCAGCCGCTCGTGCGTATTCGTGACTGGGGATGCACGGGCATAATTGCCCTAGTCCGCACGAGGCGTGAAGCCAACCGGCTGCTGCGGACAGGCCTGCCGACCGTTTTTGTAAGCGCATCCGTTCCGTTCGGCCCCGGAGATACGCACGGCGAAACAGTCTCCTTCGTCCAGCGCGACGAGGAACTGGTGGGGCGAACTGCCGCCGACTACTTTCTCTCCAGGCACTACAGTTCCTTCGCCTACGTCGGAACCGCAACGCCAACCATATGGTCGGAACGCCGTAAACGCGGATTCGTGGCACGTGTGCGCGAGACGGGAGGAACGGTAGCCGTCTACCGCGGCAACACCCGTGATCCGATCCAGGACTACGCCAGGGAATCGGTCGCCCTGACACGATGGATCTCATCCCTTCCGCGTCCGTGCGCCGCTTTCGTCGTACACGACCGCCGGGCATGCCAGGTTCTAGCCTGCGCACAGGAGGCTGGGCTTTCAGTGCCTGACGATCTGTCGATTCTGGGCGTCGACAACGATTTGATCCTATGCAAATCGAACTCGCCCACGCTTTCCTCGATTTCCATTGATGGACATGCCACAGGTTTCGCCGCCGCAAACGCTCTAGACAACCTGCTTCACCGGCGCTCCGTACCATCCGTTCTGGAACCTGTCACGCCAACTGTCATTCCGCGTGAATCCACGGACATCTCCGCCGTCTCGGATCCGATTCTCTCCCGCGCGCTCGCCTATTTCGAAACACATGCGGGCGACGACCTCTCCATGGAGAGCATAGCCCGCCACCTGAACTGCTCCTTACGGACGCTCCAGCTGAAAATGCGCCGACAGCTTGGCACAAGCCCCAGCAGCAAACTCCTCGACATTCGTCTGGCGGCGGCCAGGCGGTTGCTTGGCACCACGACCCGTACCGTGTCGGACATCGCACTCCAGACAGGGTTCTGCTCGGCCTCGCATCTGGGCGCCGCCATCAAAAAAGCGTTTGGCCGCACTGCGAAGGAGTTTCGCCAGGCGGCCCGCTAGCTGCTAGTTCTTCTTGTCTGTGTCGATGTTCGACAAGTCGTCTTCCGTGCCGAACTCCTCGTCTGGACCCGAGGACGTTAGCTTGAAGCGTTTTTTCCCAAGCTTCTCGTACTGGAAATCGTTGCCCCACGCGTCCTTCAGGTTGCCGCTCTCGATCAGGGGATCTTCACCTTCGGTTAGCGAATCGAGCGTCTCAGGCAACTTGCTGTTGTGCTCGAACTGGTACTGGGTGATCGCCTGAGAGATCGTCACGATCTGCTGCTGCGTTGCCGTCACGTTCGCACGCCGCATGTAGCGGCCGACGTTGGTGACGGCCAGCGCCGTCAGCAGGCCCACGATCATCACGGCCACCATCACTTCCATCAACGTGAAGCCGGCCTTGGCCGCACGTTCCATCTGCTCTCTTTCCTTCTCGTTCATTGCCTGTTCCTTTCAGTTCATGGTTTGCTTCAATATCACACCTGCACTAGGCGCCCAACGAATTCGATACGGCGAAGACGGCCGAAAAAATGGCGAAGATGATGAATCCGATGACGCCCGCAAGCACGAACAGCAGAACCATCGGCAGCATCTCCGTGAACGTCTTGATATTTGCATCCATTTCCTTCTGGTAGCGGATGCCTATGTGCCCCAGGGACGACGACAGGTCGCCCGCGCGCTCGCCGACGGCCAGCATGTCCGTCATCAGGCGTGGAAACACGCCGCTCGCAGCCAGAGGACCAGAAATCGACGTACCGTCCGTAACACGCTTGCGGGCAGTATGCAACGCGTCGGCTATAACCGCGTTCTCGCAGGTGTCTTCGGCTATCTTGAGCGCGTTCAGAACGTTGACGCCGTTCGTCAGCAGCGTCTTAAGCGTGTAGGCCAGCGTGGAATAGGCTCCGCAGGCAACTATACCCTTCACAAGCGGCATCTTCAGCTTCCACGTGTCTATCCGGCGCGTGCCTTCAGGAGTCTTCATCCATTTCACGAACCAGACGGTCGCCAGCGCCAGCACCACGCCCAGCACCGCACCTTTCCAGCTGTTTATGAAATCCGTCATGTCCATCAAGGCCCGTGTCGCTCCTGGAAGCTGTCCGCCAAGCTGTTCGAACACTTTCTGGAACTTCGGAATGATCACCTTCATGGTGATGACGACGGCAACTACGCCAAATCCCAAGACGAAACACGGGTAGCGGAGCGCACCCTTGATTTTCGCGCGCATTGAATCAGATCTCTCGTAGTGCTCCACCAGCCGTCTAAGGACATCCACCATCGCTCCAGACGCTTCGCCGGCGCGGATCATGTTCGCGTAGAGCGGCTGGAACGTCTTGGGATGGTGGGACACGGCGTCGGAAAACGATTCGCCGTTTACGATGCGGCTGGTTAGATCCTTGCAGACCGCACGCTGGGCGGAGTCCTCTTCGCCCTGGTTGGCCAGGCAACCCAGAGCTTCGCCCAGCGTCATGCCAGCTTCCAGAAGATCGGCCAGCTCCCCGGTGAAGAGGAGCACGTCAGCCTCCTTCATGGCCGGCATGCCACCCCCTCCGCCGAAGGTGATCTTCTTGTTGAAGATGCTTTCCTTCGGCTTCTTCGCCACCGGTTTCTTTACCGGTCGCCTGGGCGTCTTTGGAGGTTGTGTGGCCATGTGTGCGGTCTCTGCAAGGAATATATGCGTCCTGTGTTACTTTATGACACGTACGCGTATGACGGCTTCGCTCTTCTCGAGCGCCGCCACCACATCCGCAGGCACCGCGCTGTCCGTGTCGATCAGCGTGTATGCGAAGTCGCCGCGGCTCTTGTTGGCTATAGCATCGATATTCACCTTGGCGTTGCCGAGGATGCTGGTGAACCGGCCGATCATGTTGGCTTCGTTCTTGTGGCAGATTGCCACGCGGCCGGCAGTGCGGACCGGGCCGAGCGAGCAGGCGGGATAGTTCACGGAGTTGACGATGTTTCCGTTCTCCAGGTAGTCGCGCATCTCCTTGACGGCCATCACGGCGCAGTTGTCCTCGGCCTCCTCCGTGGACGCGCCGAGGTGCGGAATCACGATACAACCCTTCTTGCCTGCCGTCGTCGCGTTCGGAAAGTCGCTCACATACTTGCGCACCTTGCCGCTTTCGAGGGCGGCTAGCATGTCCTGCTCGTTGACAAGCGCGTCGCGCGCGGCGTTGATGATGATTACGCCGGTCTTCATGAGGGCGATCGCCTCCGCGTTGATCATTCCTTTCGTGGAATCCAGCGCCGGCACATGGATTGTTATGAAGTCGCATGCACGGTAGATGTCTTCGACATTCTTGCAGTGTTTCACGGCGCGGCTCAGGTTCCATGCTGCATCGACGGACAGATACGGATCGTACCCGAGCACTTCCATGCCCAGCGATACCGCCGCGTTTGCGACCTTCTGTCCGATCGCACCTAGGCCGATCACGCCAAGGCGCTTGCCCTGGATCTCCGTGCCGGCGAAAGCTTTCTTGGCCTTCTCGGCGGACTTGTTGATGGCCGCGTCCGAAACGTTGTCCTTTACCCATTCTATGCCGCCCACGATGTCACGGCTCGCCAGCAGCATCGCGGCAAGCACGAGTTCCTTCACGCCGTTGGCGTTCGCGCCGGGCGTGTTGAACACCACGATGCCCTTCTTGGCGTATTCCGCATGCGGGATGTTGTTCACGCCCGCCCCTGCACGCGCCACCGCCAGCAGGCTGGGACCGGGCGTCAGCTCGTCCATCTTCGCGCTGCGCACGAACACCGCATCGGCCGATGCGAAATCCTCGGTGCGCTTGTAGTTGTCATCCAGGTTGTTAAGCCCTACTGCCGCAATCGGGTTCAGGCATGTGTACTTGTACATTTCTCGTCTACCTTCATTCTAGAGTTTATCGTTGAAAGCCGGGCACCCGCCCGAAGTTGGTATTATAGCACATTTTGGCCGTCCCGGCACCATTCTGAATTCTGCTGGAGTTTACCCATTTTTTGATTGGGCCTGACCAGCGGCGGCAAAAAGGGCGGCAACCGCCCGCCGTTTTTCGGTAGAATACCGACTTGCAATACAAACAAGACAAGGAGGTTGCCGCGCCGTGAATGATGCCAAAATCGCATCGAAGGCGAAAGCCCAGCTCGCCCATTTCATGGGCAAAGTATTTACCCATTTCCCGAAACCTGCGAAGAAGGGAGGGCCGGGCT
>DFLH01000042.1:0-164 GCA_002373695.1 Verrucomicrobia bacterium UBA3624
TGGGCAAAGTGTTTACCCATTTTTCGAAACCGTCAAGAACAACGCGGGGACAGACCCCAACTCGGTTGTATTTTAACGCAGAGACGCAGAGTCGCAGAGTTTCGAGGGGAGGATAAGTTGGGATCGGTACCCGCGTTTTCCCACATTTTGGTAGGGCCGCTTGT
>DFLH01000042.1:285-3847 GCA_002373695.1 Verrucomicrobia bacterium UBA3624
GCTCTGCGCCCTCTGCGGCTCTGCGCCTCTGCGTTAAACAACCCTCACCCGAACAAACAACGTGGGGACAGACCCCAACTCGGTTTAAAGCATACGGGCGAAATCCGGCTCACTCCGGCGGCAGCTGCGCCTCGATTTCGTGGATGGCGTTGGTGACGTAGCTGCGCTGATAATCGTTTAGATTCCAATCCAATGACGCACGCAAAATTTCAAGACGGTTTGTGCTGTATTGATATGAGGGATCGAACGCCATTATGTATCCGTCCACAGGAGCCACATGCGAACAATCTCTTCGAGCGTAGGAAAGCGCAGATTGCATAACCCGCGCGCGCAAGGATTCCGCCACGCCTTCTCGACTGGCTTCTTGCAAAGCCAATCTGCAGATCCAACTTCTGTTGTAAGCCGCATCGCGACTTGCGTCCGTTGTTGCAAGGAAGGTTTCGACCGCCGACACCGAATTGCTACTGACACCTTCATGTTCCAGTATTCCCTTGAGCGCGACACGTCCATCCCAACCACTATCTGCGATATATTCATACAAGAACGGCAAGTCGACTTCTCTGCCGTATTTCGAGACGAGGACAATCATGCAACCTGTCCTGTTTGTGTTCGAGTGCGCCACTTCCTTGACCAGCCGCAAAAAGCGGTTGGTGTCTGGCAAGGGAGAAATGCTGCTGAGCCCCCCGCCTCCATTGCCGCAACACGGTGCAGTCATGTTAACAAGGAATTCCTTATACTCATCATCACTCATCGCGTCCAATGATCGAACACGGGCAAAACCCGACAGTGCCGCAACAACTGCTGCCGATACGACTAATTTTTTCATCTGTCCGTTCCTTTCATCCCTGTTTTGTGGTTTACGTCTGAGAAAAGGCCAGTTCGTGCGTGGCCGGTTGAATAGCTCTCATCAGCATGTTTTCGTACGCCGAAAATCTCTCCTGCCGTCAGGTCGCGCCCGCTGACGCCTCTACCGTTCATCAGGAGACGATCGATGATCCTGTCGCACGTCATGTCCCGTCCATAATAGCCCGGGCCGCCGTTGATGCAACCATTGCTCCAGTCGTCCGGCGCATGGCCGTAGTTGAAACCAACACCGATGACATCGACATAAGGAGTCCCATCTCCCCCACCATAGCAGTAGACATCTTCCGCCCCCAGTTCATGCCCAATTTCATGAGCAAGAACCAGTGCATCTGCATCTTTCACCATGACGATTCCAGATGGCGTGTGCACGGCAAGCGTATCTTTCTTTGCAACTTCAACAAACTCATTCGCAAAAACGCAGTTCACACAATCTGTATTCGGCAATGAATTCAGAAAGTTGTCCACAGACCATGCGGCATCAACGGCATTGGTCGTTTCATAGTACAAATTATATGCTCGGTCATTTGTAATGACATTGACGCTATCCAAAACGACCGACAGGCCAATTTGCGCAAAGATGTCGTTGACCGTCGGCAGCATCGCGCGAACCGCATCTTCCGTCTGCGCGTCGCCTTCCACCGGATGATGCACAATCCATGCCGTCAGGTGCAGGACGCGGTTCGTCACGACCTTCAGCGGGAACTGCGGCGGCTCGGACGGCGACTCGCCGATCTGCACGCTCAGACGCGTCCAGCCCGGCACGAGGCCGCGCACGCGGACTTCGCGCCCCGTGCTGCCGCCGACGAACGCGACCGCGCCCGGCACCGTGCTCGTCCAGACGATCTTCTCGTCGGGGTAGTCGGCGGGCGTCACCGCAATCTTGAAGTACGCGTCCTTCCCCACGCCCACGCCACAGGGATTGTAGACGAACTCATGCGTCTCGCCGTCCACCTCCACGCTCTTCGTCTCGGTGCAGATCGGCTCGGCCACGGGGCGCACCACCGTGAAGCGCTTCGTCACCGTGGATATTGCGCCGCCCTCCGGCGTCCAGCTCGCGGTCACCCGCCCGCGCCGGTAATGCGGCGAGACCGCGCCCGCGTCCAGCCAGAAGCCCTTGAACAGGCCCGCGCCCGACTGCAGCGCCCACTCCGTCCCGTTGGCGAGCACGTCATCCGCCTCGTCCCCTTCGTAGACATCGCCGACGAACCCGGACGTCCCGACATACCGCAGGGTGCCGCCGCCCGTACCCGTCGCCAGGCGGAGCCGTCCACGCCCCAGATCGTCTTCGCCCCAGACGATCTGCGAGCCGAAGTCGCTGTTGAAGCCGTCCTGCACGACATCGCAATCAGTATTCTCGAAAAGCGTGTCGGGCAGATCCAGCGACAGCCGCCCCGTCTCGGTGACGTCGCCCTCGTCGCGGCACGCGCACCAGCCTTCCCACCACTGGAAGAGCATGTAGCCCTCGTACGTCACGTAGACTTCAAAGGCGTGCTCCCCGCCGCTGCACCCGCAATCGGCGGCGCACGTCCACCGGAAGCCGTTGGCGGAGAGGACCGGCGAGCAGCATCCGCCGACAAGGTTTGTCAGCACCGCGCCGACATCGCGCGGCGAGGTCGAGAGCGCATAACCGCCGTTCCCGTCGGGCTCGAACGAAAACTCCAGCGGGCTGCGGACGCTGAAACTGGCCGACGGCCCGCCGCCTTGCGCGAGAAGCCGGGGCCGCCCCGCGCGCAGCTGCGGCGCGCCGTTCATCAGGGCCGCCGGGCTGTCATAGTAGATGAATTCGACGTTCTCATCCGATGCCGCGATGTCTTCCAGAGGCGCATCGGCGCGCACCACATATTCCGCGCCGATGAGGAGCGGCACGCGGCAGGTCTGGTTGGAATTGGCGACAATCGCCAGATCGCCGAGGTCGCTGTCGCCGTCGCAGGTCACGGAAATGAAGTTGTTGTCGGCACGGCTTGTGAACGTCAGCCAGTAATACGCGTTCGTGCAGACGCCGTCATTCCACGCAGTTTCAATTTCACCGAGCGCGTTGGTCGTTGCCGAAAGAACGTTTCCGCAGTTCGCGTTCAGCCAGGCGACGCCCGTGCCGAAGCAGTCGCCGTCGTGGGATTTCGGCGCGGGGTCGATTTCGTTGGCGAGGCCGTCGCCGTCCCAGTCGCGCGGATCGATGCGCGCGTAGACGCGGCGCAGGTTGTTCGACTGCGTGGCAAAGGCGCCATCCGGCCACAGCGTCACCTGCGCCGTGACGGGCGCGTTCGTGTCGCCGTTCAGGAAGAAATTGTCCCAGATGATCGTGCGGCTGTCGTCCGCGCCCGCGGACAGCCACAGGCAGCTTGCGCCCTGCATCGCGAGCATCGGCACGCCCACCGCGCAGATTTCATGCGCGGCGTCGCGCGGCGTCGGGCGGAGCTTTCCTTCGACAAAGTACCAGAACGACGAAAAGGCCGCCCCGTTCGTGCCCATCGGGAACGACCACGGCGAAAGGTCGAGGCGGTGGTTGCCGAAATTGGATGATGCGCCGTGAAGGTGCCAGTTGCCGACCGTGACCGCGTTCGTCGGAATTTCAATCGCGGCGGCGCAGTCATCCTCGTCGACGAGAAGATAACCCCGGTCGATGTCCGCGTCGGTCAATGGGGCAGGATTGATTTCGTGGTTCGCGGCGCAGGTGGAGTTGAGAGTTGAAAGTTGAGAG
>DFLH01000007.1 GCA_002373695.1 Verrucomicrobia bacterium UBA3624
GACTCCGCCTTCACGAGATGGGCGAGCTCGCGGCGTATGGCGAGCCCGTCGGACGCCGTGAGCGACTGCCCTTCGCCCGCCCCCCCGTGCACGCCCGCCGCAGCGTGGCGCTGCTCGGAGAAGATCATCACCATGTTGTTGCCCATCTTCGAGATCTCGGCGACCATGTTCAAGGACGCGCCCCTGCCGATTGCGAGCACCACGATCACGGCCGCGATGCCGAAGATGATGCCGAGCATCGTGAGGGCGCTGCGCGTCTTGTTGCGCCAGATCGCGCGCACGGCCACGCGGAAGATCATGAACACGTTCACGCCGCACCCCCCGCGCATCCTCCGACCGGTAGGGCGGTCGCCCCGCGACCGCCGCCATCGTCACCTTGAACGGACGAACCGCCCGTGCTACTGTACACCACGCCGTCAAACGTCCCCACAGCCCATTCCGGCAACGCCTCCACATTCAGGGTGATCGTAGCCGTCTGGCTCTTCGCGCCCTTCTTCGACGCCGTGAACGTCACCGTGTACGCGCCGGCCTTCGCCGTAGGAACGCCGTACACCGTCCAAGCAGGAACGGCGCCGTACTTCGCATCTTTCGTATTCCTTGTGGCGAACTTCAAGCCGGATGGCAGTCCCGCTGCCTTCACCGTCCAGCCGTCGGCGGGCGAGCAGTCTATGAGGGCGGCGTCAAATTTGACGCCACACCGGACCGTGCCGTAGGCATCGCTTTCCGGCAGCAGATTTGGCAACGCAGAGCACGACAGATTGGGAACCGTGATCTTGAATATCGCTGTGCTTGCCTCTGTCGCCCTCTTGACTGACGCGTTCGTCGCCTTGACGGTCACTGCATAGACGCCTGGTTTTGCCGCCTTGCCCGTAAGCATCATGGTCTTGGCGTCGTACCTGACGCCCGACGGGAGACCGGAGACTGCAAGCTTGGGCAATGACAGCGACTCGACGTATGCGCCCAGATCAAGTTCAAGCGTGCCGTCGTCCTCCGTCGTCACGTCATCGATGTCCACCGACAGATACGCCTCGTCCTCTTCCATGGTGGCGAACATTGCGACCAACGTCTCGTCGTAGTCGCTCGTCACATAGGGATATGACGCGGTACGGTAATCCACCATGCCATCCTGGCATGGCTCGAACCATCCGGCAAACACGCACCCCTTCGCCGGCGTGGCCGTCAGCGTCACCTTCTTGTTCGCGGCAAACGCGCCGCCACCCTTCACCGAGCCTGTGGCTCTGTCATCGCCCCATGCCTCCGTTTCGAGCGTCAGGGTGGGATATGCGACGTTGACAACGACCGTCGCCGTCTCTACCGGGGCGCCCGCCATCTTGAGATATGAGTCCGGCGTCGCCGTGAACTTCACAGTGTATGCGCCGGCTTTTGCCGTGGGCGTGCCAACGATCATGCCGCTTCGCGCATCGTACTTCATGCCGGACGGCAACCCCGCCACCTTGAGCGTGTATCCTTCCGCGACTTCCGGCATTATCTCGCTTCCGTCAAGCGGCACTCCCGCTACAATGCCATACTCCTCCGCTTCCAGCGAAACGCCGCCGTTCCAGCCGGATTGAAGCACGTGGATCGTCTGTGTTTTGGAGTGTGCAGTTCCGCCGCCCGCCGTCACCGTAATCGTGGCGGTCCTCGCGTTCCGCGAGAAGTTATGCGTAAACGCATACGACAGCAGCCCGTCGCCATTCCCGCTGGATGTCGTCAGTTCAAGCCACGATGCGGACGAAACGGCCCGCCACGAAGTATTTGCACGGACATCCACCGTCCCCGAACCGGCAAGCGCGTCAAGGCTGATCTCCTCCTCGCCTAGCGAAAGACTCACCTCCCGCCGCCCCGTCGCCACATTGCTGTACGCACGGTTTCTTCCGTCGGCATCTGTCGCTACGATCCAGTACCAATAGTCGACACCTGGAGTAGCCGAATAATCGAAATACCATCTGTATGTCCGATCCGATAGCCAATTGGCATCCACCCACTCATCCGTCGTCGATCTATAGACGCTGTACAAAGCCGCCTCGGGCGACAATCCCCACGTTAGATATACAGCTCGATTGTCATAATCCCTTGCGGATACGCCCGTAAAGCTCCAGCGGGCGTAGAGCCACCGCGTGCGATCCAACACGAAAGATGCGCCGTCAATCTTCTCACCTCCGCCTTGCTCCGTGAACCACCCCTCAAATTTATACCCGTCGCGCACGGGCGTCGGCAGAACCACCTCGTCTCCGACATACCCTCTGAACCATGTTTGCGACAAGTCTCCGCCTTCAGGCTTGAAAAACACCCATCCTTCCGGCTCCCAAACAACGTCATCAACCCAAGCACAGTCTGCGCCAATCGACGAGAATCCATTTTTGGAATACAGCCAGCGGAACTTGTGTGTTCCGCTTCCCACGGTGAACACGCAATTCGTCCACTCATGTCGACCATTTATTCTCGCCGCCTCGATACCATTCGTCTGAAACGACAAGGAATCGGAATAGGTGGCGGTCGAATACGAATGTCCGTCGATTGCCCAAGCGAAACGAAGCCGTCCAGCACCTGTTGCCGTGATTTCCATCCAGTTGCTTTGTCCGTATGAAAGCCGTCCGCTACATGCGGCGGATACGCCATCGCTTGAAACCGCAGTCTGTCCAAACCACGTAGACGATCCGCCGGTAGTCACTGCAAGCGTCGTATCGAGCACATCGGCAAGAGGCTCTTCCTTCAACCAATGGGCATACAGGATGGACAGATCTGCCGAGACGATTGTATTGGCATCCACGCGAACGCCACCATACCGGGTTGTGAACCACCCGTCGAACCTGTACCCCGTCCGCGTGGGCGATGGCAGATAGGTGAACCCGTCGCCAACGTACTTTGTCACGCCCCAGGATGTCCGCCCGTAGGTTGTACCGCCGTTGCCATCAAGAGTGACAGACACCTGCGGTTGCCATGTGATGCCGTCCACCCATACGCAATCGCTGCCCCTGACCGTATTCCCGTTCTTTGAATACGTCCAGCGGAGCGTATGCGACCCTGGTTCGGATATTGTGCAGCTCACGTAAGACCAATCGTTGCTGACACCGGATATCCGCCGCTCTTCTTCACCATTCACAGAAAACACGCAAACGTCGCAGTTCATCTCCGACGACGGCTTCCAGCAGAACGTCAAACGCCCTGGCCCTGAAACTTCCTTTTCCATCCATGTCGTCTTGCCATGTCCAATAGTTCCGCTCTTGAACGCATACGAGCCACTATATGTCGGCGTTGTCACTTCCGTCCATTGTGCATCGCCACCAGTATAGAGGTACAACCAACTTCCCCAATCATCATCCCAAAGCCAATAACGATCTTCTTGCCAATGCGCGTAAAGCGTCATGTCCTGCGCGGGCGTTGTTGACAAATAATCAACACGAGTTCCGCCAACCTTGGCCGTGTACCATCCGAGGAACGTTCTGTTCACCCACGTTGGTGTCGGCAAGACGTTGTAGCCATATCCGTTGTAATCGTTTCGCGCAAGGAAGAGCTCGTTGGACGCCACCGTACCCCCCTGTGCATCCAGCGTCACCGTCACCATCGGCTTCCATTCCACCTGATCCACCCATGCGCAGTCGGCGCGGCTTTCCCAGGCCCCATGGCTATCCTTCGTATAAATCCATTCAAGCGTATGTTCCCCCCATCCCTTAACCGGAACAGTAACCTTCCTCCAGTCAAGGTTGTCGTAAATACGCGACACCATCGTGTTGTCAACCTTGAAATCCACGACATCCCGCCACTCAAGAAGGCAATTATTCCCCGTGTCGCACTTCCACCAGAAAGATATCTCGCCGCTTCCCTCAACCGTCGTGCGCATCCATGTGTACTGGTTTTTGCCGATCTTCCCGCTCCGCACCGCATCCACACCGTCGTGCGTCACATCTACTTGCCCATACCAGAAAGCATCCCCACCTGTCGTGAACACAAGCGCAGTGTTGTCCACAGCAGTTGCGAGAGATATCGTCTTCGCCGTCCAATATGGATAAAGCGTAATGGAGGCGTTAGCCGTGTAGGATCCATAGAGGTCATATGCCTTTGCGCCGCCGTCGGTAGTAGACCAACCAGTCTGCGTGTAGCCATTGCGAGTAAAGAGAGCTCCTTTAAGCGTTAACGAAATGTTTTGCGTTTTTGTCGCCGTCTGCTGAAGGCCGATTCCATACGCGCCTGGCTTGTAGGTGACGGTGTATGTCGCCGGAAGAGCCGTCCATTTGGCATAAAGCGTCGTCGCGCCTGTCTTGTCCCAAGTCCGCGCACTCGTTCCATCTGCGGTGTAGTACTGTGTGCCACTGCCACCTGTCGATGTGTAATATCCGCCGAACGTGTAACCTGAGCGCGTCGGCACAGAGATGGCTGGCATCGCGCTCCCATATGTCGCGGTCACGCTCGCAGTACCGCCGCTTCCCCCCTGTCGATCCAATGTCACCGCGTCCGTCTTCTGCCAATTAGACGTCGGCTTGATGTTGTAGATGAGGTCCTGGATGACATTGTACGAATAATATGATGTTGTTACAGTGGGCAGATTGTACCAAAGATCATCCTGTCCGCCCCAGCCCATATTCAGATGGTAGTACAACGCGCCAGAAGAAAAGCCATAACCATCCGCGACGATGGCATGGCCCTTTTTCCCAGTTATTCCCAGCAAGACTGGTCGAGCCAGTTGAAGATCATTCGTAACGAGATTATGGAACGTAACCAACACTGGCCACAATTTATAGTCTGCGGAGTAGTATCCGAATGTGTTCTTCATTGTTTTTTTCGCATCTTCCATTGATGCACTAGAACTTTTATTTGAATAAGCCATCCCCACGGCCACGCCGCAGTCGTACGTCAATTTGCCGATGGCCTCTCGTTGGGCGAATGTCGTCCCAGAAGATGGATTGACCGGCATGTTTGACCAGTCGTAATAACCGCCTTTCATCGTCAAGTATTGTGAAACACCCTCCACTTTACATTTGACCGTCTGAGGTGATATGTAGCTAGTCGGATACTGGTAATAACGCATCACCTGCGCCATGGCGGTAGCGACGCAACCGCATGGATATCCATTCGGTGTGTAATAGTTATAGCACTTGTCCTTAAATACGAGACCTATCGATTCTTGATCCCACTTTGACTGGATCAGCGGCGCGACGCAGACGATGGAGACCGTTGGAAGGCCAGATGCCGACATCAGCCTTAAGCCACGGACGGCATTGCGGCCAAGCAGACGATCCCATTTAGACTTGTTGTCGTTCGCCTCATCATTCACGGACGCCGATGCAGCTGCCATCAACCGCAAGCCGCCGTTGCCGTTTTGTCCGATGGCGGCCTTACGTGCCCGAACATCTGCATCAAGAAGTGCGGCAAGCGGCGATCCTTCATCAGCGGAGAAGGTTCCAGTGCCAGAGTAGGCAAGTATCGGTTCGATCTCGTCGTCGGTCGATGTCACGACGAAACCGCCGCCGTCCAGCGTAACAACGTGTACGGCATCTTCCCCTTCGCCATCCACATACGTCTGCGCCCCTACGGCTTGGGCCGACAGCTCCGTTCCCATAGCCTCGCCAGACGCAATCCAGTTCTCCGCTGCCGTCACGGCATCGGTCAGCAAAACCGGCTCGGCATACAGCGCAAACCGCACAAGGAATGCCGCCATCAATGCGGACAACATGATCATACGCTTTTTCATCTTACTGCATCCCTTCTAATTCACTTGCCCTGTTCAATCACCCGAAGTACCATGTCCTGATACTCCTTTTCGGTGATCGTCCCCGCGTCCCGTAGAGCCTTCAAGTTCTTGACTTGCTGTTGTACATCAACCGATTGCGATTTCTCCTGTAAACTCGCAGGTTGTACATTCACTGGAACCGTAGCGAGGTCGCCGGCTTCTAGCTGTTGTAGTTGTTCAACAACTGCAGCCGCTATAGTTTCTGGTTGGACATCGCGACTTGTCCCGACTGTCTCACGGCATATGGCGACAGTACTATCGTGATCAAAACTAATCAGTCCAAGTGGTGTGAACAATGACATCCTGAAGTCGTATTTAATAGTTACAAAGGTACCTGTTGTCCGTTTCATGTCAGATATGCGCTGAACATCAATCTGGAAAAGGCAGTCTTCATGCGTCTCACCAGGCAATAAACCAAGTGTCAATATATATGGCGCAAGCTCCCATCTGCTGTTTTCATCCCTGAGATTTACATTAACGACAATTGGAATTGCATCGTTGGATTCAGAAAAAACATCTGGACGTTTTTGGGGTAACACAGCCTTGAAATCTGACTTCCCAATCCTTTCCAGCAGAGTAGCCATCATGGTATTGTTCCCCGTGCGGCTCGCCGGAGGGCAAGTGAAACATATCCGCTCGACCTTGTATCTGTACTTGAGTTTTATACCTTGATTGAGGCTGTGCGTGGAGGTGTCGCCAGACCAACGGACAGACGTACACCCCATGCCGCACAGCACAACCACCATCCCCACGACCCGCATGGCCATGGACACGCTTTTTTCCACTCGTTTTGTCACCATAAAAGCGATCCCTTCCTTGTGCCCCTGAGGCCCTGAGAAGCCCGTCTAAGCACCGAAGAAGGGATGCGCAGATGCGCTTCCCGCGTCTTCATCGCTTAGATTGAAATTTCTCAGGTTTCAGGGGCGATTGAACACTGTTCCAGCAAACATGGATGCGGATTTCTCCCGCGACCGTCAGCCAGTATATCATACGCCGTGGCGGATGGCAAGTATGTCAAATCCGCCACGGCGCCCTGCGCATCACCTTCTCGGTCCGTTGTCGCGTCCGCCGCCGGAGGGTTTCCCCTCATGGGTGGACGGCCAGCCGCCATTTCCTTTGAATCGAGTCATCGTCTTTCCTTTCGTTACTGCCGAGGGCGTCGGCTCGCATTCAACCGATTGTCGGTCGAACGCGAGCAGTATACGCTGAACGGACGGCAAGAAAAAGAAATAACGGCGTAACAAATCGTATCGGCTAGGCGTTATCCTGTGACGCCGCATCGTCTGGCTGAATGCGCCAATACGCAACCTTCTTCATGTTCGCCCCCTCGGAGGCATCTCTCATCTCGCGTTCGATCAGTTTATCGTAGAACTGGCTTGCGGAAGCGTTGGCTCCGCGATTTGGAAAGGCCTGACGCCATCCGTCCTTCACTCGACACCATCCCCCATCGGCCTTTTCGCGATAGGCTTTGAGTAGGATATCCAGTACTGCGGTTGCACGCGGCTCGAATTCGTAGAAATCCCCACACTTTTCTATGATTTTGCAGATGTCGCCCGTTGCGAGAACCCTAACGATTTTAAACCGCCCGACTTCTTCAAATTTACACTCTTTTGCCTTCAACGCCTCCGCGATTTTCTGCGTCAATCTCCGGCTTTCTCTGGAATTCCGATATATGACATTGGCCAATTTTTCTTTCTCTGATTTACAAGACCATATCGTCGTCCTGTGCGAATCAGAATACCGTTGTAGGCTATCGGCCAAATCATGCATCGCCAACAGCCATTCGACAACCAATTCCTGTTTCTCGAACAGTACGCAGTCCAATCCTTTGCCCACGCAACGCGTCACGAAACGCAGGTAATCGTAGCAGGCGACCGTTGCCGCCCACTCGCCGTCGTCTCCGTTTTCCGGCCATACGACCGTCTCGAACACTATGCGGACGGAAGATTCCGATAAATGATCCGCGCATTTTGACAGCCGCTCGCTCGGCGTGGAATCATGTGTTACGAGGATGAAATCATCCCCGTGAAGTCTATGTGCCTCGGTGATCTCCAAGAACGATAATCCCATAAGATCCGCCAGTCCTACGGCGTATTTCTCGACATGGAATGGCAGTCCCTGTTTCTTGAACTTCTCAAGGACATGCACCGACTTAATTAACTTCTCAAGGCAACGATCCGACTCGGACTTCTTCTCTTCAAGTGCGTCGTCGATCCGGAGCCATCTCTCGCCATCTAGGTTTTGCCCGCTTTCAACATGGTTCGCAAGCGATTTCGCCAGCTTCGGTCTTTCGCAGAAGTTTTCATCGTCAACAGAGCATCCATACTTGAACGTATTCATGTACACCTTCTCCTTACGGTACTGAATTGCACTAAACATTTTAGCGCAGTGCGAGCGTGTGGATATGATACCATAAAGGACATCGCCATTGGAGCCAATTTTATCCTGACTGCTCTTCACCGGTTGGTGTAATTGGGGTGCAACGACTTTTTCGGTTGCTCGGCTCATTCCTCGCCGCGAACCGTCTAACCTATTACCAGGTTGGTGCGTCAGGGGCGCAATTCTCCGCCCCCATCTCCGCCCCCATCTCCGCCCCCATCTCCGCCCCCATCTCCGCCCCCACACTCACCATCCCCCACCCCCGATATGCCATCAATGACATGAGATTTCATACGCTCCGTAATCTCATTTTTCGCTTGCCTTCCGCCCACCCCCGTGGTATCATCCCCGCCATGCAACGGAAAACAGGCATTCCAGGGCCGAAGCCCGTCCGTCCGGGTCCTGCGGCCAAGTCTCCAGCTTCTGCTGGTGCGGCGACGGCGGCATCAGTAATCACGGTGGCCAAGGCGGGCGAGGGGGCGTCCGGCGGCGAGTTCGAGGCGTGGCTGGCGAAGTACGGGCCGGTCGAGCGCGAGGTGATCGAGGCGCGCGAGCGGCGCCTCGCGCGTTGTGCGCGGAGGGGGAAGGAGTCCGCGCGGGCGTTCGCGGGGCTCTGCGAGGCCACGGAGGGACTCGCCGTCGTGTGGCGGCGCGAGGGGTGGTCGGTACGCGAGATGGTGCGGTGGGCGGACGGCGACGTCCTCACCCTGCTTACGCTCGCGAAGTGGCTGCGCCGGGACGCGACGCGGTACGTCGACCGTGCGCGGTGCCGCCTGCGCCGCCCGCTCTACTATGCGCAGGAGCGGGCTCGGCGGGAGGCGCTCGCCGCCGAGCGACGCCGTGTGCGCACACGGCGCACGACGAACCCGCGCCCCACGCGCGAGGAGATTCTGGAGGCGTGGATTCACAGGCGCGAGTCGCACGAGGCGGCGGTGCGCTTCGGGAGCCTGGTGCACGACCTGGAGTGTTACGTGGACAACTCGCTCATCCGCGACGGGGACGGCGCGATCACGGGGCGGCGCGGAGGCGTGAAGGCGTGGCTTCAGTTGAACATCCCCGCCCTCTACGTGCGCTACACGACCGTGATGCGCTACAAGGCGATGGCGAAAAGGCTGCGACAGGTGACGGGCCTCGCCGACCCCGTGCCCGCCGCCGCCGTGCTGGACCCGTCCGCGCAGGGCAGAACGGCGGCGGAAGACGGCCTTTCCGCGCAGGGCGGCGACCATGTGGAAGACGGCGACGGAAAACGGGATTACAGCGCGGATGAAATCAATGGACAGGCGGTGCCGGATCTGGCCGTGGTGCGGGCGAGGGCCGTGTGGCTGGAGGTGGTGGCGGGAGTACGGGGGAGTGCGACCGCGCTGATGGAGCGGCTGGATGCGCTGACAGACCCCGAACGGGTAGATGAGGCCAACATGCTCGCCGGATGGAAGACGAAGTACGAGAATGAGATTACGGAGCGGATGAAATCATTGTGGTGGCGACGGATGACGCGGAAACGGGATGTTGGGTAGGCGAAACGCAAGGCAGACGCGACGTTGGGCAGGGGATCGGTGAATTACCAGGAATGGGGATTGGCAAATTACGGAGATGCGCCCGCGTGTCAGTCGGTTGCGCGGTTCGTTCGTCGCCGCACAATCGACTAGCCCGTTACGTGACGCAGTACGAGAGCCGTACGGGCGGGCAGGTAGAGCTTGACACGATCTATCCGTTCGCTGTTCTCCATGGTCGCCTCGGTAAAATATTCCTGCCCGGCGGCGATGCGCCCCTGTCCGCCGAAACGCGTCTCGTCCGTATCCAGTACCAGACGATAACGGCCTGGCGGCGCAAGGATGCCATAGCCGGAAAACGACTGCGACGGATTGAAGTTGAAAACGAAAAGAAGCTCCGCTCTCCAGAACGCAAGCACCTTGTCGCCATCGGCGGCGGCAAGACGCACCGCGCCCTTTGCGGCAAGGAACCCGTATCCGGCGGCCAACGCCATCAGTTGCGCATCAAAGTCGCCGAGAGCCTTGAACTGCAGATTGGGGTCGTCCCGCAACGACCACTGCCGCCTGGCGTGCGAGTAGCTCCAGCCGTTCTCGGCACGGGGAAAATCAATCCACTCCGGATGGCCAAACTCGTTGCCCATGAAGTTCAGGTAACCGGTCCATGCGCACCCGATCGTAGCGAGGCGCGCCATCTTGTGGAGAGCCACGGCACGATCGACGGCCAGCGCGTGCTGATTGCGTCCCATTCCATAGTACACGGCCGAATCGGCCAGCTGGAAGAAGAACGTCTTGCCGCCGACGAGCGCCTGGTCGTGGCTTTCCACGTAACTTATCACATGTTCCTCGCGCCGGCGATCCGTGAGCGTGTGGAAAATATCCCCCATGCCCCAATCCTCGTCGCGCATGTCCGCCAGCCTGAACCACTTGTCTGGAACGCCCATGGCCAGGCGGAAGTCGAACCCCATGCCACCGTCCGCGATAGGCGCGGCGCAACCGGGCATGCCGCTCACGTCTTCGGCTATCGTTATGGCGTCGGGGCGTACGGCATGGATGACGCGGTTGGCAAGGCGCAGATACGTCCATGCATCCTCGTCCACCGACCCGTCGAAGTACATGGAATAGCCGGTGAAGTCCACCCCCAAGCCGTGATGGAGATACAGCATGGAGGTAACGCCGTCGAACCGGTATCCGTCGAAATGAAATTCATCGAGCCAATAGCGGCAGTTGGAAAGGAGAAAATGAAGCACGTCCGTCTTGCCGTAATCGAAGCAGCGCGAATCCCAGGCCGTATGCCATCCACGTGGTCCGTCGTGGAAATACTGGTACGGCGTGCCGTCGAAAAGCGACAGGCCGTCGCGCTCGTTCCTGACCGCATGCGAGTGCACGATATCCATTATGACACGAAGCCCCATGCCGTGCGCCGTATCGACCAGCGACTTCAGATCCTCCGGGGTTCCGAAACGCGAACTTGCCGCAAAGAAGCTGGAGACGTGATATCCAAAACTACCGTAATACGGATGTTCCATCACGGCCATCAGCTGCACCGTATCGTAACCTGCGGCCCTGATGCGCGGCAGGATGCGATCGCGAAATTCGGCATACGTGCCCACCTTCCCCTCCTCCTGCGCCATGCCTACATGCGCCTCGTATATGCGCGGGGACGGCGGACAGGGCTTCATGGAACGCGGATCGCGGCCATGGGATTGAAGCGGGTGCTTCCACACGTATGGTCTAGGATTCCACACCTGGGCGGAAAAGAGGAGCGTTTCGGCGTCCTGCACCACACGGCGCGCATAGGCCGGAATGCGTTCGCCGCGTCCGCCCGGCCATTGCATTTCCAGAAGATAGTGCTGGCCGTGGCGGAATGCGCGCGCGGCGAAACGTCCCTCCCACACATCCGTACCGGGCAGACGCCGCAATGCGAAACGCGGCTCGAGCCTCCAGCCTGAAAAATCGCCCTTCAGCCAGATTGCCGAAGCGTTGGGAGCCCACTCGCGGAACACCCAGCCTTCGGTCGTACGGTGAAGACCGTAGTATTCGTGCGCACTCGCCCAGTCGGCCAAGTTCTTGACGCTTCCCGCCAGCCGCCGCGCCGTACGGTCGGCATTCGCAGCACGTCCACGCACCATTTCCGCGTATGGGACGAGGCACGGATCTTCAAGAAGATGGCTGACGGCCGGAGCTGGCATTGACGCTTCTCCTTTCAGCGTGGCGGGCGCACCAGCGTGACCGCGGCGCTGGCAACGCCAGGAACGCTTCCGAACTTGCGGACGGTAACGGCCGCACGTTCCACACGCGGATCTTCCAGGCACACGTCGGCCACAAGGCCGGCCGCACGTTCCAGCAGGCGGCACTTCGCGTCCTCTAGCGCTTCGCGGATGTTCCCGACAAGCAGCGCGTAATCCACGGTATCTTCAATGGAATCAGACCCAGCCGCGTCTTCAAGGTCCAGCTCCAGCGATACGTCGACAATGATCCGCTGTTCGCGAGTACGTTCCTCTGGAAGATCCCCGAGCACGCACTCAACCTCGATTCCGTTCACTTTTAACGCGTCCATGGAACCTATTGTACCAAAGGTGCCCTGGCTTGTGAAGCGAGCCATATCACAAAGGGCGCGTCCGCTAATCGTGCAGGTTGGCAGATTATGCGCCGACGCACACCGGCAGGGGCACGCGTACCGCGTGCCCGCAGCCCAAGCGGGACGCACGGATCCTACCTGAATAAGCTACGTTTCGTAGCTGTTGCACGATGCGCCCAATAGCAGACTACTTGGAACCGTAGCTGATCACGCAGAAGGACACCAGCAACACGACGATGCCGAGAGCCAGACAGCACTTGGTTTTTGCACCAGTCCCCTTCCACTCGCCCATGAAGATACCGAGCAGCGACGAAAAGAATATGGACGATCCCATCACCACCGCAAAACCGATGTACTTCAGATCCCCCATCTGAGGTTCGCCGATCTTCTGGCATGCGAACTGGCATGCCCAGATGACGCCGGCAAGAGATGCGAACGCGATTGCCGCACGATCCACGCGGAACATCTTGCCGTAGTCGCCGAAGGTGCCGTTCTTCCTGTTCTGCCACAAGCACCACGCCACGTTCACTACGAGGCCGCCCCACAGAACAACCACGAGAACCGGCATGCCGCACCACGCGGCAGGGGTTCCGGCATTCTTCGCCGCCGTCTCCAATGCCGCACCGCTCTGCAGTCCGAAATTCATGCCGGCCGAAGCGATGCCGCTGAAACATGCCACAAGCATGCCCTTCTTGAAGTCGAATTCCGCCACGGACGCCTTCTTCTGCTCGTCGGACAGCTCGCCTTCCTTGAATTTTCCGGCCAGCCCCACGAAACCTATTCCAGCCAGCGATCCAACCACGCCGGCAAGGACTATCTTCGCGCCGGTCGTTGCTACAAGCGCACCGGCGTTGCCAGTGACGATCGGCGGAATGAGCGTGCCGGTGGCGGAACAGAGTCCGCATCCGATAGCCAATCCCAGCCCGATGCCGAGGTAGCGGATCATAAGCCCCCATGTCAAACCGCCAAGCCCCCAAAGCGCTCCGAATCCGGCACACTGCAGCAATGTGGAGGCCGGCACCTCGCCCATGACCTTGAAGGTGGACGGACAGGTGGCAATCGCCAGCACAACCGGAAACGCCAGCAATCCGGAAATCGCGTAGAAAAGCCAATAGCTTTCGTAGGACACGCCTTTGATCCTGCGGAACGGCACTGCAAACACGGCGCCAGCAAGACCACCTAACGCGAAAATCAGCGATCCAACCATTGGATTCGCCATTCCTGGATCTGTCATTTGTCTCTCCTGTTAAAGTTGCGATGCCGTTATTATAGCAAATTCACCTTGACACGTCAGGACATGTTTCGGTAAACTCGCAACTGTTGACAGCACCCATTGTCTGGTGGCGTTCAATGGAGAGAACGACTATGGAGAAAGAACTTGAGGTAGAAGCCAGTGCGCACCGTCCGCCGTTGCGTCTCGCAATCGTGGGATTGGGACGTGCCGTGTTGTTTGACCATCTGCCGGCCCTCAGGCGGCTTCCAGATCTCTTCCAGATAACTGCAGTATGCGACCTGCTTCGCGAACGCCGCACGATCGTCGAAAAAGAGTTCCCCAACGTCAGGACCTACCGTAGAGTGGAGGACATGCTGGACGATCCGGAGATCGACGTGGTGGACGTGGCCCTGCCGTCGCTGGACCACCAGGCCGTTGCGCTCGAGTCGCTGACAAGGGGGAAATACACGCTTGTCGAGACGCCCCTCGCTCTGTCGCACGATGCGGCAACAGTCCTTAAGGCGGCATCGGTAAAAGCCCGCGGCAGGCTCTTCGCATACACGCCCGGACTCTTCGCGCCAGATTTCCGCGCGGCCCAGGCGGCGCTCGACAACGCGTGCCTTGGCGACATATATGAAATACGCGTCCGGCGCCAGGACTACGTGCGCCGCGACGACTGGCAGAGCGTAAAGCGTTGCGGCGGCGGCGCCGCATGGTACGCCGGAACCGACGCCATCCTGCAGGCGGTGGCGCTCATGCGGACCCAACCCGCCCAGCTATGGAGCGAACTCAAGCGCGTTGCCGCGTTAGGCGATGCGGAGGATTTTGCGCATATCGTGCTGAAATCGCGTGGCGACATTACCGCGGACATCGAACTAAACGGTGGCCAGCTGGCGCCGGTGGAACCGTCGTTCACCATACGCGGCTCGCGTGGCTCGTTCTTCATCTCCGCCGACGAGACCACAGGGACGTTCCGTGTCGTCGATCCTTCGTTCCAGTTCCCTCGCCGCCGTTCGAGCGTCCGCACGCCGCCGCTCGACGACATGCACGAGAAGCTTGAGATCGTCGACATCCCGGCCGCCGCGCCGCCAGATGTCGAGGCATCGGCGTCCGTAGCTTTCTGGAAGGCGCTGTATGCGACCATCCGGACGGCCGAACCTTTCCCTGTCGCGCTTGACGACGTGGTGGAGGCGATACGTTACCTTCAGCTCGTCAAGCAGGCATCTCCATTCGCAATTTAAGGATCTTCGTTGACATGTCAGAAGAAAATCTTTTCATCTCTTTCGTCTGCAGCTCCTGCAAACAGGAAATAGAAGTTGCGACATCTATGATCGGGCAGGCCGTTGAATGTCCAGCCTGTGGCGCACATCTCGTCGTCGCGCCTCCGGAACAGCAGCCGACGAAAGCGCAACTCGATGCCATGAAGTCCCGCACCATCCGCATCGAACTCTCCGACCTTTGATGGAATCATGCCATCCGCCGTCCTGATCGTCGCTTCTACGCGTGTCCACGCCGACCCGCAGGAGATACTTCGCATACAGGATACCGTTTCCGCGTTGCGAGAGCATGGTTGTGCCGTGGACGTGATCGTTCCGCGCACGGCACCGCTCCTCACGGCGACGTTGGCGCCTGCCACGCGCGTCTTCACCATCCCAAAGGTCCCGTTCACGGACAACCCTCCGCACCGGCCTTCACTACGCCGCTTTATCGTTGCAATGCTGATGTTCTTCCGTGGCGTAGCCCTGGTTTCCAGACGTGAATACAACGCCCTGCACGGATTCAACGACGGAGCTCTCGTAGCGCGGGCCATCGACCGCGGTACCGTGAAACGGTATCCGTACGTGGCTGAGATCCACCGCCCTTTTTCAAGCCCAGGTTTCTTCAAGGGGCCACGTGCCGCATTTGCCAGGCATCTCGAACGCTCGGCCCTGAAGCATGCGTCGGCAATAATCCTGCCGGATGCCGAAACCCTCGCGCACTTTGACGGAAAGCTTCCCAAAGCCCGCGTTTCGCTAATACCAGATCCTCACGCCGAAATATCCCCGGATGCGTTCACGCATGGAGAATTCTCGACGGCGCTTAGACACATCTACGAATACGTCCTCCGGCCAAAAGAGTGAGAGGAGCCGCAATGTCCGCAAAGAAAGCAAAGACCAGGAAATCTCCGCAACCTGCCAGCAAGACGCGACGGCTGGCGCGAATCGCCGCCGTGGCTGCAGCCACGCTAGCCATCGGCCTTTGCGCCGTTGGCGACTGGTATGTCCACCATCCGTCGGACTGGCTGGCCGACCATAAATCCATGCTCACCGCTCCGCTCGAATATTTCGGAGACAGGACGGCTTTCCTGACCGACGCCTTTGGCTGGACCGGACACGACGCCGTGTACGAGACGGACGATCCCGCTCCTGAAGGACAAGTGTTTTTCGCCGGCGCTCCGCGCCGCACCGGCGCACCTGCGCCCACAGACATAACCATCCTCAAGCGTGGAGAATTCGCAATCGGCTGGTCGCCATCGCTCAAGCGTCCAGTCTGGGCCGCATATCACGTTCCACGCGATGCGCGGTTCGACGTCGGCAAACGCCCTGGATTCACAAAAGACCGCAGCGTCGCCTCGTCTCCAGCCCCTGCCTCGTACGCCGGTTCGCGATACGACCGCGGCCATATGGTGCCAAACCACGCCATCGCAACTCGATTCGGTCCGGAAGAGCAGCGGAAGACCTTTCTCATGACGAACATAGCCCCGCAATCGCCAGCGCTCAACCGTGGCCCGTGGCGCGAGATGGAACTGCGCATCGCCGACCTGTGGACGGCAAAATACGGCGAGATATGGGTGATCGTCGGCGCTCTTCCCAATACCGACTCTTCGGCGCACGAAGTGATCGCCGCCGCCAAGGTGGATGTTCCCGGCCACTACTACATGGTGGCCGTGGCGCAGACAGCCGATGGCGTGCGGGCGTTGGCGGTTCTCATGCCCCAGACGATCGGCCGATGGGACTTTCCCGCTCGCAAAATAGTGACGATCGAAGAGCTTGAACGCATGTCCGGGCTGGATTTCTTCCCCGAGATGCCGACATTCCTGCAGCGGCCTCTAAAGGCAGACAGGCCGACGCGCCTCTGGCCAATTCGTTTCAGGGATTTGCTGAAACTGATTCTCCTGCGGTTCACATGAGCAGGCGACCCGGCATGGAACCGTCCGCTAGTCGCGAGTTACGCCAAGATGCAGGAGCGGAAGCACCTTTTCCGCGCGCCTGTCGAAGTTGAACACGGTAAATCCATCTGCGCCAAGTTCGCGCACGGCCAGTATCTGACGGGCCAGACGCACCGCTTCCTGTCCATCGTTTCTCCAGCAGGACAGTCCGATTCCAGGATATATGCGCGACCTGCCCACGACTTTCATCTGATGGGAAACCAGGCTCTTGAAAAGCGCCGTCGACTCGAGATAATTCATGGGGCAGACAAAATCAAGCCATCCCGACCTGACCCATGCCACCCAATCCTGCCCGACATTCACAGGCGCCGTGTCATCGTTCTGGAACACGGCCGCAGACAGTTTTACTCCAGGAGTTTCAGCACGCACCCGGGAAGCAACGGCACTGACTACAAAAGCGATGTTTGACGACCGGAAATCCTGCCAGAGCTTGCGCAGCCGGTCGTCTTTCCGTATGGCGCCTGGCCAGCCGGCCACAGGCCCAGCCACGGCCTCGAATCTGGCGCGGCAGCCTTCGCAGAAGCAGTGGTCTATATTCGGGTAGCGTATGTAGTCGAAATGAACCCCGTCCACGCCTCGCTTGGCCAACTCCACCATCGCTTCTATTTCCATGTTCTGGTTGTCAGGATTGGACGGGCACAGCCAGGAAGTCTTCTTCGTGCCGTTGAACGCCACCTGGGTGCGGTTTGACGCCGACATGGCTTCTACGAACTTCGACGGCGCGCAATAACCCATGTTCCAACAGACTTTCCACACGTGGCATTGCACACCATGTTTGCGGCACGCGGCAAGGCATGCGTCGAGCGCATCGCCCTGCTTCGCCACATCGGCGGCCGGCGGCAACACGTCAGACCTGTAGAACGCCGCGCCGCCCCACGCCAGGTTCGCCATGATCGCGTTGAAGCCGTTGCCTTTCAGGTAGCGAATCGAATCGTCCCAGGACAGTCCGCCGCCCAGCCCGCGCGCGCTGTGGCACCAGAACGCCCGATGTTCGCCTGCCTTGGGCGACTGGGTCTCCAGCCATTTGCGATCCTCGTCCTGCTTCTTCTTCAGCGCCGCAGAGTGCGCCTCCATCTTCGATGCAAGAGACGGAGCGATGTCCGTCATGATCGAACGCATCAGATCGACCGAAGCCCCCTCCACCCCGCCGAGCCATACATGAGCCATCAGCACACCGGCGGGAGTGCGGACGAGCGCAGGCAGTCCCAGCGACGTCTTGTCGCCGGCGGCCCAGGTGGCCAGCACTTCGCCGCCAAACGGAGGTATCTCCACGCGCTGCGTGATCCACGACGCCTGCGGCGCGAACACCGGCTGGCCGGGCAGCCCTGCACCGGCCTTCAAAAATCCGCTGATTGGCTTGTCTGGACGGACAACGCCCTTCAGCCTCACGCCAAGCAGCCTGGCGATTTCAGGCGGCAGGGAATAACAGGCGAAGATGCGACGTCCAGATTCCACGAAATCCTTCAGCAGAGGCAGCTTGTCGGAGGGAAACGACGTGTTGTACGGCAGAACGGCGGCGGGCACGGACGCGAGCATCTCAGCCTTCAAGTCGCAGTCCGCCACCAGAGGACAGTTCAGGCCAAGCGACTCCAGCGTCGAGGCGATCCTTCCCGCGAAATCCACATATGCATTGCCATCAGCCCCCCCCTTGTTCGCAAGGGTGCCCGCATATATGATCGCCACATCGGGATTCTCGCCTCCAAGATACGCGACGTTGGCAAGCGCGAAACGGGCGTCCACGTCATGCGCGCGCCACCCGGAAATGCGAATCTGCGTTATGGCGTTCCATCCGGCAGGGGTGCTTTCGGTACGGGTTTCGTCCTTGCGCACCGTCACGCGCTGCCACGATCCGGAGGTCTCAGGCGAGAACGTGCCGTGATACCAACCCTTCCCGCTCTTGAAATACAAGCTGAACGACGAAAACGCCGTAAGGTCGTCGCACCAGAAGTCGAACTGTATGCCTGTACGAAAGCTCAAATCGCATTTCAGCGGTATGTCGGTTATCGTACGGGCCGCATGGGTCTTCGAGAAATTGGCCGCCACGGACACGACACCGTTCGTTCGCGCAGACCATGCTGGAAGGAGTTTCATGCCTTCGGACGGCGGCGGCGGCTCAAAAGCCGCCGCAACCGGCTTGCGGCCCGAACATCCTGCGGCCAGCGCGGCGAGCAGCAGAGTTCTGGCGCAGAAGGCCAGCATCGTCTCCGGGCGTGTCATGGCACGAGGAACTTTGCAGTTAGAGCGGCGGCTTTCGCCTTGACCTCGGCCTGGACGGCGGTATTGGATATGTCGTCGAGGATGTCCGCGATCCAGCTTCCTATCAATGCGGCCTCCGCCTCTTTCATGCCACGCGTGGTGATTGAGGCAGTGCCGACGCGGATGCCGGAACACTTGAACGGAGACTCCGTGTCGTACGGAATGGTATTCTTGTTGACGACGATGCCGGCGTTGTCGAGCGCCGCGGCCGCGTCCTTGCCAGTTATGCCTCTGGTGCCCTTGACGTCCACGAGGAACAGATGGTTGTCTGTGCCGCCGGAGACGATCCGCCAGCCGCGATCCTGCACCGCCTTGCACATCGCCTTGCAGTTCTTGACGATCTGCGCGGCATATGCCTTCATTTCAGGCTGCATCCATTCGCGGAAGCACACGGCCTTGGCTGCGATTATGTTCTCGAGCGGCCCGCCCTGCATTCCCGGAAACACCGCGCTGTCGAGGGCCTTGGCGTATTGGGCCTTGCACAGGACGAGACCTCCACGCGGGCCGCGGAGGGTCTTGTGCGTCGTCGTGGTGACGAAATCGGCGTACGGCACCGGAGACTCGTGCGCGCCGCCCGCCACCAGGCCGGCGATATGTGCCATGTCAACCATCATCAGGCAACCGGCCTTGTCGCATATCTCGCGGATCCTCTTGAAATCGAGAGAGCGCGGATATGCGCTTGCGCCTGAAAGCAGGATCTTCGGCTTCACCTCGAGAGCCTGCTTCTCGAGGGCGTCATAGTCGATGCGCTCCGTCTCCCTGTCCACCGTATACGGGACTATGTTGTAGAGCTTGCCCGAGAAATTGACCGGCGAACCGTGGGAAAGGTGGCCGCCCTGGTCGAGCGAAAGAGAGAGGATCGTATCGCCGGGCTTGATGGTCGCGAAATACACGGCCATGTTGGCGGAAGAACCGCAGTGCGGCTGGACGTTGGCATGATCGGCGCCAAAGAGCCGGCAGGCGCGGGTACGCGCCAATTCCTCGGCCGCATCCACAGGCAGACACCCCGAATACCAGCGCTTGCCAGGATAGCCTTCCGCGTACTTGTTCATCAATACGCTGCCGGCGGCAAGGCGCACCGCGCGGCTGGACGTGTTCTCGGACGCGATGAGGTTGATTTCCGTGTCCTCCTGCACCACCTGCGCCTTGATGGCGGCATAGATCTCGGGATCGTCCTTCGCCAGGCCTGAGAAGTCGCTAAGACGCTTGGCGCGTTCAAGCTTCGCGCGCCGGCGCACATGCCGGTCCGTCTCGTCCACCGGCGTCTCGACAAACGCCTTGATCAGGGAAACGGCGGTAGCCGCATCAGTCCGCTTCTGCCCGATGCAGAGGATGTTCGCGCCGTTGTGGGCGCGAGCGATGCGCGCATCGTCCACGTCGCGGCAGAGCGCCGCCCGTACGTTCTGGAAACGGTTCGACGCCATTGACATGCCCATCCCCGTCGTACACACGAGAACGCCAAAATCCGCATTGCCGCCGGCGACGGCCTCCGCGACCGCATCCGCGAAATCAGGATAGTCGCAGCTTTCCGCGCTATCCGTGCCGGCATCAGTGAACGCGATTCCGTCACATGAAGCTATTATGGCGTTCTTCAGCTCGAATCCGCCGTGATCCGCACCAATGGCAATCTTCATCGTCTGATCAGTCCTTCCAATTCAACGTGGTTCTGCAATTATACCAAATCGGCGGCGCGTAGACAACCAGACAACCGTCTGGAGTTTACCCATTTACCCATTTTTTGATACGTCTCGATAGGCGGGCGAAAAAAGCGCGGCAACC
>DFLH01000025.1 GCA_002373695.1 Verrucomicrobia bacterium UBA3624
ACGTGTTGCGCCGGGGTGTCGGTCCGGTCACGCGTGACGCGTGACCCTACCGTTGTGTCGACGTCCTGCGCGTGTTGCGCCGGGATGCCGGTTCGGTCACGCGTGACGCGTGACCCTACCGTGGGATCTACGTCCTGCGGAAGCGGATCTGGCTGGTAGGGGCGAGCGTCCCGCTCGCCCGCAGGGCTTGTTTTCGCTTCGGGGATGGACGCCCTGTCCGTGACGAGCATTTGAGGGGGTACATCGTCAGACGGCGGAGATGATATGATCGCCTGGAAACGCTCTACTGACGACGGCGGCGGCTTGCTTGGACATGACGTTTCTGTTTTGCGGCCGGCAAGATCGAGCAACGCTTGTGGAAGCTCAAGCGGCGAGAGGCCGCTTGCGTCGATGACGGAAAGGGATGGCCCCCCAATCACGGGGAATGTGACGGCCTCAACTGTCAAGGTCTTGTTTCCTTCCTGTGAAGTCCTCTAGCTCTCCTTCTGAACGGGCCTCCTGCTCTTTCGCATAGCGTCTCATCCAGTCCGATTTGTGTTCGTCGATTTTCATGCGGTTCTTGGTCGCCGCTATGAAACTGGCATGCGCCAGATCGGCGGCCTCTTCGCACTTGCGGAGATCGGCCTCTGCCCGTACGACGTTGTCGGCTTTCAATGCGCCTTCCTCGTCGATCCGTGCGACGCCTTCCTGTGCGAGATCCAACTGTTCGCGGGTGACGGTACGTCCTATGACGGTTGCGTATATGCGGTCGCGACGTTCTTCACGCGTCCTGTTGAACAAATCCATCTCATTCCGGCGGGCCGTAAGCGAATCCTGTGCGGTGGCAACGGCCTGTCGGGCGGCGGTCAGTTCGCCGCTTGCGCGGTCTTCACGCATTAGGCGAATCCTGAGAAGGCTCTGGAGAGCGTAACCCATGCTGAAATTATCCCACATCCACGGTGCCGCGTCAAGCGTTGGGAGGGGGCGGTTAACGGGCCGGGCGCGACGTCTTCCGTTTGGCGGGCTTCTTGGGTGCGGGCTGGCATCGCATGAGGAACGATTCGGCAGGCACGAGATGCTTCCAGGCAAACGCCTGTTCATATTCATCGCAAGGCACTACAGGATGGCGGACGGTCGTGCCGCCTATCGTTGCCGACGCGAATATTTTCACCGGCTGGATGCCCGCAGGACGGGTTCCCGTGTAGAAGAGGCTTGTCCGCACTTCGTCTACGGCCGAGGTGAGGACCCCGTTCCGTACGCGGAGATTTTGCGGGAATTCAAGTTTCACATCGCCGTTGAAGCCATCCTTGCGGAGAATCCGGAACGTGATGTTCGCAGGCTTGCCACCTGTCATCGAAAGCGTCGAACGTGAAGAAAAGACCTCGAAATCCGGACGTGGGTCGCGAATGTCCAGCCACCAGACGTAACTGCCGCCTCCATGACGCGTGCGATCCGATATTTCCGCCAGATATTCGCCAGGCTCCGTGAAATCGTAGAAGCCGATTGGATCGCATTCGCTCTGAGGGACCGTTCCCGTGAACAGCTTGTTGGTCACGTCGTCCCATTGCGCCAGGATTGGCCCGTTTTCCGTGCGTCGCAACGTGAGTACGGCATCTAGCGGCGATCCGCGGCGTCTGGCGGTCACCTCCAGGATTCGCGGCCCCGGCGTGTCTATCTTGAATTTGCGTGTTGCGGTGGCACCAGGCCGGGCGACCACGCCATCGGCTGTCGTTTTGCCGCGCGGCCTGGCTTCCCCTACAGCTATGGAATACACGAAATCTGCACGTCCGCGGTACAGGACGTCATGTATCTCAAGCCGGTACAGGCCGTCTTTGGGTGGAACGTATTCAAGTACGGGGTCTGGCCGGAATCGGGCTTCGTCGTCCGCAACTGCTATGGTGTTGCCTTGCGTGTCCTTCAGCGTGATTACGGCATTGAAGAATCCTGGCACGGCATCTCCGATGAAAGGCTGTAGTTCGCGTGCGGCAACCGTGAATGCCGTCCGCCTGCCGCCGGGAAGATGCAGGAGAAACGCGTCTGTCGATCCTGGCATGATCTGACCGTCCAGCATTACGGCGGTGTTTGCGCGTACGTCTGCAACCGGTGGCTCGGGTTGCATGCGGTGTGGCGGAACGTACATGGGTTCATGGATGTGCGGTGCGGCAGTGATTTCGAAGTAGCGCGGTGCAGAGATGCCGTTCCAGCCCCATCCGACGAATGAACTTCTGCCAAGCGGCGCGTCCGCGTCCGCCGCCACTGTCACAAGAAGCATCTGGCGCAGCGAGGGCGTCGCCTGCAACGCGTTTTTAGGCACGTGCAGGTCGCGTTCCACGATTGCGAGCTTTTGCGGATCGAGCGTTCCCAGCACGCTCCACCAGGCGTTCGACCGCCATTCGTTCAAGTGCGGATCGTTCGGAAGCGGAGGTTCGTTCCTGTCGCCTGCGGCGATTCCGTCAAGCCATTTTACAAGGTGGCGTCTCTGCATGCCGGTGGGGGGTGAGAAATTCGGGACCTTTTCGATCGAAAGCACGTGCAGGCCCTTTCCTGAGAAGTAGAACCCCTGTACGCCAAAGAGCCCCTGCCCGCCGACAATGAACCTGTTGGTGGTACCCGCTTGGATGCCAGATGGATAGATGTAGCCGACATACGGGTCCGCATGGCAGACGATCGCGCTCCACGCCAGGAGAATTGCACATGTGAGACGCTTGTTCATTCGTCGGCACTCCTTCTGGCGGATCTCAGGCGCTTTCTGCGTATAGTTCGCGCAGACGTCCGGCGGACGATTGCGGAGGCAGGACGGTGACGCGCTTGCCAAGGTCGTTGGGCATGATCGCGTCAGGGTCGATGCCGCAGCAGGCGTAGATGCTCCCAAGGAAGTCCTGTGGCGCGACGGGACGGTACAGCGGGCGGCTGGCCGTGTCGTCCGATGCGCCCACCACGATGCCGCCCTTGAATCCACCGCCAGCCACCAGCGCGGAGAAACAGCGCGCATAGTGCCCTCTCCCTCCGTTCCACGGGGCGTCCCATCCGACCTTGGGAGTACGGCCGAACTCGCCGCTCATCCATACGATCGTGGAGTCCAGCAGTCCTTTGGATTTCAAGTCCTGAAGAAGCGTTGCGATCGCAAGATCCAATTCCTGGCTCTTGCGCCGCATGGTTTCGAAGTGGCGCTTGTGCGAATCCCAGCCAGGCACGTTTACCGTGATGTATGGCACGCCGTATTCAACAAGGCGCCTGGCGACAAGGAGCGACTGCCCTGTAATGTTGCGTCCATAGCGGTCCCGCATGTCCTTGGATTCCAGGGAGAGGTCGAAGACTTTTGCCGCATCGCCGCTGGAAATACGTCGGGCTTCCTGCCCGGCGGTATCGAAAAGCGCGGCCTGTCCGGCGTTGCAGCTGTTTGCGGCCGGCTTCCAGGTGTCAAGTTCGTCCAGCATGCTGAAACGCTCCAGCATGGCATTGGGCGATATGCCTTCTGGCGGGACGATGCCTTCAACGGAGAAATGAGGAGCGTTGGGGCGACCGCCAGTAACGAGCGGTGCGGCGGCCGCCCCAAAAAAGCCAACTTCGCTGAACCGGCCCTTTTCCCGAGTGAGGATGACATATGGGGGCAGATCGCCTTTGTAGCTCTTCCTCTTGATCTGCGAGATCACGGCGCCGATGGCAGGATAGACCTCGCCGCCTCCTGGCATGCGCCCTGTCTGCATGAGGTATGTGGCCGTTTCGTGTCCAAATTCGCTGTGGGTCATGCTCCGGATTATAGAGTACAGATTGGCACACTTGGCCAGTTCAGGCCACCATTCGTGGATTTCCATCCCCGGCACGTTCGTAGAAATGGCCTTCAGCCCGCCGTTGTAGTCACGGTCGGCTTTAGGCTTGGGGTCGAACGTGTCGATATGGCTAGGACCGCCCCACTGCCATATCTCAACTACGCTCCGGGCGGGTTTCATGGCTATGTCCTGAATATGAATTCCTTGGTGTTCACAATGCACCATGCTACGTCGCGAAGAAGCTCAAAAGGGCGCACGTTGCGTTTTTTCCCACCGCCGCGCTTCTGCCAGACGCCTAGGATCGTCTGGCGTTCCCGAGGTGTCGGTTCGCGAGCGAGCATACGCCAGTAAAGGTCGTCGATGCGCTTGGGTAGCGGCATTTGCAGGATAGGATTCGGCTTGTTCCCTGAAAACTTGCCAGGCGGCGCAACGATCCGGCCAAGCTGCTGGTGGAGTTTGCCGGAATTGAAGAGATAAAGCCGTTGTTTTGCCGTCACGTCCTGCCCCCGTTCTTCTGGCAGCCCCGTGTCGCGGGCGGGTCGGCCGAAGAGCGTCAGGAACCCGTTGGTGATGGATCCATCCTCCACGCACACCGTCGCCCGTTTTGGCGGAAGGAACGTGAACGGCTCAGGAGCGGGGGACTGGTAGTCGCGACTGCTGTCGCTTAACGTGCATATGGCGTCATCCAGCACTTCGGCATCAAGCCTGCGTACGGGGAATCCGCCAGTTATCGAGCCGCGTGCGTATTCGGGCGACAAAACGATGTTCCGCAGCATGTCCTTCAGCCGCAGTTCGCCCGCAGGCGGTTTGACGGCTGTACTGCCAGGGCCGAATATCCAGTGGCGGATGGTGTTCTCGAATGCAAGAGCGACGTCGGTCCGCTGTCCTCCGAACAGCAGATCGCAGAGTTCGCCCCGCTTGTCTATGCCATCCACATAAACTATTTCTTCCTTCCATTCGCGAGTTTCCTTGATTTTCACGCCGGAAAAGAAGGATGCGATTTTTTTCTTGAGGGCGGGTTCTAGCTTGTATGGCGGGATGCCAAGGAACGTCTGCGCCGTCGCCTCTGCCCATCCTTCGGGCGTGCGCATGTCCGTGGCACGAAAGAAATTGGCCTCAGCGTCGCGGAAGTCGCTGCCCTGTGCGGTGAGGAGAGTCCGTCCAAAGGCATCCCATGCTTCATTGCGTTCCACGAAGTTGCGGATGCGAGCATGGTAGACATACACGGCGTTGGGCCAAAGATTGATCGGAAATTCGCTTTTTACGCGTAGAATGTCGCAAAAGCGCATTGTCCAGTAGTTTGCGAAATCTTGAGAGGAAAGGAGGACGTCGACAAGCGTCTCGAACTTCTTGCCGTCTGAATCATGGACGTAGGTCCTGGCCTCGTCACCGGTGGGGATGCGTCCCGCCAAGTCCAGATAGAGGCGACGCACCATTACGGAATCTGTCGCAGAGCCATCCGGCTTCTCCCATATGGATGCCTGCGGATGCTGTTGCCGCTCGCCTGGCTGCTGCAATGCGCCAAAGACAGATTTTGGCCAGACGGTCCATGCCATCGTGCCGCCAAAAAAGGCGCGTCTTGTCAGGTTTGTGTCCACAGGATCTTTTCCTCAACAGAATCCTCTGCCAGGAAGTATGCCGCCGTTCCGGAAAATCCACAGTTTTTTTTTATGATGTTGCAGTTCAGGCAACGGGACTTTGCTCTTGTCCAATACGGCCGTCTTTTGGTATTCTATCGCCACGGAAAGGAAACGAAAATGCAGACACCAGAAGAATTTCTTGAGGCCAATGGCCTTGAAACGCGCTCGCTGGACCGTACGGGGCTTATTGCCGCGTTCCAGAAGGAGATGGAAGCCGGTCTCGCCGGCGAACCGTCCTCCCTGAAGATGATTCCTACATTCACTTCTCCGTATGGCGAAGTGGAGAAGGATACGGCCGTCACGGTGCTGGACGCCGGCGGCACCAACTTCCGTGCCGGAACGGTGACGATCCCGTCTGACGGCTCCGAGATAAAGATCGAGCATGTGGAGAAGGGCGAGATGCCAGGAGCGAAGAGCTACGTCTCCCAGGAGGATTTCTACGCCGTCCTCACCGGCCATGTCAAGCGTTGTACGCCGTTCGCGAAAGACAGCTCGGTGGGTTTCTGCTTCTCGTATCCAGCCGAAGCCTCCGCCGATGGAGACGCGAAGCTGCTGATGTGGACCAAGCAGATCCAGGCGCCAGAGATCGTCGGCCAGTGGGTTGGCGCGGAAATGAAGAAGCGTCTTGATCCGAAGCCGTCCAAGATTACCGTCGTGAACGATACGGTGGCGACGCTCCTCGCCGGCAAGGCCGTGGAGAAGGACGTCCACTATTCTGCATATCTGGGCTTTATCCTCGGCACTGGCACGAACGTGGCCTACATCGAAAAGAACGAAAACATCGGCAAGCTGAAAGATGCGCCGGCGGGCTTCATGGCGATCAACACGGAGTCCGGCGGCTTCTCGAAGATCGCACAGTCGAAGTTCGACGAGGCCATGGACAGGAAGACGTCCGACTGCGGCTGCCAGCGTTTCGAGAAGATGATCTCCGGCGCCTATCTCGGCCGTATCGGGCTGGAAGTGTTCAAGGCCGCCGCGCGCGAAGGGTTCTTCACCGAAGACGCCAAGCTCGCCGTCCTTCAGCTGGGGTCGCTGGAATCGTACGATCTCGACAATTTCTGCGCGATGCACGACAACGGGAAGCCCAATCCGCTGCTCAAGGTGTTTGTCGACGAGAAGGATCGCGCCATGGCCCGTCGCCTTGCGACGCCGGTCTTCGAGCGTGCGGCGGTGCTGACGGCGATACATCTCGCCGCGTTCATCATCAAGACTGGCGGCGGCACGGATCCGTACGCGCCCGTTAACGTGTGCATCGACGGCTCGACGTACTACAAGACTCGCGTGGTCAGCTTCCCTGAAATCGTCAAGCGCGAACTCGATGCGATGCTGGCTTCGCGGAACATATCCTATGCGCTTACCGTGTGCCCGGATTGTGCGCCGATGGTCGGCGCGGCCGTGGCCGCGCTGCTGAAATAGCAGGGCCGGCCCTCACCCGATCGAGGGTTTGCGGCCCTCCAGGGTGGGGTTGTGGTGGGCCCAGAGGGCCTGACGGGCGACGCCGAGCATGATCGCGGCGTCGTCTTTCGTTTGCACTCCACGCGAAAAGATGCGATGGATGCCCTGCATCATGTGGTCCGTCTGCTTCTCGTTCATGAAACCGATGTCCTGGAGCATCGTCTGCCAGTTCTTCATCAGTTGCATCTTCTGGGCCTGTGGGGCGGGCGGGGCCTTTTCATGCGGGGGCTGGTACGTGCCTGCGGCGGTGAAGAACTCGTAGCATGTGATCAGAACCGCCTGCGCCAGGTTGATCGAAGTATATCCCTCGTCCACGGGGATGCGGATCAGATGCGTGCATTGCGCCACCTCCTCGTTTAGGAGGCCCTTGTCTTCCCGTCCGAAGACGAGTGCGACCGGGCCGGTGGCGGCGATGGACAGGATGTCGGATGCGCAGTCTCGTGGCGCGCGCACGTGCTGGCGGTAGAGTCCGCCGCGCGCGGTGGTGCCCACTACAGCCACGCAGTCTGCCACCGATTCCTCGAAAGTGGCGAAGTCCTGCCGCCCGTGCAGGATGTCGGTTGCGTGCACCGCCATGCGTTCCCCCTCGTCCCAGGAGTTCTGGAGGTTGGGGGCCGCCAGGACGAGCTTGTGGATTCCCATGTTGGCCATTGCGCGGCATGCGCTGCCGACGTTGCCTGTGTAGAGAGTGCCTACCAGCACCACCTTGATGTTGTCAAGCGGCGACATGCAGCTACTCCTTGCTTCTTGGGCCGGACGAGTCTCGCGGTCCTGAGGATTCTCGCCCGAATCCGTGCGGCGTGGACGAGCTGTGGCGCATCGGTTGCCGTTCGCTTTTCGGGTTGCGGACGCTTGCGCAGAGCGTTCCCTGGTAGCGCAGAAGGTAGCCGTTCCCGTCGGGAGCCCGTTCCGCAACGTAGGCCGCCACGCCTTTTTCCAGGAATTTCCACCGTTCGTTGCCGGAAACGTAGAGCCGCCCGTCGGTGGACATGTTTTGGTAGGCCACGAAACGAGCGCCGTCAGGCATCTCGACGCGAACCTTCAGGTTGCTCTTGAAGGGCATCTGCACGCCGCCTGGGCCGTAGAACGTCGACTCGTGCTCCTCAATGCCGTAGTCGACATGCAGATACGCATTTTCCTCGTTGACGAACTTTGCCGAACGCGTTGGCTCGAATGTCCATGTCGCGCAACCGGCGACGAGCGTCACGGCGGCCGCAGCTGCTGTCATTTGCAGGAATTTCATGTGAGATCCTTCATGAATGCGGCGATGCGTTCCACCGCCAGCTTGATCTTTGCGAGCGAAGTCGCGTAGCTCATGCGCACGAAACCCTCCCCGCACGGCCCGAACGCCGATCCTGGCACGCAGGCGACGGCGTGTTCGTTCAGGAGGCGCAATGCGAATTCCTGCGAGGAGAGGCCGGACGTCCGTATGTCGGAGAAGATGTAGAATGCGCCCTTCGGCATCACGGTGGGGAGTCCCATGGCGTTGAGGGCTGGCACCAGATAGTCTCGCCGGCGCTTGTACTCGGAACGCATGCGCGACACGTCGGCATCTCCATGCTCCATGGCCTCGACGCCGGCGTATTGCGAAAGCGTGGGTGCGCTCATGATGCCGTACTGGTGTATCTTCATCATCGCATCGATCACATCCGCAGGTCCGCAGGCGTAGCCGAGGCGGAATCCAGTCATGGCCCACGACTTTGAGAAGCCGTTGAGGAGAATCAGCCTGTCGTGGATGTCCGGAAACGAGGCGAAGGAGACCGGTTCGCTGTCGTAAACCAGCTCGGAGTAGACCTCGTCCGCGAGCAGAAGCAGGTCGTGTCGCACGCAGAAGTCCGCGATGGCGCGCATGTCCGCCGCCGATAGCGTCGCGCCGGTGGGGTTGCACGGGAAGTTCACCAGCAGCGCCTTCGTTCGCGGCGTCGCCTTTGCCTCCAGCGCATCGGCGGTCAGGCGGAATCCGTCCTCCGCGCGCGTTTCCACGGCGACAGGTTTCGCATGGGCGAGTCGTACCGTGGGCGCGTAGGAGACGAAGCAGGGCTCGTGGTAGAGTATTTCATCGCCTGGCGAGCAGATCGCGCGCAGGGCGAGGTCTATGGCTTCCGCCACGCCCACGGTTACGAGCGTTTCGCGCGTCCAGTCGTATGGAGCGCCGAAACGGCGGGACAGATAGTCGCAGATCGCCTTGCGCAATGCTGGAGTGCCGAGGTTGGAAGTGTAGTGAGTGCGGCCTTCCTCCAGCGCGATGGAAGCAGCCCTGGCAATGTGCCAGGGAGTGTCGAAGTCGGGCTCTCCCACGCCGAGAGAGACGATGTCGCGCCTTTGAGCCACGATGTCGAAGAATGCGCGGATCCCGCTCTTGGGGAGTTCCGCCACGTGAGGGGCCACGAAGGATTTGCGTCTGTCGCTCATGTCTCCTTCTTGGCTTTGATGCGCGGATATGGCGTCTGGTTGTAGACGCGCGAGAATGGCGGTATGGATTCCATCAGCCACACGTTTCCGCCGATTTCCGAATCGTGCCCGATCGTCGTCTCGCCGCCGAGAATCGTCGCTCCGGCGTAGATGACCACGTTGTCCTCCACGTTCGGATGGCGTTTGTGGCCTTTCATGAGCATGCCGGTGGATTCGTCCTTCGGGAAGGAGAGCGCGCCGAGAGTCACGCCTTGGTAGAGTTTCACGTTCTTGCCGATTACTGTCGTTTCCCCTATGACTACGCCGGTGCCGTGGTCGATGAAGAAGTGTTCGCCTATTGTCGCGCCCGGGTGGATGTCGATACCCGTCTCCGAATGCGCGATCTCGCTCATGACGCGCGGGAGAATCGGCACCTGCAGGCTGTAGAGGGTATGAGCCAGGCGGTGGACCGTGATCGCCCGGAAGCCAGGATAGGCCATCACCACCTCCATCTTGCTGATGGCGGCGGGATCGCCTTCGTATGCGGCATCGATGTCCTCCTGCAGCATTTTATGCAGGGCGGGAAGTTCGGCCATGAATATCTCGGCCAATGCACGCGCCCGGGCGGCATTGTCTTCGGCGGACATGTCCTCGCCCTTCTCCTTGTTCTGGTACCTGAGAACCTGCAGTATCGCCTCCTCTATCTCGCCTGCCACCTGCACGAAAAGCTGTTCCACGTGCTTGCGGCACTGCGCTTGCGGCACTGGCCCCATGCCGTGGCATCCCGGGAAAAGGAGCGAAAACAGATTACGCAATATGGCGGCCACCTGCGCCGATCCGGGCAGGTTGACGGTTTCCGCCGTGTTTGCAAGCGCGCACTCGCGGCAAGGAAGAAAATTTCTGGCTAGTTCCTGTATGTCCATGCGCCCGCTATTATACCACATCTTTACCTTTTGGGAGTTTCCTCTTCCACATGCGGATTGTTTACATATTTTATGCGTATTTATAACCTGTCCCGACGGCATGGAATCATGTATAATCGGGGTGTGCCTGAAACAGGATGAAAAGGAAGATCAAATGAAGGTGGCATCTGCCGTATTTTTCGTATCAGTTGCGTTTGCCGCGTTCGCGGCGCCGGAGTCCCCGCTCGCACAGGCGACGGTCAGGATGATTTTCAAGGACGACAGGTCCGAAACCCGCCAAGTGCCGCTCGTCCGCCAGCCGGACGGCGCATGGCGCTACGAGTTGCGCACGATCGACATGCCGGCGGACGCGACGCGCGTGGAATTGACAAGCGATGCGGCCGTGCGGCGCAAAGGCGACCCCGGCTGGTGGATGCTGGACGACGGACGCTGGGGCACGTTCGCGCACGATACCGACGGCACCGTGGTCTCCCACGGACGCATGCCGTTTTTCGGAATGAAGACGGCAGATGGCAAGGCGTGGTTCGCCATCGTCAAGGGGATGCGCTACGAAACGACCGACCGGATAGTTTCGTCCAAAGGCGCGTACAGGCTGTTCGCCTCCCTGAAACTTTCCGACGTCGGTTTCAACCCGTACGAGAACTGGGTGGTCGACTTCTACGAGCTGAACGGCGACGACGCATCGTATTCCGGCATGGGACGCCTCTACCGCAAATGGCAGCTGGAACGCGGCGAGGTGAAGCCTCTGCGCGAGCGCGTCAAGGGGAACGACGCCCTCGCCTACGCTGCGGACTCGTTCTTCGTGCGCTGCAAGTTCGGTCGCTGCGACCGCACGAAGACGACGCAGGAGGATTGGCTCAAGGCGATGCCGCCCGTCCTGGTGGAGCACACGTTCGCGGACTTCAAGGACATCATGCGCCGCTTCAAGGAGATCGGCATCGACAAGGCCGAGATGTGCATGGTCGGCTTCCAGCAGGGTGGCCATGACGGCCCGTTCCCCGATCTCTTCCCCGCCGACGAACGCTTCGGCGGCGAGAAGGGCATGCGCGACGCCATAGCCTACGGCAAGTCGCTCGGCTACCGCATGAACTGCCACATCAACCAGAACAATTTCTACCGCAACGCCAAGCGCTGGAATCTCGCCGACGTTGCGAAGGACAGCGACGGCAACCCGCAGAAATACACTGTCTATCCAGGCGGGCAGGTCTACCGCAGCTGTTGGGAGGTTTGCTGCAACAAGTACGTGGACAAGGACATAGCCGACGAGAAGGACCTTGGTCTGAATGGACTCTTCCATGTGGACGTGACAAGCGCCATCCTCCCAGGCGTGTGCCACGACCCGATGCACCCCAACAACCGCAAGTCCATGTGCGAATGGCAGCTGAAGGTGGGGGAGAAGGTGCGCGCGGCGTTCGGCGGCTACAGCAGCGAGTGCGGCATCGACCACTGCGCGCCCATCCTCGACAACGCGCTCTACGTGAGTTGCTACCCCGGCTGGCACAGCCCTAGAAAGCCGCTCGTCGACGGCTACTTTCCGATCTGGCACGTCGTCTACTCCGGCATCATCCTGAGCCAGCCGTTCTATGCCACGCTCGACGCGCCGTGCGCGCGCGACGCGGGCAGCGGCAAGACGGACGCGGTGCGCGGGTCGGAGAAGGTCACCACCTTCCTCGACACGCCCGCGCGGCGGACGCTCAAGGTGTTCGAGCTGAACGGCCGCCCGATGTTCTACTACACTGACTACAAGGACCTCGCGCCCATCAAGCGGATGTACGACCAGTGGCAGGCGCTCAAGCACCTGCAGTTCGAGTTCATGGAGGACCACGCCGAGATCGCCCCGGACGTCTTCCGCGTCCGCTACTCCAACGGCGAAGAGGTGGTATGCAACTACACGGACAAGCCGTACGCCTACCGCGGGCGGGACGTCGCGCCGTTTGGCTTTGGAATCTACGGCAGGCCGTAACGCGGCCGGAGGAGGAAAACGATGAAGATCATATACGGATTGGTCATTGCGATGGCTTGCGCCCCCGCGTGGGGAGCGACCTGGTACGTCGACGCCGGCAAGGCGGACGACAGTGGAAACGGACGGACTCCCGATACGGCGAAGAAGTACATCCAGTCGGCGGTCGCGCTCGCGAATGCCGACACGGACGACGACGTGACCGTTCTTGTCGCGCCAGGCGACTATTCCGAAGGGGCTGTGGCCGTCGATTCCAACGGCGCGGCCAACCGCGTCCTCATCACGCGGAAGATGACGCTTGAATCCACCGGTACGCGAGACGACACGTTCATCTCCGGATCGCTTGGAGACGGTACCTACGGACTCGGCTCCGGCAGCGTCCGCGCCGTGTGCGTGGACGGGGCTGCGGCGGCCGGCACGCGCATCAAGGGCTTCACGTTCCGCGATTCGGCCGCCGGGGCGGCCAACAGCAATCCGAAGGGCGCTGGCGGCGCGGTATGCTTCAACCAGGGGTCGTGCGACGTCTACGTGCTGGACTGCACGGCCACGAACTGCGCGGCCTACTACGGCGGCGGCATGCGCGGCGTGGTCGCGATACGCTCGCTTATCGTCGGTTGCCGCAATGCCAACGCGGGAGGTCGGGGCTCCGCACTGTACGGTTCCAAGGCGTACAACTGCATCTTCGCAAGTTGCGGTTCGACCAGCTCCTACAACGAATACGTTCTCCAAGGGGAAGGGCCGTACATCAACTGCACCGCCGTCGCGAACAACGGGTCGCTCCTCCGTACCAGCGCGAACCAGAAGATCTACAACCTCGTCTCGACGCTCTGCAACCGGCAGGAATTCGACGGCACGAACAAAGGCGGCCCGAACTGCATACAGGAATACAACAATGGGGAAAATGCGGATTCTCTGCAAGTTGCGAACGCCACGTCCGGAAAATTCGTGACGCTGCTCGTCTCGCCTCTGACGGGCGACTACCGCCCGGTGGCGACGGCCAGCGGCGGATCGGCGGAAGGGTACGGAAGCACGGAATGGCTTTCGCCGGAGAATCTTTCCTTCGTGCCGGAGAATGAACGCGGTACGGACTACTTCGGCAATCCACGTGTGGTGGACGGCAGCGTCGATGCGGGCGCGATACAGGGTGCGGTCGCATTGTCGGGCGGGCGTGTCGTCGTGCCGGAGAAAATCCCTACGACAGGCGCCGATACGTATGTGCGCAACATGTACGCCAACGCCGGGACGTGGCCTGCGCAGGTTTACATCACGCCGCCTTCGGGGACTTTCGCCAGCGCGGTCGTCAAAGGTTCTTCCGTGTTTCACAGGTTCGCCGATGCGCACGGTGGATTCTGGCAGACCTTGCCGGATTCCGGCAGCGCCACGGTCACCAACATTCCCGCCACGGCGGAGCTGCATGTCGGCGCATCCGCCCAGTACCAGACGATACAGGCGGCCGTCGACGTGGCGTCGTCCGACGGCTACACTATAATCGATGTCGCTCCCGGCACGTATGCCACGGGCGGGGATCCGGCATACGGTTCCCTTGCCGCGCGCGTGGCCATCGACGGCACCAAGAACATCCTCATCCGCTCCGCCACCGGCAAGGCGGAGGATGTTGTCATCCAGGGCGCACCGCATTCCGCCTCTGCGGAATGCGGTGCCAACGCCGTGCGGTGCGTGACGGTGTCGGCCGGGGCCGGGATAATCGGCATTGCCGGCGTGACGATTTCAGGCGGGGCCTCCGGCATAAGCGACTCGCCGTCTTACACCGGCGACGAGGACTACGCCGGCGGCCTGTATGTTCTGGGAAACGAAATGCTGGATCACGTACAGGTTCTAGACTGCGTGTTCACGGGCAACTGGGGAAGGAACGGCTCGGCTTCCTGCGGCGGATGGCTGCAGCGTTGCCGCATCTACGGGAACTCCAATCCGTATGCGGGCGCAGGCGGTGGTATCGCTTGCGTCATAAGAGCACGCATGTCGTCTTGCGTCATGTACGGCAACTTCGTGCAAGGCAACCAGCTGATAGCCGACTCGTCCCGCGTGTACGGCAGTACCGTCCATGGAAGCTTCGACGGCGCCGACCAGCGACTCCTGTCCGCGTCGGCGAGTGCGTACGGCTGCATATTTTACGAAGGCACGCTTGACAAGAACCCTGCGGCGTTCGCCGAGAACATCGTCTATGGCCTCGTGCAGATCGTCCCATCGACGGGCTATGTCGAGGCAGACCCGCTTTTTGCAAATGCGCTTAGGGGCAATTTCGCCATTTCCGCCGGCTCCTCCGCGCTTGGCGCGGTCAATCCGGCGGCGGCCGCCGACTTCTGGAAGTACTCGGTAGGCGATTTCCTGGGCAGGCCGGTTGAGGTTTCCGGCGACGGCATGGTGGCCGCAGGCGCATATCAGCACGCATACACGCCCATTACGGCCTACGTGGATGCCGACGGAGGCGACGACGCGAACGACGGGTTGACTTCCGCGACGGCGAAGCAGACGCTCGCGGCGGCGCTCGACATGGCCTCCAACGCCGGCGACACGGTGATGGCGGCGGCCGGAACGTATTCCGCCGGAACGGCGATCCAGCCGTCCGGGCTGATCGCTGGCGCGCCGACAATCTCGGCGCGCGGCTTCGTGTGGCCTGGCGCCACGCTCGTCGGCGCCGGTGCCACGAACACCGTGGTCCAGGGAGGCGAGAACGTGCGCGGTCTTGCCGTGGGCGCGGGCGCCAAGGTGAAGGGATTCACCATCGCGGGCGGACAGGTCGTGACGAACGGCGCCACGGTGGTGGACGACGCCATCGGCGGCGGCGTCCTTGCGCCGGACGATCCGTCCGTTACGGTCGAGGACTGCGTGTTCTCGGGGAACGCTGCAGCGTGGGCCGGCGCGGCGGCGGGCGGAACGTACGTTCGGTGCACGTTCGCCGGCAACGTCGCATACTACGACTACGACCAGACTTCTGCCTGCACGGCCATGTACGGCACGTTCAGAAACTGTCTCTTCTCCGGCAACAGGGGGAATTCGCTTCTCAGGGACTACGACGGCGTGTTCAACTGCACGTTCCTCAACGACAACATGAAGGTCAACGGGAACCGCGTAGCCCTGTTCGGCAAGTACCGCGGCACTGCCCCTGTCGTCAACTCGGCTTTCCTCATATCTCCCTCGGACAACGTCGTCGAGCATCAGTCCCTGGCGATCTACGCCGCTACGAACTGTTTCATCCCGAACATATCGGGGAATTCGTGGCGGTGGATCCTTCCCGTCGAACGATCCGCCGGGAACATCACGAACGACATCGTGGTGGCGAGCGGCGCGGCGGGGCTGACGGACGCGACGGCCTGGGCCAGGCGGGGCGCCGTCACCGTCGACGCCGGTGCGCCGCTCGACGGCTTGGCGGACGACACCGACCTCGCCGGCAACCCGCGAGTCTCGAACGGCATTGTCGACATCGGCTGCTACGAATGGCAGTGGGAACCGCCGAATGGTACGGTCCTGATCTTCAAATAGCCGCGAACGGCATCCATGCAGAAGGAACGTGTAGTTATGTGTCCGAAGATTATTCTTGTTTTTGCGGTGGCGGCCTCTTCTGCCTTCGCCGGAGGCCTGGACCGCGGCTTTGTGCGCGTTTGGCGCATTGACGGAAGGATGGAGCGTGTCCCGGCCCGGGCGGAACGCTGCGCGGACGGCGCGTGGCGGTACCGCGTGAGGACGTGCGACATGCCGCGCGACTGCCGGTGGATAGACGTCGTTCCGTCGGCGGCGGAAACGCCGAGGTGCGACGGCTACTGGGTGGCCGGCGACCAGCGGTGGGGACGGCTTGACCGCGAGGAGGGTTCGTTTGTCGGCAATCGGCAGTACGTGCCGATCTTCGGGCTCAAGACGCCGGGGATCTGCTGGGTGGGAATCGTGAAGGGGCTTCGGCTCGAGTACGACCTGCGCGTGGCGGTGGCCAAGGGCGCGTACAACGTCTACCCGCGCTTCAAGATCGGGAAGATCGAGTTCGATCCCTACGAGGACATCGTGGTGGACTACTACGAGCTGACGGGCGACGACGCCAACTACAGCGGCATGGCCAAGACGTACCGGAAGTGGAACCTGGATCGCGGCTGGGTGCGTCCGCTCCGCGAGCGCGTGAAGGGAAACGAGGCGCTCGCCTGGTCCGCGAAATCCATCTTCATGCGCTGCAAGCTCTCGCATTGCGAAGGACACTGCCGGGACCGCGTGGCGTACGCGATGCCGCCGATTCTCGTCAGGCGCACGTTCGACCAGTACATGGATCTCGTCCGGCAGGTCAAGGCCGCCGGGATGGACGACGTGGACATGTGCATCGTCGGATGGCAGCACCTTGGCTTCGACGGCCCGTTCCCCAAGCTGTTTCCAGTGTACGAACCACTGGGCGGCGAAGCCAAGATGCGCGAGGCGATCGCGCTCGCCAAGTCGCTCGGCTACCGCGTGAGCGTGCATGTGAACAACCACAACATCTACCGCGCATGCGGCGAACGCTGGAACCTGGACGACGTATGCAAGGACGCGAAGGGGCGTCTGCGCGAGTACGGATTCCTCCAGGGCGGCCTCGCCTGGCACACCTGCTTCCAGGTGGTGAACAACAAGTGGATCGACGAGGACCTCGAGAAGCTGAAGGACCTCGGGCTTGACGGCATCCACCACGTGGACGTCACGAGCGCCACGTATCCTACGCCCTGCCACGACCCGATGCACCCGGCCAACCGCAAGCAGATGGCCGAATGGCAGATGGCCACCGCGCGCAAGGCCCGGGCCGTCTTCGGCGGATACAGCTCGGAGTCCAGCTGCGACCATATCGCGCCGGTGCTCGACAACGCGCTGTACGTTTCGACGTACCCGGTCTACAGCGTGAGGAAGACCGAGCTCGTGGACGGGGAAATCCCCCTATGGCAAATCGCCTACAACGGAATCATCATGAGCCAGCCTTTCTGGTCCACGGTCGACGCCCCCTATCCCCACGGCTCTAGGCGTGTTCCCGAAGAAGAAATGACTAGTCCCGACCAGTATCTGTACACGCCTGAAAACCGCATCCTGAAGCTTGTGGAGTACGGAGGCAGACCGATGTTCTACTTCCAGAACTACGAAACGATAGAGCCGATGAAGCAGGTGTACGACCTGTGGCAGCCGCTGAAACACCTGATCTTCGAGTTCATCGACCGCCATGACAAGCTGGCCGACGGCGTGTTCCGCACGCGCTGGGAGAACGGGGAAGAGATAGTAGTGAACTATTCCCAGAACAGGCCGTTCTCGTACAGAGGGCGGTCGATCGCGCCGCAGGGCTACTGGTTCTACGCTCGCCAGAAGTGAATTGCGCGGCTATCGCTTGCGCCAGACGGCGGGCGTGACGCCGTAGTGCCGCTTGAAGCGGAGGACGAAATAGCTGGTGTCGCAGAAGCCGACCCGATTCGCAATTTCGGAGACCGGGAGGTCTGTCGCCAGCAGCATCGAAGATGCGCGCGCCAGACGCGTGGCGCTGATTTCAGCGCCAAGAGGCCGTCCAAGCGTGCGGCGTGTGCGGATCTCGAGCGTGCGTCGCGAAACGTGCAGATCGTGCGCGATGGCGTCTATGCCGTAGGTCTGGCTGGACAGATTGCGGTCGATATGCTCCATGGCGCGCGCCACAAGAGGGTCGTCGATGAGGCGCGAATCGGTGGAATGGCGTATGACAGCCGATGCGAACTGGACGGTCTCGCTCTTCGGTACCGCACGCCCTTTTGTCAGGTCGTCCACCAGCCGGGCGGCGCGTCTGCCAACGCGTTCCGGATATATGTCCACGCTTGAGATTGGCGGAATCGAGAATTCGCATAACGCCTGGTCGTTGCCCATTCCAAGCACGCCGGCATCCTCCGGGACGCGGATGCCAACTGCGAGGCATGCGTTCAACACCTGTTTTGCGCGCATGTCGTGCGGTGTGAATATGGCTGTGGGCTTCGGGAGTGATGCCAGCCATGCGACCAGGCGGGGTTCCTCTACCCCGAAGTTGCGGCGCTCCTGCGCCGATGGGGGTGGATACGGTATGAACGTGCGGCCGGCCTCCCTGACCGCGGAAATGAACCCCTCCTCCATTTCCCGGACCCGGTAGATGTTGCGCGTCCCGCCCGCGAACGCGAAGTTGGCGTAGTTGCGGTCGAGAAAATGCATGGCGGCCGTATGGCCGATCTGGAAATAGTCGCGGCGCAGTACCGTGTACGGGGCCTTTCGCGGCAGAACCGTGCGCGCTATCGGATTGACAAAGACGGACGGGATCTTCAGCGTCCGCAGGTCAAGGGCGCCGCCATCCTCCTCTTGCAGCACGGCCACCACGTCCGGGTTCCAGTCGCGGGCGGCCGCGCACACCGCCGACGGATCGTCTCCGGGGAGGATGTTCACTTGCCAGGGGCCGTTCTCGCGGGCGTATTCCAGAAAACCGTTCAACAGCCGGCGGTTGAGATGGTTAGCCAGCGGCAGGACGAGCATGATACGCGGTACGTTGTCTTTGGACGCGGACATTTCGCGGTAATTATATACCATCCATCTCTGCGCGTGCAAGCGTAGTTCGTGAAAATCACATTTATTTTGCGTGTGATGGCGCTTCTTGTACGATTCTTGCCGAAGAGTCAGCTGTAAAACCCGGCAGGGCGCGAAGGTCCTACGATTGCCGCTGGAATTTCAGGACGAAAAACTGTAAAATGGCGGCGGCTCCTCGACCGGAGCAGAACGGTTTCCATGGACGATAGAGAGAGGCATTTGACATGAAGGTGGAGAAGATGGCCGAAAACGGTTTCGCTTTGATGGCGATAGCCGCCGTGGCGCTGGCAGGCTGCTGCACGTGCGGGAGTGGAATCGAGAACGGTTTCCGCCCGCTTTTCAACGGGCGCGACTTTACCGGCTGGACGCAGAAGGGTGGCGGCGAAGTGAAGGGCTGGGTGGTGGCGGATGGCGTCCTCACATGCCTGCCGGACCGTATATGGGACGGCGGCTGGAAGTGGACCCCGCTCAAGGGGGCCGCAGGCGGCGGAGGCGGCGATCTCTTCACTGTCGAAAAATTCCGCGACTTCGACCTGCGGCTTGAGTTCAAGATCGACGGCGTGGCAAATTCCGGCATCAAGTACTTCTACAATCCAGAATACGCCAAGGGAACGACGCTCGAATACCAGATCCTCGATCCCGGGCATCCTGTTCCTCCGAATGTGACGCCAGAAGCGTTTGAGAACCGTCGCATCGCATCGCTCTATTACTTCTTTCCGGCGCATGCCGGCAGGCACCTGAGGAAACGCGGGGAATGGAATGCTGTTCGGATAGTATCGCGTGGGCGGCACGTCGAACACTGGCTGAATGGCATAAAGGTCTTGGATTACGAGCGAGGTGGAGACAGGTTCCGCGAAGCGTTCCGGCAGACGAAATGGAACAAGCCGGAATTTCAGCGGGAAGGTCCGTGGGGCGAGGCGGCCGAAGGCAGGATCCTCCTTCAGGATCATGCGGACAAGATATCTTTCCGCAATATCCGGATCAAGGAATTTCGCACCTCGTCCTTATGAAAACCGGCGACACCTTATTGCACTCCATCGTTCCGGGAGATTTTTGGGCTGTAACGGGGCCAGATCCGGACGTGCGGAGCAGATGGTGCGCGCAAATCGCAAGCGACGGGGAACATGCGAATGAAACGGCGTTGCTCAATTTTGCGCAGCATGCGGCCGAGGCGCAGAAGACAGGATGGCCGCAGGCCAGATACTACGGGGCCGATGGATGCACCGTGGAGGAATTCCTGTCGTTTGAATCCGTATACGATGTGAATCCGTTCGAGGTTGGCGTCCGTTATCCTGAAACGCGTGCGGCGTACGGAAGACGTGCGGCTTCCATCTTCCGTCTCCTGGAATTGCAGGAAATCAAGACCCGTCCTGTCATGGCGCTTTCGAATGGGGAAACTAGGCGGGTTCTGCTGGCGCATGCCCTGATGAAACGTCCCAATCTGCTGGTCCTTGACGATCCCGCTGGCGGGATGGATGCGAGGCAGCGCGCGAAAATCCGCGAGATCGTCGCGAGCCTCGTGCGGAAAGGGTTTGCGATAGTCTTTGCCTACCGGCATGTCGACGAAGTTCCGGACTGCGTGACAAGATGGCTGAAGATCGATGCAAAGGGAGTGGCGCACGATATGGCGCCGCCGGCGAGGCCGGAGATGCGCAAAGGCAGGCCTGCCAATGCGTCCGCAGTCCGTAGCAAGATTGCATCAGGGCGGACTGCCGAACCCGTAGTGGAGATATGCCACTTGAATGTCAGACTGGGCCGCGTACGGCTCTTCAGAAATTTTTCGTGGACGGTCAGAAAGGGCGAACGTTGGGTGCTGCGCGGCAGGAACGGAAGTGGAAAGACGACGCTTTTCGCCATGATAACGGGAGATAGTCCGCTTGCATATGCGGCGGACATCAAGGTGTTCGGCCTTCCGAGGGCGTCAGGCGTCGAACTTGCGAAGATACGCAGACGCACTGGCGTGGTCAGCCCGGAAATGCAGGCTTACCTTGGTCTGACGCCATGCGAACTGCTGGATCGTGCCTTGAATCCAAGATACGATCTTCTTCTGCTGGACGAGCCGTTCATGAACCTCGACGCCCGCGCGGCGAGGCGCGAGAGCCGTCGCATCGAACGGTATTTGCGGACACGCAAGGATGTTACGGCCATCTTGATCTGCCACCGTGGCGACGAGGCTCCGCGCCTCTTCGACCGCGAACTGGACCTGGACGGAACGGCAGACTGAAGCCCCTGCGTTTCTTTGCATTCTTTGTGGCTGGCAATCGCGACATATGGTATCATGTGCGGCGTGGCGACGGTTCGATAGAAGACCAACCAACGGTAAAGAACATGACATGGACAAGTTCAAGCTGCTTTTCACGGTGACGGCCACGACGTATGTGGCGGCATTCGGTGTGGAGGCGGACACGCTCGACGACAAGACGTTCGGCAAGATGAAGACGGTGGCGACGTTCACGAACCCGATACCCCTGCCGTCACTCACGCTCGTGGACGCGGACGGCACCGAATGGGCGAACGCTCGCCAGTGGTGTCTGCAGCTGGCCGACGGCGGCCGCACGCTGAAGTTCGGCCCCGCGCGCGGTACGCAGGTACTCCTTCGGTAGACGGATCGCGGTTCGATGGGAAAGATGCTTTGGTTTTGCGTGGTGTTTGTAGCCGGCATGGTCGTTGGCGCGGCTGACGATCTGCCCCGTTTGGGAGTTTGAGGCGAAAAGGAAAAACTTTGGCGATACGGTGACAAATGGCGTCATGAACTTTGGCGATACGGTGACAAATGGCGTCATGAACTTTGGCGATAGCGTGACAAAGACTATTGACCATAACGCCAAAACGTGCGATAATATACGCGTGTTGCACAAAAAGGACGAATAAGATGCCGCAAAAATTCAAACGAAAAGCTTACGCCCAGATAAAGGAGTGGAAGGACAAGCTTGCCGACAAGTACGCCTTGCTCATTGAGGGGGCGCGGCGAGTCGGCAAGACCCATCTCGTGCAGGAGTTTGTCGGAAAGGAATACGAATCCTCGATATTCATCGACTTCTCCCGCAAAGGGAGGCTTGTTCAGGAAAGCAAGAAAGCGTTTACGGAGGAAGACGACATCAAAGGTACGCTGGAAAGGCTGCAGACGATTCATCGCGTGTCCTTGATTCCCGGCAGAAGTTGCGTTGTCTTCGATGAAGTGCAAAGGTTCCCCATCGCGCGAGAGGCGATCAAGCAGCTGATGGAATATGGCAAGTACCATTACATCGAGACGGGATCGCTTCTGGGAATACATGAAAACGTCAAGGACATCGTCATCCCCAGTGAAGAACACAAGATGAAGATGTTTCCGCTCGATTTCGAAGAGTTTCTCTGGGCGCTGGGCGCGGACAGAACGGCAGACCGCATCCGTGAATGCTTCGACGAAAGGAAGGCAATGGGATGGCTCCATGCCGATGCTGTGAAATTGGCGAGGCTCTATATGGTCGTGGGCGGAATGCCGCAGTCGGTGGAAGCCTATTGCCTGGGTGATGACCACCGCTTGGAGGCGTGCGAGGCGGCGAAACGCGAGATACTTTCACTTTACAACGCAGACATCGGTAAATACGCCAAGGGCTACGCTTCAAAAGTGAGGGCCGTGTTCAGGCACATCCCTGCGGCGCTGAATACGCGCGAGAAGAAATTTCATCTGACGGATCTGGACCGTAACGCCCGGATGCGGCGCTATGAGAATGCTTTTCTTTGGCTCAGCGACGCCATGGTGGCGAACATCGCCTATAACTCCACCAATCCGGACGTGGGGTTGGAGATGAATCTGGACGACACGACGTTCAAGTGCTATTCACTTGACACCGGCTTGCTGCTGACGCAGGCGATGGTGGGAACGCACGACGCGGACGGTCGCCTTTTACGTGGCGTGCTGTATGACAAACTAGGAATCAACGAGGGGATGTTTTTTGAGAATTACGTGGCGCAGTCGTTGGTGAGCAGAGGATACGACCTTCTCTTCCATTCACGTTCCAATCCCAGAGTTGAAGTGGACTTCCTCTTCAGAAACGGAATCAAGGTGTGCCCTGTGGAAGTGAAAAGTTCCGGCTACCGCGTCCATGCGTCTCTTGATTGGCTCATAGCCCACCATCCGGCAAAACTTGGCACGAGATATGTCATCTGCACGGGAGACTACGAAATGGATTCAGGCATCACCTATCTCCCGTTCTACATGACCCATTGCCTCTGAAAGATACATGCCATTGACGAGACACAAAGGGGTGTGATATACTCTTGTCGGAATCTTGACTTTCTAAATCCGTGCCGATTTTAGAAACTCAATTTTCTAAAATGACATGGTTATTAGAAAATGAAAAATCGAGGTGCCCAATGACTGCCGAAGAGATAGAACCGCTCTTTAGGACGAACAATCGCTTGATCCGCGAGACGGATTGCAGGTTCCATCGGTATTTGGCAAAGGAAATCGACTGGAACGAGCCGCTTGTCTGCATCATGGGCGCACGTGGAGCCGGCAAGACCACATTGATGCTCCAGCATGTCAAAGAGGCGTTTGGCGAAGGGAGCGACAAGGCCATCTACATGAGTCTTGACAACCTGTGGTTCGCCGACAACAATCCGTTGGGTGCCGTCGAATACCTCTACAGCCACGGTTTTACGCATGTGTTCCTGGACGAGGTCCACCATGTCGGAAAGCAATGGTCCTTGCTGCTGAAGAACCTCGTGGACCAGTTTCCGTCCATGCATTTCGCGTACAGCGGTTCATCCATGCTGAAGCTGGAAAAGGGCAAGGGGGATCTGTCGCGGCGGCAGTCAATCTATCGGCTGAAGGGGCTTTCCTTCCGCGAGTACCTAGAATTCGAGGGCGCGGGGAACTTTGAAGTCCTTGAACTTGGGCAAATCCTCAAAGAACACATTCCGATCGCGTCCCGCATCTGCTCGGACATCAAGATACTGCCCTATTTCGACAAGTACCGTGTCAGTGGATTCTATCCCTTCTACAAGCGTTCGCCGTCGCATTATCTCGACCAGCTGCTTGAAACGGTGCACAAGGTGCTGGATGTCGACTATCCGAGCATCGACGACGTTTCGCAGGAGACGATCCGAAAGGCGAAGCGGATGCTGATGATCCTGGCGGCATCCTGTCCGCAGACGCCGAACATGTCCGCGCTGTACCGCGAACTTGGAACGGAGCGGGCGCAGGGGCTCAAAATGCTCTCCGCGCTTGAACGCGCCGGGCTTCTCGCGCTCCTGCCGCCAAAGGGCGAGTCTCTCAAGAACTTGTCAAAGCCGGAAAAGATATATTGCGACAACACGAATCTCATGCATGCGCTGGTGCCGAACGCGAACACGGGCACGTTGCGCGAGACGTTCTTCTGCAACCAGCTCAGGAAAGACCATGCGGTCGTCTTCTCCGGCGAGGGCGATTTCTTCGTGGACGGCAAATGGACGTTCGAGGTCGGCGGGCGCGGCAAGAGGTTTGGGCAGATCGCCGACATCCCCGACAGCTTTGTCGTGAGCGACGACCTTGAGACCGGCTTCGGCAACAAGATCCCGCTTTGGCTCTTCGGGTTCCTCTACTAGCCGAGGCAGTTGCAAAGCTCAGCAGATGGTCTTGACGCCGTATTGCGGGAACTTCCCGTCGCCTGTCACGATTGGCAGGTCGTGGATGAGCGCGGTCGCAATGATGATCCTGTCTGCGGGATCCTTGTGGAAGTCCGGCAGCTGGGCGGCGCGGAGCATGATGTCGTCTACGGGAGGGAGGGCGGCAAGGCCGTACAGTTCCGTCAGGTCGGCCATGAACCCGGCCGGATCGTTTGGGATCACGACCTTCCCCTCTTTCTGAAGCCGGGCGATTTCCCATGCAGAAATGGATGAATAGTGGAGCGCGGACGCCACAGCGATGCGCCGCCTGGCATCCTTGCTCAGATCGCCCCCGCCCATGCCCAGCCAAATGAGGGCGCACGTGTCCAGCAGATACCTCATCAGGCGTTCTCCCACAGGGCGGAGTCGTCCGCGAAGAGGTCACCTTTGACCGCGATCTTCGTTCCGTATCCGGGGAGGGGTCGGATCTTGCGCGACCGCTCGACTGGGACAACCCGCGCGATGGGCCGCCCGTATCGCATGATCGTGAATGAGACCTGGCCTGACTCCACCTCGGAGAGCATCCCGGAAAAGTTGGCTTTTGCTTCATTGACGTTCATTACTGCAGGCATTGCGATATCCTCCGTGGAAACGACAGCAGTATAGCACGAGATGGCTTCTTGTGTCAATGATGACTTGTTGGCCAACATAATGGTAGGCTGCTGGGTTGTTGGATGTTCCGGCATGTCGGTGGATGGCGCGGAGGGGATATGCTATACTACGGCAACTTCGATTGAGGAAAACAGCATCCTTGAACGGACAAGCTTGGCGAAGCTCATGGCGAGGCTCTCGGCAGGCAAGTGAAGACGGAGATTACCTTGATATGAAAGACATGGCATTGTTTTCGGCTGCGTGTGCCGCACTGCACGGCCTGGGGCGGTGTGTACCGCACTTCGTCGATTTACGACCTCTCCCCCGAGGACATCCTCCTGCTCGACGCAAAATAGCCTGAATTCCATAGACTTCCCCCTTGCGCCGGTGGCGCGGATTTGGCATAATGGTCGCGTTGCATTCTTCAGTCGTGCAGGTGCGGTTTTGCGGGTTTCGTCAGGCCGTGTGGCTTGGCTCGCAGATGGCACGAAAGAGTTTTTTGCAATTACCTCAAGGGGTAAAAGGACCACGATGATGACGTTTCGAGAGAAATGCGCTGCTTTGTGCAGTGTTTCGTTTCTGGCCGTCGTGCAGACGGCCATGGCGGGGACCGCCGGACAGTCGGTGACTGGGTTCCCGACCGAGGACGGCGTCGACTTCAAGTGGACGACGGCCACGGCCTTGACGCTGACCGTGCCCGACGGCAAGACGTACGACCTGCAGCCGGCGACGATCACCTCGGACGAGCTTGCGGCGGCGACATCAGGGGCCTGAAGCGGCTGACGGTCATGGGGGCGACACTGCCCGGGAAGTCGTCGTTCGGGCTCTTCACCGACGGGAAAGTCGTCTTTGACGAAGACGCCTCGTTCGAGATCCTGAACATCGAGTCGGCGCCGCGGATTCCCCGCGAAGGAAGCGTCGTGCTCCGCGCCGAGGGAGGGATCGAGAACCTGCCGTCGCTGTCGCTGGACAATGCGTTGTCGGGACAGGGTTATCGGCTGGTTCAGTCTGCGGACGGCAAGGAGGTCCGTCTGTGCAACCTGAGGGGAATGATGTTGATCTTCAGATGAGGAGAAAATCCATGATGTCTGCAAACGTTCGTGCGATGGCCAAGCGTCCGGCTCGCGTGAGACTGTGGGCTTTAGCCGTCCTTTTCGGCGTCAGTTCCGCTTTCGGCTGGGGAGGGGGACATGACGAGGTGGCGAAGCTCTACGGTCAGCACATGCCGCCGGAGGTGAAGCAGTTTCTGGGGAAATGGCAGGGACGGCTCGATTGGTGGTGCCACTATCCTGACATGACCAATTTCGGATGGGGGAATCGTCGCTACATGGTGGTGGATGACCTCCGTCGGGAGATCGGCGACTATGCGGAGACGTTCGTGAAGTGGGGGTTCCGCCATGCCGAATGGTTTCACTGCCACCGCGGACGTGCCGTGCTCTTCTCCGTGCTGCGGGAGGCGTTTCGCGCGAACGACGCGAAGCTCGCGGCGTTCTGCCTCTCGGTCATCAGCCATTCGGTGTCAGACCAAGGCGCGCTCAACCATGTGCCAATTCTCCAGTTCACGACCTATTCGCACTTCGCCGGCGTCGATTACGGCAGGCGGAACAACTGCGAATTCACGCTCAAGGACAGGGGCGTGGCCGCGGCTCTTCAGCGGAGACTGGATGCGTACCGTCCCAAGTTGCTGGCGCCGACTTTCCGCGAGGCCGTCATTGCGATGGCCATGGACGCCTATCGCCAGGGTGAAGTTGCCGCGAAAAACGAGATTGCCGTCGCGTTCGGCGACAAGACCGCGTTTGTGGAGGGGATGGCGGAAGTCGTCGCCGTTCAGGTCGAGTCTCTTCTGGACATGGCCTGGACTGCCTGGACGTTGCGGAACGAGTCATTCAAGCTGGACGAGGCCTGCCTGAACGAGATTCCGCGTCAGGAGGAGATCCGTCGGCGGCAATCTGTGCCCTCGACCCAAGCCGTCTACCACGATCTGTTCGACAAGTCGAAGAATCCCACGCCGGCAAAGGGGACGGTTGGGTTTGTGTTTGAGCCGTACGGGTCGTTTCACGTGACGTGCCTTTCGTATGTCGGGAAGATGCTCGGCGCGGCGTACGCGCGCACGTTGCGGGATGGCGGGTACGCCGTTCAGGCGATCTCCTTCTGGGACATCGAGAAGTCCGGGCTGCCGGCTCCGTCCGAGGTGCCGACGGTCGTCGTTTTCGCCGGACGTGGCTATGGAATGCCGGCTGCGACGGCCAATGCCTTCAAGCGTTATAGAAACGTGGGCGGGTGCCTGATCTGGATCGGCGGAAGGGATGAGTACGACGTGACGGGAATGAAGAATGTGCTTGTGCGCCGGGCGGACGAAGAGGTGCCGGTGTCGTCCAAGTGGGCGATCCAGAACGAGGCTGTTTGGGGAAACATGAAGGTGACTTTCGTGGACGGATTCGGCGATCTGGGCGGACAAACGTTCCGTTTCGTCCGCAACCCGAATTTCGACGGGTTCTGCAAGCCGGAATGCATGTTCAGCATCAAGTGCGCGGAAGGCGTCGAGCCGCTCGTCTGGCTGGACAATGGCAAGGAGCGCTTCTGCGTGGGAGGCAGGAGGGGATCCGTCGTCTGGCTTCCGGAATACCTGTTCCTCCCGTTCCTCTTCTCGTCGGGGAAAACGGTCAATTGGGCGGATATGCGGCTTGATTCCTTTGGCGCGCGTGTCGGACAGGCGGCGTTATAGCGGATCTGCCCGATGGACGGCGCGGAGGGGATGTGCTATACTATAGCAACTTCGGTTGCGGTAACCGTGGTTGCTGTAGACAGGAGGCGGTTGCAAAACCATGCGTGTACGGTGTGGAAAGTAGGAGGCATGCGATGGCATCGACAAGCAGAGAGGAGCCGCTCAGGTACTACAACGAGCGGGGACGGCTCGTCGTCGACATGCGGAAGGAGGGTGTGAGCTACATGCCGGTCGCCTCGCGGCGGACCGGATGCGTCCGCACCTCCGCGCCGCAGATGCACGTCCATCCCGGCATGGTGGAGATCTGCTACTGTCTGCGCGGGTCGCTCGCGTTCCAGACGCCCGAACGCGAATACAAGTTCCTCCCCGGATACGTGTTCACGAGCCGCGAAGACGAACCGCACCGGATGACCTCCAACCCCAAGGGCCTTTTCGTCTACCGCGTGCTTGTGGCCCTTCCCGCCGCACGGAGGTGCTTCGACGGCCTGGCGGCAGAAGATTCCGCCTGGCTCCGCGCGCGTCTTCTCGCGCTGCCTCGTCTCTTCTTCGTGTCCCGTCCAGAGCTGCGCGAATCGTTTGAGCGCCTGTTCACGGCCTACGCGGCGCGGATCGCCGATCAGGATCGCCGCCGGCTGGAACTGCGCCGCCGCGCTCTGGACGTCCTGGTGGCGTGCGTTGACGCCGCCGGGAAGGACACGCGCCGCGGCGACTTCCCGAAGGTGGCGTCCGTCGTCAAGCGCATGGAGCGCGCGCCGGCGGAGGATTATCCGCTCGCCCAGATGCTGGCCGAGACGGGACTTTCTGAGACCACCTTCGTCAGGGCGTTCAAGAGCGCGGCCGGGCTGCCGCCGCAGGCGTACCTGCGCACATGCCGCATGAAGATGGCGGAGATGATGCTTGACGCGGGCGCGAGCGTCGGCGCGACGGCGTTGAAGCTCAAGTTCTCCAGCCCGCAGTATTTCGCCACGGTGTTCAAGGCGGAGACGGGCCTCTCCCCGCGCGAGTGGCGAAAACGTTCAAAATAGATTCATGGGGTTTTTCTAACGTTTGGCGCGTGCGGTCATGGTATAATCCGTACCATGAACTTTGCGCGAAATGTCTATTTTGTCGCAGTTGCCTCCGCTTTTACCGTTCTGGCGGGGCCGTTCGGCTTCTGCAATTCCTCTCCTGACGACGCCTGGGCCGCGCGGCGCGCCGAGGCGCTGGCGCGGCCGCGCACGTTCGTGTACAACACGGACGGCAACGACGCGCACAACTGGCCGTCGAACCTGCCGGTGACGGTCGAGAACTTCACGGGGCGGCGGCTCGTCCATGCGCTCGGCACGCGCATCACCACCGTCTCGTACTGTCCGCTCAGCTCCGGGTTCGGACGCTTCACCTGCCGCAAGGCCGGCGAGGCCTACTGCGTGAAGTCGCATCGCGGGAAGCGGCACGTCTCGGCCGATCTCTTCGCGATGGGGACTGACCCCCTTGAACTCGCGTCGCAGTTCTGCCGCACGAACGGGCTGGATATCTTCGTGTCGATCCGCGTGAACGACACGCACGACGCCGCCGGCACGTTCGAGAGGCCGGATCCGCTCTTCCCCGACTTCAAGAAAAACAATCCCGACTGCCTGATGGGGCGTCCCGAGAAGGGGAAGCGCCCGCCGTTCTGCAACTGGAGCGCTGTCGACTTCTCGCACGAGAAGGTGCGCGCGCACATGCGGAAGTTCGTGCACGAGTTGGCGGAGAACTACGACATCGACGGCATTGAGTACGACTTCAACCGCCATACGCAGCTGTTCAAGTCCGTGGCGATGGGCGGCGAGGCCTCGCAGGCGGAGCTGGACCTCATGACCGCGTTCATGCGCGAGCTGCGCGCGATCACCGAGGAGGCCGGACGGAAAAAGGACCATCCGATCCTCGTCGTCATGCGCGCGCCCGATTCCGTCGAGTACTGTCGCGCCGTCGGCATCGACCTTGCGCGCTGGTTCGACGAAAGGCTCGTGGACATCTGGATCGGCGGCGGCTACTTCTGCCTCAACCCGTGGAAGGCGTCCGCCGATTTCGCGCACCGCCACGGCGTGAAGTTCTACGCCTCGATGGACGAGACGCGCATTCCCAGAAGTGCCGCGAGGAAGCGGTTTCCGTTCCTGGAGGGTCGCATGACGCAGCCGTTCTACGCGGCGCGGTTCGCGGACGCGATGGCGTCCGGCTGCGACGGCGTGTACGTGTTCAACCTCGAGGGGGATTCCCTGCACCAGATTGGAAACATCGACCCGCTCCGCACGACGGGGCGCGAGACCATCCGCTTCGCGGCCGACCGCGGCTCGGGCGGGTATCGTCCGTGGCACTACCTCAAGGACGGCGGGCGCTTCATCAACCTGCCGAAGATCGACCCCGGCGAGCCGCGGCGCGTGAAGCCGGGCGAAACATGCGCGTTCGAGATGTTCGTGGCAGGGGACTCGCTCGCCGGGGCAACGAAGGCGACGGCCAAGGTGCTGACGAGCCTGAAGGCCGGCGAGAAGGTCGCGTTCGCCTGCAACGGGCGTCCGTTCGACATGCGCGAGTTCCGCCCGGGCGTGTTCGTCTGCCCGTTCCCCGCCGACGCGCTGAAGCCCGGCGCGAACGACTTCTCTGTGACGTTCCCGCAGGCCGCCGGGAAGGGCGCCACGTTCAACGACTTCGCCCTGCGCATCATCCCGCAGGGCACTCAACAGGAAGGACATGACAAATGAACACGATAAAACAGATATCCGCAAGTTGCATGGTGACCGTTCTATTCCTTTCCGTCCATGCCGCCGACGTGGACGTGGGCTACGGCGCGAACGACAACACCTACACCGACGCCACGGCGTATGCGGGCGCGACGAAGATCGTCAAGACCGGCACGGGCAAGACGACGCTCAACTTCGGCACGTATACGACGATGCCGGCCTTCAGCGGCGAAATCGAAGTCCAGCAGGGCACGTTGGCCGTTTACGGCATACAGAACCTTGGTTCGCCTACGAAGATCACCGTCGCCGACGGTGCCACGCTTGATCTGACGACCCAGCAACCCGATCAGGCAGCGAACCTCCAGGCGACCGAGATCGTCATCGAAGGCACTGGAGTCGGCGATGCCGGAGCGTTGGTGCGTGGCGGCCCTACGGGCGTGAACAGCCTGTTCAAGATATTGACGCTGAACAACCACGCGAAAATCTCATTCGGAGTGCAGACCGGGCTGGTCGCCAACGACGGCAGGGTGAAACTCAACGGCCATACGCTCACGAAAACCGGCGCCGGAAAGTTCTACTGCAACAACACGCAGTTTCTCGGCACGGACGGCACGACTGCCGATCCGGGAAACATCGTGGTCGCCGCCGGCGCGCTCTTCCTCCATAACGGCAACGCGCTCAAGGGCGGCAGCGAGAAGAACACGGTCACGCTCAAGAACGGAACGACTCTCCAGTTGCGCAACACGAATCCCGTCATGTGGAAGATCAAGGCTGAAAGCAAAGCCATGCTTTATTGCGACGATCACAACCCGTCTGGCGCCACGCGCAACCGTTTTGCCGGTCCTGTGGAATTCACGGACGACTGCACGTTGCGAAACGACAATGTGGCGGCGAATCTCGCGCTTGTCGGCGCCGAAGCCGTGTTCGGGCATGCCGCTGCAGTGACTTGGCCAGGTCCTGTTTCGTTCCTGAACGAGACCGTGCGATTCACTTCTGCCGCCCGTGTGACGGTGGAGAATGCCGACGTGGCCTCGTTGACCATTGGCGACGGCTCGACGATGAAGGCCGATCTGTCGGCGAGCGATCGCGCGCAGACGAGGATATATGCAGGCAGCGCCGCCGGGACATACGGCATCGTGACGATCGAGGCGGGATGCACGGTCACCAATTTCGGGCTGTCGCTCGGCATGGGCGGGTGTGGCGCGCTGTACCAGCGCGGCGGCGTTTCGTTCTGGCCCGTGTCGAACGCGGCCTACGACCGTTGCGGCGACGAACCGGATGCCTACGGCTATCTGGGGGCGACCGGCGGCAGGTTCGTGTTCGACGGCGATGCCTCTACCGCTACGCGACGCGCGCATTTCGCGCGTCAGGGGACGTTCGTCATGGCTTCCCAGGGAGGCGGGCAGACCATGTTCGCCACCTCCGGCAACGTGGCGTTCGGCATGGCGGGCGGTACGCTGGCGTGGTACCAGGACGGCGGTTCGACGGCATCTTTCGACGACCTGTTCAGCCTCGGCACGACGGACAGCAGCGGTGCCGGCGGACGTGCGCAGGTGACAGTGCGGGGCGAGGGAACCGTCCTTTCGTGCGGCACGTACATGCGCGTTCTCTGGGATGACACAGGCGCCGTAGCCATCCTCAACCTCAATCGCGGCGGAACGCTGAAGACGCAATGCCTCTACCGATGGAAATCCACGCCCGCGTTCTATCTGAACCTCGATGGCGGCGTGATCATGCCGACGCTCGCCAACGCGGTTTTCATGCAGGCAAACGACGAATACCGCAAGCCTGTACAGTCCACGGTCTATGAAAACGGCTTCGTCATCGACACGTCGGACACCCGCAACCAGTCCGGGAATCCCGACAAGGCCAACATGCAGTTCTCGTTCGTCGCTCCGGGCGCAGGCAAGCGCGTGGCTGCGGTCGCCTTGCCGGCGGCTTCCGGCTTCGCTTCCGAGAAGATCGTCGGTTCGCCGGTGGTGACCATCACCGGCGACGGCGCAGGGGCAAGCGCGTTCGCTCTTTTCGACGACACGACGCGCACCGTCACGAACATCGTGGTAACCAGCCCCGGCTGGGGCTACACTTCCGCTTCCGCCACGCTTTCGTCGGGAGGCCTGACGAACGAATACGCGTGCGCCGTCACGCTTGAAGACCAGCCGGCAGACGGCTGGAAGGGGTTCACGAAGCGCGGCGCGCCGCGCCTCGACATGCTTGGCGCCAATGCCTTCAAGGGCGATGTGACCGTGGAGGACGGAGTCCTCGCCTTCATGAACGGAAACGCCGCGCAGGGCGGCATGCCTCAAGGCGCGGGCGTGACGATCGCCGAAGGCGCGACACTGACGTTTGCGACCATGCATGAAGCCGTCACCGTGCCGTTCCTCGCCGGCTGCGGCACGACCTCATTCGGGGATTTCACCGTCACCAACCGCATCGAATGCGCTGCGGACGACATCTTCGCCGGCAAGAGCCTGACCATCGGACAGAACCTGACGCTCGCCGACGGCGTGAAGATCGTCGTGACCGACCCCGAAAACCTGGCGAAGTACCGCAACAGCAAGGCCGCCACTGTGGTGGCTTGCGGAAAGACCGTCACGGCGAACGGATCGGTGTCGTTGGCGTTCGGCGAGCCGTGCGACACGGAAGACATCGCGACGTGGAATCTGCTGGTCAGGGGAAATGCGATCACGCTTGGCCACATGAATGGCACGGCTGTCATCTTCCGATAGGAGAAAATCGTGCAGATCAAGATGATTGCGGCAGTTGCCGCAGCGGTGGCGAGCATTGCGGCATTTGGCCAGAGTTCTGTCCATGCCGACGTTCTGTGGACGAAAGTGATCGCGTCCGAAAAAGGGCGCATGTGCGCGTGGCCGACTGTCGCCAAGGCGAAGGACGGGGCGCTCGTGGCCGTGTTCTCCGGCGACCGCGAGGCGCACATCTGCCCGTGGGGCAAGGTGCAGATGGTGAAGTCGACCGACGACGGCGAGACGTGGAGCGCGCCGCGCACGATCGGCAAGACGAAGCTCGACGACCGTGACGCCGGCATTGTTACGCTCCCCGACGGGCGGCTGTTCGTCACCTGGTTCAACTCCGTCGCCTACCGCACCTACGTGAACATCGAGGGCACGAACGGTCCGGCGAAATGGCGCGAGTTCGACAGGTCGATGTCAGATGCCGAAAAGCGCGAGAACTGGGGCTACTACGGCATCTGGTCGGCGGACGGCGGCGAGACGTGGACCGCGCCCGAAAAGCTGGTCTCGCTCCGTTCCCAGACGCCGCACGGTCCGATCCTGCTGAAGGATGGTTCTCTTATGCAGTTCGGCCGGCGTTTCGACGACAGCCTCAAGAAGATGTTCACTCCCAAATACTGGGAACATACCACCATCATGGCCGAACGCTCGACGGACGGCGGGCGCACCTGGACGACGCTCTGCGAGGAGATCGCGGATGCGACGGGCGAAAACGACCGCAACAAGCACTGGATGCACGAGCCGCATGTGGCCGAGCTTCCGGACGGCGAACTGTTCGCGCTCGTCCGCTGCGACAAGGCGAAAGACATGCTCATGCGCCAGACCCGCTCCACGGACGGCGGGCGTACGTGGACGCCGATGACGCCCAGCACGCTTTCGGGGCTCCCGCCGCATCTGCTCGTGCTGGAGGACGGACGGCTTCTGGCCACGTACGGCCGCCGCAGGAAGACACGCGGCGGATACGGCGAGTATGCGTCCGTCTCGTCCGACGGCGGCAGGACGTGGGACTTCGAGGTGAAGCTTTCCGGCGCGAAGAACAACGACCTCGGCTATCCGGCGTCCGTGGAGCTCGGGAAAGGTGTGATCCTGACGGTCTACTACCAGCAGCCGCCGACCGGCGGCAAGCCGTGCATCATGGCGACGAAATGGAAGCTCCGTTGAAAGGCAGAACAAAGTGGAAATCAACAGAAGAGGATTTATCGCCGGAGCGGCGGCCACGGGCGTGGCGGCCGTGTCGGCGGCAAAGGAAGTGCGTGAAGCGGCGTGTGTGTTTTCCGATCCCGCGCTCGCCGGAATGGATGGCGTGTACACGGCGCTCTTCACGCCGTTCAAGCCAGACCTGAGCGTCAACGAGGAGATGGTCGAGCGGCTGGTGGAGTTCGGCATCGCGAACGGCGTGCGCGGGTTCTACCTGACGGGCGGCACGGGCGAGGGGCTGCTGATGTCGGTGGAAGAGCGGGCGCGCGTGTATGCGCGCGCGGCGAAGGCGGCAAGGGGGCGCGCGAAGCTGATCGCGCACGTGGGGTGCGTGAACACGGACGACGCGGTGGCGCTGGCGCGCCTGGCGGCGAAGGCGGGGTGCGACTGGGTGTCGTCCGTGCCGCCCGTGTACTACGGGCAGAAGCCCGACGACGTGTACAACCACTACAAGCTTATCTCGTCCGCCACCGACCTGCCGTTCCTCATCTACGCGGCAAACGGCGGGAACGTGGATCCGGTGCGCGACGTGCGGTACTTCGACCTGCCCAACGTGAAGGGCATGAAGTACACGGGCACGACGTTCTACGACGTGCAGCGGCTGAAACGGCGTATCGGCAAGGAGGCGATCTTCTTCTCCGGCAGCGACCAGCACATGACGGCCGCGATGGCGTTCGCGGACGTGTTCTCGGGTTCGATCGGAACGGTGCAGAACGTGGTGCCGGCGGCGTTCGTGAAGATATTCCGGCTGATGCGCGCGAACGACGTGCTGGCGGCCGCGAAGGTACAGGAGGAGGTGAACCGCGTGGTGGAGTTCGTCTGCCATACCTTCCCGAAACAGAGCCTGCGCAAGGCCGCCATGCGCTATATCGGGCTGGACTGCGGACAGTTCCGCCACCCGTACGAAGCCTACACCGAGGCGGAATACGCGGATTTCGCGGCCGGGGCCGACAAGATCGCGTTGCTGGCCGCCGCACGCGCGTCAACGGGGAAATGACATGCGTAAGGGCCGAATAGCGACGGTCTGCGCCGTCGCAGCGCACATTTTCATCGCGGCGAACGGCGCGGACGTGAAGACGTTCGACGTGCCGAGCGCGGCGATGGGCGAGACGGTGAAGGTGAGCGTGGTGACGCCGGCGTCGTATGCGGTGGGCGGCACCGCGCGTTACCCCGTCGTCTATCTGCTTCACGGCGCGGGCAACGACCACACGACGTATCTGCAGCCGTTTCTCCTGGACGGTGTCGACAAATGGCGCTTCATCGCCGTCGTCCCCGACGGAAAGCTCGACTGGTGGATGGACTCGCCGGTGTCGCCGAAGGTGCGGCGCGAGACGTTCGTGGTGGACGAGCTCGTGCCGTGGATCGATGCCCGGTTCCGCACGTGGCCGCAACGCCAGAGGCGCGCGGTCGCAGGCCATTCGATGGGCGGGCAGGGCGCGGCGAGGTTGGGCATGCGTCATGCGGACGTGTTCGGCATCGTCGGGAACGTGATGGGCGGCGTGGACATTTGCGCCGCCGCCAAACGGAAAGACCTTGCCCGTCTGCTGGGGCCTTACGCTGGCAACGAGGCGCGCTGGCGGTCGTTCTCCGTCCTTGCCGAAGCCGAACGGCTGAGGCCGGGCGCGCTGCGCCTTTTCTCCATCGTGGGGACCGAAGACTTTTTCCTGAAGCCGAATCGCGATCTGCACGAACTGCTGTCCAAACGCCACATCGCCCACGAATACACCGAGGTACGCGGCGAGACGGAAGGGATGTCCAAGCACACGCGTCCGTTCGCGTTCTGGGCGCTCGGACGCCTTTTCGAGCGATTCGCGGAGTGCTTTGCGGAGGAGGCCGAGGCACCGCTCGTTTTGCGGCGGCTTGTGCAGATTGGCGATGAAGTGGCGATCTGCGCGGGTGAAGAGGCGTCAGTCTCGCCAGACGGGAAGAAACTGGTGTTCCAGCGTCTTGTGGACGGGAGATTTGCCGTGTACGTCCGTGACCTGGCGTCGGGAGAAGAGGCGATGGTCTCGTCCGGCGACGGCCAGGCGTGCTACCCGGAATGGGGGGCGGACGGCAGCGTACTGTACACTGCGGCGAACGAGACGAAGACGGGCTTTGCCGCGCGGAACGACGAGACGGGCTGGAACCTGTGGCTGTGGAAGGGCGGCACGCGGCGGCAGCTGACGAAGGGCCGCCAGCGCGCCTACACGGCCACGTTTGCGCCGGACGGCAAGACCGTCTATTTCGCGTGCGACAGGGTCAAGGCGCCAGAGTCCGAGACGACGAATGGGTTGGCCATTAGTCGCGTGGGGATCGCCGCAGTTGGCGTGGATGGCGGAGAAGCGCGGACGGTCTGCATCCGTCCTGAAGGCAATTCCGCGTGTTGCGAGCCGCGGATATCGCCGGATGGGAAGCGTCTTCTCCGCGCCGAACTTGTGAAGTTCCGCGAGCCGTGGCGGCTCGTCGTGTCGCCGCTTGGCGACGCCGATTCGCGCACGTACCTCACGTCCCGCTATGAGGCGGCGTACGCGCCGGCGTGGAGTCCGGACGGGAAGTTGATCGCCTACACGGGCTTTCGCGACGGCGACGCGGGCTGGGGCGTGTACGTAATGTCGTCCGAGGGCGTCGAGACGCAGCGGCTCGCGGACGGGCGCAACCCGTCGTTCACGCCGGACGGGAAGTCGATCATCTACGATCGTGACAGAACGGTCTATCGTCGGGAGGTGACGAAATGAAGGGGCTTGCGGCTTGCCTGTTTCTCGTACTGGCGGCGGGGGCGTGCGCGTTCGAGAAGATCGCGCTTGTGGACGGCTTCGACTACGCGCCGGACATGGACACGGAAACCGTGGAGGGTGTGCGCAAGGTTCTTGCGCGCGTGCGCGAGACGGGGGCGGACACGATCCTGTGGCGGACCCACTCCGGCGCGATCCCGCGTTACGCGAGCGCGGCCGTGGACCTGTCCGTGGTGGAGCAGCCCCTCGACAAGCGCCGCGTGCCGCTCACGCTGCCCGTGCGCGGCTGGGTGCGTTATCAGCGGTGCGTGCCGGACGCGCTGGAGACGGCGTTCGCCTGCTGCGCGGAGCTGAACGGCGTGAAATGCTTCGGGGCGCACATGCTGCAGGAGGACGCGCACGGCGGGCGGTACTGGAGCCTCGGGAGCTGGACGCTCGACCATCCGCAGTACTGGTGCCGGTCTGCTGACGGAAAGATGGAGATGCATCACGCGTCGTTCGCGTATCCCGAGGTGATCGCGCACAGGCGGGCGATCGTGCGCGAGGTGCTGGCGCGCGGAGCGCAGATGATCTACCTGGACACGACGCGCAACGGCGGATACGGCCCGAGGAGCGACTACGTGAAGCCGAACCTCGACGAGTGGGCAAGGCGCCATCCCGGCGAGCCGGTGCCGGCGGACTTCCACGATCCGCGCTGGCTGGAGGTGGTCGCGCGCGGCCACTACGCCTACTACCGCGCGATTCGCGAGGAGATTCGCGCGACGGGGCGCGCCGTACAGTTCGTCATCACCATCGGCAACGTGCGCGTCACGGACGGTCCCGACTGGAACTACGCCGGGTGCGGGTTCGACTGGCGGAAGGTGGTGGACAACGGGCTGGTCGAGGGACTTGCCGTGGTGTCCATCAGCGCGGACGAGAACGACCCGTTCGGCTCCACCGAACGCATCTTCCGCCATGTCATGCAGTACGTGAACGGGCGGTGCAAGGTGTATTTCCCGATTCGGGCCTACAACTTCTCGAAAAGCCAGCCGTCGTACGAGCAGCTCGCGAAGTGGGCGGGGATAAAACCGCCGGAGGCGATCCGCCGCCTGATGGACATCGCCGTGCGGTGCGGCGCGGCGGGGATCGTGATGGAGTGCGTCGATCCGGGGAACTATCCCGCGGCCGACTGTAAGATCATACGGACGTTCAAGGTGAACGTTACGAGTGAGGTCTCCAAATGACAAAAATCATGACTGGAGTTTTCGCGGGCCTTGTGGCGGCGTACGCCGGTGCGTCGTCTCCGCACATAACGCTCAGCGTGCCGCCGCAGTGCTTTGAGGCGGGGGGATGGAGTTTGGACGCCCAGTTCATGGACGTCATGGGGTCGCCGTACCTGCTTGCGCACGGCCTGGGCGTGCCCGTGGAGGATGCGAAGGCGTCGGTGGACGTGCCGGAGGCCGGGGCGTACCGCGTGTGGGTACGGTCGCGCAACTGGGCGGATGGCGCACCGGGGCGTTTCAAGGTATCGGTGGACGGAAACGTGCTCGCGCGGACGTTTGGCGAAGGATCGAAAGAATGGACATGGGAGGACGGCGGCACGGTTGAACTTTCCGCAGGGACGGCGACGGTTGCTCTCCACGACATGACGGGCTTCGACGGCCGCTGCGCCGGAGTCGTGCTGACGTGCGGAAGCGAGCGCCCGCATGGGCCGCTTGGAGCAGGCTCGATGCCTGTGTCGGAGACGGTGGAGGCGGACTTCGTGGTGGTGGGCGGCGGCCTGCCGGGAACGTGCGCGGCAGTGGCGGCGGCGCGGCGCGGGCTGAAGACCGTGCTTGTGCAGGACCGTCCCGTGCTGGGCGGCAATGCCTCGGCGGAGATACGCGTGTGGTGCGCGGGGGAGGCGCGGTACGACCTTGTGCGCGAGCTGCGCGGCACGTTCATGAACCGCGAGGCGGCGCTCGCGCGGTCGGACGCGCGGCGGATGCGGATCGTGCGCGAGACGCCGAACCTCACGGTCTGCCTTTCGATGCGTGCGTTCACGGCGGAGAAACGTCCGGACGGCGGCATCGCGGCGGTCAAGGCGCTTGACCTGACGCGCAGCCGCGTGGTCCGCTTCTCCGCGCCGCTGTTCGCGGATGCGACGGGCGACGGCTGGGTTGGGTTCTGGTCGGGCGCCGATTTCCGGATGGGGCGCGAGGCGAGGAACGAGTTCGGCGAGACGTTTGCGCCGGACGCCGCGGACGGCGATACGCTCGGCGCGTCGATCATGTGGACGAGCGCGGACGGGAACGCTCCTGTGCCGTTCTCCGCGCCGTGGGCGGAGGCCGCCGCGCAGGGCGAGGAGGCCGTGAACGGCGAATGGAACTGGGAATACGGAATCCACCGGGACATGATTGCGGACGGCGAGGCCATCCGCGATCGCCTGCTGCTGGCCATCTACGGCGCGTTCTCGCGGGCCAAGAAGCGCAGAGCGCACGCGAACAGGGTGCTGGACTTCTGTCCGTACCTGCTGGGCAAGCGCGAGTCGCGGCGGCTGTTGGGCGACTGGGTGCTGAGCGAGCGCGACGTGACGGAGAAGCGGCCGTTCCCGGACGCCGTCGCCACAGGATCGTGGAGCGTGGACCTGCACTACGACGACTGCAAGAAGGGCGTGGACTTCCTGACGACGTGCCGCCAGCCGCATTACGGCCGGTACTGGATTCCATACCGTTCGATCTATTCCCGCAACGTTCCGAACCTGTTCATGGCCGGGCGGTGCTTCAGCTGCACGCACGTGGGGCTGGGGAGCCCGCGCGTAACCTGCACGCTCGCGCAGCTGGGGGTGGCGGCAGGGGAAGCCGCCGCACTTTGCAAAATGCGGGGGTGCGGCCCGCGCGACGTCTGGGAGAAGGGGCTTGTGCGCGAGCTGCAGGACCGGCTTGGCGGCGACTGGCCGGACAGGCCGGCGCCGGAGCGGGCGCACTGGGCGATCGTGGACGACGAGACGCCGGGCGTCGTCTTGGGCAAGGGATGGAAGAAGGCGTGGTGCCCCAACGGCGAGCAGGTGGGGGATTGGACGCATGTGCCAGGCACCGTCGGCAAGGGGAGCGGAGACAAGGCGAGCTTCGCGCTCAAGAACACGGAACGGGCCGTCTATCCTCTTCCCGTGGATGAGGCCGGCCGCCACGAGCTGCATTTCAAGGTGCCGTACTCCTGGTGGGCGAAACCGGGTTCGTCCACGGCGCTCGACATCACGTCGGGCGGAAAGACCGTGCGCGTGAACATCGACCAGGGGTTTGCCACGGGCACGTGGCAGAAAGTCGGCGATTTCGACCTTGAGCCGGGGGCGACGCTCGCGATCGTGCCGGCGGCTTCGCACGGTACCGTGTTCGCCGACGGCTTCGCGCTTGCGCCAATCGAGAAATGAAGGGGAGGCTTGTGGCGCATGGGGCGGTATTTTGATATCATGTTCTCGTGTTTAGGGCTATAAAGAATCCACGGAGCGTGGCCAGCGTCCTGTGTGCATTCGCTGCCGCGAGTGTCGCGCTGGCGTGCTGTGGGGCCGAGCGTTCGCTAGGCTTGATGCGGTATTACGCTGCAATCGGGACAGTAGGGGCGTTTGGAGCGGCATGTGTTCTCGCATGCGTCTGGACGTGGCGGAAACCAGCAGCGTTGATGCTGCACCTCGGTTGCGCACTTGTCCTGGGTGGATGGGTCTACAACGAATTTGCCGGGGGACAGGACGGGTACTTGGAACTTCATGAAGGAAGATCCGGGGCGGTGGACGGCGATTTCATATTCACGCTGGATGAATTCAGGATCGACCGCTGGCCTGATACCGGCACGGTACGCCAATATACAAGCTGCGGACGTGTCAACGGAGAACGGGTGGAGATATCTGTAAACCACCCGTTCGTTCGCGATGGATGGTGGGTGTACCAGAGCTCCTTCAAGGAAATCGAAAACCCGCATACCGGCCGGCCATTCTACTTTACCATACTCCAATGCGTAAAGGATGTTGGACTTCCGTTCGTGGCGATTGGCGGAGCGCTGCTTGTGGCGGGGGCGCTGTTTGTGGCCTTGCGGTTCTCGTTCTCTGGCACGTGCCCGCCATCGTGCGGGATGCGTACCCCTGCTCCACGCATGGGGAGGGTGGTACGTACCCTGTACGTTCTGGTTTTTACCGGGTCCGTGGCGATGCTTGTCCATCGAGGTCTCTCTACTGGTCATCCGCCAATGCAGAACATGTATGAATTTCTGATGTGCATGGCGGTTTTAATTCCGATTCTGACATTCGCGAGCGCGAAGATAGATCATCAGGACACGCTGCTCGTCGACGCTTTTCTGCTTGCGCTTGTGACGATCCCGGTGGGATTTGCCATGGATGGAAGCGTGAAACGGCTGATGCCGGCTTTGCAGAGTCCGTTCTTCGTGCCGCACGTCGGAGCTTACGTGCTTGGCTATGTCCTGCTGGTAAGGGCTGCATTGGGCGCAGGTCGCAGGTTTACAGGCGCTGGTTTTTTCCTGCTGACGCTTGGCCTGGTCCTTGGCGCGGCCTGGGGAAAGGTCTGCTGGGGGCATTGGTGGCAGTTCGATCCCAAGGAAATGTGGTCGCTTGCCACATGGTTCGTGTATGGCGCCTATCTGCATGTCCGCCCTCGTCTTTCGCCACGAGGCGACAAGGTGTTCCTGGTCGCGGGGGCGGTGATGATAGTATTGACGTTGACCTGGATAAACCTTTCACGTATATTTGCGGGGATGCACAGTTATGCATAGAGACGACGGTTCCCGGTTGCCCGATGTCCAATCGTGCGGAAGAAAATGCGGACGTGTGGAGAATGACATGGAAAAGAGAATTGTCATGGTGGCGATGATGGTCGCCGGATGCATGGCGGCGGCGGTGCCGCCGGTGAAGAAAGGTCCGTTGATCGACGGACCGGTGCAAACTGTTGCGAAGAACGGAAGCGGCAAGAGCGTTCGCGTTGCTCCCTCGAAGAAACCAGCGTCTGCCCGGAAGATCCCGGCGACTGCGCCGCGGGTTCCGTATCGCGGGGCGATTGCAGTTGATGCCGCGACGGGACGTGTGCTGTTTGCGGATAACGAGCGCACGACGGGCTATCCGGCCTCCTGCACGAAGCTGATGACGTTTCTTCTCGTGCTTGAGGATGTCCGTGCGGGAAAATACAAGCTTTCCGACCGTGCGACGGCGAGCGCGTACGCGGCAAGCATGGAGCCGAGCAAGGTTGACATACGGCCCGGGCAGTCTATGACCATCAAGGACCTGCTTTACGCGTTGATGCTCAAGAGCGCCAATGACGGCGCGATCGTCCTGGCGGAACATGCCGCAAAGGCCTGGTCTGGCGGAAAGGCTACGCCGGAAGAAACCGCGGAGGATCTTGTCGCGGCCTTTGTCGCACGCATGAACCGCAGGGCGCAGGAACTAGGTATGGCATCCACCCGCTATGCTTCGCCAAACGGATTGCCGCCGCCACGCGGGTCCAAGCGCGGGTTTGACGTGTCGACGGCGCAGGATCTGGCGACGTTGGGCCGTGTGCTCGTGGCGATGCCGGAAGCCCTTGCCTACACGTCGCGGGCTTCTTGCACCGTGACTGGCGGCGGAGGACAGCCCGTTTCCTTCCAGAACCACAATTATTTCGTGCCGCGCAACCGCGACCCGCAACGGTTGGCAACGCCAATCCCGGGATGCGACGGTTTGAAGACCGGCTATACGGCGGCATCCGGGTCGTCCATAGTGCTTACCGCCCAACGTGGCGGGCGTCGCGTGATCGCCGTGGTGCTTGGAAGTGCGGGTAGGCACGAACGCGAGGCGGCCGCCGGCCGCATCCTTCGCGACGCGCTCGATGCGGTTTCTGTCTGGTAGAGTTCGACATGCGCATTGCCGCCATCATAGCGCTTCTTGCGTTCGCCTCTCCTGCAGACGTCCTGACGGGCACTTGGAATCTGCGCTGGTTCCCGAGCGGGCGCGCCGAGCATCGGGCGTCAGCCCGTGTGGAGGCGGCATCTATTCAAGACGCCGCCGACGTGGTGCGGGACGGCATCAAGGCGAGGCGTAGGCCTGGAGACCATTTGATACTCTTTTTCCAGGAGTTGCGCGACGAGGCCGTGTGTTCCAATCTCGTTGCGGAGATCGGAATGACAAATCTTGCAGTTGCAAGCGTGAGCGCGTTCAGGGATTTTGACAGGCGTCTGGGATGGCAGCAGAACGGAATAGCAACCGATCTTCCCGTGCTGGAGGCGAATTTCGCATACTGGCGCCGTGCCAGGAAAGTTCTACCGCCCCGGGGATACGCCTTTGCTTTGCTCGATGGAGGAGAGGACGGTCTCATCGCCTGCTATTGCGTCCATCTGAAAAGCAATTATGGCGCTACGAGCGAAGAAATCCGGGCTGCGAACGCGTTGAAGCGCGAACTGGCCGTGGAGCAGTTTCTTTCTCATGCGAAGAAGGTTCTGGCTCCAGACGGGCGGCATGTTACGCGCTTGCTGCTGGCTGGCGATTTCAACACGGATCCTTTCGGCGGACGGTTTGGCGGCGAACGTACGGTGCCAATACTGGAGAACGCGGGTTTCGTCAACTGCTTTGCAGGAATGCCGCTTGCGGCGAGAGGCACGCATCCTGGCAATACGCGCTATCCCGACTCGACGCTGGATTTCATATTCCATCGCGGTTTCGCGGAGCAGTCGGATTGCACGCTGTCGCCGGCAGTTCCGTTGAGCGACCATCGCATGGTGTGGCTACGCCTGCGTTAACCGCGGAGGATGCTATTCCGCATATGCGGCGGCGACGGCTGGACGTATGACGACTGGCCCGAACAGTCCCGACGGCAGCAGTTTCTCGTCTTTTGCCCAATGGCGCCATGTCGTGAAGGTGTGGCGGCCTGTAGGCGAACGCCTGCCGTCCTTCACCCATTGCGGGATTTCCTTCACGCCTATCTCCTTGACGCCTTTGACGATGCTGCCTTTCCACTCTACGTCAGCAGGGAGTGCATCGTCGCCAATCAACCTGTTGGGCCACAGGTTTGTAACCTTGACTTCAAGCGCGAACGACGATGCGTTGGGGTCGAGCGCGTCCGTGATGTCAACACGGTATGGCGGCTTCCACAGCGTGGGGAACTCCTTTCCGTTCACCTTGACTGTGGCGAAGTTCTTGACCACGCCGAGATCCAGGATCGTCCTGGCGCCGCGCACGGCCCGGAATTCCACGTTTCTGCCGTAGGTCGCAGTTCCGGAGAAATAACGGATGTCCGCATCGTCATTGGCCGCCCAATCGTCCAGGCGCGACCATTTGACGGTCTTTTCCGCAGTTCCGCCCGTATACCAGTCTACGGGGAACGTGACGTTCCAGGCGCCGGCGACGGCGATTGCCGGCGGCGGATCGGCCTGCAGCTTGCGGGTTGCGCCAGAAGCCGTTTCAAGCGTGGCTGACAGAGGTTGCCAGGCGAACAGCACGCCGTTGCGCCACTCCAAGTCCGGCGCGGGATCGGCTTCCATGTTGTTGCTTGGGATGAACAGGGTTCCGTTCTCCCTTATGGTCACGGTTTCACGGGTGCCGTCGTACAGGAATGTCACCCGTGCGGATTTGACCTGCATTGGAGCGGGATCGCCCTTGGCCAGTCGGTTGTCGATCTTGGCTCGCAGGCATCCTCCGGACACCTTCGCCGCGACGGCGGCGGTTATGTCCTTGATCCTGTCCGTTCCGTCCGGCGCATCGGCAAACACGCCGTAGAGAGCCTTTTCGATCTTGAGTTCGTGAATCTGGCTCGGCAGAAGGGGATCGGCACGGCGGCGCACGTCCGCCTTGACGCGGATGACATGATCCCCTGAAACCGGGCGGCGGAACAGGACGAACGCAGAACCGCTTGGCTGCATGTCGAGTGTTACGATCGTACGGCCGTTTTCTTCGCGCCATACGGGGGCGTCCTCGATTTTGCCGGTCACGGCATCCCATATTTCCGGCACTCGGCCAGTTTGACGGAACGAAGCCTCGAACGAGTCGGGTTTTTCGTTGTTGAGCGCGACGAAGTACCAGTCGGCTTCCGTATCGCGACGGTGGATATATGCGGCTCCTGTATTCGGATCCTCGCGATTTGACGTGAAATCCGGGGCTATGCCAAGGCGGGCGAGCGCGTCGGCAGGCCGGCATTCCATCACTCCTTTGGCCCATACGGAGTCGGCAAGGGCGCGGACGCGTCCATCGGCTTCCGGGTATCCTCTGAGGCCAGGAGAACGAGTCGGCTTCCTGAGGCAGCAAACTTTCGCCCCGCCATCCACAAGCCGTTCGATGGTCAGCAACGTCTTCTCCGACATGGTTTCCTGCGGCGGCAGCGCCAACACCGCGTAGCTCACGCCACCTGGCACGACTACGCGCCCGTCGACAACCTTCAGCAGGTGCAGGGCCTTTGTCGCGCATATGTCCCAGTCGTAGCCGGCAGGGAGTTTCATTTCGTTGGCCGCGCCACCATCGGTGTTGCCGCCCTGGTTGGGGGCCTGTTCGCCGCAGAAGAAGAGCACGTCGGCTACGAACTTGCCCTCCTGGAGCATCCACTGGCATCGCGTCTGGTAGCGGAACCATTCGCGGGCGAATGGCCACCACGTCTGCGTACGATCGAGATGCATGCCCCATCTGCCCATCGTCATGCCCGGCAGATACTTGTTGCCTGGCCACGGCTGGTGCGTGAAGCGGTGGTAGATGATGCGGTTTACGCCCTGCGCGAACACGCGGTCGCCCTGCGCTTTGATCGTGAATGGCGTGGTCTGCCACCTGCCACCTGCGTCAGGCGCCGCCGTGAACGACTCGGTTGCGGCGAAACGCCGTCCCCAGACATGCGCCAGGTAGGAGGGGAACTTGGCGTTGCCGGTGATCGTGACATGGTCGGATTCTCCGGCACGAGACCAGAATTCGCCCATCGGGATGTCGACGTCCTGCCCGTACTGAAGATTGTCCGCCGGCGCGTTGCCGTACGGTTCGAGCGACAGCTTCAAGCCATGGCGGTGGCACAGTTCAGCCAGGCGTCCGGCATAGTTCTCCGCGAAAAGATCCGCTACTACTCGCCGGAAGTCTTCAAGAAAGCGTTCGCTTTCGTCCACGCTTCCCACCACGCGGCCCGAAAACACCGGCAGGAACGGCGTGGGTGAATAGCCCATGCGATCCGCGAACGTCTTGTCCAGATTTTGCGTCCAGTTTTGCGACCCTACCTCGTAGCTGTCCACGAGTATGTTGTTGAATCCGCTCTCCACATCGCCTGCGAGCGGCCCCAGATGCCGGCATAGGCGTGTAACGTACTGGTCGAAATGGTAGTCCATGGCGCTTGCCGACAACTTGTCCACCTCCAGCCCCACGCCATGTGTCGACGCGGGGTGGTTGCGGCGGCCGTTGCATATGTAGCCGATACGCATGATGGTCCAGTCGCCTGCCGGCACGTCCCACGCGAAATTGCCGTCCGGATCCATGTGCGCGGTTACGTCTGCGACCTGGTCCTTTGCGACGAGCTGGTCGGGTTGCGCTTCGAACGTGTCGCGGTGAATGGGGCTGCGGATGCCGAATGTCTTCGCCGCGATATCGGAAATTCGCAGCTTCGCCTCAGGACGCGCTTTTACGATTTTCAGCGGATGGCTGGACTTGAATCCAAGGCGGATGGCATTGGCCGTCACCATGCGTGGCAGAAGATGGAACCGGAGCGACTTGTCGCAAGACCCCGACTGTCCAAGCGTGGCGACGAACGTCTCGAACGGTTCGAACGTTTTTCCATCCTTGGATATTTCCACGTTCACGGTGGCCGATGCCGACCAGCACCACTGGTAGTCCAGCTGGAAGGACACGCCTTGGATCGTGAACGGCTCGCCGGCTGACAGCGTCACTGTCGTGCCGGAGATGTCCGCTTTGACGTTTTGATAGTTTCCTGCATCGGCGGGAGGCGTTGGGAACGCCAGCACGGCTATGTCCTCGTAGAAGCCGTTGTCGTTCTTCGTGCGCGGCAAGCGTCCGCGGAAATGCTTTCCGCCCTTTACATGGATCTCCGAGAACACCACTGTTTTCATGCCGTTTGACGGCATGTTCCACGGGCCTCCGGACGACGACCATCCCGAACAGTTGGGGATGCATATTTCCAGGCCTAGCCGCCTTGCCTCGGAAGCGGCGTGCTTGAACATGTCGAACCATTCGGGGGAATTGAACGCAAGCGGGCCGGATGGGATTGCGCACCCGGCGTCAAACATCTGGACGCCGCCTATGCCGGCCTCCGCAAGGGCTTCGAAATCGTAGGTTATGCCTTCTTTCGTGACATTGCCGTTCATCATGTGGTACCATGTGTGCGGCTTTGCCGAATTCGGGGGCGTTTTGAAGCCTTCCTCCAGCGTTAACGCCTGTGCCACGCAAACGGAGAGAATGCCGACGAGACCTGCCATATGCTTTTTCATGGCACCATTATATGATTTAGCCTGACTGTCGGTCAACCGCTTAATTTTTGGCCTTGCGCGGTTGCCGTTTTTTCGGTAAAGTATGGAAAATTTTCGAAAGGAACAAAAGCGATGTTTTCAGGACCTTGGCAGATAGTGTTGTTGCTCGTGGTGATCGTGCTTGTGTTTGGCAGCAAGAAGCTGCCGGAGCTGGCTCGTGCGCTAGGCAAGGCGAAGGGCGAATTCAAGAAGGGTACGCAGGAAGGCGAACAGCTTCTGGCTGATGAAGACAAGCCGAAACTGGAGAAGAAGCCTGACGCGGAGGCTTGATCTGCCGACGTGAACGATGTCTTGCGAGAACGGCTGAAAACCGTTCCAAGCCGCCCCGGATGCTACCTGATGAGGGATCGCCGGGGCGTGATAGTCTATGTCGGCAAGGCGAAGAACCTGCGTAGGCGGGTCTTGTCGTATTTTCGTCCGAACGCCGATCTGTCGCCTAAGGTTCGCTCCATGGTCCATTCGGTGGCAGACCTGGAGTTCATGACGGTAAAGAACGAGGCGGAGGCTCTCCTGACGGAAGCCTCGCTGATAAAGAAGTACAAGCCGCATTTCAACATCTTGATGCGCGACGACAAGCGCTATCTCGCGTTGCGCGCCGATCCAGACGAGCCTTTCCCTGCCTTCCGCACCTGCAGGATCGTGCGTGACGATGGAGCGTTGTATTTCGGGCCGTTTCCGTCTGCACCTGTCGTGCGCACCGCAAAGGATTTCGTGGAGAAGCGTTGGGGTCTGCGCGGCTGTACGGCTCTTGCGCCCGACGATGAGACGCATGCCCACTGCCATGCCGACGTGATCCGGTTCTGTTCGGCGCCATGCCAGGGAAAGATATCTGTCGCCGACTACAGGAGGCGCTTTGACGAGACGTGCGCGTTCCTCAAGGGCGAGAAGCCGCAGGTGATAGCGGAGGTCGTTGACGAAATGCGCAAGGCGGCAGAAAAGCAGGATTACCAGAAGGCCGCCCGCCTGCGCGATACTGTGGCCGCGCTCAAGGAGATGACCAAGGCTCATTTCGTGCGAAAGGCGCCTGAGATGCGCAAGGCCGATGCGCGGCAGGGCCTGGCCGAGCTGGCCGCCGCGCTTGGCCTACCCAGACCGCCACACGTGATTGAATGCGTGGATATATCAAACCTTTTCGGTACTCACAACGTGGCGTCGCTAGTGGTGGCTATCGACGGCCTGCCTGACAGACGCTACTACAGGCGTTTCAAGATAGAGTCTTTCGAGGGCGCCGACGACCCGCGTGCGATGGCGGAGGTCGTTCGCCGCCGCTACGGGCCGGAATCCACGCTTGCGGCGAAAAGCCCGCGTGCGGATCTCTACATCTGCGACGGAGGTGTAACGCAGCTGCGCGCCGCTCGTGCCGTATTTGCGGAACTTGGCATGACGGACATCCCGACGGTCGGATTGGCCGAACGGATGGAGATACTTGTCACGGACGACGAGCGCGGCGACATATTCCTGCCACGCGACTCGCAGGCGCTGTTCGTCGCAACGCGCCTTCGCGACGAGGCTCACCGTTTCGCGATCACCTACCACCGCGGCCTGAGGGAACGGGCCATCCGCGAATCGGCCCTGGACGCCATCCCCGGAATCGGCCCGGCAAAAAAGATGGCGTTGCTGAAACGTTTCCATTCGGTCTACGGAATAGCACGCGCCACGGAAGGGGACATCTCTTCTGCCGCCGGCATAGGTGCCACGCTCGCCGCCGCCGTCAAGAAAGCCGCACAGTCCGCCGCTGGCGAGAAGAGCTAGCCTCAAAGCAAAGACCGGTTGTCCAGAAGACGAAGCTATGCTATCATCATGCCGATGAGACTGAAAGACTACTTGCGGAAACCGTCAACCGTCGCCTTTTTGGCGTTCACCGGTCTGTACGCCTCTTGCATGGCGTTCATATTTTGGGGCACGTGGGCGCTCGACAAGGCACCGGTGGAACCGGACAATGCGATCGCCTATGCCATCGACGACGGGGCAAGATGGTTCGCAGACGTCTGTGCTGGCGGGCGGTTCATCCCGTCCGACCTGATGCATGTGGTTGGCGGCATGTACTTCTGGCAGGAGCTGCAGTACGCGCTTGCGGCATACCTTGCCGCGCTCGGCGTGGTATTCTACCTTCGCGGACGACGGGTACCGCTCGTTGGCGCATACGGCGGCGGCGCGGCGTATGGACTTATGGGCTACTGCTTTACGCTCTTTTCCGCCGGGCATCTTGGCTGGTTCATATGGCTAATGTACGGCCCGTTCGCCTTCGGATTGGTGGACAGGTGCGTGCGGAAGGGGAAGTGGCTCAACTGGGCGTTACTCGGCGCAGTCCTGGCCTGGAGCAGCGCACAGCAGTCCGACATGTGGCTTCTCTTCACGGTCATGACGTTCGCCTATGGCGTGTGGTGTCTCGTCAGGACGGGATTCCGCAGCGTACGCTGGGGACGGACGTTCGCCGGCGTGGGAGTGTGCATGATGGTGGCGCTTCCGGTGGGGGCGCCGCAGTTCGTAAAGGCGGTCGTAAACGACCTCTCTGGCAGGGACAGGCAGATCGCCGAGTCGACCAGAAGTTCCAGATCGGCTGGTGAAAAGGGCGATGTGGCTCGCGAGGCCCGTTGGGAGTTCTGCACCAACTGGTCTTTGCCGCCGGAAGACACGTTGGAGTTCGTTGCAGCTGAAATCCATGGCGGTTCAAACGATCCGCGTGTAAGTCCGAAGAATCCCTATCGCGGACGGCTCGGCCAGCAGATCGTCGTGCCGCCTGGACGCGGAGGCCGTCATCCTGTGACGGGCGAAATCGTAAAGCCTGGCGACCGCATATGGATTCCGTATCGCCAGCATTCTCTCTATTTCGGCATATTGACGGTTCTGTTTGCAGCGGTCGGCGTTGCCGGATGGATGGCGAGGCGACGGACTGATTTGCGTGAACAAGCCACTTCGACGCCGGATGACATGGCGTCGGCGAGGACTGACTTCTCAGACGTGCCGTTCTGGATGGGAGCGGCAATTGCGACGTACATTTGCGCACTGGGCGGGTTCACTCCCGCATATCGGCTCGTGTTCGCCTTGCCGCTTGGCGACTATTTGCGCGCGCCGGTGAAGTTCGTCCATCTCCTGGAGATGTGTACCGCCATACTTGCAGGGTACGGATTGGCGTGGCTGCAAGAGCGAATGGGCAAGGTTCGTCCATGGGTCGTTCCCGTTCTGTGCGCGCTTGTCGCCGCAAACGTGCTTGACCTTGCGCGTGTCGACAGAAAATATCTGGCGGTTGAGGACGTGTCGTTCCATCGGGCTGCGAACGATGCAGCATCCGATGTGGTCAAGCTCGGTGGTGGAAAGGTGTACGTTGCGATGCCGCCGCAGGAGGGTGAGCGGCTTGTGCGGGATTCGCTTGGATTCCACCTGGCCCAGACTGCCGATGCGATTTCAGAAGAGGGCGTCCGCTTTGTTCTCGCCTCCGGGACGGCGCTACGCAATGACAAGACGCTTGGCGAGCGCTGGCGGAACGGAAGTTTGAAACAGGCAGGATTCTATTCCCTTTCCGCAAAACACGGCATACGAAATACAGAACAATCGTCTGCCACGCTCGTGCTTCTGCAGGTCGACGGCGTTCCTCCGCCAGACAAAACGCCACCGCCCGCCAACCGATTGGCGCAAGCTGTCACGATGCTGTCAATTCTGGCTACCGTTGGCGTTGGCGCATGGGCGCTCGTGTCGTTCCTGCGCAAGCTGGCGCATGGCGCGAGGCTTACGTCAGCAGCCAGATCAGCAAACTCTCGCTGAAGCCGACCGCGAACCCTATGACGCCGCCAAGGAACGTGACGCCGCGCAGTTCCCTGTTCGCGACACGCCGCGTGAGCATTTCCATCTCCTTGTCGTCCAGGCGTATCACAGATTCGTACACCACATCCCAGATGCGCGTCTTGCTGATCAGTTCTGCGATGTTGTTCCTGGTGAAATCCCTGCATTCCAGAGTGAAACGGTTGGCGATGACACGGCGCATCTCGCGGCCTATGGCTATGGCATAGTCCTTGAGCGGTCTCGGCAGGATGTCAATCGACGGCAGATCGCGCGCACATACGTCGGAGACGTGCTTTTCGAACATCGCTTTGAGCGCATCCATGGATTCCGGCGTCGCCAGCTGGCTGGCGACCTTGTCGGGTGTCATCAGTTCCGTGCTTATCACATCGCGGACCGATTCGGCAATCTCGCGCTTCTTCTTGGCGAATATCGCATGGAATATCCATTTGATTGCCAGGTCGTTCGTCCCTGCTCCGATCGCGAATCCCACAGCCCCGTGAATGACGGCAATGAGAAGCGGATTCACGAAGCCTGCTCCGAAGCCGCAGCAGGGCCTCTTGCAGGCATGGCAGCGTCAGACCCCGTGGCGAAAGCATTGCCGAAGCCAAGACTTTCAGCGGCACATAGGAGACTGGAATCGTCAGTGGCCAGGGCACATGTCTCCCCATATGCTGCGCGAATCTCGAGCATGGTTGCGAGATGCAGGCTCTGGAGCGTCCCCACCTGGACCGGAAACGGATCTGCCGCACGGCGTACGATCGCATCGGTGACGGGGACGATTGTGACGCACGAGCATACCGACTCGATCCACGTGCCCAACCTGGCCCGTTGCGAGTCGTCCAGCTTCCCGTCCGCATGCAACTTGTTTGCGGCACGGCAACATTCGGTACGCATAAGAGCGCTTGCATACGCCTTGTCCCACTTGCCCCACATGGACCATGCGTCTCCAGTTCCAAGAAGATGGCGAAGAACGCATGTCGAATCGAGATATGCAATCATTTAGCATTCCTTTCTTTCAGAATTTCCTGGCATATGTCCTTGTTGGACAGACCAAACCCGCCAATGTCCTTGAGAATGGAAACATCACAGGTTGGTGTCCTTACAGGCAAGCGTCCTTCGCTTGCCGCTTCCCCCAACAAACGCGCGACGATACGTTTGTGGTTGGTAATCAGCACATCTTTGCCTTGGCGAGCCAAACCAAGATAATGGCTGAGCTGTTGTTTGAGCGTGGCTGTGTTAACAATAGTCATGGCCATATTATAGACATTATATGTCCATAATGCAAGTCCAAAAATTCTCCTTTTATAAATTAAAAAAATATTGCCTTTGATGATGTAAATATGTATTTGTATAGAACAAGGCGATGGCTATGGCGATATGAGATTTCATACGAACCGTAATCTCACATATGTGTTTAAGTCTTTCTTAAGGGTCGCAATGTTCCTATCTCGGTTGCAGAAGATTTACTGCGATGAGGGTTGCAACAGATTCGAGCAGTAGTGGCCGGTAGAGAGACGGTGTTCTACCGCCGTACTGCAAATTACGGCAGCGGATGCACCGGGAAAGTGTCCTAGGACACCGCTCGCAGAAGGGGAAGATGTGGTAGAATGTCGCGCAGAGGGCAAAAGTCGTATGTCTGCGGAGAAGGTAAAGGCCGATTGTCGAGGGTCTGAAAAAGGCCATTATCGGCGGGAAGTGCGGAAAACCCGCTACCGGGCGTTCGCGCCTTGATGCGCCTCGATGGTACGATCCGCACCACCGCGAACCGCGTCCTGCATGAACTCGTCCACCTCGGGTCTGGCCGAAAAGTACGAAGGCGGCTATATTTCAGTTTTCTTTCTGCATCCGGTATGCTAGAATGGCCGGCGACAGGACGTGGAAAGGAACAGCATGAAGAGTACGAGGCGGACGTTTATCAAATCGTGTGCGGCAGCCGGCGTGGCAGGAACATGTGGCATCGCCGGACATGCCGAGGCCAATTCGGGTGACGTATATCCTGGGTGGAAACCTGGCGAGCTGGATCTCCATTTCGTCTACACGGGCTGTGGCGAGAACATGTTCTACCGTCTGCCTGACGGTACGGCCATCCTGAACGACACTGGCGATTTCTACCGTCCGCGTGACGTGAAGCACGTTCCCCTGCTCCCGTCTCCTGAACGGCTTGGCGGCGAGTGGATGAGCCGTTACGTGCAGCGTGTCTATCACGAGAAAGTCATTGACTACCTTATGTTCTCGCATTGGCACGCCGATCATATCGGCCATGCGACGTTTGACCGGCAGGAGACGCCCGGCGCCGCGTTCCGCTACAAGACGCTTGCGGACGGGACCCGCATCAACGGATTCCTTTGCGTGGCGCAGGATTTCGGGTTCAAACGCTATTTCGACCACCAGTATCCGGCGCGAGGAATGTACAAGACTCAGGACGCGTCGATGGATCTGCTGGCGCCGTGGGTGGAGGCGCAGAAGGCGAAGGGGCTGATATGCGAACCGTTCAGGGTCGGCGCCCTCAACCAGATCGCTCTCCAGCGCGATCCTGGAAAGTATGCCAACTTTTCCATCAGGAACATATGTGCAAACGGGCGCTTGTGGGACGGCAAGGACGGCGAGCGCGACCTTGCGGCCGAATACGTGGCGCGGACGGGCGACGAGCGAATTCCGCAGAACACGCTTTCGCTCGGGTTCGTCATGCAGTATGGCAAGTTCCGGTTCTGGTCGGGTGGCGATACACAGAACATTCCTGCCTCAAAGAAGAACACGAAGGACAAGGGCCTTGCCTACGAGGATATGGTAGGGCAGCGCGTTGGGCCAGTGACGTTGTGCAAGATGAACCATCACGGCTGTTCCAATGCGATGAGCGAGGCGTTCGTGCGGGCCGTTCGTGCGCAGGCGTACGTATCGTGCATCTGGTGCCCTGGACAGGTTCACGAGTCGACGCTCTCGCGCATGGCATCACGCGAGCTTCACCCAGGCTACGCTCCCTTTATCCTTCCCAACCTGATGCCGCAATGCCAGGCGAATCGTTACCGAGGACGCGATTTCATGAAAAACATCGTCACGACTGGGCCGGCGCACGTAGTTGTGAAGGTTCTGCCGGGCGGCCTCTCCTATCGAATCTACCTGCTGGAGGCGCACGACGAGTCGATGCGCATCATCCGCCGTCTTGATTGCCAGGTATAGGTTTTGGTTTTTATTAACAGGATGTTGCTGACGTTCTTCAGGTTCTCCGTGCAACAGTACTGGTGCCGCCGCTGCCCAAAGTCGTTCTGCGAATCGTCCCCGTTGCTCGCTTCGTCAAAGTTTGGGATCGCAAAGGCTCTGGTGTATCTGTGATTCTGATTAGTTGCGGTTCTCGAACGCGATCCGCTCCGGAAGATTGCCGATTGTTTATAGGTTTATAGCTCCATGTCTCGGTTCCAGCGGAAATAGATGTGTTTTGCCTCTCCATCAACATTAAGTGAACGAAAGAGTTGCTGATAAATCGCCGCGTCATGCGCCGAGAAACAACAGAAGATCACATCCATCTGCGTCCGCGACGGGTATCCCCCAACCGCAGGTTGTCCGCGAAGCGGATGCCCTAGCAGGGATATCGCCTTGTACTATCTTGATCATTTTACATTACCCCTGTGTTTGTTTCCCGCAAACGACACCATGGCGTTTCGATCAATTCGTTCCTTCCAGCAACTTGAAGAACAGACCGGCGCAGGCGAGGGTGTCGTCAAGGGCGTCGTGGCTGTTGGTGCCGTCGATGTCGAGCGCATCTATCAGGTTTGCGAGCGAGTAGCTGCCCAGTCCCGGGCGCAGGTAACGGGCGAGCGCGACTGTATCGCACGTCTCGATTCCGTCCGGCGCGAAGCTGATGTCAAACTTCCTGCACTCCTGGCTGAGCATCCGCATGTCGAACCTGCTGTTGTGCGCCACGAGGAGCGCGTCGCTTCCCAGAAACTCGAAGAACTGGCGCATCGCCTCTTCCGGCGCAAGACCATGCTCCGAGAGGAAATCCAGCGACAGCCCATGCACCCCTTCCGCCCACGGGTTCATCTCGCACGTGGGGCACACGTACACGCTGAACGTGCGCGTGCGCATGCCGCCTACATACTCAGCCGCGGCAATCTGGCAGATTTCGTCCCAACGCGAGCGACCGGTCGTCTCCGTGTCGAATACGACCACCCGTCCGCTCCGGGCGTATTCCGCGATCTGCGGCACTGTACTCGCGCATATTCGCATGATGTTCAATCCTGATGATCTACACCGCCGGGTCGCCGCAGAAGTCGCGGCGGCCGCAATCGCGGCAGAAGTCGCCGCGCCAGACGGAATCGAATTGCTCGACAAGCGGTTCGACAAGTGCCGGATCGTCTGTGAGGATGCCGTTCAAATGACCACTGTTCCGGCAAGTCGGCGGAACGACCTTTCGCAGGAATATGTATCGCTCCCCAAACTAGCGTACTCGCTTACGATCATTCGATCGATGAATCCCGGATTTGACTTGGCGAGATTCGCAGATTGCAAAATAACCTTAAGCGAATCGGGTATTTTGATTCCGTCGGTACGAGAAAAGGCAATCAGGGACTGTAACGCTTCCTCTTTTGTGAACGCATAGTGGTGCTGGAGCGCGAAATACGCCTCCGAAAGCACTAGTGCGGAGACGGTGAAAACCTCGCCGTTGGCAATATCAGCCGCAATACGCTGGCCGACTTTCTCGGCCGCCCCTTCCGGCAAACCCGATATGATGCGCACGATTACCGATGTATCTAGTCCGTGCGTCATGCCATCTTCCTTCCGGCGGCTATGCTTTCGCGTATCGATGTCATGTCGTGCGGCCCGTTCGCGTTCTTGCGCACGAAGCGCCGCCCTACGCCAAAACATGCAAGATTCGGACGCTGTCCGTCACGCGGCTTTTTCGTTGACGCCTCCGGAACACTTTCCGCGTCTGGCACAAGGCCTCGCAGCCAATTCGCGTAGAGCATGACCGTCACGGAACGAACGGATCGTCCCTCAAGTGCGCTTTTCGCCTTGACTTCGCGGTACATCTCATCTGGTATCTGCATGGTTGCTTTCATGGTAGAGATTATAGCAAAACCGCCGTATAACCGCAATGCCGTATTGCCGTATTATCGTCGTCGGGCGGATCTGCATAATTCATCGCCGAGTCCGCTCGGGCTCTTGCGACTTTCGCTTTGCGAAAGCTCCTCGCGCGGGGCCTTGCGGCTATTCCGCAGTTCGGGCTTCGTCCTCACCCAACCCGACCGTTTCGCGGCGGGCGCATCGCGCTCGTCGGTCAACCTGATCGCCTTCGGCGACAGGCGAATGTCGCAATCCATAACCGCTCCTTCGCCTACAACACAATCCCGCAGACGACAGAGGTGTAGATGTCTCGGTTTGAGAGGAAGGTGGTCATGAGACCACTCTCTGGGAGACTTCTTGCTCGTAGAGTTCGCAAAGTTCAGCAGGGCCAAACCACCAGTACTTCGTTGATTCGTCTTGAAGCATTAGGTATGTCTTCGAACGATAGAAATCCGTCATAATCTTAACAGGGTCTTCACCAGTGCGCTTTGAAAGAATATCCACCACTAATGCAATCTTCGACGGGAGTATCATCCTAATGTCTTCTTGTGAAAATGTTTCCTTTAGTTTCATCGCGACACCTCCACCGTCGTCAAATAATGCAATCCCTGTAAAGCTTTCTCAGTAAGGACGGTAGAGTTCACGAGGCATTATGCGCGGAACCTCGACGCGCTCCAACGAACCATGAAACAATCTCATGCGGACACACCCCTTATCCTCAGAAACTCGTCAAGGTCAGAAACAAGCCAACGTTCGCCCTGCGTGTGAAGGACATCATAACCGGAGTCAAGATAGTCGATTGCCCCGCAAGCCTGAAAGACTGCGGCGACCTTATCACCCGAAAGCTTTTTGGCCTTGGCGAACATCTCTATACAGAACGATACGAACTCTGCAACCTTCGACCTTTCCGACATGCCTGAACCTCCTGTTGACGGCAATATTATACCATATTCAGAAGCCGCTTATACACCGACGCATCCCGCTCCCCCGCTCCGAGAAGCAGCAGAAAATGACTTCCTTCTGTCCCTCCCCCTTTGCGATCTCTGCGT
>DFLH01000081.1:0-14524 GCA_002373695.1 Verrucomicrobia bacterium UBA3624
GTCTTGAACCGCTGTCCGGCCCCGTTCAGACAGGGCCGCCCCGTATCTAGCGCGGGGAAACTCCATTCTGTCACGAGCAGCGGTTTGCCTGTAAGAGCATATACGTCGGCGAGCCTTGAAACAAGAGACACGCCGCCTTTTGCGTCAAGAACGACGTTCCTGTCGATATCGGCCCATGGATAGCAGTTGAACGTAATCACGTCGCAGAATCGTCCGGCCGCCTTCCACAGCGCAACCGGTGCGCCGTCGAGTCCGGCGAAGCGGCAGCCAAGAATGAGATGGTTCGGATCATGGCGGCGAATCGCCTCTGTCGTGACTCTGAAATAGCGCTCTGCGGCGAAATCGAGAAACGCCGCCTTGAGTTCCTTTTGCCGCGCAAACGGCAGAGCGTCGAACGACACCCAGCCGTCAATGCCGCGCTCCCGCAGAAACTCCATGAGCTTTCGCCTGGCGGAATGGCCTTCTCCCTTTCCGCGCACGGTGTCGAAGAACCCTGTTTCTTTTGGGGCGCCTCGCTTCCCCTGCCATACAAGTTCGTTGTCGATGTAATAGCCGAGCAGATCGACGTCATTGCGGCTGGCCTCGCACATTTCGCGGGCGGCCGCGTCGCAGTACGCGGCGTAATCTGGATGGAACACGTTAGGCATGGCGGTGTTCGGCACGCCTTTGTACTCTGATATCCAGCGGTCTTCGTCGCCTGTGCAGAACCCTTCGCTCATGTTGAGGAATATGGAGTGAGCGAGTCCACGGTGGCGCAACGAATCGTCGCAGCACGCGCCAAGCATGTTGAACCCCCACGACTTGAGCCGCGCGAGCGTTTCATCCTCCCACTCTCTGCGCGACGCATAATGCGCGGCATTGTGCTCTTCATAAGGCCTGCGCCACCCCATCCGTTCACACGGCATGCCGTCCCACTTGACCTGATCGACACCCAGAAGCAGTTCGGCGCGTCCAGATGAATCGAGAACCGTCCAGTCATCCGACCCCTTCTCCACACGATAGAAATCCGCGGCGGCGAAACCGCTGATGCCAACCAAGACCAGCAACAAACAGATGGTGCGCCGCATGAACTCGCCTATCGTCTCGCCGGTTCTGGCCTTGAATACGCGACGCAAGTCCACGAGAGACTTGTATCCGCATAAATCCGGCAGGGATTTCATGTCGTGACGAGGATTGGCAAGAAACATCTTGACCCGCTTAATCCGCTCTTCGTGGATGCCGTCCAGTATCGACTGCCGCTGATGCTGTCTGAAAAGCCGCGTTGCAAGCCGCCGCGAGCATCCCATTTCGCGGGCGATGTCGTCAAGGCTGATGCGCTCGCAGGCGTGCAGGCGGATATGCTCGATGGCCTTCAACACGCGCCTGTCGCCGCAGCTGCACGACGAAGCCCGTCGAATCACGGCCGCGATCCCGTAATGCAGTCTCTGCGGGCGCGGCATCGATTTCGCCATCATCTTGTCAAGCATCCCGCACACCAGATAGCCGCCTTCCTCGTAGTCCTGCCGGATGCTCGTCAACGTCGGCACCGTATTCTCGCATATCTGCTGGTCGTCGTCCACGCCCACCACGGCGATTTCCGTCGGGACGTCGATGCAACCCGCCCTGCAAAGGTCGAGGACGGCCGCGCCAACGAGGTCGCACGCCGCGAAGACCCCGCACGGCTTTGGAAGCGTCGCGAGCCACCGACCCAGCCTTTCGCGCCAGTCCGCGACTTGGATGTTCGGAGCGCCGCCGCAGTCGAACACGTGCGCCGTTCGCCTGTTCATGCGCACGAGGCGCACGAACTCCTTCCGGCGGGCCTCGCTCCACGGATAGTCGCGCATCGGCGGGACGAACGCGCAGTCGGACAAGCCGAGCTTCAGGAGTTCGCACGCGGCGACGGAGGCTATGCCCTTGTCGTCGCTGGAGATTGCGGCCGCCGCAGAATGGCCGCCGTCCCCGTAAAGATCGAGAAAGACGACGGGGATTCGCCCGAACGCCTCCGGAGGCAATGGCCGCTCCACCGCGCCGCAATCCACCACGCACCCTTCGGGACGCCAGAAGTCGAGCAGTTCCTTCAGCCCGGTCCTCAGTCCGCTTTCGGGATCCTTCCATTCTAGCGGATCGCCCTGACGGCCTCCATACTCGAACGCATGGACGTTCCAGCCGTGCTCGCGGGCATAGCGGAACACGCCTTCGAAGTGCCGCCGGCTGTTGACTGCCTCCGAGGCGCGGAACGCCAGCACGGTACGGTCGCGTCTTTTGTTCATATTCTCCGATATCACTGCATTTTCGATACGGAACAGCCCATATTGTATCATAATTCCATTCGTGCCGCAACCGCATCAATCCTGGAGAAAATCGTGTATCCTATTCCCCGTAGCGGCAGCATGATCAAGGCGAGTGCCAAGGATGCCGCAACAGCGTCCACGTCGCCGTGAAAGTCCCGCCGGGCGGCGAAGAATGTACGATTTATTTGCTAGATGCGCGCGATGAAGAAATGCGCGTCGTCCGGGAGATCAAGTTGACGTGTTGAGGGGTGCGCGAGGTTTTTTTCAATTTTTTGAATGGATCTTGCGCCATTCGCCCATCGGCATGCCGTATGTGCGCTTGAAAAGCGTCATCAAATGCTTGGACGAGACGAAGCCGCACTCGCAGGCGATTTCCGGAATGGTTTTGGCGGTTTCGCAGACAAGGCGGCAGGCATTGTCGAGGCGCAATCGCCTGAGCGCGTGCGCAACACCTTCGCCGCGCACCTGGGCGAAGCGCTTTTCCAGCGTTCGGCGCGAAACGTTCAGCGCCGCGGCGACGTCCCGCACGTCTATCGAGCGCACGAAATTGAGACGCATGAACTCCATGGCCCGGGTCGTAAGACGCGCACCGCCTTTGACGTCCTGGGTGGACGCACGCTCAACGAGAGTCTTGATTCCATACGTGCGCATCACCGGCTTTTTCGGCAGGCCTTTTGCAAGCATTTCATCAAGAAGCTGCGCGGCTAAATAGCCGCCGCCCTCGAAGTCTGGCTGTATGCTCGTAAGCGTCGGCGAAGTGTTCTCGCAGATCATTTCGTCGTTGTCGACGCCTATTATCTGTATCTGCTCGGGGATGTCGAGCCCGGCGAGGTGGCAGGCGTCGATTACGCACTGCGCCCTGCTGTCGTTGTAGGCCAGAACGCCGCAGGGGAGCGGCAGGCGCGAGAGCCAGGCGGCGAGCGCGGGAACTTCGCCGCCGCGATGGTGGATTGCCAGAACGCGCCTGTCGATATGCTCATGTACTACGACGCGCGCGTCGGCGCCGCCATGAACGGCATGTTCGACTCCGCCACCCTCTGGCCGAAAAAAGGATACTATCCGTTCTATGCGTGGTCGAAGCTGGCGGCGCGCGGAACGCTCGTCGCGTGCAGCGTCAAGGAAGGACGCGGCGCTAAAACCGACGCCGCGACAGGCGTAGTGTTCGACGATTCGCTCAAGACAAGACCGGACGGACAATTCCGTGCCGTCGCGGCGGAAGGCGCCAACGGCTCGCTCGCGGTCCTTGTCGTGCGCTATGCGCCGTCGAACGACGTCACCGACACCGGCCTTGCGGTCTTGCGCGTCCCGGGGAAATCGTTCGCGCTCGCGCGGTTCCATGTGACCGATGCCGTGCGCACGTATACCGAAACGCCTCTCGAGGTGGGAGCCGACGGCTCGGCCACTCTGCGAATGATGAGCGACTCGTTCGCTCTCATCGAACTGGATTAACAAGAAAAAAAATCAAGGACCGGAAATCGAAGTTATGTCCGGGAATGCGGCCAGGCGCAGGGTGGTCGCGCCGGTGTGCAACGCGCGGCTGAACCGGAATCACCGCGCCGCTTGAGCGTCAGGCCGTCGGCAAGGTGAATGTGCAGGTCGCCCCCTTGTTCTCCAGCGTGTTGAGCCGCCACAGCTCAAGGTCGGCGCCGGGCTCCGGCGAATCCTTGATCGGGAACCAGAAGTCGCGCTGGCGCAGCGACACCCGGGCCTGACCGCCGCGCGTGCGCAGGAGCGCCCAGCCGATGTCGCCCCAGTGCCCGGTCGAGGGCAGGCAGAGCGTTTTGACGATGCGCGGGCTCTTCCAGTTCAGGTGCACGAAATCCTTGCGCCAGCGGTGGTCGTGGCCATGGATGTAGCCGGCCACCATGGGCGATTCGACCAGCAGCTCGCTCAGCTTCCGCCCGCCGACGTCAATGCACCACGTCGCGTAGTGCGAACAGACGAACACCGGCTTCTTCCACCGGGGCAGCGCCTCGGCGAGCCAGTCCTGCTGCGCCCTGGAGAGGCACGAGCCATCCGTCTTCCGGTCGCCGCCGAGGATGTCCAGCATGATGAAATCGACCGCGCCCGCATCGACGGTGAAAACGACCTCGCCGGGCACGCGCGTCAACCGCCCGTATTCGGGAAACACCTCGAAAAACGGATTGTGCGCGTCATGATTGCCCATGCCGAGGTGCAGGGCGATCCCGGCGTCGACGAGCGGCTGCAGGCACTGCCGCGCCAGCGTGTAATCCGCCACGCAGCCGTTCGACCGCGCCAGATCGCCGAAGAACACCACGCGCGCCGGAAGCGGATCGAGCGTCAGGATTTCCTCAATCGTCTTGCGGAGCTCGCCCGGCTGGTAGTGCTCGCCGTCCTTCTTTCCGTTGATATGGATGTCCGCGAGCAGCACCGTCAGGTCCGGGTCGTGCCGCAACCGCTCAACGGACCGCGCGACCGCCGCCGGAGCGACCGCCGCCGCCGCACCCGTCGCGATGCCGAGGAGGAAACTCCGCCGCGTCAAGGTCCGGTCCTGACCCCAATCAACATTTATGTTTTTCCTCATTCAAGCTCCTTTCCGGCTCACGATCGCCTTTTCAACCGGGGTCTGTCCCCACGAATGACCGGGGTCTGTCCCCGCGAATTCCAATCTTCACCGCGCCGTGACCTTCACGCGGTAGAAGCCCTGCGTTTCGTCGATCGGCTCGTCGCTCGTCCAGACGGTGCGCGTCACGCCGCCGTCCACGACGATCTTCGTCGTGCCTGCGACAGGCGACTCCGTTCCGCCGATGGTCTCCATCCTGTAGACGGGATAGAGGGCGTCGCGGGCCGCTTCGTCGAGGTCGGTACGCACGCCGTTGAACGCAAGCTCCAGCCGGCCGTCGTCCCGGACGCGGATGCCCGTGACCGCGAACGGCTCGTCCACGGCCGGGTCGAGTCCGGCGTCGAACATGTCGCCCAGCAGATAGCCGAGCTTTCGCAGGTTCGCGCCCGTCATCGGCGCTTCGGGGTTGAGCCCGCGTCCGGCCTTCCGCAGCCAGGCGACCGGCACGCCGTCGATGTGCGTCGTCGCGGCGGAGAGTTCCATGTCGAACGCTTCGGTCGTCTTGATGACGTCGTCCACCTTGACCGCGCCGCGCAGTTCGAGCGCCGCGATCCTGCCGTCCGCGCTCGTCTCCAGCGTCCTGTGCCAGGCGCCGCCCGCCGTCGCATCAAGCGGGGAGCGCACGCCGCAGTCTGTGAAGCAGGCCGCGCCGTTGATGCGCACGAGCGCGTACGTCTCGCCGGGCTTCGTTGTGGAGTCGAGCGAAACCGACAGCCTCACCCAGTCGCCGTTCTTGTAGACGACGTCCGACAGCGTCGCCCAGACGTCCGCGCCCTCCGCGTCGCGGCAGCGCAGCTTGAGCCGGCCGTCCGTGTCGCAGATGATGACGACCTTGTCGCCTTTCTTCAGCTCCAGCGGATCCTCGTCTTCGGCGCGCCGGACGATGGCGACCATCAGGTCGAGGCGGTCGTTGCCGTTCGTCGTGCAGGCGAAACGGCGCACGGCGAGATCGTCCACCTCCAGCACCTTCGTGTGCGGATCCTTCGGCATCGGGAAGCCGGGCGGATCCGGCGGCGCGTAATCCGCCGCGACGATTTCGCCCGCGCCCGTCCAGCCGCCGACCTCGCCATAGGCGGTCTGCGCGCCCGTCGCATAGGCCTCGAAGCTCTCCGCGTCGTCGATGGGCGTGGCGGCGACGGCGACATCCGACACGTCCCACGTCAAGACACTGTCTTCGGCCACGGAGAACTTCGCGTGCGTGCCGTCACCGGCTGCCGAACCGGCGCGCCACGTCGTATTGGTGACGACATCCTCGTTGACGACGTAGTTCGAACCGTACGCGACCCCGTCCAGAGCGAACGCTGCCGCCCCCCCGGCCATGTACCTGTAGGGACCGCCGATCTGCCGCATCCCGTCCGCGTCCCGCACCGCGACATCGACATTGCAAATATCCCCGAGCCCTTCAAGCTTCATCGTCATGATCTTAGCCGCGCAGTTCCCGGCATCGGATACGAGTACCAGAATGAGCGATCCATCGTCCAGCCGAGGGCCAAGGCAAATGCCTTCGTAATTGACCCATCCGACTTCCTTGTTGAACAGCGCCGTCTTCTTTACTTTTTCATACTCGGCATCCTTGAGAGAGGCCATGCCGGAGACGTCTGTCGCCTTGCCGCCGGACTCCGACGTCCCGTCGACAAGATAGATGCGCGTGTAGAATGTCGCGTCCCAGCCGTTGTCCCCCCAGAGATTCCGTTCGAGAACCAGCAGCCGTCCGTCCGGAAGCGCGACCATTCCGGCCACGCCGCTGCGCGTCTTCGTGTCGTTGTTGTGGACCCACGGATCGCTTCCGACGGGCTGGGTCAGGTACGCCCACTGCCCGGCCGACTCCCACTTGTCCGATACCGTCTTCCGGGAAAACCGCGTCAGACGAACGAGCGAGCCCTCCGTCTTGGACGATTTCTCGCCGTCGACCTTCAGCGCCTCCTCGTTGGCCGTCCACATGGTCAAGCCGTCGCCGGAGATCGTCAGCGCCTCGAAACTGAAGTTGCCGTAATACTGCCTGTGAACGGCCGGCACTGCAACCAAACCGAGAGGCTCGCCCGTCGCGGGATCGATTTTCCGAATCGTCGGGCCGGTCTCGTCCGAAATCCAGAGCAGGCGGGACGCGGGATCCCAGGCGCACCCCTCCATATCGCTCGCGCCCTGAACCGGCACGCCGGTCCCGATCGTGATGTTCGTCTTCGCAAGCTCGCCGGCCCCATTGATGTCGAGCGTCAGCGGATAGAGCTTATCGTCGTTGTCGTCAACAGCATAGTAGAGACTTCCCCCTGCCCACGTCACACCGCTGATCTGCTCGGCGACAGCGGAGGAAGGCCGGTAAACCTCTGAAATCTTTGTGACCTTCAGCGCGGCATTGGCCGACGGCAGACCGACGGCCATCATCGCGACAAGGACAGACAACACGTTGACGCGCAAAGACATTTTCTCCTGAACTCCTCTCTTTTGATCAGTGCACGCACAGTATACCAAAGTCGTGCGGATGCGGGAATTGCATATTCAACCGCATAAAGTTGCATTTTCCGCACGACGCGCCGCATCACACTCCGCGCCCGCTAAAGCGCGACGGGATCCGACGCGAGCGCGCGGCCCGGGTTGCCGAACGATTCGGCGGCGCGGACGCGAAAGCGCACCTTCGGATTCAGCCACTTCGCCTTCCGCGTGCCGAGCTCGTCCAGCGAAAAGACGCAGCCTGCCATCCCCGTGTCGCGTTCCGGCGTCAGAAAGTACGTCGGCGAATACACGCGCTTCGACCGGGCGATCCGCCGCGCGCCGCTTTCCTCGACTTCCGCCGCGACCTCGTAGTCGTAGGCGCGCGGCCGTCCGTCCCCGGCCGTCGCCGCCGGGAACGACACCTCGATCTGCCGGACCGCACGCCCTTTCCTGTCCTTTCCGTCGAAGGGGCCCCTGACGACGACCTTCGCGTCCGCCGGGAATTCGGGCGGCACGGCGGAGGCGCCGCGCGCGGCAAAGTCGAACGGCTTCGGTTCCGTCGCCGGCAGCGGAATCACCCAGTCCGGGCCGAGGTCGCCGTCGTTGACGATGTCACGCCGCCGCACGACGACGCGACCGGAATAGACCGAGACGAGCAGCCCCTCCTTGCCGCTGAAGCGGTCCACGAGCGCCATCTGCCGCAGGTCGTCCAGCGCGGACGGGCCCGCGTTCTCGCGCCCGTAGACCGGGTCGATGTACCGGAGCGACGCGGTGCCGATGGACGTGAACGCGCCCTGCCAGATCGCGCGCTCGTCGACGAGCGGATGGTGGGAGTGGCCGGAGAACGCGATGGCGTTCGGAAACGGCGACAACGCCCGCGTCGCGAAGCCGTCGTCCTGTCCCCACGCCCAGTCGCCGTGGCACGTCCCCTTCGGATGCGGATGCTGGATGTAGAAGAACGGCCGGTCGCCGCGCAGGTCGGCGGCGTGCTCCTTCAGGTACGGCTCGATGGACGGCACGCCCTTCCATCCGTCCCAGTGCGCGCCGATGAAGGTGTAGCCCCTGACCGTCTTCTTCCAGATCGGCGCATACGGTTCGCCGAACGCGCGCTCCCACGCCGCGGCGCGATCCGTCGCGATGAGCGCGTCCGGCGGCGGCGTCAGCTTGGAATACCTGAAGCCCTCGATGTCGTGGTTGCCGTAGATGAACAGCTTCTCGACGGGACGTCCGCCCAGCCCCCTGCCGTCCGGGAACACGCGGTTCCAGGCGTCGGCCACGCACTGAAGCTGCGAGACGAGTCCGTGGTCGGCCATGTCGCCGGCGATCACGATGCCGTCCGCGCCCTGGTCGCGGAACCATGTGAACGCCTTGACGAGGGCCTCCGTCCCGTACAGCCCCGCCGCCTCCCGCACATGAACGTCGCTCACGACGCCGAAGCGCAGATCCGGCGTCGCGCCCGCGATGTCCAGCGTGATCGGCCGCGCCGCGCCCGTCGCGGCGAACACCCGCCACGGACGCACCGCCGCGAACGCCGCCGCACCGCAAAGGAAACTCTTTCGTGTCATCATGCCGCCCTCCCTGCCTGTCTGCCGCTCTTCCGGTAGAACCTGTCCGCGATGAGCGCGATCGCGCCGTCGCCCGTGAGGTTGCACGCCGTGCCGACACCGTCGATCGACAGATACGCGGCCATCAGCAGCGCATACGTTTCGGGCGCAAGGCCCAGCACGGACTCCGCGATCGGCGCGGCGGTGAGCACCATCCCGCCGGGAACGCCCGGCGCGGCGACGGCGAGGACGCTCAGGAGAAGAACGTACTCCGCGAACGGGCCCGCGCGGAGCGCGCCGCCGGACAGCAGGAGGAACCCGGCGCTGAACACCGTGATCTTCACCAGGCTCCCCGCCAGATGGATGTTCGCACAGAGCGGCACGACAAGATTCGCCGTCTCGTCGCCCACGCCGTTCGCCTTCACCTGCCGGAGCGTCACCGGAATCGTCGCCGCCGAGGAGCAGCAGCCGAGCCCCGTGAAATAGGCGGGGAGCATCGTCCAGAGGGCCCTGAACGGATTTTTCCGCGCGATCGCCCCGGCCAGACCATACTGCATCAGCAGCACCAGCCACGTCGCGGCGAGCGCCGTCAAGACGATCCTGAGCGCCGGACCGCACATCTGCGCAAGCGCGCCGCGCGCCGTGAGATCCGCGACAACCGTCAGGATGTAGAGCGGCAGCAGCGGCACGACCGTCTTCGCGATCGCGACGGACACGACGCGCCGGATCTCGCCGAACGCGCGCGCCAGGGCGGGGCAGTCGACAGACGCCATCGCCAGACCGAAGACGAACGCGACCGCCATCGCCGTCACGACGTCCACGACCGGCGGAATCCGGAGCGTGAAGAAGGCGGGAAAGGACTGCACCGCCCCGGACGCGGCGAGCGAGCCGGAGACGAGGTGCGGCAGAACGGCATCGGCGAGGCAGAACCCGAACGCACCGGCCAGAATCGTCGAGGCGTAGGCGAGCGCGATGGTCGCGAGCAGCATGCGCCCTGCGCTTCGTCCGGCCTCGGCGATCGCCGGCGTGACAAGCCCGACGATGATGAGCGGGACGATGAACTTGACGAACTGCGCGAACGTCCCGCCGAACGAATTGAGCGCGCGGATGACGCACGCGGGCGCGCAGGCACCGACGAGCGCCCCGACGGCCATCGCCAGAACCAGCTTCGCGAGCGGCGCGGTGCGCAGCGCTTTCCAGGTCATGCCGGCAATCCGATCCTGCGCACGACACGCATCGACTCGTCGCGCGCGTCGATGAGATAGAGCGTGCATTCACCGCCGCCGGGCGCGACCTTGACGGCCACATGCACGCCGTGCCGCGTCTCCGCCGGAATATTCTTGACAAACGGCTGCCCGGCGAACTTTTCGGCGTTCTTCGCCGTCAGCAGCGTCGGGACTACGACCGGGTCGCGCCCTTCGTGGATCTCGCGCGAGGTCAGACGCGCGAGCGTTTCCCCGGACGACAGCTGCCACGGATCCCAGACGCACGCCACATACGCCTTTGCACGGACGGCGCGGACGAAACCTTCGTCCATTGCGTCCGGGCAGCCGTGATGGTTCATCTTGCACACCGTCACCGGCCCGGCGAGCTTCCCGATCTCCGCCTCGTAATCCACATTCGTGCCGTCGGCGCGTTTCAGCCATCCGCTGACATCGCCGCCGGCGTAATAGGCGAACCGGCCGTAGCGAATGACAAAAGCGGAAGAGAGCGTGTTCTGGTTGACCCTGCCGTCTTTCGCCGTCGCCGCATGCTCTGCGGCGAAATCGCACCGCCCTTCCGCTCCGTCCCAGGCAACGCCGTTCGCGCAGAGGTTGCGGATCGAAAACACGCCTTTGTACTTTTCCGGAGCGTGCAGGAGCGCGATCTGGTCGAGCGCGCCGACGCGGAAAGGCTCGACGGCAAGTCCCTTCGGCTTCTCGGCTTGCAGCCAGCGCTTGACAAGCTCGAGCGACATTCTGTCGTGGGACTTGTACGCGCCCCACGCCGGATATTGATGGTCGAGATAGCGCCGGAAGGAAAACTCCCGCGCCACGCACCGGAAGCCGTTCGCCCTCAAGCCGTCGCCGAAATCGCGAAAGCGCCAGCCCGCCTTGGGCGACGGCTTCTGGCCGAGATCCATCGAGCCGATATGATCGGTGTGCCAGTGGCTGAAGATCAGGTAGTCGATCGTCTTCTCCGGCCAGACGCGCGAAATATAGCGGGCTACCCATTCGCCGCCCAATCTTTCGGCGGACGGCAGAAGCGGTATTTCACCGACATACTTCGGCCGGTAGAAATCCCCCGTGTCGTTCAGGATGGTCGTGCCGTCGGGGAGAATGTAGAAGCAGTTTTCCCCGCACCCCGTATGGATGAAATGCAGTTCAAGTTCGCCCGCCCGCCATCGGGGGAACGTGTCGGACGGAACTGCGGCACTCCCGGCGAAGCGCGGCAGAAGCGCCGCGCCCGCCGCCGCCAGCGATCCGCCGATGAAACTCCTTCGTGAAACCATATCTGCCATCACTTGCCCCCTTAACCAGATGTCCTTGAATTATATCACATCTGTTCTGTCAGAGGCAACGTCAGCGCAGAATGACCCTCATGCCAAGCGGTGCGTTCGTCACGGAAATCTGGACTGGCGTGCCCTCGGACACTACGCCGAAGACGTCGTAGACCGGCGTGACGGTATAGACATCGGTCAAGTTGTCGGTCGCACGGCGCCGCTCCCACGAGATGGTGATTTCTCCGTTCTCGCCACCCTTCAGAGCCTCGCCGTTCTTCGTCCACTTGTAGCTCTGCGCACCGATGGCAACCGCCTTGAGCGTTGTCGAACCCTTGCTCCTCGTCAGGTTCACGTTCTGCGGCATGACAGCCCACTCCTCCGCGCCGTTGTGCCCCCGTCCGGAAACCTTGAGGCCCTCCGCCGTCAGCAGCGCGCTCTCGGGATGGACAAGATCGCGAAGCCCCGCAACGCCGCCCACGACGGCCGGCACGTATTCGCGCACCTTCTCGCCGTTGTCGTAAATCGTGAGTCGGTAGAGGCGGATCTTGGCGAAGTTGCCCGTCCCGGCGACATTCGAGCCTATCTTTGCCGTTTTCGTGCAGGTGTAGTTCTTGTCGTTTGAGGCCATTTGCGAGTCGCCGTTATATGTGCCGTCCGAAGCATTCGGCGTCATGCGAACCTGATTATTCGCGGCGTCTATCGTGAACAGGCGACGCTGGTGGTCCACCGTCACGCCTGTGGATGTCCAGTTTCCGTTCTTGCTGTAGCTCCACGCGTAGTTGGAGCCCGTTCCTTTATCGCCGTTCGTGTAGATGCGTCCGCACAATCCACCGCCCGTCTCTAATACGAACTGCTGTTCACCAGCCGTATTGGCGGCATTCCTGTTGTAGCCATTGGCGAAAGAGAAGTCGAATACGAACTTGGACTTGCCGTTTGCTTTATAGCCCGTATCAAGCGACTGCGAACCGGTGAGGAGCACATAAGCATCCTTGTCGCGCGCCGAGGAGACCGTAATGTCGCCGCCCGCCTTCGGCATTCCGGCCCTGCCAAGGGCCGCATTCCATGTAACCTTCAGGACGGATGAGCCGGAAACGAGAACAGGAGCGCCATTGCGCACTTCCGGCTTATAATCGTACTTAAGCTCCCCGGCCTCGTAGATCTTGAGCCCATAGACGCGAAGCGGCGTGAATCCGCCGCCGGCGCCCGCCGTTGAGCCGAGTTTGAGCGTCGATCCCATGTTGTCGGCGACCTTGAAGATGTCGTTTGTGTTCGCGTAGTTCGCGAATCCCGCCGTAAGGAGTGTCACGGCCTTGTTCGGCGAATCGAGAATAATCGTCCTCCTGACGAGGCAGGCGTTTGTCTGCGCCGGAAGACCAGTATCCGTCCAAAGTCCGCCCGCTTCTTTTGTACCAAGACCGACGCCAAATGTAGAGGCGGTTTCGTAAAGCGCAAACATAGATCCGTTCCCGGACGTGTTTGCAACAATCGGGTACCAGTCGCCATTAGCGCCCGGTTCACGATTTGCGGCGAAGGCGTAGTCGAATTCGAGGCGGGTATCCGGGCCGGGCTTGTAGCCCGTGTCGAAATAGTGGCCGCCCTTGAAGGCATCTGCTTTCGTCTGGTCGTTGCCGGCGAGTTCAATGTAACCGTCGTCGGGGATGCGCTCGACATTACCGCCGGCGGAAAGCCCGGACACATTGAATTCGCCCGTGTGGAACGAGCCGTCCACCGTATCGCGGAAACCGGCGGCATCGCCCTTCACGCACGGCACGAGATTTCGGACAAGCGTTGTACCCTTGTAGAATTTGACTCCGTAAATGCGGGCCTTGGCGCGGCCGCCCGCCCAGTCGCTCGCGCCATTCGCCTTGTCGATGCGCCCGAAGAGAGCGATCGGAACGGTGCCCTTCGCATCGATGGGCGCAGTAGTTTTGAGATCCCACGAACCTACCGTCGTAATGCCGGAAATCATGTGCGCCTTACCCTTCGGAATGTCCGCGACAAAGGTGTGGCGCCGCGTATCGAGGCCGCCCATACTTGTTCCGCCGACCCAGCCCTTGCCGATGCAGAAATTCATTTGCGTTCCATCTTTGCTGACATACATCTCTATGGTCTGCCCATTACCCAAGTTATTGCCCGTAATGCGGGTGTCATTTTGTTCCGTCGTCGTAAGGGCGTAGTCAAGCTCCATGCGCAGGTCGGTATCCGGGAAGACGCTGGTGTTGACGACGGTCGTGCCGTCGCTTTCGATGTAGGGGTCTTCGTCAAGCGTCTCGTAATCGCCACCGATCGTAAGCGGCGTCGCGCCAAGGCGATGCTCGCTGATGAACGAGCCGTCCACCTTGTCCACGAAACCGACTTCGCCGCCTTTCATGGCAGGCTGCCAGTTGTGAACGAGGTCCGTCCCCTCCCAGACTTTGAAGAAATAAATCCGGCACGTGCCGAAGTTCTCCACAGCAGAACCGTTGGCGTCCTTGCAGTTGGCGAAGAGCGCGAGCGGCCTGTCCGCCGCGCCCTTGTCGAAAACCTTGTCGGAACCTTTCGTGTTGAGCGGCGTGGTGCCGCCATGCGCATATATCTTCACTGACTTGCCGGGCAAATCGAAGACGACCGTGCGGCGCTCCGCCTTGGCCGGGCCTTCGATGCCGCCGCACCATCCACCGAAGTTCGGCTCAAGATTGCCGTTGCCGTTTATCCAAAGGCAGCACGTCGTGCCGTCTGAACCTGACGCACCGAAGACTTCCGTCGACTTGTTGAGTGCATCAATCTTGAAATCTATCTCAATCTTCGTCTTGGAGTTGACGCGATAGCCTGTGTTGATCGCCTGCGCGCCTGTAGACGCGACATACGCGTCTTCGGCGAAGGCGACTGACGCCAGCGCGACGCTCGCCGCAAACACGCCGATGGCGCATGCCGAACCCGACATGAACATGGACTTGACAACATCTCTGATAGTCATAAAAACCTCTCTTTTTTGATTTTTACGCCCATAGTATACCACAGCCGACCAAATAAGGAAATTGCATATCCTTCCGCCAAACTTGCATTTCCCGCACGGCGCGCCGCATCGCGGCCGAGGACGATCCGGTTGCGCGAGTTGGCGGCAGCGCCGAACGCCGCGCCGCAATGCGGGGCAATTCTGGAGATTCTAGACCGCTCGCTGCGCTCGCTGTTCTAGATCGCTCGCTGCGCTCGCTTGTCTAGATATTCTAGATTA
>DFLH01000081.1:14615-19530 GCA_002373695.1 Verrucomicrobia bacterium UBA3624
AGCGTCCGCAAGGACGCGGTCTAGCAGAGCGAGCAACGCGAGCGGTCTAGAATCCCTGGCCGTGACGGCGACAATCGGCGACAAGACGCTTTATTCGTACACCGACCGCCTCACGTACGGCACAAGCGACCCGCCCTTGCCCCGGCTTTCTTGCGCCGCTACCTGATGACGAGCGTCATGCCCTTCCGCTTCGGCCCCCACGTAACGCGCACCTTGGCGCCTTCCGTATATATGAATTCCCTGCCGTCGTGCCAGGTCTTGTTCGTCCAGTTGCCGCGCGCATCAAGTTCTTCGGTGTAGTAGCCCGCGACGTCCTTGAGAACATCCTTCGAGTCCTTGACCAGCGTCGCCGAGAAGGTGTAGGTTCCCTCGACCTTGTAGTTGCCGACGTCCTCGGTCAGCGTCTCGCCCACGCCATGGCCGTACTTCGTATCAATCGTCACGTTCCACTCCGGCAGATTGCCCTTGAAGCGCGCCTCGTCAACCATGCGGTTGTGTTCCAGTTCATCAGGCAGGAGCATACGAGTATAGACGCGTACAGCCTGGATTTTGCCGTTGAAGCGGCGCTCGTTCGTCTTCGTGGCGTCGTCGGGGAAATACACGCCGCCGATATAGAACGGACGATCCTTGAATATTGTCCATTCACCACGCCATTTCCCCGTCCAATTGTTCAACGTTGGCGATGTAGTTTCAAACACGGTGTATGCACCAGCATGATAGATGGCATTAACATATTGCTCTCCCCAATTTGGCACATACACGGCTCCCGCGTTGTGCACTTTGAAACGGGCTTGCCTCCCATCGGTAAACATCCCCGCGTAGATATTGCAATAGTCGTTGGTAGAGCCAAATATCGTCGGATAGGCAGTTTGCTTGTTGTAATCGTCGCAGACGACTTGAATCGTCAGATAGCATTGGCCGTCAAAGTCAGGATTCGCGCCGAGCGTTGCGAACTTGCCGCCGTTGACGAAGTTGTAGCCGTCTTTGGCCCATCCGCCGGAGTTGGAGCCCGTGGCGGAATCGAAAGTCGCGTTCAGGCTTGCGCCGCCCGTGCCGAGGTTCACCCACTCCGTCGCGTTCAAGTCGTGGTCCGCCGTCGCGCCTGCATTGCGAATGCCGTCGAAGTTAAGATAGAGCCCATCCTGCACATAGTCGCCGACGTCGTAATCCTTGATCTTCGTGAGGCGGCTCTTGACGACCCAGTTCCATGTAAGGCGCTTGGAGGCGGTGGAGACGTCGGGGACAACGGCGACGGGAGCGTCGCCGCGCTGAACGGTCGTGGCATCCGCCCACGCCGAGCCGTTCCATGTTTCCAGCGTGTAACCTGCAAGTTCGTATGGAACGCCGTCGAGAACAGCTTCCGTCTGCGCCGTGAACGTGTAGCCCGGCGCCGGACGGTAGGCGCCGCAAGGCAAGTCGCCGCCAAGCCCTTCGACTGTAGATGCGACTACAAGGTTTCCGGCGGCCGCCGGGGCGCGCCCGAAGAAGCGAACCTCGTCCACCGCGCGGTTCTGCTCGAGCTCCGCGTTCGTAAGCGCGCGGTTGTAGATACGCGCCGACTTGTAGGTTCCGTGGAACCGGCGCAGATTATAGCCCATCGCACTAGAGCCGCCATCGCCGTTGCCGCTGGCAAAGGTGATGGTCTGCGTGCCAATGGACTTGTTGAAAGCCCTTGTGACGCCATCCTGTGCAGCCGTCTGGAAGAGCGCGGCATTGACACCATCCGACCATCCTGTCATATACTCGCCGTCCCATCCCTTGAGGCTGGGTTCGCGCGTATGCGTGTTCGCAACCTTGAACTGCACACCAGGCGTGTCATTGTTATTCTGGTTGTAGTACATAGCGAAGGGATCTCCCGACGCGGCCTTTGTGCCAAAGAGCGCAGGCCAGGCCGTGACAATGCACTGCGACGTGCTGCGGCTGAAGTTGACGACCGCCTGCACCGTAAACTTGTTTCCTATTGTGCGTGTCGTGTTCATGACGGCATACGCAGGGTTGGTCGTCCGCCCGTCGAAACGGTAGCCGTCGGCCGTCCATCCACAGGAAGAATCAACGCCTATGAACTTCGCGTAGTCGCCATCATTGGCGAGGTCGGCCCATGTCGTCGCCGCGCTGTCGTGAACGGCCTGCGCGCCTGTGTTGCGGATGCCGTCGAGATGGACGACGAGGCCGTCCGTGACGTAATCGTTGAACGCAAGGTCGTAGCCCGGTCCTGCCGTGTGGTTCCACTTCCATGTAAGGCGGACCTTGGCCGACATGTCAGTCAGCGCACAGGACGTTTCGCCGCTGTGCAGAACGGCCTCGCCCCACGCGCCGGTCTCGTCATCCCACGTTTCAAGCGTATAGCCCGCGCAGGAATACGTATCTTCGCCAACGGTCACGCTCGCCGGAGCAGTGAAGGTGTAGCCGCCCGACGGAAGCATGTACCCGCCGTCCGGCGTATCGCCCGAAACACCGCGCACGGACGAAGCCACGACGACATTCGCGTCTGGTGCGCCGATGCCGAAGAAGCGCGCATCGTCGATGGCGCGGTTCTGCGCAAGCTCGGCATCGCTCAGCACCCTGTTGTAGATCCTGATTGACTTGATCGTGCCCTTGAACCACCGTGCGCTGCGCAACTCCACCGAGTTGCCGGCACTGCCCACATAGACGGTTGCAGCGGGAATATTATCGCCTTTTTTGCCGGTGTTCGACTTGGCCCCCGTCAACGCGGCGGTTTGGGTGATATATTTTGTCAAACCATCGCGCGCCACCGTCACATAACGTCCTTCCCACGTTCCTTTATTAAGATAGAGATTGCCGCCATCCGTGGTGGCGCATTTGAACGTCATCTGATGATTGGGAGTTCCATTGTTCAAATCGTAATACAAATTCATCGCATCGTTGTTGTTGCAACCGACAAGATGCGGCCAATTGATGCGCGTGGTCTGGGCGATTTTGGAGGCGTAAAGAACGTTGGTATCCGCTTCGCACACAACCTGCACCGTCACCTGCTGGCCAAGGCTTGCGAGCTGACTGGAGAACTGGGCGAAACTGCGGGCGTCGAAGTAGTAGCCGTCGTCAAGCCATTCGCTCGCGTCGCCTTCATCGCGTGCGATTGTTGCCACTTTGCCGTCCACAAGGTCGACCCACTGCTTGGCGGAATAATCGTGCGGAGAGTTCTTGCCGGCGTTGCGGATGCCGTCGAGATGCAAAACAAGGCCGTCTGTCTCGTAATTGTCGAAAAGCGGATCCAGCTCGGAAGATTTCGAGCCGCTTGCATACTGCCACTGCCAGACGAGGCGCACCTTTGCGGTCGTATCTGTCGCCGTGTAGCTCGTGGCATTGAAGGAGACAGGCGCGCTCCAGCCGGTGCCGTTCCACGTTTCAAGCGTATAGCCGGTGCAAACGTAGTCGGCGCCGTCCTTTGTCGCCTTGCGGGGCGCGGTGAAGGTGTAGCCCTCCTCGTCGTACGCATATACGCCGGTTCCTTCATTGCCCTCGAGCCCGGCGACGGCAGTTGCCACGACGACGTTCGTGACGGGCATGCCGGTGACGAAGCGGATCTGGTCGAGATCGTAGTTCTGCTTCACCTCCGCCGCCGTCAGCGCGCGATTGTAGATGCGCACCGAATAAAAAGTTCCCTTGGTGGGATAGTATGTGGTGGAATAGGCGCAGCCGATATTGTATTTGCACCCCGGAAGGCTCTTGGAATCCGTACGCGTCTGCGGCGTGCCGGCAACGCCGCCGGTGTACAGAACGGCTTGTTTCGTGTCCAGCACGGCGGAAAAGCCCTTCCCGTCCCAATTCGGGATGCTGGGGCGCGCACTCAATGTCAAACCTTCTACATTGGCTTTCCACCAAAGCGTGTTTTCGCCTTTTTTAATCCATATTCCGTGGTCGGCAGTATTTGCGCGGGAGATGTAGTTTGCGTAGGCTTCCATCGATTCAAGGCTGAGGTCGCCGAACACCTCTATTGTTGTAGTGGAACTGCCGCCAAGCTCCGCAATGGTCTGCCAGTACTTGTCGCCGTCAAGATAATAGGCGTTGTCCCGCCAGGCGCTGTTGCCCGTATTGGTCTTGTACTGGTTCAGCGTCGCGCTTGTTCGCGGGTCGACGAGGTTGAACCATGTGGTCGCCGCATTGTCGTGCGCCTTCAAGAGACCCGTGTTGCGTATGCCGTCGAGCTGCAGGAGCAGATTGCCTCGCGCGGCGTAGTTGGACGGTTCGTAAAGAAGCCCTGCCTGTGCGCTCGGCGCAAGTATCGCGAGAAGCATCAACGCGCTAAGAGCGCATTTACGCCCCCTCCCCATGATTTCAGCAACTTTCAGATGTTTCATAACTGCTCCCCTGGGTGTAGCTTACCCATAGTATAGCAAAGAAGACGAAATAAGGAAATTGCATATTCTGCCGCCAAAACTTGCATCTCCCGCGAGGGCCTGATGCCGCGACCACGCAGTTCATTTGCAAAGGACGTTGCGCAGGAGCCCCGCGCGATTCCGTCGGCTTCAGTACAGAAAACCGAACAGCCACAGCGGCATCTCGTTGCCGAAGCCGACTTCAACGTCGTCGTTCACGACATGGCTGTGTGGAATCTTTAACCACAGAATACCCTGAAACGCCTTCGGCGACACTGAAAGCGGCTATGGAAGAGAAGTCTGCGAAACATCAGCCGCCATACATTCGACTGCCAGAAGACTACAAGATTCGGCGGCGAATGTCGACAATCCTGCCACATTGAGGATGGACGAATGTCAGCGAGCTGCCCGAAGGTCTCGTTCACGCTGTCTTCAGTGTCCCGCAAACGCGGGCTTCTGTGTGTTCCGTGGTTAAAAACCGAAACGGGAGTTACCACTAAATTCTTCGATGAACCTGTATTCCGCGGCCTCGAGAGGGCTGTTGTCGGAAAACCACAGATTATCAAGACTCTCGCTAC
>DFLH01000049.1 GCA_002373695.1 Verrucomicrobia bacterium UBA3624
CGGAACGCAAGGCGAAAGAGGAAGCAGAACGGGTAGAGAAAGAAGCGGATCGTATAGAGGCTGAGAGCAAAGCGAAAGAGGAGGAGCGCAAAAAAGAAACGGAGTTCTTGCGCAAACTCGAAGTAGAAGGTTTCATCCTAGACGACAGAACCAACAAGCATCAGCCTGGAATGGAGAAGTCGATATTTCTTCCGGGGGGCAAAATGCTGGTGCTGGTGTGGTGTCCGCCAGGTTGGTTCATGATGGGGAGTCCAGCTGGCGAGATGGGGCGAGATGGCAGCGAGGGTGTCGAGAGTCGCCATGGCGTGCGGTTGACGAAAGGTTTTTGGATTGGTAAATATGAGGTTACAGGGGATCAGTGGCAGGCCGTGATGGGCAGACTGCCTGAAAAACAATCGGAGGCGGACGGTGGATGGCTTCAAGGAATGGTCAATTCGTTTAATTCCGGAGAAAAACCCGTGACATTTGTGTCGCACGACCAATGCGAGGAGTTCTGCCATCGACTGCCCAAAGCTCTGGATGCCGGGCTTCCGACGGAAGCGGAGTGGGAGTATGCTTGCCGTGCCGGAACCCAGACGACGTATTCCCTTGGGCGGCTTGCCACAGGTAAGACAATCAATCGTAATATGGCCAATGTGGAAGCCGTTGGTGGATTCCTCGAAGCCGCAGGGTATTACAAAGACCATTCCAACATGTGGGGAATCTGCGATATGCACGGCAATGCCCGTGAGTGGTGTGCGGACGGTTATGGCATATTTACGAACGTGAATTCACTGTCCATCGATCCGCTTGCCAATCCGGATTCGTTTGCGCATGTAGTCAGGGGAGGCGCTTGCAACGAGAGTTTGGATCGCTGTCGATGCGCGGCGCGTTCCTCCGGCAAGGCGGACCAATATACAGGTTTTCGCATACGTTGCTACAATTTACCGTGAACGGTTCGCGGTGAAGGCTCTTCTGAACCCTGGCTGAAGGGCCTTGTAAAATCAGGGAAAAAGGAAAAAGAAATGAAGAAACTGATAATGGCGGCGGCAATTGCGGCTGCGGCGTGCGGATGCATCACCAATGTTAAAAACGATGGTGGCGATGCGTGTCTCCAGCCTACGGTTGTAAAGGACATAGTGCATGAGAAGTACGAAGTTGGTACGGCTCCCGTTACCGGGACCGAGGCCATAAGCTACATAAATCTTGGCTGGTTCCAGATCAAGTGGGGTGCTTCCGCCACCCACATCGCTGACAGGGCTCCTATTGGAAAGGTTGGTCTGTTCGGCAAGACACCGGCCCAGCTCGCAATGAACGGTGCGTATGCCAATGCGTGCGAGCAGGGAAGCTGCGATTCCATCGTTGGCTCGCGGTACAAGATCAAGAAAGAGGACTATGTCGTCTTTGGAACGGTCCGCTGCGAGGCTACGGGATATCCTGCAAAGCTCAAGGGTGTTGAACTCATAGAGAACAAGACCCCTTGCTGCTGCAAGTAGTGCAGGCAGGACATTGAGGCTTCCAATTGTTGCGGCTGGGCGTATGCTCAGCCGCAATATGTACTGACGCATACGGAAATCCTGTTTTACGGTGTGAAATCAGATACAAGCAAATGGTACTTGCGCATACGGTCAAGTTGTGAGATAATATGGGCGTCAACCTTCCAAAGGAGATACAAACATGAACAAGAAAGCAAATGGATTTACACTCGTCGAACTGCTCGTTGTCATCGGTATTCTCGGTATTCTGATGGGCGCGCTCTTCCCTGCCATCTCGTCGGCCATGTTGAGCGCCAACACGTCCGCCATGTCCATGAAGGGGCGCAACCTCTTCGTTGGCATAACGCAGGCGAACACGGAGCGCGAGGCGGCGGGCCTCACGTCGGTGTGGCCGAAGGACTCCAACAACAAGTCCGACGATGCGGAAGATATCGCAGGCATGGACTTCGGCGACTCGGCCAAGTACTTTGAGGAGCTTTTCAACATCAAGAAGTACGGCGACAAGGACTGGTCTCCATACGTGTCCGGCGTGGATATCGGCGTGCTGTCCGGTTCGGGCGTGCCGTCGTTCTCCGGCACTAAGTCGCTCAACGGCAAGTATGTCGCGTGGAGCGTGCTGAAGGGCGTCACGGACGAAATGGAGGATATCATCCCGGTCCTCGTCACGCGCAACGCCCAGCTGTCAGCGTTGCCGACATCGGGTTCGTTCACCGGCACGGAGAACACGGAAGTCGGCGTTGGCAAGGCCAATGGCGGCGAGTCCGACACCCCGTTCTCGAACAAGGCGTTCGTGCTCGTCCGCAAGGGCGGCGCCGCGCAGGTCATCAAGGCGAAGTACAACAAGCTCTATCTTGTGTACAACAAGCAGGGTTTCACGGTGCCTGACGGCGTGACGCTCGAATACCTCAAGACGGGTGCGAACTGATACGTTGTACGTTTCTGTAGCCATCGATTTGGCGCTCGACCGGCTGTTCACATATTCGGTGCCGGTTGAAATCACGGAGAAGCTGCGCGTAGGCCAGCTTCTCCGTGTTCCGTTTCACGGACGCGTAGCGCGTGGATTCGCGCTCGCCCTGACGCAGGAGACGCCGGATTTCCGTACGAAGCCGGTCTTGTCCATAGAGGACGAGGCGCCTTTCTTCTCGCCGGAGCTTCTGCGGCTCGTGCGCTGGATCGCCATCTACACGCATTCCCCGATAGAGACGGTTCTTCGCGCGGCCTTGCCTGCGGCGGTGCTGAAGCCTGGCGCAAAGGCGAAGGAGCTGCTGTATGTGGAGCCTGTGGATCGTTGCGGCGGCCATCCTGCCGGATCGTCGCATCCGCTCACCACGTATCAGCAAAAGCTGCTGGCGGAAATCCATCGCGTCGGCGGCGGCTGGATGCAGCAGCTCGTGCGGGAGTTCAAGACTACGCCGGCGACGTTGCGATGTCTTGCGGAGAAGGGTTTTCTCTCCATCGCACCGCGTGTAGCGCGTCGCGATCCGCTTGCGGGGCGCAACGTCCTGCCAACACGGCCGTTGCAGTTGAACGATCTCCAGGCCTCCGCACTGTCCATCATACTTGACGGCATGCTCAAAGAGCCAGGCAGTCTCCAGTCTCCAGCCTCGGCAGTCCTGTCTCGCCCCGTCCTGCTGCATGGCGTGACAGGCAGCGGGAAGACGGAGATATATCTGCAGGCTATAGCCAGAATGCTTGACGAGGGGAAAGGGGCGATAGTTCTCGTTCCTGAAATCGCGTTGACGCCGCAGACCGTCCGCCGGTTTGCCGGACGTTTCGGCGATCGCGTGGCAGTTCTGCATTCCGCGCTGTCGGATGGGGAACGGTATGACGAATGGCACAGGATCCGTACCGGTGCGGCACGTGTCGTGGTCGGGCCGCGGAGCGCCGTTTTCGCGCCGGTCGCAAATCTCGGCCTTATCGTGGTAGACGAAGAGCACGATCCATCCTACAAGCAGGATGAGACGCCGCGTTACCATGCGCGTGACGTCGCTGTGGTAAGGGCTCGCATGGAAGGGGCCCGCGTCGTCCTGGGATCGGCCACGCCATCGCTCGAGTCGTGGCTGAACGCCAAATCTGGAAAGTACGCGCTTGCATCCGTTCCGGCGCGCGTGGCCGGGCGCGCGCTGCCTACGGTCAGGCTCGTGAACATGGAGGACGAGATGGCGAAGACAGGCCATCTGCCGATATATTCGTCGCTTCTTCTTGATGCGATCCACGACCGTCTTGAACGTGGCGAACAGACCATTCTCTTTCTCAACAGGCGTGGCTATTCGCGGATTGTCGAATGCGCGGCCTGCGGATGGGTGGCGGAATGTCCGGACTGTTCCGTCCCCTACACCTATCATCGCGCCGACCATTGCCTGCGCTGCCACGTGTGCGGCGGATGGAGGCATGTACCGTCGGCTTGCCCGGATTGCAAAGGGACGGATTTCAGCTACACCGGCATTGGAACGCAACGCGCGGAGGCGGCTTTGCAACGTTGTTTCCCTCAGGCCCGCATCTTGCGCATGGATGCAGATTCCACAGCACGCAAATTCTCCCACGACGACATCCTCTCGGTGTTTCGCGCAGGCAAGGCGGACGTTCTGCTTGGGACGCAGATGATCGCCAAGGGGCTGGACTTCCCGAACGTCACGCTCGTTGGCGTTCTGAACGCGGACGTCTCGCTGCACCGGCCCGATCCGCGGGCCAGCGAACGTACGTACCAGCTGCTGGCCCAGGTAAGCGGCCGCGCCGGCCGCGCCGAGAAACCCGGCGAAGTATACATCCAGACGTTTGCCCCGGAAGCGCCGGCTATCGCGGCGGCCGCCTCGGACAAGGGATTTGCCGCCTTTGCAGCCATGGAACTGGCCGACCGGCGCAATGCGTACCTGCCTCCATATTGCCGCATGGCGACGCTGGTATTTCGCGCAACCGACGAAAAGCAGGTGAGGACATGGGCGGAACTCTACGCGAAATCGCTGGCAGATTGGGCGGATAAATACAACAGCAGGACAGGTTCGGCGGGACTTTTCCGCGTATCTGAAGCGGCTGAAGCGCCTCTGGCGAAGGCGGAGGGCTGGTTCAGGTACCAGATAGTCGTCCGCGCTCCGGCCACGAAGGATATCGTCGCTGCTGTCAAATGGCTCGAAGAGGCTCGTCCCATACCCAAGGACATGCGTCTCGCATTCGACGTGGATGCCCTGAATCTCGCTTGACGAACCTATGCGCCAGCGTCGGCTAGAGGGCGAGACGCAATGTGGATTCGCGTGCAGGACCGATGGAAAGGATTCCGAGCTTGGCGCCAGAAAGTTCCACAAGCCTGTCCACATAGGCGCGCGCCTTTGGGGGGAGATCCTCGATGCGCGTTATGTTGGACGTTTCGCACATCCAGCCGTCCATCTCTTCGTAGATCGGCTTCACGCGGGCAAGCTCGCGGGCGGTGGAGGGCATCGTCTCGATGCGCTTGCCGTCCAGCTCGTACGCGACGCATATCTTGATCTTCGGGAGCGTGTCCAGCACGTCTAGCTTTGTGAGCGCCCAGTAGTCCACGCCATTGATCTGCTGGGAATATCTTGCAACGACTGCATCGTACCAGCCGGTGCGGCGGGGGCGCTTCGTGACGGCGCCGAACTCGTGTCCGCGCTCGGCCATCGTCTTGCCGTCGGGGTCCTGCATGTCTACGGCATTGTACAGTTCTGTCGGAAACGGCCCCTCGCCTACGCGGGTGGTGTATGCCTTGACGACTCCAACGACGCAGCCGATGTCGCGCGGCGAGAGGCCAGAGCCGATGCACGCGCCGCCGGCAGTCGGGTTGGAGGAAGTCACGAAGGGATAGGTGCCGAAGTCGATGTCCAGCATCGTGCCCTGCGCGCCCTCGAGAAGGATTGACTTCCCGGCGGCCTTGGCCTCGTGGAGGTATGCGACCGTGTCGATGACGTATGGCGCGAGGCGCTCCTTCGCGGCGGCGTAGGTGGCGACGATCTCGTCTGCGTCAAGCTGTCCGCCTTTGACGGTGCAGCCCGGGATGGCGAGGTCCTCGTCCTTGGCGCGCAGCTCGCGCAGTCGCTCGTTCGTCTCGGCCACCTGCTCGCGCACGCGATCGAGGAAGTCGTCCTGCAGCATGTCTCCGCAGCGGAGTCCGGAGCGGCCGACCTTGGCGGCGTATGCCGGGCCGATGCCGCGGCCGGTGGTGCCGATCTTCTTGCCGGCGGGGCGTGCAGCCTCCTCGGCCTTGTCGAGCGCGCGGTGGTAGAGCATCACCATCTGGGTTCGCGTGGAGATGAAGAGCCGCCCCTTCGGCTCCACGCCGGACGCGCGCAGCTCCTCTATCTCGCCTATCAGGTCGAGCGGGTTCATCACGACGCCGTTGCCGATCACGCACGTCTTTGCAGGATGCAGGATGCCGCTTGGGACGAGCCGAAGCACACGCTTCCTGCCATCGGCGATGACGGTGTGTCCGGCGTTCGATCCGCCCTGATAGCGAACGACGATGTCGGCCCTGTCGGTCAACACGTCGATGATCTTCCCCTTGCCTTCGTCGCCCCACTGCGACCCGATAAGAATGGTGTTCATCAAAGTTCGTCTTCTCCTTGGTGGCGTTAGTATACCATATCTTGCGCCGGGGCGCATCGGGGCCGTACTGGATGGCAGGTTGCGCGCTGCGTTTTGTGGCTGCTGCACGATTCGCGGATGCGCCCCGCAACGGGAAAGTATGCTATAATGGCCGGCGTCATGAAAACTTTTGTATGGATGCCCGTGGCCTGCCTGGCGGGCTTGATCGTCGGTGCGTGGGGGCCACGCGAAGAATTGCGGGCGTCGCTGGACGGTATGCGTCGAAAAGCGGAGCAGGAGGCGAAATGGGGGACTTCGCGAGCAGTGTCCGCCAACGGGTTCCAGACGTTCGCGCGCCTGGCGAACATCCATCCCGCGGCCGTGCGTCCGCACCGGAAGCAGGCTGCTGCGAAGCCGTTGTTCGCCGGGGCGACGAACAGGCCTCCCAGCAAGATCGCAGCCGCCGTCACCAACCGGCCATCTGCGGTGTCTGCGGCAGCGACCGGCCAGCCGCCGGAAAAGCAGGAGCGCCTTGCGCCCAAAGACCTGCGCGCTCGTATAGAAGAGGCGCAGTCGGTGTGGAGCACGCGCGTGGAGCTGGCGCGCGCCAAGTGGCACGAGAAGTTGGGGCTGGACGCCGATGCGGCGGACAAGTTCGATTCCGTGCTCGACAACATGAACGAACAGCTGTACGACACGATGCTGGCCATGTCCGCTCTGCTTGCGCAGCAGGACAAGATGACTCCAGAACTGGGCATGAAGATGATGGGCGACGCCACGAGCATCATGGCGGAGACATATGACAAGCTAGGGGCGTGCGTGCCGGCGGACAGGCGTGCAGACATATCGGACATGCAGGTGTTCGAATTCATAGATCCTGGCGTGGCAGAACCGCTTATAGACGTGCAGGACAAGCTGGAGAACTTTCATATGCAACAGGGAGGGAACACGAAATGAGGAGTCTCTTCCGCATTGGACAGGTGATGCTGGCCGAATGTGCCGGAGCCGTGCGCAGCCGCCGCGCCCTTGTCATTCTGGTCCTTTACCTTCTTTCGGCCGTGTTCTGCATGACGGGAACCATCAACATCCTGGGAAAGATGGAGAACGAACTGTCGAAGATGCTGATGCTGCCCGAATCCGAGAAAACGGGCGTCGTATCGGTGACGCTATGGAAGTCGCCTGCGTTCCAGGGCATGGTTCGGTCTGGTTTGAGGAACGATCTCGTGTACAACGACATAGAGGGACGCCATCCCGCCGAGCTGATATATGCCTGGTTCGCGTTCCTCTGCGCACCTCTTTTGGCCGTGCTGGTGGCGGGAAACCGCGTTTCCGACGATTTGAAGTCGGGTGCCGTGCGCTACGCGCTCGTACGCGTGACGCGTATGGAGTGGACGCTAGGCAAGTATCTCGGGCAGGTGGCGATGGTGGCGCTCGCACTTGCTTCCAGCGCGTTAGGCGCTTGGCTGGTAGTGGTGTGCAAGTTGTACGGCGTGGGGACTTTCGAACTGTTGCCGGCGATGTTCGGCTGGGGGTTGCGCGCCTGGCTGTACGCGCTGGCCTGGCTGGGACTGGCTCTCGGCGTCTCGCATCTCACCCGTTCCGGAAGTCGCGCAACCGCAATAGGTCTGGTCGCTTTGGCCATCTTCACGGTGTGGCCTGGGCTGCTGAAGCTGTGGGCCAGGAGTTTCGGATGCCCTTGGCTGGACCATTTCGACGCGCTAGTGCCGTCTTCGGCATTGCTGTCGCTCTGGCGGCAGAGCGTCGCGCCGCTATTCGCCGGTGGAGTGCATCTGCTCGTGCTCGGATTGACATACCTCATGTTCGGGCATCTGGTGTTCGCCCGGAGGGACGCATGATCGGAGTCGCGATTGCGACGAGGGATCTCGTGAAGCGCTATGGCCGACGTCGCGCGCTTGACGGTTTTTCGCTGACCGTGCCGCGCGGAGCGGTAATGGGGCTTGTGGGGGCGAATGGCGCAGGCAAGACGACATGGATGATGGCCGTGGCCGGTTTTCTCCGCCTCTCGTCCGGCTCCGTGGATATCCTTGGGCGCGGCCCGTTCGATGCTGCCGTCCATTCCGGCAGTTTCGCAATCCTGCCGCAGGATTCGGCTCTTCCTCTTGAAGCTCGACCTGGCGATCTGCTGTACCGCTACGCCCGCATGCAGGGGTTGCCGGTAGAGGCTGCGCGCAAATCTGCGCGTGACATGCTGCATGCCGTGAATCTGCTGGACCGTGCCGACAATTCCATAAGGTCGCTTTCGCATGGCATGCGCATGCGCGTAAGGCTGGCGCAATGCTTCATAGGTTCGCCAGAGGTGGTGCTTCTTGACGAGCCTCTAAATGGGCTCGATCCTGCCGAGGCCGACAGAATGCGGCAGTTCATCCGCGCACGACGCGGACGGCAGACGATAGCGATATCGTCGCACAACCTGCACGATATAGAGGCTCTTTGTACCCACGTGGCGTTCGTTGAAAAAGGGCGCGTGGCGAAAACGGCAATGCTGGAGTCCATTACCCGTTCCGTCACACGTGTGGCCTTCACGCTTGCCGCCAGGCCGGCGGACATGGAGGCGCTGTCGGCGGTCGTGCCAGGCGCGACGTTCGCATGGAATGCAGATGCGGGGACCCTTGCCTGTACCTTTGACGAGTCGGCAGGAGGAGTGGCGGCTGTCAACCGCAAGCTGCTTCCTGCGCTTCTTGCCCAGACGGACGTGATAGCCGTACGGTCCGGATTGTCCCTGGAACAGGCATATCTCGGGAATGCAGGGCAACGAGGGCCTGATGTGGTATAATTGGGCGAAGGAGAAGAAGGATGAAATACATCACATACGTTGGCAGCTACACCGATGCAACCCGAAAAGAGGGCATTCACATATTGGAGTCCGATTCGTCTACGGGAGATTTCCGCACGCTCGGCGTGGTGGACACGCTGGAAAATCCAACGTACATGGCGCTCAACTGCGATTGTACGCGTCTCTATACGGTAGTTGGCCGAAACACGTTCGGTCCGCGTGGACGCGATGGCGGACTGGCGGCATTTTCCGTAAAAGGCGACAGGCTTGAGTTCATCAACGAGATTCCCACCGGTTGGACTACGCCATGCTACGTGGCGTTGGATCCGTCGGAGAAGGCGCTCGTATACGCCGAATATTCGTGCGGTACGGCAGGCTATGCGAATCTCCGCCCCGATGGTTCCATTGATCCGTCTTTTGCTGGTGCGGCAGGTGAAATCAATCCGCTCTGCCAGGTGCAGCACGTCGGCGACGGGCCAAACAAGCCGCGTCAGGACAAGGCGCACGCGCACTGTTCGATAGTGACGCCCGACGGCAGGTTCCAGATGGTCGTGGACTTGACCCTCGACCAGATAAAGGCATACGACTTTGCCAATCGCGCCTCAGGCATGAAGGAGGTCGTATCGGCATCCATCGACACTCGCCGCTTCGCGCCAGGCGCGGGTCCTCGGCACATAGTGTTCCATCCGAACGGCAAGCTGGCTTTCGTAGTCTTTGAGTTGGGGAATCTCGTGGCCAGCTTCCGCTACACGGGCCTGGGCTTCGAGCATGTCGCCACGCGTCCGCTTCTTGGAGATGAAGCGATGAAGGCGTGCAAGGCGGCGGCAGTCAAGCTTTCCGAGGACGGTACGCAGCTTTTCTGCTCCAACCGGGACATAAGCCGTTCTGGCTACGATTCGATTACCGTGTTCGACATCGATCCCGTCACTGGCGACATGGAGTTCCTGAACAACGCCAAGGTCGGCGGCGCCTATCCTCGCGACTTCGAATTCATGCCTGGCGGCAAATTCTGTCTTGTTGGCTTGAAGGAGGACTGGAGAGTGGCAAGCTTCGCCTATGACAGGGCGAAAGGTTCCTTTGCCGAGGTGGCGCGGATGGAAGGCGTCTACCGGCCGCTCTTCTTCAAGTTCAAGTCGCCGTCTGCTTGATCGGCGCTTGACATGGTCCGCTTTTTTGCTTCAGCAAGCGTCTCGTTTTGCTCCACCAGCCGGAACAGCCCCTCGTAGCCAGGTTCCGGACGGCCGCCGTTTATCATCAGGGCCAGACCTTTTGCGCCTCCGGGAAGTCGCTGCAGGACGATGTAGCGCAGGAACGCGCCGTCTGTGGAATAGCTGTTGCCGAAACCGGCCACAGCCACCCCGTTCGGGCGCGCGAGGACGAGTCGCCTAACCACCTCCACCTTGCCTTCGCCGAAGGGGACTGGATATTCGATGCGGGTAGTCAACCGGCCTCCGTCTTCCCCGATGCGTATGGCGTTGCAGCGCGTACGCGGAAGACCAAGCGTCTCGGCGGCATTGCGTACGAAGATTTCCGGGCTGGCCGATACGACATGGTTCTCGACGCCGGCAGCCTCAAGGGCTTTCATCATGCGGATGGACGAGGCGAAGTACCAGTTGCGGTAGACATCGCGAAACATGCGTGCGCAGAACGCATCCATCTCTTTCGCCACACACCCCTCGTATATCTGTCCGTTGTACGGCCACGCAAGCCAGCGGCCAATCGAATTGAGCCGGGGATAGTCCCTGTCGCGGTATTGTTCCCAGCCGCCATCGGCAGGGTATACGGCGGAAAAGCCGGCCTTGATCGTTTCTTCGATCAACCCCCTGAACTTCTGCACGCCACTCTCTACAAGTCCCTCGGAGACGTCCCCCTTGATGATCGTGCCGTCGAAGT
>DFLH01000069.1 GCA_002373695.1 Verrucomicrobia bacterium UBA3624
AGTTTTGCTCGGCGTACGTGTCCCTTTTTACCCTCGGCACGAGCGCGGCGCCCGCGCCGCCGGCGACTATTCTCCCATTCGGGCATCCGGCGTTGAGGTCGAGGGCGGAGAACCTCCGCCCAAGCGCGTCGATTTCCCGGGCGGCGCAGGCGACGTCAAGCTCGTCCGCGCCGAATATCTGGCATGCGACCTCGCCCTCGCGGTCATCTTTTTCGAGGAGAAGGCGCGTTGCGGCGTGACCGTGCCTGAGGGCGGCCGCCGAAACCATCTCGGTAAACGCGGCGTCGGCCCCGCCCGCAAAGCACATCTGCCTGAAGGGCGAGTCCGTAAAATCTGCTATTGGAGCTAAAACAAGTTTCACGGGGCTGTATCAAAAACCAATCCTTCTGCCATTCTTCATTCTGATAGCAACATCACGGGGAACGACTCCTTGTACTTGTAGGTCTTCTCCTTGCCGGTCTTCTCGTCTTCGTAGACGCCTGTCGCGTCCCAGAGGTAGAATCCGTTCATCTTCGGCTCTTCGCCCTGGACGAGGATGCCCTCGAAGCTCACCTTCTTGGAGGCATGCGCATACGTCTCCCGCTTGCCGTCCGGCTTGGTGCCGTCGTAGGCGGACACGTAGTCGTACCAGAACGTGTACGAGCCCTTGAAGATGCCGGTCGCCTGCGCGAACGAGAGCGCCAGCGCCCCGTCGTTCGCGCCCTCGTAGTACCACTCCTTCGTCTCCCTGTCCTGCACGGGCTTCGTCGCCTTCGCGACGGCAAAGCCCTTCTCGGCCGCCGAGACGGTCGTCCCCTCCTGCCCGAGCGTGTCGGCCGCATACGCATCCGCCATGTAGGACTCGGTTGTCTTGCGGTTGTTGCCGCCGAGGTACGTCTCCTTGAACGTGTAGTACAGCACCGGCGCCTCCGTGGCGAACTGCAAAGCCTCGTAGTAGTCGCTCAGCTTCTTCGCCTTGTCGTAGTACGCGCCCGTGAACTGGGTCCAGCGCTCGAAGCCCTCGCCGTACGCATACGTCGCCTGCGGATTGCGGCTAGACCAGACAAGCGCATGTCCAAGGCCGTCGAGCCGCCCGCGCTCCGTGCCGAACCCGACCGGCAGATAGACGAACCCTCCCTTGTAGGCGGAAGGCGACAGGGCAAAGACGGTGAAGAAATCCTTGCATATGTCGTACATGAAAGGCGACGTCGCCGACAGCGCCGTGCCGTCCGCGAGTTTGCCCGCCACCTTGACGTCACCGTTCTTGCCGACTGTCAACGAGGCGTAGCCGCCGTCTTCCATCGAAAGCGTGTAGACGCCTTCCCATCCGGCAAGGACCGCTTTCGTCTCGGCGGACGTCGCCTTGTCCTTCCACATGTTGCGCCAAAGGTAGATGTACGTATCGTCGGAGCCGCCGAACCCGCCTTCGGCGGACGCGTTCACAAGCGGCTTCCCGTCCGTATCCGGCGAACTGCTGCCGTAGAGTCGCATTTCCACCGGCATCGTCGCCTTCCCGGCCTTCGCCACGGCGTCGACGATGAAGCCTTCGCCGTCGACCGCCGCGTAGCTCGCCGCGGCGAACGTCCAGTTCGTGCCCGAGAGCGTGAACTTGCCGCTAATCTTGCCGCTCGCCGCGACCGTCATCGTCGCAGGGCCGAAGACGGTCGAACCGCCGTTCTCCTTGACGTAGCCCGTGAACGTGCCCGCCGCCCACGTCGGCAACGCCTCGGTCGTGAGCGTAATCGTCGCGACCTCCTTCTCCTTGCCCTTCGTCGCCGTGAACGTGACGGTGAACGTCCCCGCCTTCGTCGGAACGCCTGTTATCTTGCCTGTCTTCGCGTCGTATTTAAGCCCCACCGGCAATCCCGCGACCTTCACGGCCCAGCCGTCCTCCGGAGAGCAATCAACGAGGCCGGGGTCGAACGCGACGCCGCACTGGACGGTTCCATAGGCGTACGTCTCAGGCATGAGGTTTGGCAGAGCGTCGCACGTGAGGTTCGGCACCACGAGCGAGAACGTCGCCGTCACGGGCTTCTTCACCGTCGCGTTCGTCGCGCTCACAGTCACTTCATAGACGCCCGGCTTCGTCGCCTTGCCGCTGACCGTCATCGTCTTGGCGTCGTACTTGACACCAGACGGCAGACCCGAGACGGCGAGCTTTGGCTGCGACAGCGAAGACACAAACGTGCTGAGGTCGAGCGAATACTTACCGTCCTCGCCGAGCGTCCCAATCGTTCCATCCGCCGCCGTTGTCACATCCTCCACATTCACAACCAGACTTGCCGCGTCGTCATCGCCCTTTGCAAACCGCGCGACGATCGTCACGTGGTTCGTCGGCACGACATATGCAAACGACGCCTCTTTCGACAACAATTCATCTTGGTAGGGCGCGCTGTCCTCAGCGCGCCGCCACCCCGCAAACACACACCCCTTCGCGGGTGTCGCCTTCAGCGTCACCTTCTTGCCCGCCGAATACGCGCCATTGCCCGACACCGTGCCCATGCCGACGCAATCATCGTCAACGGCAAGTTTCACATACACATCGCCGCAGTACACCTTGACGTTCCTAAGGTTCTGGCTGCCGCCAAACGCATCCACTATCTGCGACTTCACCGCCGCCGGGGCATAGACCTCACTCAAGTTTACGCAATATATAAACGCAGAAACTCCGATACTCGTTACACTGGCAGGTAGCGTCACACTTGTGAGACCGCTGCAACCATAGAACGCCTCGTACCCAATGCTTGTCACGCCGTCGGGAATTGTCACGCTCGTCAGACTGCTACACCAGGAAAACGCATAATCCCCGATGCTCGTCACACCGTCTGGGATTGTCAAACTCGTCAGTCCGCTGCACCCTTTGAACGCAGAATACCCGATGCTCGTTACGCTGTCAGGAATTATCACGCTCTTAAGCCCGCTGCACCATTCAAACGCCTTATCCCCGATGCTCGTTACGCTGTCCGGAATCGTCACGCTCTTCAGACGGTCACAGCGGTTGAATACGTCGTATTCTATCTTTGTCGTGCCAACAGAAATGATGAGATTGGTGACATATCCAAACGGTACGCCGCATTGCCAACCCGGCACTGTTGCCTCACGTATGCCATTACAACCGTAAAACGCATCTTTGCCAATCGTCGTAACGCTGGTAGGTATTGACACACTCGTCAACCGCCAGCAATCGTAAAATGCTCGACTCTCGATATTTGTCGTACCTACAGAAATAATAAGGCTGGTGACATTTCTAAACGGTACGCCGCATTGCCAACCCGGCACAGTTGCTTCACGAATGCCATTACAACCGTAAAACGCATCTTTGCCAATCGTCATCACGCTAGCAGGTATCGACACGCTCGTCAGTCCGCTGCACCCTTCGAACGCAGAATGCCCGATGCTCGTCACGCCGTCCGGGATAATCACACTTGTAAGACCAATGCATCCTTTGAACGCAGAATACCCGATGCTCGTCACGCCTTCGCCTATCGTTACGCTTGTGAGTCCACTGCAAGCGTAGAAGGCTGCACCGCCGACGCTTGTCACTGCATCTGGAATCGTCACACTCGTAAGCCTGCTGCAATGGCAAAATGCGTTGCCGCCGATATTCGTCACACCATTACCTATCGTCACGCTCGTCAAACCGGCGCAGTCGTGGAACGCAGAATTTCCTATGCTCGTTACGCTGTCCGGAATCGTAACGCTCGTTAATCCGCCGCACCCTCTGAACACAGAATCCCCAATGCTCGTCACGCCGTCGCCTATCATCACACTTGTAAGCCCACTACTGTTCCTAAACACTGAATTGGCAATGCCGCGAACCCCAACCACATCCAAGTGTCCGGAAGGTGGTGACACACAGTCAACAATCCAGCCATCCAAAAGTCTGACGCCAGGGATTGTTGTAGTATCGAAGAGCGAGTCTCCACACCAAGTAAACGCTGACGCCCCGATGCTCGTCACACCGTCTGGGATTGTCAAACTCGTCAGTCCGCTGCACCCTTTGAACGCAGACATCCCGATACTCCTCACGCCGTCGGGAATTGTCACGCTCGTCAGACTGCTACACCATAAAAACGCATAATCCCCGATGCTCGTCACACCGTCTGGGATTGTCAAACTCGTCAGTCCGCTGCACCCTTCGAACGCAGAATACCCGATGCTCGTTACGCTGTCAGGAATTATCACGCTCTTAAGCCCTCTGCAGTACGCGAACGCAGACCTCCCGATACTCGTCACGCCGTCGGGAATTGTGAACGAGGAAACGTTTTCTCCGAGTTTGACATTAGTCAATACTCCGTTGTCAATGTCGCATGTCGCCACCAAAGTCCAATGGGCGTAGTATGTGACATCATCGCCGGCTCTTGTATCAGGAAGCACCTGATTGCCGCCCTCTTTTTCAGTCCACCATCCGGCAAAGCTATATCCAAGGCGCGTTGGCACCGGGAGTTCGCCATACGGGTCAAGCCCAGAATATGCCTTTATTACAGTTGCAGTTTCGCCGCCGTTTGCGTCGAACGTAACGGCAACCGTATCCTTGTATGTCATGACTAGCCGACCGTCCTCGTCGGGGTACGGCCAAGTCTTCCCCTTCCAAGATGCCGACGCACTGTCAGCAGGCACGTACACAATCAAGTCGGCCGGCGTCGACTTGAACAACGTCTTTTCCCAATATTCTACTGTCCTGAATGCTCCTGACTCCACCCAAGTTTCTGTATATTTGTCTTCAACCGACGGAAGTTCCCCTTCGAGGCAAACATACTTCAGAGATGAGCATCCAGCGAAAGCGCCACGGTAAAGCTGGGCAAGACTCTTGGGCAGCGATATGGTTGCTAGCGAGGAGCAGTCCGAGAACGCCGACACGGAAATCGTCTCAACCTTAGAAGTCGCTCCAAACGAGACATCAACCAAATTGCTGCATCCTTGAAATGCGGAGCCTTCAATGGAAACAACAGAAGCGGGGATTTCTATCTCATTCAAAGATGTGCAGTTCTGCAACATCCCCGCACTTATGCTCGTTGCTTTAGAAGGAATGTTGAATGATTGAAGCGATGAACACGACCTGAATGCGCCGTCCCCAATCTCCGTACTCGCCGGCACGGAAATCGACTTGAGTTTATTGCAGTTTGAGAATGCGCCTGTCCCTATTCTTTTCACGGAAGAAGGGATGGCCACAGAAGTAAACGCCGTGCCGCTCAGCGAATATTTTTCGATAGTTGTTATCGACTTGGGAATGTCCATCGACTCAAGACTTGAGCAACCGCAAAACAAGCTATCTGCTATTTCGGTCAGCGAGGAGGAAAGCCGCACCGACCTCAACGATGTGCATCCTCGAAAAAGACCTGCCTGCAAGTATTGTATCGTGTCGGGCAGCCGTACCGTTTCAATATATTTGTTTCCAGGGATGTTTGGCAGTTGGGCAATCTCTATAACACCTACAATCGTGCGCCCCGCTATGCTTTTCGGCACAAAAAGATCGCTCCCGGTAAAATACGTGGCGTATTTATTATCGCGCACATATGTGATTTCGGCTTCCCATCCGGAAATTCTTATCTCCCAATACAATCCATTCGCTTCGCCATAGTCAAAATTGTCGAACACTTCCGAACCCCATGACATTGATGCCAGTGTCAACACAACACCAGTCATTAGCTTTCGTGTCATACTACCTCCTTAATGTAGAGCATGTTTATTGTGTCCTTAACAGTTTTATTGCCATCCCACGATAGCATCAAATAAGTTTCGGCCAGTCGAACAGAGTACTTCTTTGGATTGTGTTTAGTTTTATCTCCGGAGCGGCACACATAGTCCTGCACACAAGTTGTTCATAGATGCGTCGCTCCATGCAAGGGTCAGTCAGAACGCCATTTATCAACTGTCTGGGATCAATTTCGAATTTGAGCAGATCTCCCCTCTTGCATTTGGAATTGTCAATATGCGAGCCATCTGCCAGCATGGCAACTCTGACTTCCTTTTCGAGACTAAACTCCTTACGTTTGAAAAAAAGGAAATCAAGGTGATCTCTCCTATGGCCATTGGAATTGTCAGAAAGATTGGCAAGCTTCAATTTCTCCTTGAACTCGGAATTCTCAATGTATTCTACACATCCGATTCGTATCAATTGTCTCCCCGCAGTATCCATATTCCGCAATATGGCGAGAGCCAATGCTCCAACCGTTGTCTGGACACGGACTGTTTCCTTTCTGTTTCCGTTTGACATGGCACGCCACAAGACATCCGACTCTTTGCTCTCCAAAGTCCAAGACTGACCGTAAACGAATCTGAATAGTTCATATATCCTAGCAGCGTCCGATGGTTCATGCGCCATATTGATGCCGCCTCTATATACAAATCCTTCATACGGATCCTGCCAATTGGAAATATGGGACAGTGTAATGGTTTGCTCTTCAATCAACTCATAATACCGTTCTGCCGGCATATAGCGAAAAATTGGCGTATCAACACCCTTTATGTGTTCTCCGTCAACCACGATAATTGATAGTAATTCACTGTCAGAAAGCAACTGTTTTTCATTTGTCTCTGACTTTGGTTCTCGGCCATCGTGAAAAAAACGAAAAAGCGCCTTCAGCCCTGCCGTCCAATTTCGCTTCCCATAAAGGCGAACTTCCCTAAATTCATTTTCATACACAGTATCATCTATCACCAATTGGCAAATCGGCTTGTCCAACAATTTGCTAATGCTGTTGACGTAACTAATATAGCAATTGGCTGAATCTGACGCCATATCGAGCCTATCAACAAGAAACTTTTTGAAAGACTCCCTGTCGTATTTGCGTTCGTTCTGCAGCATCTTCGTCATTCTTCACCGCGCCTTGCTGTACGGCTCGCCGCTCTCGGCTCGGTTGAAAGATTGGCGCACCGCTTTCCCCTCCTCATTGTAATCGGATTTGGCGCGGGAAAAACAACACCTCCTCCGATGCATCGTGCGAGGTGCGTAGGATGAACCTTGAAAGATACACCGAAGGAGTCGAAACTGCACGGACGGCAGTGTCCTCTTGATGCGTCTTTCGTGTGGAAGTTTCCTACGCTTTCGCACGACGCAATCCCATGACCGCGGAGGTTGCGGCGCGTTGGGGTCAACGCGCCCTACCATTTCCGCGCGGGAAATCTATCGTCCGGCATCGCGGCGGCTTTGCCAGCCCCTCAACCGAACAATGCAATTATACCACACCGCGCTTTCAGTTGGCAAGCGCGGGATCTTCGAAATTTTGGCCAATTAGCCCTTATTTGAGAGAAAATTTGGATAGTAGAGTGAGAGGGTGTAGAGTAGAGCGGGACGCCCCGTGGGGAACGCCCGCCCCCTCATCGAACCGTACGTGCAGTTTTCCCACATACGGCTCTCCGTGTGGGACCCGTGACGTGTCACTTCCGCCTCCGTTGAAGCCTGTGCAGCCCCATTGCCTGTAATTTCGAGTAGAAGTTCGGCGCATATTTCAGAACATAGCCCCCCTCCTTAGCGCCTCGCCCGGATGCGAGAACGCGGGGAAAGGCACTAGTTATTTCTCTGGGAGAGCGGGCGGGAAAGAGTGCCTGTCCCCAGTTGCGCTCCCAGTGATGCGCTCTCTGTCTCTCTGCCTCTGCGTGAGACTTCCCCCTTAGCTAACCAGTGCCTGTCCCCGGTTGGGTTTTGTCCCCGGTTGGGTTCTACGAACCGCAAGCAAGGCGCAACAACAAGGCGCGGCAATTGCCGCGCCCCGCGTTACATGCATTGCTGCAAATCCAGATCACTTGACAATTATCACCAGTCCTTGCGGTGCGCTTTCAACCGTGCAGGAAATCGGCTCGCCCTCGACTTCGCTGCCAAAGACGGAATAGACGGGCGTGACAGCATACGTGTCAGACTCGCCACCTTTAGTCCACGCAACTGTCAGATTGCCGTCCGCGCCGCCGACAACAGGCTCGCCGTTCATCGTCCACTTGTACGACTTCGCACCGGCAGCAGAAGCGGTGAGCGTTGCGGCTTGAGACTTGCTTATGGTCGCACCCTGCGGCTCGACAAGCCACTTCTCCGCGCCGTCCACGCCCATGCCGGAAAGAACGAGGGCGGCGCTGCCGGATGCGGCGGTCTTGAAATCTCCGGTCTTCGTATCGAGAAGACCTGCGACACCATTCTTTTCATAAGGTATGAACTCGTGCTTAAGCTCATTCGCCTCGTAAATGCGCGCACTGTAGATCTTCAACTTGATAGGATCGGTCGTAACACCGTTCTTGCCCTTGCTGGCGCAGATGCCGAGCGAATACGGCGACTTTGCGTTCGCATGGTCCGTGGCAATCGTCCCTGTGTGGAGCGTGGTTCCATCGGCGGCCAGAACCGAAACCTCGTTGAGGTAGCCGTCAAGGATGAACTTCTGGCGTTCCGCCGTGATCCGGGTTGACGTAAGCGTCGAATAGTTTGACTTGTTCGTCTGGCAGTTCCAGCCGAGGCCTGTGCTGTTCTTCTGCACATACATCGAGAAAGGGAAGTTGCCCGCCTTGAAGCCGCCGTGCGTCCCGAAGATGTACTGGTCTTCTGCATTGTCCGGCTCAACGACGGCGCAGTCCAGCTCGAATCGCGTATCGGACTTGGCGTAGTAGCCAAGGTCGATGCATTGGGTGCCGTCGGTCATAATATACGTGTCTCGGGAATAGATGTCGGAGTCGATGATTCCGCCGCAGCCGATGTTATGGGCGTTGGTGATGACGGCGGCGGAAATGAACCCGCCTGTGCCGATGGTGTCGAGAAGACCGGGAATGCCGTTCTTCACGTATGGCTTGTAGGAGCGGACAAGCGCGTCTTCCTCGTATATCTTGAAGCCGTATATCTTGAGCGGGGCGTATCCATACTCGTCGCTCTTGCTCGACTTTGCGATTTTGAGCGTATTGGCCGAGAAATTCAGATCGGCTTGTGCGGCGATGGCGTAGGTGGAATTCGTCAAGCCATCCGTCAGCATCCCGGCAACGCCCTTGTAGTTGTCCACGAATGCTACATGCCGGACGTTGACCTGATTGGTGGGGGCCGGAATGCTCGGAGACGGATTCTTCCAGTGGATTCCGCCTCCGCTAATGCCGAACGATTTGGATGCCACCTTGTTGAAATACGCATTGAAGCGCGTATATCCAGACGATCCGCTCCCTGCGAAGAGATACCAGTTGTGGTTGTCGTCATATCCGGACGTTGGATAATTCATCGCCAGGGCGTAGTCCAGTTCCGCGCGGGTGTTTTTCGTCACCGGATAACGGGTGTCGAAATACAGTTCGCCGATGCCGGCACTCGAATTGTTTCCGAACGTGGAGACGTAGCCGTCGTCGGGAATGATGCGGATGTCGCCGCCGTGGGCGAGGGGATTGCCCGACGCATAGCCGTTGCGCAGGAAACCGCCGCCGATGGTGTCGTAGAGGCCGGCTTCGCCGCCCTTGAGCGCGGGCACGTAGTTGCGGATAAGGGTGCCGTTCTCGTAGATGCGGAAGCCGTAGATGCGGGCCGTGGCGCAGTAGTCTGCCGTCGACCCGGCGTCATTGGTCGGGCGCCCAAAAAGTACGAGCGGACGGAGCGCTGTGTGCGTGTAGGTGTATTTGCGATTGCCGATTGTCGAGGTGTTCGGTTTCGCCTTTCGCCAGACGTACGCGCCGTTTACATCTAAAAGCGCCGCGTAATGATTCGCTTCGTCAACGACAGCGGTGCGGCGCACATTGTCGCAGAACTGCCCCTTGGCCGCGTTCCCGTAATTGTCGCACTCCGACGACGCCCAGATGCCAGTAAAAGAATCGCCTGTTTCGCGGTCGCCGAGGGCGAAGGCCTGTGAGTGATCCTGTCCTGCCGTTCCTGCCACGTAGAGCGTGCAGGCGAGATTCGGGAATCTAGCCGTTGGGTTATTGTCGAACACGCGAGTTTTTACATAGGTGCTCGTGTTCGCGAAATCGACGAAGGCGAAGTCTAGTTCCACCTTGGACGAAGGACTAACATAGTAGCCCGTGTTGATAAACTGCGTACCATCCGATTCGATATACGCGTCTTCCGCGAATGCGCTTGTCGCGGCAAACATCGCCGCCACGCATGTCATTATAAGTAGTTTCTTCATAGTTTTTGTTCTCTTTGTTCTTGTTCTCCTTGTTCAGGAGTTGGGTGTTCTCAAGTGGTTTTTAGCCTCAAATCGCAGAAATTGGATGTATGACGCGCCGCCGCGATGGATGCCGCAGAAATCGCGCGTATCGCGGGGCAAAGACCGCCTACAGCGCGTCCGTCAGGCTTTTTTTGGGGGGGGGCGCGCAAGCGCACCACGCGCATTCTCCCTCCGCGCGTTCCATGCGAAGCTATGGAAGACGAGTTTCATGGAACACATTATAGCAAATCCGTCCGTTTGCCGTAAGAGAGGAGAGGGTCAGACCCCATTGGTGGAGTAGGAGTGGTGGAGTAGTTAGGACTATGCAGCAGAACGGCGGCGCGGAGGTCGGCTTTCGTCGCGGGAGAGGCCGTTCTTGCTGTGGCCGTCAGGCATGGCGGTCGACACGTGCCGACGCGCGAACGCCCCGGACAGGGATCTTCGCCTCGTGAACGGGCTTGTCGTTGGCGGAATGGGGTTCGTGCGCGAGATGACGGGGCTGCTGCGCGCGAAGTTCCGCGGCTCGCCGACGCTTCGGAAGGTCGGCACGTTCGGAAGCGCGCGCCTCTACGCGTCGCACGGCGGGCGGTCAACGCCAAGGCAGGTTGCGTGAAGGGTCTGTCCCCTTGTCTTTCTCGCAACGGCATCTGGCGGTTTCATCGAAACCGCCCTACCGGCGATCACATCTGGGGGGGGGCAGACCCCATTGGTGGAGTAGGAGTGGTGGAGTAGTTAGGACCATGCAGCAGAACGACAGCGCGATTAGGAGAGTGCCATGCCGACGATAGATGAAGTGCAACCACATTGCCGGCTTTGTCGGCGTGGGCGGCGGCGTGCGCGGCGCGCCCGCCATACCACCGGACTTTGCAAAATGCGGTGGTAGCCGGCGGGTGGTTGAAGCGCCGCCGAGACGGCGGCTCTCCATGCGGTCGCACGGGAGCGCAACCTCCCGTGATGCCGCGACAAACATGACTCGTGTACCGGATCGCGGTGGCCGAAGGCAACTATCACATTTCACCTATACTCGTTAGTTGAATGTCTCACGCAGAGACGCAGAGAGGCGGAGAGCGCAGAGAAAAGTCAAAAATCAGAAGGAAAAGAACGATATGACAAGAAACGACCAGGAAATTTCTTTCACCCAATTGGTGAAAACAACTACGACACCAATTAAGCGACGTAATCTCTTAAAACTCTGCCTCTCTGCGCCTCTGCGTGATATATAACGGAGTGCATGGAAAATGAAATGACGAATTTAGGTTTCATGAAATGTGATAGTTCCGGATTGGTGTTCTGAGACAATTTCAAAATCGGTAGGCGTGAGGACATGCGTAAGATGCTCGGAGCATGGCGAAAAACGCTTCATTTATAATCGGCTTAGATTTGATTTTTTGTCGATTCTAAGCCGGTTATAAATTATATGTCTGTTTTATCGTGATTGGCCGTACTATTTCTCATTTATGATTGACATTCTTGACTGGTTGTCTGATTTTTGCTAGATTTAAGCCGATTTTCTTGGAGGACAAAGCCGTGATTGGACGAAAAAAGGAGTTGCAGAGATTCAAGGAGGCGATGGAATCCGACCAGTCGGAATTCATCGCAGTCTATGGCAGGCGTCGTGTCGGAAAGACGTTCCTGATCCGGCAGGCTTTCGCGAACCGTTTCACCTTCGCCCACACGGGCGCGGCAAGGGAATCCATGGCGGGGCAACTTGCGAACTTCCACGATTCGCTCGTGGAATACGGTTCTGAAGACTGTCCCGTGCCTGAAACCTGGCGAGAGGCGTTTCGCCGCCTGAAGAAAGTCATTTCGGACTCCCAGGAGGACCGAAAGGTCGTGTTCATCGACGAGATGCCGTGGATGGATACGCCCCGCTCAAACTTCACCGCCGCGTTTGAGCACTTCTGGAACGGATGGGCGTCGGCTCGCAACGATGTCGTGCTGATCGTCTGTGGCTCGGCGACAAGTTGGATCATAAACAAGATAATCCACGACAAGGGCGGACTGCACAATCGCGTGACCGGGAAAATACATCTTCGTCCGTTCACGCTGGCGGAATGCGAAGAATATGCGGACGCCCGCCATCTTGGGATGTCCAGATCGCAGGTCGCGGAGGCGTATATGGTCTTGGGCGGAGTCCCCCACTACTGGTCGTTTCTGCGGAAGGATGCCAGCCTTGCCCAGAACATCGACAGGATGTTCTTCTCGGAGGACGGCGAGTTGAAGGACGAGTTCTACGAGCTCTACGCTTCGCTGTTCAAGCGCAAGGAACCTTACGAAGCCATCGTCACGGCGCTAGCCGGAAAGAAAAGCGGCATGACGAGGGACGAGATTGTCGTGGCGGCGAAGACGGCGAACAACGGGCGTCTTACCGAGCGCCTCGCGGAACTGGAGCAGTGCGGTTTCATCAGAAGCTTCCACATCGTCGGCGCTTGCGCCAGCGCGATTGTCTATCAGCTAATGGACAGCTTCACCATCTTTCACTTCAACTTCATCGTCAACAACAAGCGGCAGAGCGAAGTGTTCTGGTCGTCATCGCTCGGTTCTCCGATGTACAATGCCTGGCACGGATTGTCCTTTGAGCGTCTGTGCCTTCAGCATGTCGGCAAGATCAAAGAGGCAATCGGCATTGGCGGCGTGGACGCCGAGGTCGGGTGCTGGCGGCATGTTGCGGACGAGCGGTATCCGCATGGAGAGCAGATTGACCTTGTGATCGACAGGGCGGATAACGTGGTCGATCTTTGCGAAATGAAATGCACCGACTCGCCATACCGCGTTACAGACACCGACATGGCGGATCTGAAGCGCAAGTGCGACGCCTATCGGACGGTCACGCGCACGAAGAAGTCCATCCACACCCTGCTCGTGTCGGCAAACGGCACAGAGCCGGGAATGTACCGCAACGAAATCAACTGCGAAGTCACACTTGACGCGCTGTTCGCATAACTCCCAATACGGGCACGGCAGTGATGATGCGGTAGGTGGCGGGAAGGTAGAAACCACAGATTCGGTGCCGGTGTGCCAGATTTGACTGACGGTATCGGATAGTCGTGTAAAATGTCATGCCGAGTGACGCGTAATGAACAGAAAGAAAGGTCGTTTATGAGAGTTGCACATGCCTCATTCGTAATCAGTCTTGCCGCAGCGCTTGCGTTGGTCGCCTTCGCCGCGTTTGCCGCGCCGCCGTTCGACCACGAATCGTCGAGCGTCTACCAGTGGAGCGTCACCAGCGCGCCGCCGGACAAAGACCGGATGCCGGGACGCGCCTTTCTCTGGATTCCGGAGAGGTGTGCGCATCTGCGGGGCGTCGTGGTCGGGCAGCAGAACATGCTCGAGGAGCCGATCTTCGAGTGTCCCGCGTTCCGCGAGGAATTGGCCAAGGCCGATCTGGGTATCGTGTTCATCGCGCCCAAACAGTGCGGCATCTGGCTGTTCGACGACGAACGGAGCGAATGGCTGAAGGACATCCTCGTCCGGCTGGGGGAGGCGTCCGGCTACAGCGAGATGTCATCGGTGCCCGTCGCGCCCATCGGCCACAGCGCCCTGGCGATGTGGCCGTACTTCATGGCGGAGAAATGGCACGCGCGCATGTTCGCGGGCGTCTCGCTGAAAGGCGCGTGGGCGGACATGTCGAAATCCTGGGGCGCGCCAGCGGTCGGCAAGGGCCTTTCAGGCGTTCCCTTCCTCCTCCTGGACGGCGAATACGAGGATGCCGAGAACCGTGCGCGCCTCACGCGCGCGTTCTGCAACGCGTATCCCGATGTGCCGTTCTCGTTCTGCGGAGAGATGGGGGCCGGACACTTCGACTGGTCCGACGAGCTTGCCCGCTATCTTGGAATCTATTTTCGCAAGGCGGCGCTGGCGCGCGTCCCGAGGAAAGGCGCGGCGCTGGCGCGCGTCGATCCGTCGCGCGCCGGCTGGCTCATGGAACGTTGGCGCCGCCGCGATGCGCCGTCCGCCAAGCCCGCCCCCGTTTCCGCCTACAAGGGCGACAGGGCCGAGGCGTACTGGTATTTCGACAGGGAGATGGCCTACGAGACGGCAATTCTCCAGGAACGCTTCCGCGCGCAGGACAAGACGCCGCTCGTCGGGTACCGATTCGAGGGCAAGGAGCTACCCCAGCGTCCGAAAGAGCATCTCCAGGTGTTCATTCCGTTCAAACCCGTCAACGGCATGGAGTTCGCCTTCGAGCCCATGTTCACGGAAGACGTCCTCGAGGGACGCCTTTCGAATTGGACCGGCCTCCCGCCGGGGGCCAGGGCCCCGCATCCCGATGACGTCCGCTCGCTGTACGTGCAGCGGATCTGCGGACCCTGTGCGCGGATCGCCCCCAACCGGTACGAGATTCGCTTCAACCGGGGAAGCGGCATGAAGCTGAATGAGGGCGAGATCTGTTTCCAGGCCGTCTTCCCCGGCGACGACACCTACAGGCGGGCGGTGCAGCAGTCGCGTCTCCGCTTCTCGCAGCCGCGCAAGCCTTCGGGGATCCGGCGCTATTACGTGCGGGAAGGCGCGGCCACGGTGGACGCCGTCACCGGCGACGTCACGTATCTCGCGCTTCCGCCAAGGGCGAAAAGCCCCCACGTCGTGACCGTCGTGGAGTGGGAATGGGGCGCAGACAAGCCCACAATCCACGAGTACTTGCGTCCTTCAAGGAACATGGACATGAAACAGTGAAACGGCCATCATGCGGCTTAATCGCCGGTCGCACCCCTGTTAGGGCATCGGCTGACGCCGACACGCTTCGCGTGGGGGATATTCATCAGTAGGGGTTGCGTCCCGCGTGACCGCCATCCGATGAAACGCGGCAGAATCAATTTAAGAAATGTTGCAACGTTGCACGCGATCGTTTTGGAAATATGATATAATGTTGGTGATTCAAACATGTGCATGCTTGACGAGATTCGCGCGAAGCGGGACGAGATATACGCTATCGCGAGGAGGCACAAGGCCGAAAAGCTTTGGGTCTTCGGTTCTTGCGCCCGCAGGGAGGAGCGCCCCGACAGCGATGTGGATTTTCTGGTGGAGTTCAATGACGGGGCATCGTTGTTCGACCAGGGGGCGATTCAGGCGGGGTTGCATTCTATATTGGGGCATGGCGTGGATGTTGTTGACAGTGATGCATTGTCACGGGAACCATTTTTTGCCTATGCGGTGAGAAAGGATATGGTGCCGCTATGACAGAAATGGAATCTCTGAAAAACGCCCAGCGGCTGTTTCACATCCTGCAGGCCGTACAACGCATACATCGGTCGGTGGATGGGGTGTCTTACGAGATGTTCCTTGCAGATGAGGACAAGCAAGGCAATGTTGTCAGGTGCTTGGAGATAATCGGAGAGGCGGCCAATCATGTTTCAGAAGAGATCTGCGCTGCCAATCCTGAGATTCCGTGGGCCGCGATTATCGGGATGCGCAACAATCTCATACATGGATACAACGAGGTGAACTACAGGCTTGTGTGGGGGACGGTGCAGAATGACCTGAAAGAGCTTGAAGTGCGGATTCCGCAGATTATAAGCGGGTTGGACATGCCATTGGATTTTAAGTTTGATCAATCGGCATGTGTGGATGATGCCAGTAACTAAACCAATCTCAAACCGAAGAAATGAAATGAAAGGAACGAAAGCCATAAGACAGTGAAACGGTCATAGGCGGGGCTAACGCCTCGCCGCAGTCGCCGCACCGGTAGGGTCACGCGTCCCGCGTGACCGAAAACGGTAGGGCGGTCGCCCCGCGACCGCCGCCAGCCGATGAAGAGCGACAGAATCAATTGCAATGCTGCAAAGCAGTCGTCATCGGAAACTTAGGAACTTTCAGAGTGGACGATACCTTGCAGAGGAAGCGCATAATGCGCTTACCTCTCTTCGTATTTCCACAATGGTTTCCTAAGACCTCCGATGAGATACGAAGAGAGGTTTTCTTTTCGCTCTGATTACCAAGTGGCAGAAGCGTGCGGCACGCCACTTTGATCTCGTGCCTTGAGTGGATAACGTGCAAACAAAGGTACAGAGAAAACAACAGTCCCAAGTCAGATTCTCGGGCTGGCGGGAAATATCTTTATGGAAACACACAACACTTGCCAATCCGCGCCGCAGGTGGAGTGTTCAATGAATGGCGCGAGGAAGAACAGGATGTAAAATGGCAACATTTAAATTCAACTGCCCGCAGTGCGGGCAGGCCGTGGAAACGGATGAGGATAATCGCGGACAGGTCGCGGAATGTCCCCATTGCGGTAAGGGTATCGTCGTACCGCGTGGCACTTCCAGACTTGGCGTTAGGCGGAGAGTTGAGGGAACGTTCCAACAAACCAGCACACAGGCCGCTTTCCCGTATAGGCGTCAACCAGTTCCACTGCAGAACAACAACGGACTACAGGCCGTATGCCCACAATGCGGGGCGCAATATGAAGTGGATAGAAAAGACCTGAACAGAAGCATTACCTGCGGAACATGCGGCAATAGATTCGTTGTCGGGGCATCAAACACGCTGCGCGAGGACGCGGCATCTGCTTTCAGGGTCTACGGAACTATTCCCGAGTGGCGATATTTCGTTGCCTGGCTCGCCTATTCTGCGGCGGCGTTGTTGGCCAATGCCGTGTTTGGCGGCCTGCTCGGCTTTGGTCTCTTCATTCTTGGAGTAGGCGGCGTGGGAGGACCATGGCAACTGTGCTTATGGTGCTTCGTCTTCGGAATGTTCGTGTCGATGCCGATTGGCTACTTCACGTTCCGCTACATTGCGATCACGATAATCAAAGGTGGAAAGTAGGGCACAATGATGGGTAGGGGACGATATGATCGGGCATTCGCATTCACATGTCCTAGCTGCGGCAAGACGATGTTTGCTGACGAACTCTCAAGGGGAGGCATACATGGATGCCCGTATTGCGGCGGAAAAGTGGCTATCCCTCAGGATGCTCCGCATGATTGCGTACCACCAGGGGCGGAGGTGCGGGTCGCCGCAGAGGGAGAAGGCTTGAGACGGTTATTTGCGGCGGCACCATGGCAGATTCGCGAATGTGTGCTCTGGATGGCGTTAGGCGGGATTGTCACATGGCCATCGGCATATTGTGGCGAACCGTGGGAGTTGCCGTTGGCGGTGTTGGTAGGGCTCCCGTTTTCGCTGTTGTTCGCATGGATGTTGCTTAAATGGAATTGGTTCAGGTGGACGTCCATCGTCTGCGGATATGGTGGTAACGTTCTTTACCTCATGGCAACAATCTTCGGTGTTTGTAAATTGGGCTGGGGGCCGTGCGATCTGGCGGCCGCAATCATGTCGGCGATCATGGGAATATTCATGGCGTCGCAACTTCTGACCCGCCCATGTGCCGCGTGGTATCACGACCCGTATGTTGGCGTGATGCAGCAGCCGCCCGGCAAACGACGATCTATATTACTGCGCATTATGGCATATATCGTCTTCGCTATTCTGGCACAACTCCGATACGGGCCTGTTTGGTTCCATCTAGACAATAGGATAGACGACAAAACGTGTCCGATTGTCGTGTCCACGCCTCAGACGCTGAATAACGGTCCTCAGATTGGCAAGGCATATCTTTTCAAGAATCTTTTCCCCGAAGGCGGTTCCACCTTGGCGATGTGGAAGGCGGAAAGCGTAAATTCCTATAGCCGAATCTATTGGCGTACCGGAACAGTAGCGAAATTTCGCCATACTGGCAGAAGCACGGAAGTGTTCAATGCGTTTCTCTGCACGCGGCGCGACTTTAAGCATGGCACACTGCCGATTTCTGGCATCTACGTCTGTTGTGGCACGGTGGAAGCTAACGGGGAGAGGTACATTGCTCTTCGTGAGATGGATGGTAAAATCGCACGGAGACGCCTTGCCGAACATGAGGAGGCGGTGCGCAAAGCGAAAGAGGCGGAGAAGAAAGCACGTGAAATAGCTGAGAAAACCAGGCTACTAGAACAGATTCGAACAGTCGGAAAGGAAGTCGAGGTTCGCACGATCAACGTCAACAGGATCCTAACCGGTGAAGTTCACGAAGGGTTTGCGGCAAAAGAGGCGCTCAAGGCTGATCCGTCCATCGATGTGAAACTGGAGCGCGAGGTAAAAGGACGAGCGCTTTCGACCGACGACACGATTAACGTGATTGAAAAGGAGCGAATGCGGCTTGATGGCGAATTGGCGCGGCTCGACGGGAAATTGAAGAGGCTTGTACGTTGCTACGAGACGCATAGACGGCGAATGGCGGAAGAGGAGGAAGAAGCGGCGAAGAGACGTGCGGAACTTGCCGCAGCAGCGGCAAGACGTCGAGCAGAAGCGGAGGCACGGGAACTGGAATCGCGCAAGGTGAAATGCCAGCCGTGTGGCGGAACGGGTTCAGTCGTCTGTGCAAGGTGCAAGGGAAACGGGGCGACAGTCTCATACGAACGCGAACAATGCCCGTCGTGCGGCAATAATGAGCGCAGGGGATATGTCAAACACCGCGTCCGGTGTGACCGATGCGGCGGTCGTGGACAGATTGTGGCGAGATGTAGCACATGCGGCGGCAGGGGGCGCGTCAGGGGAAGCGAAACGGACGCATTCGGGCGGCGGCGGCTTGACACTCGCGAAACATGCAGCTCTTGCGGAGGAAGTGGCAGGGGCGTTCCAGAACCATGTCCTAAATGTTTTGGCGGAACTGGAGAAGTCGATGCGTGGCAACCATGCGGCAGATGTCGTGGCACGGGAGTGGTATCGCACGGTATCAAAGGGAATTGTCCGAGTTGCGACGGCAGGGGAAAATTGAAGTGCGACTGCTGCGAAGGTAGAGGCTTTACATATCGGCCGAAATGACGTGGCAAGCGGCACTTTCGACCTTATCGTCAGCATCGCCGGCGCGGAGATTGGCGAAGGGGCGCGGCTCGCGGAAACTTTGGGCATCGAAGGCGCGACGGAACTGGACGAATCCGCGTTTTCGCCCGAAGGTCTGACCGTCAGCTTTGAGCGCACCGCAGACGGCAAGGTCAAGGCGACCGTCACACCGGAAGGTTCGCCAACCTCGTTCTTCCTGCGCGTGAGGGTGAAGTAGCGGAAGCTGTCACGACAGAAGATTTACTTGCGCCTTGGCGACGCACTTCCAGTCGCCGCCGGTCTTCAGGCCCCTGCAGCCACTGAAATACGCCATCCCCTTTTGCGGGGATGGTAGGGGCCTGCATGTCATGCTAAACTGTCTTCGTCACTTCACCCAGGAGGCCATTCAAATGAAAAAACAGAAGTCTCATGTGTCATTCGCCATCGCCGTAGCGCTTGGATGCGCGTTAGCCGCACACGCCGAATCCTATTCTTGGAACGGCGCGGACGGCGATTCCTGGAGCAATGGGAGCAGCTGGTTGCCGATTGGCGTGCCCGGTGCAACCGATACGGCCGCATTCGCGGCGTCCGCAACCATCGCGCTGCCGGCAGACGCCACCGTGTCCGCGATTGAAGTTTCGGGGAACGCGCGCGTACATTTGACGGGCAACGGCACAAAGATCGCCGCGCGGGCGTTTTCAGGAAACGGCACGATTGCGCTAGACGGAACGCGGCTCCAGGGGATGTCCGATTCCGAATCGTCATGGAGCGATGGATGCGAAATCCCGGCGACGCTCGGCATTGAGATCGTCAAGAACAGCGTCGAAAGCCGCATACTCGCATCTGGCGACAAGCGGCGCCTCGTCGTGAGCGGACCTCTGACCGGCGACGGCACTGTACGCATCGGTTATTCCACCGCCGGCATCGGCGGCGTGAAGCTCTGCGGGGACAATAGTGGCTTCCAGGGCAAGCTGATCGTGGACGGCGCCAGCGCGGCCCGTAACCAGTTCGGCGCGGCGCAGTCCGGCGGCGAATCGATGTCGCTTGAGCTGGCGGGCAACACGTCCGACAACGGCTCGATGGCATTTGCCGAAGGCACGCTGAAATTCGGCTCGATCGTGACGACGTCGCGCACGACGCAGAACTATGCCTGGCGGTTCAACAATTCCGGAACGGTCGTGCTCGAGGTCGGCCATCTCAATTCAAGCGACGACCGCATTTCAATACCTCTTGGCGAAAACAACTCGACGACGGGAAAGGCGAAGATACGCAAGGTCGGCAGCGGAACGCTCGAGCTCTGGAATCCGGGGCATCGCCTCGGCACCGAGATCGACGGGGGAACGCTGCTTGTCACGAGCGACAAGGCGCTCAATCTGTACGCGAACGGGGACATCACGTTCGGCCACGACGCAAACGCGCCCGGTGGTGTGCTCAAATACGGTACAAACGAGTGGGAGGATGACGGCACGAAACGCGAAGTGCCCGTTGACGTGACGACCGACTACTCGGCGCTCATCAAGAATTCGTTCGCCCCCGTCGCAATCGATACGGACGGAAAACAAGTCACGTTCGCGACGGCGCTCGATCCGTCGAACGTCGGCGGAATCCTGAAGCTTGGCGCCGGCACACTCTCCCTTGCGCGCCCCCAGACGCTTCTTTCTCCTGTTGCCATATCCAACGGCACGCTTCATGCGTTCGTCAACGCCAACCCGACCGGGCGTATCGACATCGCCGAGGATGGCGTGCTTGAGATCTACGGCACCAGCCGGAATCTCGAAAACGCGGCCGTGCATGGCGCGGGCACGCTCAGGTTCATCCAGGAAAGCGACAAGTACCGGAGCTTCCGTCTCAACAGCACGGCCGACTTCTCGGACTTCACCGGCACGCTCGAGTTCTACGGAACGAACGAGCTGACCGCCGCCGACGGTCTCATCAACAGAGACTACGAGAACCATCTTGAGAACACAACCCTCGTCATCGCCGGCGAGCCAACGGAACCGCGCCGCTTGTTCGACATCGAGCATAAGGTCACGACCGTCGGCGCCTTGCGGATTCTCAACGAAAACATCAAGATCAGGCTGAGCAACAACCCCACGGTCAATTTCGGCAACAAGGCCGGAAGCGAATCGATCCTCAACGGCAAGTTCTTCAACACCATCGGCACTCTCGTGAAGAACGGGAACACGCCTCTCACGGTCTGCAACGGCTTCGAGATGCTCGCTGGCAGCGAATTGCACGTGAACGAGGCGTCCGTCCTGAATGTCGACGCAGACCTGACGCAAACCGGCTATACCGTCACGATTGCAAGCGGCGTGCCGCTGTCCGGAACGGGCAAGGTGACCGCCGCCCAGTTCGCGACAGCGAACGCATACGCCGTGTCCGCCGTCAACGAAGGAGCCTTGTCGGTGTCTGGCAGTGTCGCCCTGGCCTCCGTTGCATTCACGCTCGACCTTTCAGGCATCGACCCGACGAAGTCGTACACCCTCCTCACCGCAGACGCGATCACCTCCCTCCCGCCCGCGAGCCTGCTGAGCGACATCAACGCGTCGGACAAAAAAGGCAAGTGGTCGTTCGCCGCGCGGTCCAATGGAAACGGAATGTCGCTCGTCCTGAAATGGGCACCCAAGGGAACTGTCCTCGTGTTCCGCTGAGGGACGACAGACGATGCGGACCAAGAGGGGATTCGTCGCCGGACTGCTCGTCGTGGCCGCAGCAACGGCCGCCGCACGCACGTTCGTCCATCCCGGCATCGACTGCTCGCAGGCCGACATCGACCGGGCGCGGGCGATGGAGGACGCCGGACGCGAGCCGTGGGCCTCCTCCTTCGCCGCACTGCGCGACTGCCGCACCTCCGATCCCGGGCAGAACGTGCCCGACTACGGCACTTCGCTGATCCCCGACCGTTGCAATTCCACTCTTGGCCATGCCGGGCGGCGCGCGCACGACCTTGCGCTCCTCTGGCGCCTCACGGACGACGCGCGGTACGCCAGCAAGGCCATCGACTTCATCAACGCCAGCTCCCGTTACGAATCGCTCGACGCGCACGGCAGCGCACCTCTCGACTACGGCAAGGTGTTTCTCCTCTGCGAGGCCGCGGAGCTGATGCGCGACCATCCGGGATGGGCGGCGGAAGACCGCGCGCGCTTCGCGCGCATGCTCCGCGAGAGATTCTATCCGATCCTCAAGAACGGCGACGCCGGACGGTTCGGCAACCAGGGGCTCTTCGCGCTCCGCGGCGTCCTCGCGATGGCCGTGTTCCTTGAGGACGAGAAGATGTACGACCGCGTTTGGCGCTATCTCACCGCGCAGCCGCACCGCGCCGACGACGAGCCGTACGAGTCCGGCCCCCCCAAGGTCTCCTCCGTCCCTTTCGAGGCCGACGCATTCATGGAGACGTTCAAGATAGGCGGCCGCAAGAGCGACATCGCCGACTACGGCTACGACGAGCAGCTCCGCCACTACATCTACGCGAACGGCCAGTGCCAGGAGTCTTCTCGCGACCAGGCCCACGTCATGGCCGGGCTCTTCATGTACGTTGCGATCGCCGAGACGTTCTGGCTGCAGGGCGACGACCTCTACGGAGCGCTTGACAATCGCATCCTGAAAGGACTTGAATGGAGCTTCCGCTACAATCTCAGCACGTGGGAGCCTACCGGCTTCACGGACGCCGAAGGCGACGCAACCTTCGAGAACGGAATCTTCTATCGGGCGCGTCACCGTTCGGGGAGATGGCGTTCGCTCGCGCCGAGTCCGAAGTTGCGCGGCGCGTTGGGGACGGAAGGCGCGCCGCGCGAGTGCGCATACGCGCACTACCGCGTGCGGATGGGCCTGGGCGAATCTTCGGTCGCCTGGTTGAAAAAAGGGATGGACGAAATGAACGCCCGTTCCGCCTCCGGCGGCGAGACGTGGGGCGCGCCGCCGCATTGGTACTACGAGTGGAGCGGCTGGGGCACGCTCATGAAACGGCGCACGGCGTGGATGTCCGGCGACCCGCCCAATGGCATGCGCAAAATCCCTGGCTTGATTGCCGCAAAGGATGCAGACGTAAATCCAGCACGTGACATCAAGCCATCCTTCACCGTCAGTGCCCGTGAAGGACGAGGCTACGCGCTTAAAATCGCCTACAAATCGTCCTCTTCTGCTGAAATCGCGTTTTCGTGTGACAAGTCGCCCCCCATATCCATCACACTGCCCCCAAATCCAACGCGCGGCATTGTAAAATCAACCAGACCTCTTGCAATCCCTGCCGGAGCTTCTGTCGTCAGGTGGGCTATCATAGCTGGCGGCGCAAACTTCCGTCTACTGGGCATCCAGCTTGATTGACATCGCGAAAACTCAATTCGCCACGACGTGCGGCCGCCCTACTTCAAACCGGTCGCGTTCGCTATCGCGAGATAGTCGTTCGTAAGGAGAGTGTCTATGCCCATATCGAAAAAGATTTTCGCCTCTTCAGGATCGTCCGACCAGAAGACGTTCACTCGCAAACCTGCGGCATGTGCACGGTCGATCGTCTCCTTGGTGAAATACGGCTTGAACAGCTGCACCATCTGGCACTTGTGCGCAATGGCGCGATCAACGATGTCCGGCCGTCCGAGATCGTTGCGCATATTGCCCATGCAACGCGGAATGTCCGGCGCCAGACGCGCGAGCTGATCCTGGAGCGGACCGCAAGAAGACATGAAGTAGACATGGCCGCGAGCGTCATAGGCATCGATCAGCCTCAGGATCTTTCTCACGTACGCCTCGTCCCACTCCTTGCCAATGTCCTTCATGTGGATGTTCATGATCGTGTGGCATGAAAGCCTGGCGAGGATTTCATCGAAACGCAGAATGCGCAGCCCGGCAAAATGCGGACCGGTCTTCGCGCCGAAATCAAGTTTCTTCAATTCGGCGTACGTGCGTTCATACACCTTTCCGGTGCCATTGGAGACGCGATCCAGCGTAGGATCGTGGATGGACACTATCTCGCCGTCTTTCGTCCACCACAGGTCGAATTCGATCTCGCTCGCGCCTAGCGCCACGGCCGATCCAAATGCCGGCAGGCTGTTCTCCGGAGCTACGGTACTGAACCCGCGGTGCGCGCACAGACGCTTTGGGCAAGCGAACTCGGAATCCGCGAATCCAGGTACGATAGCGCTGCCAGCAGGACGGTACTTCCACGGACGGCGACCGATCTCGATGTAGTCCGGATGCGGTCCGGGAGGATTGCCGTACCCCATCGGCTTTAGATACTTGGCATGCGGATCGAACTCCACCGTGAGCGTGCCTACGCGACTGAACATGTTGCCGAGAATCTCGCCTGACGGCGCCACGACCATCGATCCGCCGCCCACTGGCGAATCAAGACCCATGCTCACAGACGCCCGTACAAGGTAGGCTCCAGTGTTGTATGCCACGTAGCGGCCGATCATTTCCAGCACCCCATGCGGATCGCTGCGCTGGTGCGAACAGCCGATGATCACATCCGGCTTTCGGCGGGCGATGGCGGCGAAACCCTCGTAGAAATAGAAATCGTAGCAGGTAAGGAAGGCGTATCGAACGCCATCGATTTCGAGAATCTTAGGCTCGGACCATTTCCACATGTAATCGGCGTCAAAACCGAACTTCCTCCATTCACCGGCAGTGAGATGCTCCTTGTCGTACTTGCCTACGCACGCACCAGTCCTGTCGAAAGCGAACGTGGTGTTGCGCGGAACGGAGCTGGACAGGTCGAGCGCGTTCACGAACACCGTCGCCTGGCATCGCCTAGCCGTCTCGGCACAGGCCGAAAGAAGAGGCGCGTTGTACTTCTTCGCCGCCGCCAAGGCTTCGTCCCCGGAGCGGACGCGGGCCTGGCGGTCGCTCGCTTCAGGCAGCACGATGACATCCAGGCTCTTATCGCACTTGCGCAGCGCCTCGAATTCCCATTGCATCGATTTGTCAATATCGGCCACATCAAGCGCGTATGGCGGCTGCATGACGCACGCCTTGATAAGACGCGGACGCGGCACCGGCCCTGTCGTATCAGATGCCTGCATCTGCGCGCCGATTCCAAACATCGCAAAAGCAAATGCAACCGTTTTAAAAAACTTCATTGTGACATTCCTTCGTTTTCGTCAAGCCGGCAATCGCTTGCCGTTCCCCGCAAATCATGCCAAATCGACACGTTGCACGTCAAAGCTTCGCGTGACACAGGCGCGCGCATCGGCAAGATCCTTGAATTCGCCCGCTGCAATGAACTGGATTATCAGGTTGCCTATGGCAGTCCCTTCCGTCGGCCCTGCGAAAACCTCAAGGCCCGTAGCCTCTGCCGTAAGACTGTTGAGGTAGCCGTCCTTGGACCCGCCGCCCACGATGTTGATGGATGTGTACGTCTTGCCCGTGAGGTCAGAAAGGTTTTTGATCATCTTCGCGTAGCAGGTGGCGAGCGAGGCGTAGACGCACTGCATCAGCTCGCCAACAGTTGCCGGCTTGACATCCGCCGCCGCGAGCACCTCTGCGATCATCGAGGCTGGCGAGAAGAAGCGCGTGTCGTTGGCATCCACGCGGCCAGCGAAGGAAGAGGCCCCTTTCGCCGAATCCTCGAGGTCGGCGAAGGAGTACTTCCTCCCCTTCTCGTAGTCGGAGAGCGTCCAGGTGGCGGTCTTTTCCTTGCCCTCCACGTAGTCCACGCCGTTCAGTTCGCGGCGGATGGACTGGATCATCCATAGGCCCATGATGTTCTTCAGGAAACGGAAGCGGTACCATGCGCCGCCCTCGTTGGTGAAATTGGCGGCCTTGGCCTCTGGAGTGGTAATCGGCTCGGCGTTCTCCACGCCGAGGAGCGACCACGTGCCGCTGGAGATGTAGACGGCCTGGTCGTCGCGCGCCGGGACGGCGAGGAAGGCGCTGCCGGTGTCGTGCGTGGCGGGCAGCACTACCTGCGCGTCGAAGCCAACGAATTCCTGCACGGTCGAGGTGAGTCCCCCAAGCGCCGTGCCTGGCATCTCGAGCTTGCCGAAGATGCGGCGCGGGAGGCCAAGCTTGTCGATCACCTCCCAGTCCCAGTCCTTCGCGCGGGCGTTGACGAGGTTGCCCGTCGTCGCGTTCGTGTACTCGTTCGCCATCTTGCCGGTGAGGACGAAGTTCAGGTACTCCGGCACCATCAGGAGGCGATGCGCCTTCTCGATCTGCTCGGGATGCTCCTTCTTGAGCGCCGCGAGCTGGTAGATGGTGTTGAAGAGCATCTTCTGTATTCCGCAGCGGGCATAGAGCTCGTCTGGCGAGACCGCCGCGTCCACGAGCGCGTCCGCTCCCTCGGTACGAGCGTCGCGGTAGGCGACCATGTCCGAGCATGGCAGACCCTGCCCGTCGAGGAGAACGAAATCCACGCCCCACGTGTCGATGCCGATGGTGGACGGGACCTTGCCGGCGTCCTTGCACGCCTTGAGGCCGGCGAGGACGGCGCCGGAGAGCGCGGTCATGTCCCAGCAGTCGTGGCCGTCCTTGCGGATCTGCGAGTTGTCGAATCGATATATCTCCTCAAGGACGATCCTGCCGTCCTCGACGTGCCCGAGGATGTGGCGTCCCGAGGACGCCCCGATGTCGATTGCGAGATGGTAGTTCATTTTGCCTCCGTTGTCGTTGCCGACATTCTAGCAGTTTTGCGCCCGTGCGGTCAATGCCCGCGCGGGCTGGACATGTGTTTCAGCGTCTCGCGGAGGCGCTGGAAGACGCAATACAGCGCCGGTACGAAAATGATGCCGACGAGGGTGGCGGTCAGCATTCCGCTGAACGTCGTGATGCCGATCGCCCGTTGCGCGCTCGCGCCCGCACCTGACGCGCGCACCAGCGGGAAAACGCCGAACAGAAAGCTCCACGCCGTCATCATCACCGCCCGGTAGCGCAAATTGGCGCCGTTCACGGCAGATGCGCGTACCGTCTTTCCGCGTTCCCGCTCGCGCATCGAGAACTCGACCATGAGGATCGCATTCTTCGCCGCAAGGCCGATGAGCATGACGAGGCCGAGCTGCGCATATATGCTCATGGCCGTATCCGTCAGCAGCAGGCCGCCCAACGCTCCGCATATCGCCACCGCCACCGACAGCATCACAGGAACAGGTATGGTCCAGCTTTCATACTGCGCCACAAGAAAGAGGTATGCGAAGAACATCGCGAGCGACATGAGCCAGATGATCTGTCCCTGATTCTCCTTCTCCTGCAGCGCTATGCCGCTGAACTCGAGATGGCAGGCTGACGGAAGACGCAGGCTCTCGACATATTTCAGCACTTCCAGATTGGTCATTCCAGGCGGCGTCTGCACGTTTATCCAGGCACCCTGCATCTTGTTGAACCGCTTGACTTCTCGCGGTCCTACGGAGTAGCGGATCTTGCCTATGGCGGCGAGCGGCACCATGGCTCCGCCCGCACCAGGCAAGCGTATGTCCATGATATCCTTCACCGTGGAGCGGTAGTCTGCCGCCGACTGGACGATCACCTCGTAGCTGCCGCCTTTCATGTTGAAGTCGTTCACGTAGAACGACGCCAGCTTGTTCTGTAGCGTCGAGAATATCGTCTTGGCCGTCACGCCGAGGGATTCTGCCTTCTTGCGGTCCAGATCAAGGTACAGCTGCGGGGTATTGGCGTTGAAGCCGACGGCGCACCGCTCCGTCTTGAGATCGTGCTTGATGGTTTCCGCAAGGCGGGACATCGTCCCGGAAAGCTCTTGCGGCGAGAAGTCGCCCACGCTGCACACCCAGAAGCCCACGCCGCCGAGCGAGCCCAGCCCGCGGATGGCGGGCGGCGTGAAGAGCGTGATCTTGGCGGCGTAGATGTCCGCCGTGCGCCTCTCGATCTCGGCCATGACGGACTCGATCTGCAGCTCCGGCGACTTGCGCTGGTCCCAGTGCTTCAGGCGGATGAGCGAGCCGCCGTAGTTCTCGCCCGTGCCGTTCACGGACGACGCGCCCGTGGAGCTGGACACCGACTCCACGCCCGGTATCTGCTGCACGCGCGTGTTGAACTCCTCCACCACGTCGATGGTCCGCTGTAGCGACGCGCTCTCCGCGAGTTCGATGTTCGCGATGATGTAGCCGCGGTCCTCCTTCGGGAGGAGCGTCTCGGGCACCCTCTTCCCGCACCAGCACATGAGCGCCACCACCCCGCCGAAGAGCAGCAGCGTGATGATTCCCTGCCGGACGAAGAACCGCACGAAGAACAGGTACGTACGGCGGCTCCCGTCGATCGCCCAGTTGATCGGGCGGAAGAGGATCGGTGGCTTCTCGGGCGGCTTCTTGAGGAGCAGCGAACAGAGGACCGGCGAGAGCGTGAGCGCCACGGTGGTGGAGAGGCAGAGCGCCACGCACATCGTCACGGCGAACTGCACGTACATCTTGCCCACCATCCCCTGGTAGAACGCGAGCGGCAGGTAGCAGGCCACCGTCACGAGCGTCGTCGCGATGATCGCGCCGGTGATCTGACGCATCGACCGTCCGGCCGCCTCCTTCGCGCCGATCCCCTCGCGCGCCATCAGCGTCTGCGTGTTCTCCACCACCACGATCGCGTCGTCCACGAGCGACCCGATCACGAGGATGAGGCCGAACATGGTGAGGATGTTCAGCGTGAAGCCGAACGTGCGCAGGAAGATGAACGTGCCGAGGAGCGCTATGGGGATCGCGATCGCCGGGACGAACGTCGCGCGCCAGTCCTGCAGGAAGAGGTAGGTGATGAGGACGACGAGCAGGAGCGCCGCGACAAGCGTCTTCGCCGTCTCCTTCATGAACACCTTCGTGAACGCCGTCGTGTCGTCCGCGAGGATGCACTTCACGCCCGGCGGCAGGCGTCCCACCCACTTCTCCACTTCCGCCTTGACGGACTTCACCGTCTCGATCGCGTTGGCCTCCGGGGACTTGTAGGCGCTCATGAAGACGGCCATGTCGTCGTTGAAGCGGTTGGTGGAGGAGTAGGTCTTCGCGCCCAGCTCAACGCGCGCCACGTCCTTGAGCAGCACCTGCGCGCCCGTCTCCGTGTTCGCGCGCACGACGATGTTCTCGAACTCCTCCTTCGTCTTCAAGCGGCCCTTCACGTTCAGCTTGTAACTGAGGTAGCGGTTCGAGTACTCGCTACCGATGGTGCCGGCCGCGGCCTGCACGTTCTGCGCCTGGATGGCGTTCTTGATGTCGAAGATCGTAACCCCCATGCCCGTCATGCGCACCGGGTTCAGCCACACGCGCATCGCGTACTTGCGGTTCGAGACCTCGACGAGCGACACGCCCGGCAGGCGCTGGACGGCGTCCTTCACGTCGTTCTCCACGAAGTTGCAGAGGTCCATGATGGACACCTGCCGCCCGTCCGTGAGGAACACGTACATCGCCATGCGGTCCTCCTGGCGCTTGTTCACGGTCAGGCCCTTCGCCAGCACCTCGCTCGGCAGCTTCGGCTCCGCGCGCTTCACCGCGTTCTGGAGGTTGACGAGGTTCATGTTCGAGTCCGTGCCGCTTCTGAACGTCACGTAGCATGCGTACGATCCGTTGTTGTTGCAGCTGGAGGAGAAGTAAAGCAGGTCGTCCACGGCGTTGATCTGGTCCTCGATCGGGATCGCCACGGTCTCGGCGATGACCTCGCTGGACGCGCCGGGATAGCTCGCCGTAACGTAGATCGTAGTGGGCGCGATCTCGGGGTATTCCGCCACCGGAATCGTATTGAGGCATATACCCCCGCAGAACGCGATCAGGATGGAAATTACGAACGCGACACGCGGATGATCGATAAAAACCTGTGAAATCGACATCTTTCTAGTCTATCAGATGTCGCCTTGCAGGGCAATGGCGGAAATGCCATCCGGCATAAAAAACGACGCCCCGGACGCGTACGTCCGGGGCCGTCTGCCTCCGCTAAAGAGACAGTTTCCTGGCAATCACGCATTCTGCGCGGCAGCGTCCGCTTCGCGCATCGCCTCGCGGCGCGAGAGCTTGATGCGGCCACGATCGTCGATGCCTATGCACTTGACGAGCATCTTGTCGCCGACCTTGCAGACCGACTCTACGTTCGGGATGCGGCGATCGCTCAGCTCGGAGATGTGGCACAGGCCTTCCTTGCCAGGCAGGATTTCGACGAATGCGCCGAACTCCTTGATACCCGTCACGGTTCCCTCATAGGTCTTGCCAGGCTCGGCTTCGGCGGTGACTGCGGAGACCGCGTCGCAGGCAGCCTTCATTGAGGCCGCGCTCGTAGCGAAGATCGAAACCTTGCCGACATCGCCCTCCTCCTCGATGTCGATCTGGGCGCCGGTCGTCTCGCAGATGGAGCGGATGTTCGCCCCTCCGGGACCGATGAGCGCGCCGATCTTGTCCTTCGGGATCTCTATCGTCGTGATGCGAGGAGCGTAGGCGCTGAGTTCCGCGCGCGGCGCGGGTATCACCGTCTCCATGAAGTCTATGATCTTCAGGCGCGCATCGTGCGCTGCCTTGACCGCACCTTCGACGAGATCCCACGTAAGACCGCGCAGCTTCAAGTCCACCTGGAAGCCCGTAATGCCCTTGCGCGTGCCGCCCACCTTGAAGTCCATGTCGCCGCAATGGTCCTCTGCGCCGAGGATATCGGTCACTAGCACCTTCTGCGACTGGTCTTCGTTCGTGAACAGGCCTATCGAGATGCCGGCCACCGTGCGCTTCAGCGGCACGCCGGCGTCCATGAGCGCGAGGCAGCCGTTGCATATGGAAGCCATAGACGACGAACCGTTCGATCCCATGATCTCGCTCACCACGCGGATGGAATACGGGAAGTCGTCCGGCAGCACCTCTGCGATGGAGCGCTCGGCAAGCGCGCCGTGGCCGATCTCACGGCGTCCGGTGGAACCAAGACGGCCCACCTCGCCGGTGCAGTACGGCGGGAAGTTGTAGTGCAGCATGAAACGCTTGGACACCGGGCCACCTGTCGCAGAATCAAGCTCCTGCGCATCGCGTTTCGTGCCGAGCGTCACGGTAGCGAAACTCTGCGTCTCGCCACGCGAGAAGATTGCCGAGCCGTGCACACGAGGCAGCACGCCAACCTGCGCGGACAGAGGACGGATCTCATGCTGGGCACGGCCATCGATGCGCTTGCCATGCACAAGCACGTTCTTGCGGACGGTCTCGATCTCAAGCGCGTCGAAGAGGTGGACGAAACCGACCGCGTCGACCTCTGGCCACTTCTCGCTCACCTTCTTGAGCAGATCTTCCTTGATCGCGCTTACCCTGCCCTGACGCTCCAGCTTGCCCTTGATGAGCAACGCGGCCGCGAGGGCCTCGCCGCCTTCTGCACGGATGAAGTCCATCTTGTCTGCCGGCTGCGGCACGTCATGGATGTCCTTGTCCGGCTTGCCGAGCGCACGGCGCATTTCAATCTGGAGATCGATGATCTTCTCGACTTCCTCGTGCGCCCTCTTGAGGGCGGCTACGAAGTCCTCGTCGCTGATCTCGCGGGCCGAACCTTCCATCATCAGGAACTTGCCGCGCAGACCGGCGTAGAGGAGATCGATATCGCTCTTTTCCTTCTGTTCGTGCGTGGGATTGATTACCCACTGGCCGTCGATACGGCCGATGCGGACGCATCCGATAGGACCCATGAACGGGATTTCGCTGATGTGCAGCGCGGCAGATGCGGCGTTTACGGCGAGGAAGTCGGCTTCGCGCGTGCCGTCGCTCTGGATCAGCATGCTGTTCACCTGGACATCGTTGTAGTAGCCGTCTGGGAACAGCGGACGGATCGGACGGTCGCACATGCGGGCGATCAGGATCTCCTTCGACGAAGGACGCGCCTCGCGCTTGAAGAATCCGCCCGGGAACTTGCCGGCGGCGTAGAACTTTTCGCGGTATTCGCATTGAAGAGGGAAGAAGTCTATCCCCTCCCTTGGCGTGTCCGTGTTGGTGACGGCCGTGAAGACTGTCGAGTCGCCGTAGCTCACGGTCACGGCTCCAGCAGCCTGCTGCGCAAGCAGGCCGGTCTCTATCACGAGGTCTGTACCCGCAATGTCGACCTTGAATTTCTTGGTGTTTTCCATGTCTCTCCTTAACGGCGCAGACCGAGCTTGGCGATTATTTCCTTGTACTTGGCCTCGTCCTCGCGCTTGAGGTAGTCCAGCAGACTGCGGCGGTTGTTAACCATGCGCAGCAGACCGTAACGGGAGGAGTGGTCCTTCTTGTTTGCCTTGAGATGCTGCGTCAGAAGCTGGATCTTCTTCGTCAATGTGGCGATCTGGACTTCGGACGATCCCGTATCGCGCTCGTGACGCTGGAACTCGGAACGGATTGCGGCTTTGTCTATTTGCATTTTGTTCGAACTTTCTTTTTGTTATCCACGCCCCGCAACCGCCGACCCTACCCGATGCGCGCGTACGCAAGCTCGAACATCCGCAGGAACTGGCGGACGCCCGCAACGGGGAGAAATCTCCTTAGACGGTCGCAGGATGAGCGCATATGATATCAGAACCGCAGCCCACGGTCAAGCGCGAATTGCCGGGAAAACGGCAATCAGAAATGCCGCCAGGACAATGGCAAACGCGAGCAGCCGCCTCCAGAGCGGAAGACGGCCGCCAGATGGCGACTGGGAACCGCCGATCACCCGTTTCAATCCTCTAAGCGCCAGCGGGAGGCGTGTCCTGTCCGTCACAAGCGCCGCCGCGATTGCCAACAGCCCTATGACGAACACGAACCTGTACTGAAGCAGCAGGGAATTCACCAGCGGCGATACACTCGTGGGTAGACAACAGGCGCCGTATATACGGCCGGAGCTGAATAGACGACCGGCGCGGGCGGGGCAACGACGACCGGCGCAGACGGGGCAACGACGACAGGCGCAGGCGGAGCAACGACCGGCGCGGCGTAGCCAGCAGGATACACCGCCGGCGACGAATAGACGACCGGGGGAGCCACGACATCGCGCACGATTCCCGCAGTGACGGCGGACAAACCGATGATCCCTGCCGCAAGCCCAAGTCCATGGTATCCGCGATGATGATGGTGGTGATGCCAGCCGCCATGATACATCCGGGGGCCCCAATCGCCACGCGGACCGCCCCAACCGCCGTGCGGACGCGCAAATACGCATGCTGCCGCCGTCATCGCCATCGCCATCACTATTGCTTTCTTAATGTTCATGCGTCACCTCTTCTTTCATTTTCGAACTGGACATGTTCCGTCCGACAACAGGCTAGGAAAAGGACATTCCACAATCTGACAACTTTTAAGCTTTTTTCACTGCCGCCAGTATAGCATAAATCCTGAGAGGCGTGTGGACGGTTTCGCCGACATCTCGCATGTGGGCGGGCTGGTCCTGACTTGAAATCAGGGCTGACGTGCCAGATTGGAATATGTTAGAATGTCCCCGTGTCTATACAAGCAAACATCCATCTGATCGTCGGGGAAGACGACTATCTCGCGGAGACGGCGGCTCGCAGGATCATCGACGCCGCAGTCCCCGCACAGCTCCGCGGAAGCGCTCTGGAGACTGTTGACGGAGACGCCGGCAACGAAGAAGCCCAGCTTGCGTCAATCCGCTCGTGCCAGGCGTCGATATCCACACCTCCTTTTCTGGACCCCGTGAAACTCACGTGGTGGAAAGGCGTCACGTTCCTCCCGGGCGGCGGACGCGGCGGCAAAACCACGGAGGCGGTAGGCACGGCGTTGAAGCGTTTTGCGGAAAATCTCGCGGAAAATCCACTTCCTTCCAACCAGACGCTTGTGATCACCGCCGTGAAGCTGCTCAAGACGAGCCTCTTCGCCAAGACGTTCAAGTCATTCGCGCAGGTTGTGGAATTCGCTTCGGCAGGAAAAAGCGGCCAGCGGCAGGAGATGGCCCTTTCGCGCCTGCCCGAACTCGCTGCAGCGGAGCATCTTACGTTCGCTCCAGGTGCTGACGCGGCATTCATATCGAAAGTGGGGTGCGACACGAGAATCATAGTTTCGGAACTGGCGAAGATGCGAACTTATCTAGGGACCTCACGCAACGAGGTCACACAGGACGACATTGCAGAAGTCGCCTCGGTTGGCGGAGAGGAACCAGAACTTTGGGAAATAACAGATGCGATCGCACAACGCAATCCGGCACGCTTCATCGCCACGTTGTCGCATTTCGAGGGAAAGAGCGGGTTTGGCATCCTCATGGCCACGGTGGCGGAAAAGTTCTTCCGTGAACTAATCGTCTACCGTGACGCCTTGGACAACGGGTGGCTGACGCCATACGGCACATGGGCCAGGGACCTGCCGCCGAACGTGGCGGCGGATCTTGATGCGGCCGGCATCGGACCTACCGCCGGGAAAAGCCCGTGGATGATGAAAAAGAGCGTGGCGAACGCCCGACAGTTCTCCATGCGCGAGTTGCGCGTGGCGAGATACAGGATGATGCAGGTACGCGAAAACCTCGTCACCTCGTCGGCAGACGACGGCACTGTGGCGTCGGAGCTCTTGCGCATAATCCCCAGGTCTCGCCAGGCCTCGCGCTCTCCGAAACGCGCCTGACGACAGGCTCAATCGTTGCCGATAAAGCGTATCTCCAGGTCGGCAAGGGCGTTCAAGACGTTGGTCGCGTTGTCGTCGCCGACGATGCGCACGTCCTCGACAGGCGTCACGACCTTCACGTCGTCCGGGCGTGCAATGCAATCCATGAATGCGCGGCGGAGCTGGCCAATGCGCCGCACCTGGCGCTCAAGCGACCACAGCACGAACCGCCACTTCGCCTGGAATCCGTAGCGTGGCGGCAGGCATGGCTCGAACATTTCAAATCCATCGCGCTGAACCGTAAGCTGCCATTCCATTGCGCGGGAACGGAACTCGAAACCAGCGAAAAAACGTTCCGCCAGCGTGTCCAGCGGCACGATGGGATGGTCGGCTGCGAACGCGGCGAGCGACTTGGCATACGTGGAGATGTAGAATTGCGTAAGCGCGGTCAGGTTGCGCTCCGTCTGGGACACGTCCGGCCAGCCAAAGGAACCGCGAATGCTGCAGCATGACACGGACTGCGGCATCAACCGGCCGGCCTTGATGTCGTAGCCGAACTTGTATATCTCCTTGCCTACGCCGTAGAGGCAGGATTTGGACCCGGCGTCGTATTTCTTCATCGCCAGGTTCTGCGCGGCGGCATCTCCCATGAGCACGGCAAGCGCGGATATGACCTGCGGATCCTCGCCGGCTTCCGCGCCGCCGAATTCGCCGGCCATCTGGTAGTAGCTCGCCGGGATGTCCGTAAGGGGCTCCCCTTCGCAACGCGTGCGGATATAGTAGTCGAAGAACTGCTTCCGCCCGTGCGGGCGCCGCCGCAGGAGACGGTAGTCCGACAGTGCGACGCCCAGCGCCTTGAACCCCTCGACACGTGCGATGACATAGCTGCCGTATTCGCGCGTCTTGCGCGAAAGGCGCTTCTCCACGAGCGACGTGGCCAGAGGCCGGCGGTTCGTCTTGTACACCACTTCGCGCGTCGGGCCTTGCCCGATAGGCGCCTGGTCGGTACCGTCCGCCCTGAGCTCGTACACGTTCGCATACTCCACGCGCTCGTCCTTGCTCATCAGGGCGCGCAGGTTGGAGAGCAGCACCTCGCTGCGGGCGTCCACGCCTGGATGGAACTGCGGACGACCGTCCACAAACGTCGCGCCGGGCAGAGCCGTGCGCCGATCGTCGAATGCAGGCGTGGAACCTTCTCCCATGACGGAATATATCTCCCCCGTTATGTACATGTAGAGGGTTTCCACGAATACCTGCGACTTGTCGTCCGCGAATTCGGGGCGCGTCAGCAGCGACTTGTAGAGCGCATCGATCTCGGCGATCCTGGCGACGGCCACGGCCGGCGTCGCACGACGCAGGACGATCTGCTCCATCAGCTGCTCCAGCTCTGGCACGAGCCGCTCCAGCGCGGCCCCTCGCCGCAGTCCGAACAGCTCGATCTCGTGGTGTCCGTGTATCTTCGTCTGCCGCAGGAATGACGTTGCATGCCCTTCGAACACGCCGGTAAGCTCGCGCAATCCGGCCCTGAACTGCGGAAAGTCGGTTGCTGCCAAGGCCGCGAACCGGTGGAAGTCGGAATATGAAAAGAAATGTACGCCCCGCGAACCGTGGTAGTACTGGAGCGTCGTCGATATTCTCTTGCGACTTGCCGCAAGGGCCACCGTCATCTCCCGTTCCGTCCATGCCAGCGGCTTGATGCGCCATTCCTGGCCGAGCCGCCGGTAGTGTTCGAGCGTGGCGTCTATGCGTTCCACCATCACCACGTCGGCGAACGGGAACTTTAACGTTCCCGTCAACCATGCGTCCAGAGCCGTGACACACTGGCAAGGGACGTCTCGCTGCGATATCTCCAGCTTCCCGTCCACTATGTTGGCGCACAGCACGGCATGCTGCAGAGCCTCGCCTCGCTTGGCCGCTGAAAGGCGGGAAAGATCCCACAACTGGCCCTGGAGCAACGGCAGCGCGGCGACGGAATGGTTGCCCGTCGTCACCGTCATGACGTGGCCTCGACCACCCGGCTTGAGCGACTTCTTTTCGGCAAGGAGCACCGACGCGTGCGCGTTCAGCTCTCGCCATGTCGCCTTCTCGAACACGAACGTGTCTTCGCCTATGTCGTAGGCGTAGAACGTCCGCGGCCTGCCCATCGCGCGGGTGGCGGCAGACTTGTCGCGCCGCGTACCCTCTCGCCGGATGCGGGCAAGGATCCTCTGGACGTGTCCGGTCATGGTCGGAACATCACGGGACGTAGGCTATCTTCAGACCTTTCATCGAGATGTTCATCTCCATCGCGTCGTTCATCCTGTCGAGCGGATAGCGGTGGGTGATCAGTTCCGTCACGGGAAGTCCGCGCTCCTGCGCCTCCTTGAGGAAGTCAAAGCTCTGTACCCAGTCCTTCGCCTGGTACGTCCAGCTGCCTGTGGCCTTGACCTGCTTGTTGCACATGTCCAGGTGCGGATTGTACGTCGTATCGCCGTTGTTGGTGAAAAATCCGAGCTCGCAGAAGCTACCGCCGCGGCGGACGTAGCTCCACGCCTTGGTTGCGGCCTTGGGCGAACCCGTGCACTGGAACACCATCTCGGCGCCCTCTCCGCCGGCAATCTCCCTGACGCGCTCTGTCGCATCTGCCGACAGCCCGTTTACGGTGTAGCGCGCGCCGAGGCGTTTCGCGAACGCGAGGCGGTTCTCGTCGCCGTCGCAGGCGATGATGTTGCGCACGCCGAGGCAGCGAACCATCGCCAGCAGCAGCAGGCCGATAGGACCGCACCCCTGCACCAAAACGAAACTGTTGAACTTGAAATTGAATATCTCCTTCGCCTGTTCCACGGCATGCACGATCACGGCGGCAGGCTCGATGAGTATCCGCAGATCGCGATCCATGTCGCTGACGTTGAACACCACTCCGCCGGCGTTGACTTTCATGTATTCGCCGAACCAGCCGTTGAGGTAGTGGTCCGGGCCGGGCAGGAGGCCAAATATCTCTCCGCCGTTGCACAACTCCTGGATTTCAGGATGGAACCGGCACGTGTCGCATGTGCCGCAGGGCTTGAGACCGGTCACTATCTTGTCGCCCACCTTCAGCGGCCTGCCGGTGAAGTCCTTCGTCACGTTCTTGCCGAGCGCCACAATTTCGCCGGTGCCCTCGTGGCCAAGCTGCACGGGGCAGAAGCCGAAGGGGTCGCCCTTGTACTCATGCACGTCAGTACCGCATACGCCACATCCCTCGACCTTGACGAGGATTTCGTCGTCGCCGATTGCCGGAACCGGCACTTCGACGATCTCCATCTTCTTCGGCTCCACGAGAACCGACACCTTGCATGTTGCAGGAATTGCCATTTCAATACTCCTTAGTGAACGTGTATAGCCCGTTGCCCGAAGTATACCAAAAATACCGTGGGCTCGCACCGTATTATTGCGCGGTCCCGCCGGCGGCCTGGACCGGTGAAAGCAGATCCGTCCAGTCGTAATGCAGAAGCGCTCCGTTGACGGAGTTGGCATAGGGGTAGGACAGGCTCTTTTCCACGACCTCCGTCCAGCTTTCCGGCGGCGCCACGATCTCCACCGATGCGACGAGATCGGGGGCGGCGGCAAGCGCATGCGCCGCCGGAATCGCCAGGCGCCCGCATGCGACCACACGCGGTGCGGCGCCAAATTCGCTTCTCATGTGCTTCGCGATGGCAAGCAGCTCCTCGGCCCGCACGCCTACGAGCGACCGGCCCAGCATGTAGTAGAGAACCGCGATCTCCTCGTCGTCGTTCTTGGCGCCGTAGAACCTGTGCCGGGCTGCGCCGATCTCGCCCGTTCCGATCAGATCTGCAACCGCGACCGGCATCCCCTGCGCAAGCAGCGCCTCCACACGATCGCATGACGCGACGCGCCCTGCATCGCCCACAATCAGCACTGGCGCAGCTCTATTGCCGACCTGCGGCACGAACTCTACAACCGGCACCGCCAACCCGCCATCAAACTGGAATGCCGTCTTCAGTATGACCAGCGACTTGACCTCCTGGCGCGACACTTCCACCGGCACGACTGGCACATCGTCCGGCTGACGGATCCCCGCCACGCGCCGTACCAGCGCCGACGTCTCCGAGGGCGTACGGACCTTGCGCGCTTTCCGGGCGGCGGCGAGATCGTCCTTAAGCAACTCGTACACGCTGCGGAATCCGGGCAGGTCTGCGATCTTGCCGCCGGGCGTCACATTGTAGTCTGGCTGGTCGAGGCCATGATCCACCGCCCTGACATTGAAACCCAGGTCTTTCCTGCGGCAGGCGTCCACATCAATCGGCAGGGCCGACGCATCGTCCATCAGCCATCGGCGCATCCATTGTACGGACGACGTACGCGTCGATTCCTTCCATCCGTGCGGTCCGGGCACGTCAGTCATCCCGTACCGGTCCTCCCCGAGGCCAAGATTCGCCGCCGTCTCCGCCACGATGCGAGCCGTCTGCCTAGACCCCATGAACGTGAAGAAGTCGTTGTGGCAGCAGTGCATCCGCACAGGCTGCCCCTGCATCAGCACGAATGACGCATGGTTGAGACCGAACGCAAGCTGCCCAAATATGCATTGTTCCGCATCCTGCGGCCCGACATGATCCACCACTTCGCGAATCGACGACAGGTAGCACGCCGGAGCGGCCGCCTTCACACGCGGCTCCAGCGCCATGATGAGCGATGTCATAGTACCGCCGCCGGAGTTGCCCATGTAGCCGATGCGGTCAGGCTTTACATCCGGCCTCGACTGCAGGTAGTCGATCGCGCGCATGCCGTCCCATATCCGCATCTGCGCCATAGACCGCCCGAGAAGAAGCGCATTCACCCCGAAACGGTTGTGGCCGCTCACGTTAGACGTCGCAGGCGCCTGAATCCGCTCGCCCTGCGATATCGGATCGTATATGAACGCCGCGAAACCCTGCTTCGCGCCAAGCACGCATCCACGCTGGTAGCCGTCGGACCCCTTGCCGTTTCCGCTGTGTCCGCAAGTAACGAGGAATGCAGGATATGGAGGCTTGAACGCAGACCCGTCCGGCAGATACAGCAGACCTGTGACATATACGCCAGGCAGACTCTCGAAAATCACCTTTTCTACACGATACCCGTCGCGCTGAACGGTCGACACTGTCTTTGCGTTGAGCGGAGTCCGTTCTGGGAAACCTCCGACAGCCTCCACCATGCGCACCTGCATCTGCGCACGGAACGCATCATACTCGGCACGCGTCTTCAACTTGCGCCATGCGTCGTCCGCCGCCGAATCGGCCGCTTCGATTTCGTTGAATACGGTGGTATAGGACGTAACCCCGGCATCTCCGGGCAGCATACGCGCTTCAAGCGCCCCGCGCACCGCGGCATTTTGGCCACATGCCAGACAAGTCGCGCCAAGACAGGCCGCGCACAAGATGATTTTCATGTCTATTTCCTTTCTTGCGGTGAAACGGCGACATTATATGGAAGCGTTCCAACCGTGTCAATTCCATACTGCGAACGCCTGTGGCTGGCCAGATCGCAATCGTTGCCAGGATGGCGTCACATGTGCTATACTAGCGGCAGTTGCCTTCACTACCGAAAAGGACTGCAAATGGAATTCGACCGCCGTACATTCGTAAAAGGCGCCGCCGCAACGGCGGCGTTCCTGCCGAGCTTCAACATCCTGCGCGCAGATGACATAACCATCGGCCCGAAGGACGATACGATAAACGTCGCAATGATCGGATTCGGAGCAGAGGGCAAGGTCCTAGCCGCATCGCTCGTGCGCATCCCCGGAGTCAGGGTGCGCGCCGTATGCGACATCTGGAAGTTCGAACAGCAGCGCGCAAAGGCGTTCTTCAAGGGATACGGCCATGCCGTGACAACCTACGAGGACTACCGCGACATGCTTGCAAAAGAGGACAAGAACATCGATGCGGTAGTCGTTGCCACCCCAGACTGGATGCACTGCGAACATACATGCGCCTGCCTCCGCGCCGGCAAGCACGTCTACTGTGAGAAGGAAATGTCAAACCGCCTGGAGCTGGCCGCAGAGATGTGCCGTGTCCAGAAGGAAACGGGCAAGCTCCTGCAGATAGGCCACCAGCGCCGCTCCAACCCTCGCTACAGGCACTGCTTCGAACATGTCGTTCCGAGCATGCTCGGCCGCGTGACCACGGCCTACGCGCAATGGAACCGCACGCTGGCGCCATTCTTCAGCTACAAGAAGCCGCCGAAGCAGGAGATTCTCACAAAGTACGGATATGCGAATGCGGAACAGTTCCACAACTGGCGCTGGTTCTACAAGTACGGCGGCGGATCGATGGTTGACCTTGGATCGCACCAGATCGATCTCTTCATCTGGGCCTGGGGCGTCCCGCCATCCAGCGTCACGGCGATTGGCGGCAAGGACGCGTTCAACCCGCCACGCCAGGCATACGACCGCATGTACTGCATATACGAGTTCAAGATGCCTGACGGAACGAAGAACGAGGCCATATATCAAGTCATATCCTCGAATGCGCGTGGAGGATTCTACGAACAGTTCATGGGGGTGAACGCATCCCTCACGATCGCGGAGATATCGGCACGCGGCAATACCGTCCAGCGCGAACTGCGCCAGGGCGGCCTGTCCGACGCCGAATGGCAGGCTTTCATCGACAAGGGGTGGATCCTGCCTTCCGAGGGGGACAAGGTCAAGAAGGAAGTCACGAAAGACATCGCCGTAGACACGCGCATCTCCGCGCAGGCCAACGGCAACGCCCTGGCCATCGAGATGAACAAGCCGGCGCACATGCCACACCTTGAGAACTTCTTCGCGGCATGCCGCCACGGCGAAACCCTCAACTGCCCGGCCGAACTCGCCTACGAGAGCGCGGTTGCCGTGCTGGCCGCCAACAAATCCGCCGATACGCACGCGAAGCACATCTTCAAGCCGGAGGACTTCAAGGTCCCTCCCCGCGCATGACAACCAGGCCGGCGTCATGCCGCCTGCAATGGAACGGGCCACCTCGTGGGAGGTGGCCCGCTCTTTTGTCCGGCAAGAGCCCCGTCTTACTTCGCCAGCGCGGCCGTGACGTCGGCCAGAATCTGGCGGAGAGCCTTCGGAACGCGATGGGCGGCAAGATTCGCCTCCTTCGAGTCCTTGGACGGCTTCTTGTCGTACTCGTCGTACGAGGCACCAACAGTGGCGATCTCCTTCTTCCAGCCTTCGACGTCGACCTTGAGGATTTCCTCGAGGTCCGCCTTCACGACGTGGAATTTCGCCTTCTCATCGTTGTTGGCGAGGTCGATGTCCTTTGCGAACGGAATGTTGCCGATCGGCGTCTCGTTGGCCTTCACCTGGCCCTCGATACGCTGGCAGATCCACTTGAGGACGCGGCTGTTGTCGCCGAAGCCCGGCCACATGAAGCGACCGTCGTCGCCCTTGCGGAACCAGTTCACGAAGTAGATCTTCGGGAGCTTCGTCGCATCGGCGCTGGTACGCTCCATCTCCAGCCAGTGCTGGAAGTAGTCGCACACGTTGTAGCCGAAGAACGGCAGCATCGCCATCGGGTCGCGGCGCACCTGGCCGATCTGGTCGGAGATGACGGCGGCGGTGACCTCGGAGCCTGCGGCGGAACCCATGAACACGCCGTGCGTCCAGCTCTTGGCCTCGTTCACCAGCGGGATGGTGGAAGGACGGCGGCCGCCGAAGAGGATCGCGTCGATCGGCACGCCCGTGGGCTTCTTGTTGAAGATGCCGTTGAAGCCGTCCTTGTCCAGCACCGGACAGTTGACCGCAGGCGCCGTGAAGCGGCTGTTCTTGTGCGCCGCGACGTAGCCGAGCTCCTTGATCTCCTTCTTGGTCATGCCGGGCTTCGGGCCCATGCGGTACGGATCGTCCGCACAGACGTAGCAGGGGTTGCCCTTCCAGTCAATACCTTCCTTCGGGGCCTTGACGCCCATGTCCTCCCACCAGATGTCGCCATCGGGCGTGAGCACCACGTTCGTGAAGATCGTGCCCTTCTTGCAGCTCTTGAGCGCGTTCGGGTTCGAATCCATCGACGTGCCAGGCGCGACGCCGAAGAAACCGTTCTCGGGGTTGATCGCGTAGAGGCGGCCGTCGTCGCCAGGCTTGAGCCACGCGATGTCGTCGCCGATCGTCTGGAGCTTCCAGCCCGGGAGCTTCGGAAGCATCATGGCGAGGTTCGTCTTGCCGCAGGCGGACGGGAACGCCGCCGTCACGTGGTACTGCTTCTTCTCAGGCGAGGTGAGCGTGAGGATGAGCATGTGCTCGGCCATCCAGCCCTGGTCCTTGGCGAGCTTGGAGGCGATGCGCAGCGCGAAGCACTTCTTGCCGAGCAGCGCGTTGCCGCCGTAACCCGAGCCGAACGACCATATCTCGCGGTCCTCGGGGAACTGCGTGATGTACTTGTCCTCGATCTTCTTCGCGCAGGGCCATGCGACGTCCTTCTGGCCCTTCTTGAGCGGCGCGCCCACGGAGTGGATGCACGGGATGAAGTCGCCGTCCTTGCCAAGGTGCTTGATCACCGCGTCGCCCGTGCGCGTCATGATGTTCATGTTCACGACGACGTACGGCGAGTCCGTGATCTCGATGCCGTACTGGGTGATCGGGTTGCCGATCGGGCCCATCGCGAACGGGATGACGTACATCGTGCGGCCCTTCATGCAGCCTTTGTACGCCTTCTCCATCTTCTTCTTCATCTCGACCGGATCCATCCAGTGATTCGTCGGACCCGCATCGATTTCCTTCTTCGAGCAGATGAACGTGCGGCCTTCGACGCGCGCAACGTCGCTTTCGTGGGAGCGGGCGAGGTAGCACTCGGGGCGCTTCTTCGCGTTGAGCTTGATGAACTGGCCTCTCTTGACCATCATCTCGCAGATGTCGATATGCTCCTTCTTCGTACCCTTGACCACCACGATCTTGTCGGGCGTGCAGAGCTTGTTCCACTTGTCTACCCACGCGAACACCTTCGCGTTGGCGAATTTCGGCGTCTTGGCCATGTTCTCTTTACTCCTTGCTCGTTGGCCGGGCACACGCCCGGCGAAAACTGGGGGATATTCTACCCTTTTACGGCGAACTCCGCAAGTACTTACAGCAAGTCCGCCGGGATTGCCCTGCACCACATGCATGTTCGAGCGAAAATGTGGTAGAATATGCGCCCATGACACGCGAAGAACTTGAAAACAGATTGAAGGAGACGGTCGTTGCATCGCTCGACATCGAGGACCTCTCTCCAAGCGACATTCGTACCGATGCGCCGCTATTCGGCGAAGGATTGGGGCTTGACTCGATTGACGCGCTGGAACTGGGCATGGCCGTGAAGAAATCCTTTGGCGTGACGTTCTCATCGAACGCAGCCGACAACAAGAAGATTTTCCATTCGGTCAAGACGCTGGCCGACTATATTGAAACACAACGGGGAACCGCAAAATGACCGATGCAGAAATCGAACGGAAGATCAAGGAAATCCTCATTGGAGAATTTGAATGCGATGCATCCAAGTTGAAGCCGGAGACCAACCTTTTTACCGAACTTGACTTGGATTCCATTGATGCCGTCGACCTTGTCGTCCGCATCCAGCAGGAGACCAATAAAAAGGTCGATCCCGAGGACTTTCGCCAGATTCGCACGTTGGGCGACGTTGTCGCCGCCGTATCCAAGCTCGTCAACGGATGATATCCCTCCTCTTTGCCGTACTGTTCGGGCTCTCCCTGCTTCCCGGTCGAAAGCCCGCCTGCCTTCGGTTCGCCGAACGGCTGTCAGACGGCATCCTGCCGGATGGCGCGGAAGCATACTGCCGGCGGCTTACCTGGGTGTGGCTGTTCGTGCTTATGGGCAATGCCGCCGCATGCCTGGCGCTGTCTGCCCTCTTCTCCGGCGGATTGTGCTTCCTGCCTGCGGCCGTATTGCTTTCGGCAACCGTCGTCTCCGGCACCTTCGCCATTGAAAAACGCATACGAGACCGACGCTTTTCAGTCCTGTTTCATACATCAGGCTCGACAACCGCCCCGAAGCCCGTGGTAAAGACGTTCGAATCGCTCGCCAAGGAGGTAGCCTTCCACCGCAGCCTGCTGGCTGGAGTGCTGGAGCAGAAGCCGTTGTTCCTTTCCACGATAGAACCGGGGCACATGTATGGAACTCTCTGGCGCGTGATGCTTCCCAAGGCCGCGGGATGCCAGGCAGATCCGGAGATCATCCTTTCGCCCGAAGAGCTCATCGAAAAGATGAACATGGCCAAGAAGGTCTTTCTCGTCACCACCCCTAGTTTCCTGGAGCGTTTCGCCGCCTATGCGGACCTGTACGACGTGCCGCGCAACTGCATCGAGATCACGACCTCCGGCGCGCTGCTGACGCCAAAGGCCGCTGCAGATGCAACCCGCATCTTCGGCATCACGCCATTGGAGATATTCGGAAGCACGGAGACTGGCGGCGTCGCCTACCGTCGCCAGACCGCGCCGGACTGCGACTGGACCCTGTTTGATCCCGTAAGGGCGCATGCCGACGGCGAGGGACGTCTCGTCGTGCGTTCCCCTTTCTCGTTCAAAAGGCGTTTCACGATGGGCGATTGCGTTGCCTTCACCGGCGCCGGGCGCACGTTCAGGCTGCATGGCCGGCTGGATCGCATCGTCAAGATCGCCGAGCAGCGAGTCCTGCTGCCGGAGCTGGAAGCGCAGATGCGCAGGCTGCCGGGCGTTGCAGACGCCGCGCTCTGTCCGCTGGACGGGCCGCATGGCGTATTCCTTGGCGCAGTTGTGGTCCCGACAGGCCAATTGGCGTCTGTCCGCGCTGCCGGTGCGCCAAAACGCTCGCTGGCGTTGCGCCAGCAGCTGCTGCACATGTTCCCCAAGGGGTCTGTCCCCAAGAAATACAGGTTTGTCCATGAGCTGCCGCGCAATCCGCAGGGAAAGGTTCTCGCATCGGCATTGAAGGCAATCCTCCAGTCAAATCTGGTGGAACCGGTCGTTGAGCGCGCAACACGGACCGATGACACCTGGACGGCCGACATGGTATTCGATCCCGATGCGCCGTATTTCAATGGACATTTCCCTGGGTTCCCCATTTTGCCGGGTGTCGTCCAGCTGGGATTGGCACACCATTTCGCCGAATCCTTCCTGAGAGAGGCGTTTCCCCTGGGATGCGTGAAGAAGATGAAGTTCTCGGCGCCAATCCAGCCCGGAGATAGAGTGCGCCTTGTCCTTACGCGACGCGGCGAGAACGAAATCGCCTACGCCTATTCGGCGGGCGACGTGCCCTGTTCGTCCGGAATCCTCTGCCGTCAGTCGGCTACGGCAATGCCGCCGCCGAGCGCCTTGTAGAGCGCGATCAAGTCGATGGAGATGTTTCCGCGGCTGATGGTGAGCGCCTCTTCCAGCGTAAGCAGGGAACGTTGCGCGTCAAGCACGTTGTTGAAGTCCGCAAGACCGTTCTTGTACAGGTCGTTGGAGATGTCAACCGCAGCGCGGGCGGCCTTTACAGCCCCCTGAAGCGACTGGTAGCGGTGGTACTCCTGCGTGTAGGAGGAGTATGCGTTGCGCGACTCTTCAAAAGCCGTCTGGACTGCGAGCTCATACTTCAGCGCGGCTTCGTCCATCTTCGCCTCGGCAACCTTCATGTTGGCGACAAGGTTTCCGCCCTGGAAGATGGGCCAGCTGAAGCTCGGGCCGATGGAGGCGAGGAACGCGTGTCTGCGGAAGAGCCTGTTCGCCTCCACGCTGTCGAGCCCGAACGAACCGTTGATGTAGAATTTCGGGAAGAGATAGCTTTCGGCCACCCCCACCGCGGCCACCTGCGCGGCAAGGGCGCGCTCGGCAGACTTCACGTCGGGGCGCATGCGCATCGTGTCCAGCGGGATGGCCGAGAGTCGCTGCGGCGCCACGAGCCAGTCTCGCTCCGGGAGATCGCGCAGAAGAGGATGGAGCGCGCCCGGCATCGTGCCGGTGAGGATGGCTAGCGCGTTCATCAGCCGCTCCTCCTGCACGAGGAGATTCGGGATGGAGGCGCGCGTCTGCTCCACGTTGTACTTGGCCTGGTTGACCGCCAGTTCGTCGCCGATGCCGGAGTCCAGGCGGCTCTTGAGGATGTCGTACGTTTCACTCTGCAGCTTGAGGTTCGCGCGGGCCACGCGCAGGCGCTCCTGCACGGTGCGCAGCGAGATGTACTGGCTGCCGATCTCGGAGGTGAGCGACACCCAGGCGCCGGCCAGCGACCAGTTGGCGGCGTCCATTGCCGCCTCCGCGCTCTCGTAGGCGCGGCGCGAGCCGCCGAAAATGTCGATCTCCCACGAGGCGTCGAACCCGCTCTTCCAGTGGTCTCCGTGGTAGTTCTTGCCAGACCCCCAGCGCGAGGATGTGAACTTGTGCGCGGCGCTGCGCGTGTACGTGCCGTCCAGCGAAACCTTGGGAAGAAACGCGGCGGCGCTGCCAACAAGCTGCCAGCGTGCCTGAAGCAGACGCTGCTGGGCCATAAGGAAGGTGAGGTTGTTGGAAACCGCCGCATCCACCAGATTCGTCAGGATGTCGTCGTTGAACTGGTTCCACCAGCTGCGGATAGATTCCGCCGTGATCTCCTTCCGCGGATCTTCCCTCGATTCCGCAGCCTTGAACTCGCCGGTCTCCGTCTTGTTCGTCGTCGGGTATCCGGCGTCGGGAAGCGGCACGGCGGCAGCCTGGATATCGGGCTCCTTGTAGTCCGGCCCGACGGCCCAACCCTTGCATCCGACAAGCCCCATGGCCAGGACGCATCCGGCGATATAGATAAGGCAAACTGCTCGCATCGCATTCATCGTATCGAATCTTCCTTTCATCAACGCGGCCCTATTATAACATACTTTCAGGTATGTTGCACACCGCATCTTCATTTCAGGGAAGAAACGTTTGCGAAGAAATATCCGCCGGTGCCGCGCATATGGACGGAGAAATGTGATATACTTGCGAAACGCTTTGTTCGACAGGTAGTGCGATGCTTTGGACATGCCGACATTTTGAGATAGACCTTTCCCGGACGCGTGTCATGGGAATTGTCAACATTACGCCCGATTCCTTCTCGGACGGGGTGCGTTGCCTGCGCACCGAAGCCGCGCTCTCGCACGCGCGTATGCTCGCGCGTGAAGGAGCCGCCATGCTCGATCTAGGCGCCGAATCCACACGTCCCGGCGCCACGCCTCTCTCATGGCAGGCGGAATGGGCCCGTCTGGAACCGGTTCTCCGGACCCTCGTGCGCGAACAGCAGTCGTTGCCGATTTCCATCGACACATACCACCCGGAAACTGCCGAACGCGCCCTCGGCATCGGAGCCGCAATCCTCAACTGCGTCTATTCGGATTCCGTTCCCTCAATGCTTGAACTCGCGCGAGAGACGCGCTGCGGCCTCGTGCTTCCGGCCAAATCCATCTTCGACGATCGACAGCCGACAGCCGGCGACGCCGCCCCTCGATCCTCAATCATCAATCCTCAATCTTCAATCCTGAAATCGCAAATCCTCGTCGATCCCATGATCGGCTTCGGCACCACACGGGACGAGGACTTGGCGCTGCTTGGCGGCATTCGGCATCTTGCGCGAAAAGCCCCCGTGCTGGTTGGGGTTTCCAGAAAACGCATCATCGGCAAGCTCACGGGGACGGACGACCCCAGGGACCGGCTGGGCGGCAGCGTGGGAGCGGCAGTGTGGTGCGCCATGAACGGCGCAAGCGTCGTGCGCGTGCATGACGTGAAGGACACGGTTCAGGCTCTGACCGTCGTAGACGCGCTGGCAGCGGCAGGAGGAACGACATGACCTGGCAAGATGTTGTAGCGATGGCCCCCGACATTGTGCAGATCGCCATTCTGTATCTGGCCATCTACGCCATTTTGAAAGCCGCGCGCGGTTCGCGCTTCGGCCAGGCGCTCATGGGCATCGCAATCCTGTTCGCGTTGCTGATAGCGTTCACTCAGCTGTTCGACTTCAAGGTGCTTTCGGCTATCGTGCGCTGGCTGCTCATCTACCTGGCAATGTCCAGCGTTGTCATCTTCCAGCCCGAGATACGGCGTGTGCTCGCCACGATCGGTTCGCTGCTGTTTTCAGACCGGCATAGCGCCGCCAGCCTCAACTCGCGCACCACGCCAGAGCAGATGGTCGCCATACTCTTCAAGCTCGCCAAGTCGAAGACCGGCGCATTGATCGCATTCGAGCGCGGCATCTCACTGCGCGGTTACGAGACGACCGGCGTGGCGCTCGATGCGCTGGTTTCGCCAGAACTTTTCTTCGCCATCTTCACGGAACCGATGCCGCTCCACGACGGCGGCGTTGTCATGCGCCACGGCCGCATCGCTTCCGCGCATTGCCTGTTTCCCGTCTCCAGCATGAGCGACCTCTCCGCCTCCGGCATGCGCCACCGCGCAGCAGTCGGGCTTAGCGAGGAGACGGATGCGCTCGTGCTGGTAGTTTCGGAGGAGACCGGGCGCATATCCGTGGCGCACAACGGCAAGCTCATCCGCTATCCAGGGACTGACGAGACGTCCCGCACGGCCATTCTCAGATGGGTGCGCAAAGCCATGCCTCAGCAGAAGACGGCCGTGGAAACCGTCGCCGACTGGCTGAAACGCCGCAGGGAGAAGACCATGCGTCTGTTCAACAAGTCGTCATCCCCCGCAGAAGAGGAGCCTGGCAAATGAAACCGATTTCAGCATTTTCTGGGAAAAACTGGGGCCTGAAGCTCCTGGCCCTCGTCCTGGCAATAGTGATCTACTACGCGATGCGCGACACGTTGCGCGATTCGCCGCAGTCACTTATCATACGTGGAGGTCCGGCTGATGCAGCCACAACCAGATAAAAATTCGCCTGACTCCAGCATCCGCCGCCGTGTAATCGGATTCTTCCTCTTTCCGGTCGCGCTTTTCCCGTTTCTGGCGTTGGTTTCCTACAACTGGCATTGCATCCCGGAGCTGTGCATTCCGCCGCTCTCGCCGACCACCAACCTGATTGGAGTAATCGGCGACCGCTTCGCCTACACCGGGTACCAGCTGATGGGGCTTGGCATATGGGCCGTACCGTTGATCTGCGTGTTCTGCGGGCTCCGTCTGGTCGTAGGGCGGTCGTTCCATCCAGGACGGCGAACGCTGGGCGTGCTTCTGTTCATGATTGCGATCACATGCCTGCTGCAACTGCTGGGGCTGTCTGAATCCGTACGTCCGCTGCTCTACTCCCTGAACATCGCGCCCAATGCCGGCGGTGCCGTCGGGTACCTGATAATGACCCGCGGCTTGGCCAGGCTTCTTTCGCCGTTCGGATCTGGCGTTCTCATGGCCAGCCTCGCACTGTTCGCCATGCTGCTGACCATCGGGTTGCGCAATATCATCGGCGGACTGGCGCGTCTGACCGCATGGGCCGCAGATCGGAACGAGATGCCAAATGAAGATGCCGCCGGGGCACTCGATGCGGCGCAGGCCGCGAAAGAAGCCGCACTTGCCGCGCGACTGGAGGAAAAGCAGCGCATCGCCAGCGAAAAGGCCGAAGCCAGAGCGGCCAGGGATGCGGAAAAGGAACGCCGCCGGCAGGAGCGGGAGCAGGCACGTGCCGCCAAGGAGGCGGAACGGAAAGCCAAGCTCGATGCGAAACGGCGCATGGACGAGTCCATGTCGCAGGATTTCCTCCCCGCGCGCGAGAGCCCTTCCGTACCTCCACGGCCGGCAGACGTCACGGTACCGCAGCCGCTGGCGGCCAAACCCCTACAGCCGGTTGCCGCAAGCCGGCAGGAACAGGTGGCCGTCCAGACCGCAGTGGAACCTGAGGTCGAGGACAAGGGGCCGTACATCCTTCCGCCTGTCACGCTCCTCAACGAAGTGCCGCCAAAGCAGGGCGGTCCGGGAGAGGATATCGAAGCGATGGCGCAACGGTTGGTGGACACGCTCAAGGTCTTCGACATCAACGCTTCGCTGGCCTACTATGTTGCGGGTCCTGTAGTGACGCAATACGCGCTTTCACTCGACCTCGGCACGCGCGTGGAGCGTGTCGCCGGTCTCGCCCGCAACCTGCAGATGACGCTCCAGGCCAAAAGCCTTCGCATCGAAGCGCCGATTCCAGGCAAGAATGCCGTCGGCATCGAAGTTCCGAACGCGTTCCCGGCCTCTGTCTGCTTCCGCGAGATCATCGACGGCGAACTGTGGCAGAAGAACGCTCCATCCAAGTTCCAGCTGCCGCTTCTTCTGGGAAAAGACGCCGCCGGCAACGATCTCGTGGCCGATCTCGCGAAGCTTCCGCACCTGCTGGTGGCAGGCGCCACGGGCCAAGGCAAGTCCGTGTGCCTCAACTCCATAATCAACGGCCTCCTCATGTGCCGCACGCCGGATCAGCTGAAATTCATCATGGTCGATCCCAAGCGGGTGGAGTTCACTTCATACAACGCGCTTCCGCATCTTCTCGTGCCGGTGATCAACGACACCAAAAAGGTCATGTTCGGCCTCCGGTGGGCGGTTGTCGAAATGGAGAAGCGGCTTAAGATGTTCCAACGCGCGAAGTGCCGCAACATCGTCGACTTCAACAACCGCAAGACGCTCACCCAGCCAGACATGCTCGGCGGCGAGGAGACGACGGTCGGCGGCAATCCGGATCTGCCGCGCACGATTCCATATATCGTGATCATCATCGACGAGGTGGCCGATATAATGCAGGCGGCGCAGAAGGAGGTCGACCCCCTCATCGCCCGCCTCACCGCGCTCGCCCGCGCCGCCGGTATCCATCTCATACTCGCCACCCAGCGCCCTGACACGAAGGTCATCACCGGCACCATCAAGTCCAACATTCCGGGGCGCGTCGCGTTCAAGACTTCAAGCGCCATCGATTCGCGCACCATCCTCGACGCCCAGGGCGCCGAACAGCTCATCGGCAAGGGCGACATGCTTTTCAAGCTGTCCGACGGGCGTCTGCTCCGCGCACAGGGTTCATACATCGCCGACGACGAGATCGAACGCATCCTCGCCTTTATCGGCGAACATTCCAATCAGCAGTTTGACGAATCCCTCAAGAAGCGTCTGGAGAAGATCAAGGAAGCCGATCCAGCAGACGATCTGGACAATGACGGTTCGGACGACGAGGAAGCCGCAACCGATCCGCTTGCCGCTCCATCCGCCAGCGGCATGCCAGCTCCTTCAGGCATGACCCAAAGCAAGGAGGACATGCTGTACCGGCGCGCGCTTGAAGTCCTCCAAGCCACGAAACGCGCTTCCACTTCGCACCTTCAACGGCGCATGGGCATAGGCTACAACCACGCCGCACGGCTTATCGACCTGCTGGAGGAACGCGGAGTGATCGGCCCTGCCCGCGGCGCCGGCCCGCGCGAGATACTGCTTGATCCGGAAACCCTTCTCACAGGCGGCAGCACGCCGGAAGCCTCCACCGAGGGCGTCCCGGCACACCCCGACAGCCAACCCCCGTCCGATCCCGGCGACAGCCCCGATTCTGCCGCGTTGCCGCCGCCTGAAGAAGACGATCCCTTCGGCACGACACTCTAACCACGAAACACGAGCCACCACCATGAATACATCATTCGGAGAAACCCTCAAAAACGCACGCGAAGCAAAAGGCCTCACGACATCTCAAGTAGCCGCGCAAACGCGAATGCTCGTGCAGATAGTCGAAGAGATGGAGAACGAAGATTTCCACCGTATCGCCGCTCCTATCTACGGACGAGGCTTCGTAAAGCTCTATGCCGAGTGCGTCGGCATAGATCCCACACCGCTCGTGAAGGAATTCATGGACATCTACGAGGGACGGCGCGCTCCAACGGTTCGGACTCGTGACGTACCGATGTCCGCGACACCGCCTGCCACGGAACCGGCCCCGGAGCCGCCGCCGGTTGCAGAACCCGTCCTCCATGCCCCGGAACCAGCCCCAGAGCCGCCGCCGGTTGCAGAACCCGTCCTCCAGCCTGCCCCGGAACCGGCCCCAGTGCCGCCGGCATTGCCCGAGACAGAACCGGTACAGGAGACGCCGCAATCGGTACGCGGCCTAGATCTATTCGAGTCTGCCGCACTCCCGCGACCGCTCAAGACGCCGCCGCCATCCGTCCAGCCGCCTGCGACAAATGTCGCCGACATATTTGCAGACTCGCCATATCTGTCCACGGCTTCCACCCACGATGCGGAGGGACCGTCCGCCGCCGAAAGATTCCGTATCGGGCTCTCCTGCGTTTCGCATGGCGTCATAGGGACGGTTCGCGACATTCCGCGCAGCGTCTGGCGCATCGCCATTCTTGCGTTGGCCTTTATTGCAATTCTTGCCCTGCTGGCCTGGGGTTGCATGAAACTGTACCAGGCGACAAGCGTCCAACCGGCGAATCCACCGCATGTAACGGTTGCCCCTGACAATGTCCCGGTCAAGGCGAAAGAAGAAGCCGCCAAGACCAAGACCGGCAAGAATCCAAAGCCTGCCGCCAAACCGGCAAAACCTGTGAATGCAGCCAAGGCGCCGGAGAAAAAGCCGGTACGCATTCCTCTCCGTTCCACCGGTCAGAAAGTACCGGCCCTCTATGTCGACTGACGATGCCTTATGAAATGTGAAATCTGCCACCAGTCCGATGCCACCGCGGTCATACACCTGAAAAAAGGCGACGACACGCAGGAATTGTACGTCTGCAAGTCTTGTGCCGCAAAAGCGGGACAGCCGTCAAAGCGAAAGAAGCGTGCGGAATCGCCACCGGAGATCGCGCTGGACGACAACGGCGAACCGCCGGAATTCGTGAAGAACCTGCTTGAAGCGACCATTGGTTTCATGAAGGGCGTAGCCGAGACGAACGGCAAGAAAAAAGTTTCGGCATGTCCGGCGTGCAAGACGCCATGGAAGCAGATAAAGGAAACCGGCCTTGTCGGCTGCCCGCAATGCTGGAACACTTTCGCCAGCCAGCTCCGGGAAACGTTCCTTTCAAGGGAATACGGGCCAAAGCACGTTGGTGACATGCCTCGCTCCATCACAGGCGAGGCGTCGCGTGCATTTCTTGAACGCGAACTGAAAGCCGCCGTCGCCAGGGAAGACTTCAAGAAGGCGGCGGCGATCAAACGGCAGCTCGACGCACTGGCGGACGGAAAAGGCGACGAATGAGAACATCCCGCAGACCAGCGACGCCGGACTATGCGTCAGATGTCATAACCAATGGCGTCATCTGCCTGTATCGCAATGAAGCCGGCAGGCGGTTCGGCAGCGAAGACCAGTTCATTCTTTCAGAAGAATGGATCGATCCGGAAGACCTGCCGGACACGTACACGCGCCTTGAAGCCGCCGAACACCGTCTGGCGTCGAAACACTCCCTGGCCTGGCATCCCGACTTCGGCTACCTCTCCCCCATCCCCGAACATTGCGGCACCGGTCTTCAAATATACGCGGAGTTCCATCTGGAAGGCCTTCATCTTATAGGCGACCTGCCGCCCGTGCTCGCCGGCCTGGAAGCCATGCGTCTGGCGGCAAGCGGAATCGATGCCGATGGCATGCGGAACGCCGGACACCTTTTCCGCATAAACAACATAGCCACCATCGGCATCTCCGAACGCAAGCTGGTACGCAGGATAATGGCGGCATTCTGCGATCTGGCGAAGCAGGAGACATACGCCAGGAAGACGCTTCTAGACGAGAATCCTCGTATTCTCGAAGATGCCGTAGCCAGAGCCCTGGCCATCCTCAAATCGGCCAGGCTTCTCGCTCCGCTGGAGCTTTTCGACCTTTTGTCTCCAATTCTGCTTGCAGCCAACATGAACCGGCTTTCCGGCATATCGAGCAGGGACGTCCGCTCGCTGATGATCGCGCAGATAAAGAAACCGCTGCTGCCTCCTCCCGAGACGATTGCCGACGAACGCCGCCGCGACAACCGCGACGCCGCGCTTGCCGATCGCGTCAACAGGCATTTCGCCAGCGTCAGCCTGGAATTCTAGAAGATCGTTCCCGGCGTCCCTGCCGCTTCACCTGGCTGTCATCGCGCCAAAGTAGTCGCACACGCGCGCCAAGCCATCGGGTATCGGAACCGAGGAAAGAAAGCAGGCCTGCGAATCCACATCGTCAGGGGCAAACCCGTGCATCCCGTTCAGTGGCTTCACGCCCATGTCGCTCGGACAGAACTGCACGCCTGGATCGGCGAGGAAGATTGCATCGCCAAACTTATGGTCGTCTCGCCAGATGCCGTGATGGCGCATCTCGCCCTCCGCCAGCCAATGGCCAGGGAAATGTTCAAATGCCGCACGCACCTTTTCCGCCACGCCTTTCTTCAGCCACCAGAATCGCGCCATCGTGGAATCTATGGCGCTCGCGTAGTCCTTCCCCCACTTCAAACCAGTACTGTCCAGTGCGGACGGCGCGTCGACAGTCCCTCTCAGCGGCGTCATGCCGTGGTCGGAGAAAACCGTCAGCTCGAAATCGCGTCCTCCATCGACAAGCGCGCGGTGAAGCCCGCGAATCGTCTCGGCATATGCCGAGACCTTGGCCCGTAACACGTCGTCGCGCCCAACGTTGTCGTGCTGCAACGCATCGAACGCTGAGGAATATACGAAAGCGCGGTCGATGGATCCATTGCGGAACGCCTCCGCGGCGATACGGAAGTTGTCGGCTTCCGGCAAACGCCAATTGGATATGTGATACCGGAACCCTTGCTCGCTCCATACGTCCGCCAGATTTTTGACAGGGGCGAGTCCTCCCTTCGCGAAAACATCCGTCTTCTCGCAGTAGTCAAGCTCCGGCAACCGTTCCAACGGCACGCCGTAGAGCTGGAAATAACCGGTGAAACCGTAGAGCCGCTTGACGAGTTTAGACAGCTGGCTTCGTACGCGTCCGCGCCGCCAGAAGGACTTTGGCCGCAGAAACGGCGCAATGAGGCGCATCTTCCTGAACGGACTCTTTTCAGGCGCATAGTCGTAGAACGCCAGATGCCCGTGGACCGACGGGCGTTCGCCGGTGAGAATGGTGGGAATCGCCGTGCAGCTGTATCCGAACTGCATCTCTATGCTGCGGCGGTAGGGCAGGATATCCGTCAGGAAGCCGTATCTCTCCACCTGCCTCCAGCCGAGCGCGTCTATGAAGACGAATGCCTTTACCGTCATATCGACTCCTTCATGGGCTTGGCGCCGCATCGGCTCTCGTAACCCTGCTTGTATTCCATGCGATGATTATACCATTTCCGCGATTCACAAGCCAAGCCAGAATGGTGCTGGAGTTTACCCATTTTTTGGC
>DFLH01000080.1:0-18621 GCA_002373695.1 Verrucomicrobia bacterium UBA3624
CAAGGCCAGCTTCCTTCTCCAATCCCCTCCCTTGGATCAGGGTTTCATTTTGAAGTATTTGCGCACGGTCTCGGCGGATAGCTTCGGCCGGCGCTGGCGGTCGAAAACTCCAGCCACGGAGCCGCCGAACATCGCCGATACGGTCTTCGCCTCGAAGCGTTCGCGGGTACGTCCGTCGTTCATCTGCCAGATTGCGAACCCAACCACGTCTGGATTCGCCCAGAGCGTCTCCATGACATCCTTCAGGTATTCGTTCTGGAACTCTTCGGTGTTGGGAGAGGCGTATTCTCCGCGCATTCCAAAAACGGCGCCGCAACCGCATTCGGAGACCATGATCGGCTTCTCGGGATAGCGCTTGCGGAACATGTCGATCCTCTTGTTGAACTCGGAACGTACTTTCTCTGCAAGTTCCGCTTCGGTCCCGGGTTTCATGGGAATTGTCCCGGGGTACGCATTTATGGAGACGAGGTCCGTGTTCTCGTTGCATATGTCGTTCGTGATGTTGCATGCGAACGTGACCAGCCGCCCCGACCGTTCGGCGCGTATCGTCGCTATGAGCCTGTCCACCAGCGTCTTGCAATCCGGTTTGCCGCTCGCGCATTCGTTCAGAAAGCCATAGATGATCACAGAGGGGTGGTTGAAGCTCGTGCGCACCATGTCGCGCGTCTGACGCACCTGCATCTCGCAGAATTCTTCGTCCTTGAGCTCGTCCGGCGGAAACGAACTCTTCACGTAGCTCTGCCCGTTCCCCCATCCAAGCGACTCCTCCCAGACAAGCACGCCGTTCTCGTCGCAGAGGTCGAGGAATCGCTCGCACTGCTGGTAGTGCGCGCCGCGTATGAAGTTGCCGCCGAGCGCCTTGAGCCTCTGGATGTCCTGTAGCATCAGCGCATCGCACGTGGCCGCTCCGTTCAGCCATTCCGACTCGTGGCGGTTGAAACCCTTGAGGAACAATTCCTTGCCGTTCAGGTACAATCTGCCATTCTTCGCCTCGATCTGCCGGATGCCGAAGCGCACCTTGCGCCCCGCAACGTCGATTGTGGTGAGGTTCGGGGCGTCAGGGCTCCACAGCTTGAAGTTGGGGATCGTGCGGACTTCCTTTGCCCCGCCCTCGGTCTCCACCTCTATCTTTCCGGTTTTATAGTCGAGCGTGCGTACGAAGACCTTCGGACTCCTCTCCACCAGCCTTACGCCATGGTAGAAACCGCCGTAGAAGTAGAAGTCGTAGTACGGACGCGCCATCTTCACGCGTGGCCATTCGATGATGTTGTCCACGGCGGCAAATAGAACGTGTTCTCCGGCCGGGAGTTTGCCCACAGGTATCTCAAGTCGCGCGTACGGATATGGATGGAGCCCCAGATCCCTGCCGTCCAGCTCGAACTTGGCGCGTACGCCCATGCCGTCCACCACGAGAACCGCGTCCGCCATGGGCGCATCGAGCGTGAACGTGCGCCGATAGAGGCCGGTTCCGCGTTTCATGTGCCACTTGGGCATCATGTCGTAGCAGGCGGGGACTGGCACGACGTCAGTTGCCGCGAATCCGCCGTCCGCGACCTCCTCGAGCGGCTTGCCCTCTTCGAACCGGAACGACCAGCTGCCGCCAAGGTCGATATCCGCAAATGCGGCCATAGCCGCGCATGCTGAACTTGCAAGTACGTATTTCATAGGCTTGAGCCAACTATACCATATCGTTCTTCGGGTTGTCCAGTGCCAAAAGTCTTCGGCCGCGACGTGTGCGAGACGTGAAAAAGTTCGGTGCAATCACGCGGAACATGGCGGACGTGATATAATGTGACGCATGAAAATCAAGGACATTCTGTCTCGTGGCCGGCCATCCATCTCCTTTGAGGTGTTTCCATCCAAGAAGGATGTGCCGCTGGAACCTGTCAAGGCCGCTGTTGCACGCCTGGCGCAGGCGAGGCCGTCCTTCATCTCCGTCACCTACGGCGCCGGTGGCAGCGCGAACGCGAATTCGGTTCCGTTGGCGGCTTTCGTGCAGAACGAATGCCGTACGACGGCTCTTGCGCATCTGACCTGCATCATGGCCACGCGCGAAAAGATACAGGACGAGACGGCGCGTCTGAGTGCGGCCGGCGTCGAAAACATCCTTGCCCTGCGCGGCGACGTGCCGCCTGGCGACGATCCAGGGCCGGAAGTCTACCGGCACGCCGTGGATCTCGTGCGAGTCCTGTCCGAAGTAGGCGGCTTCTGCGTCGGCGGCGCATGCTATCCCGAGTGCCATCCTGCATGTCCCCATCTGGAAGACGACATCGGATTTCTCAAGGACAAGGTGGATGCCGGACTCGACTTCCTCACAACGCAGATGTTCTTCGACAACAACATCTTCTACCGTTATCTCTACAAGCTGCGCGAACGCGGCGTCACCGTTCCTGTCGTTGCGGGCGTCATGCCTGTGACGAACGGGCGGCAGATAGCCCGCATCTGCCAGCTTTCCGGCACGTACCTCCCAAGCCGGTTCAAGACCATCGTGGACAGGTTCGGCGAGAATCCCCCTGCCATGTTGGATGCAGGCGTCGCATATGCGACGGAACAGATCATAGATCTTTTCGCGAACGGCGTAAATGCCGTCCATCTCTACACGATGAACAGGCCGGAAGTCGCGGAGCGCATCATGTCCGGTCTTGGAAGTATCGTGGAACGTTCAGCGTAGGATGTCGTGCGCATGCCGGTTTCGTCCATCCTGCGGTCTTCGGTTTTCGAACTGCCATTGCCTGCCATCGCGCGTTACATGCGGATGGGCAGGCAAGTTCCGGAAGGGGAGCTTGCAGCGCGTGTTGAAGTGTTGCGCGAACAGGCCGTGTCCGTCTTGAATCCTGCCCGGATATGGCGGCGCGTGGAGATGCCGATTCCGGTGGAATCCGCTTCGCTGGCGCGCCACATGGAAGGATGCCACGCCGCCTACCTCGTCTGCGGTACCATCGGCGCTGGAATCGATGCGCTTCAGCGGCGCGTGGCCGTTACAAGCGGTGCCGACGCCTTGATCGTCCAGGCTATCGGAGCGGCGGCCGTCGAGGTCTGGATGGATGCGGTTGAAAGTGAAATCCAGAAAGAACTCAAGCCGGGAGAAGAACGCATTGCGCGTTTTTCTCCCGGCTATGGCGACTTTCCTCTTGACTACCAACGAACGCTGCTGGCAATCCTCGACACCCCGCGCAAAATCGGCGTGTCGCTTACCGACACTCTGCTCATGGTGCCGTCAAAATCCGTCAGCGCCATCATTGGCGTCAGGATGGCGAAACGCTACTCGCCCCAGACGATGGTGGTCGCTTCGGTGTAGATGTTGAAGATGTTGGTCGATTCGAAGTCCACATGATGGACCTTGGTGATGCCGCCAGCATCCATCGCCGCCTTGATCGAGCTGTCGCCGGTCGTGTAAAGGACGATGCCCTTGCTCTTGGCAGTGCCGCACTTCGCGCACTTGACGGAGTTGTCGATGTTGAACGCGCCGGGTGCGCGATGTTCTGAGGTGATGCCGCCAGTGATGGCGACAGTTGAAACCGGGCCGCCCTGCATGCAGCATCCGGTCAGGAACATGGCACCGGGGGCGTTCCGAATGCGGCGCTGCCACCTCATGGCCTGAAAGCCATTGGGAGTCGGCGTCCCAGTCTCCATGCCGCAAACGTCCTCCCCCTCCTTGCCATGGGGGAAAGGGGGCGGCTTGCCGCGAATCACGACTTATTGAGTGCGACTGCATGAAAACACTGTCCCAGATGATGCGCCAGACGCGGCGAAGCCGTAGCGGCGCATCATTTGGAATCCTTGATTTGCGGCAAAACCGCTTGCCCAGCAGGGCGGTTTTTGATATTCTGCTACCCGTTCTGCGGATTGGGCCTCGAAAACCCGGTCCAAGGGACAGACAGATTACCCGCGCGTCGGTAGGGCGGTTTCGATGAAACCGCCGTTTCTCGCCGCGTTTGGGTTTGCGTTGTGTGAAAGCTTAGGAACCTTTAACACGAGGAACGCATGAAAAGGACACTGCCGTCCGTGCAGTCTCGCCTCCTTCGTGCATTCTTCAAGGTATTCCTAAGCACCTCACACGATGCATCGGAGGAGGTGTCTATTTCCCGTACCGCTTCCGGAATCTGGTAGGGCGGTCGCCCCGCGACCGCCGTAAGAGGGAAAGGCGATTTGGATGTCAACCGAAAGGAAACGAAGATGAACGTGATGAAGATGATGACGACCGCCGCAGTCGCGGCGGTTCTGGGCCTTGTCCCGTCCGCATATGCCGACGTGTGCGTTGAGGACGTGAAATGCGTGCAACGCTATCCGTGGAACGGACTGGTGGACATCGAGTACACCATCGCCTGCGACGACCCGGACGCCGAAATCTACGTGAACCCGGTAGGCTTCAACGGCGATACCGGGCTGACCGTGTTCCCGACGCACTTCTCGGGTGACGGTGCGACAAACACCGTCAAGGCCGGCAAGCACAAAATGGTGTGGGATGCGAGGGCCGACATGGGGCTGTTCGCCTCAAAGAATTTCCAAATCAAGATGTATGCAGGCAAAACGCTTGCGCCGTATGTGGTAGTCGATCTTTCGAGCGGACCCGACGGCGAGCATTTCCCCATTCGTTATTCGCTGACCGGCCCTGATATTTCGGACGACGCCTGCCGCACGACGGAACTTTGGCTGCGTCTCATCCCGCCGGGCACGTTCATGATGGGCAGCCCTGCCGACGAACTCGGCCGCAGCGACAACGAGGATCTGCACAAAGTAACCATCACCCAACCGTTCTACATCGGCGTGTTCGAGGTGACGCATGAACAGTGGTACAGGGTGATGGGGTCGTACCGTAGTATCGGTTATTATCAAGGCCTTGAAGGTTTTCCCGTCCGGCAAGTTTCGTATGTAATGATACGTGGCTCAGTCGCCGATAACAATCCCAATGGAACGACGGTTGGAGAAGGAACTTTTTTTGAAAAAATCAGGAGGAAGACAAGAGCTAATGGTTTCGATTTTCCAACAGAAGCGCAGTGGGAGTATGCTTGTCGGTGTGGTACCGCGACGGCCTTGTACAATTCAAGAAATCTTACTGGGGTGCGTGGTTGCAGCAATCTGAATGAGCTAGGGCGGTATTATGTGAATGGCTATAATGGCGGCTCGGAACACAGATGGGATCGCGTGGAAAACAACTATGCGGCAAAAGTAGGAAGTTATGAACCCAACGTGTATGGTATATATGATTTGTATGGAAATGTGGTGGAAATCTGTCGTGATTCGTGGACAGATAATCTTGGGGGCAACGCAGTAACAGATCCTCTGCCATGCGGAAGTATTTATAAAAGTTGGAATGGCAGCAACAGTGATTCAACATGGTTTTCTGTTGTGCGAGGAGGATCTGGTAGTAGTCAAGCGAGTGAATGCCGATCCGCTTCACGTGGAAAGCAGTTATGCGGGGATTATGCTGAGTGGATTGGTTTCCGCATCTCCTGCCCCGGCAACTTGCAGAAGTGATGTCTTGCGATTTGCATCTATTTGACAGCCGCGCCCTGCGCTCTGGCGCAGAGCGCGGCGGCCATTGCATTCATTGCGAGGCATCGCGCGCGCAGGCCTTCGCGCGCATCGGGCGTTCCGGGCGGGAAGCCGGAAAGGATCAAGAGCCTGTCGGCGGCGAGTTCGCGCGAATCTTCCGCCGAGGGGTCGTAGCGCGGCGGAAGGGCGAAGGGCGTCATCTTCACGAAGCGGGCGCGAGGTTCGGCCTTGAGGCGGCGCAGCAGTTCCTTTTCGCCGGGCGAGATGAAGCCCGAAACGGGAATCGCCCCGCATCGCGCCTTTGCCAAGATCGCCTCGATTTCTGCGGCGTGCTCTTCGGCGGTCTTTTTCATCGTGAGGCGCACGTGCACGAGGAAGGGCGAGGAAAGCAGCAGGGGATTGCCCATGGCATCCCAGCGGCGCGAAGGGTCGAGGATGGGGTGCTTGAGGTTGGTGAAGCGGGTGAAGCGCTCGGGGTGGCGGCGTTTCCATATGGCGCGCGCTGGGTTGAGCTTGATGTAGCGGCGAATGGTTTTGAGCTGGCGCGAATCGAGAGAAAGCTCGATATAGGGCGAGCGCTCGAAGAGGGGCGGAACGGACGGGGGCTGCGCCCCCGAACCCCCGCGGGCAAAATAGAAAACAATATTACCATGGGCGGGGTTCGGGGCCGCGATCGGGCCTATGCGCCTAGAGGCGCTGCCAAGGGCGGGGTTCGGGGCCGCCAGAGGCCCCGTCCTTTCCCTTCCCGCCCACGCTACTTCCACGGCATCGAGCAGGCGATGGGTCGCCCAGAGCGGGTTGAAGCCGCGATCCTTTTCGTAGTTGGCGATGAGCAGAAAATGAAAGTGGTCGGGCATGATTATGAAATCGGAAATCGCAGCAGCCGGAAATGCGCCGTGCATGGCCACAAGCGCGGCTTTCAGCATTTCACCGAGAGGCAGCAACGCGTGGCGCCGTTTTTCATCGACGAGCCGCGAAAGAACGGGGCGGCGGCCTTCGACGCCTACGGTGACGAAGAAAAATTGCAGACCATGACGGGCGAAACCGAGTTTCATGATGGAATTATACAAGAAATTTTATGAGGAGTGTGGCATGAGAAAGAAAACAATCGTATCTTTTTTGGCAATCTCCACACTGTGCTTCGGCGCATTTGCCGAGAATAATTATGTGGTAGGAGAGTCGGAGGCATTCGATTTGTGCCTGCGCGATGTCGATCCGGCGCTTTTGGATAGCGCGGTTGTGCATCCGGGCGGCGAGCTTGCGGCAAACGAGACATGGGCGGCGGGGAGCGTTCATGTGGTGTATGGAACCGTAGTCGTTTCGACGAATGCGACATTGACGATAGAACCCGGCGCGGTGGTGAAGTTTCTCGGCGGCGGCATTGTCGCGAGAGGAGATTGCATCGCTAACGGTGCGACGTTTACGGACATTGCCGACGGCGCGGTGGACGGCGGTCACGGGGTGACCGCCCTACCGATGCCGTCGTATGTTCTGAAGGGCAATTTCGAAACCGATGATACAACACGAATCAGGTTTGCCAAGAACAGCGACGAATTTGCGGCAGACAATACGTCGAATGTGTTTGCATTCACTCTCCGCATGGATGCGGAAGCGCCGGAAGGTGCCGTTGAACACGGCGGCGGGACGCTGGCGGCTGACGAGACGTGGTCGGCGGGGAGCGTACACGTGGTTTACGGCACCGTCATTGTGGCGACGAATGCGACATTGACGATAGAACCCGGCGCGACGGTGAAGTTTCTCGGCGGCGGCATTATCGCGAGAGGAAATTGCATTGCGAACGGCGCAACATTCACGGACATCGCGGACGGCGCGACGGGCGGCGCCTTGCCGATGCCGTCGTATGTGCTGAAGGGCAACTTCGAGACGGACGACGCGACGCGCATCCGCTTCGCGAAAAACGGCGATGAGTTCGAGGCCGAGGGCGTGTCGGGCGCGTTCAGGCTAGACATCACAGACGATGGCTATCGCTTTGCGCATGAAAAAGAAGAGATAGCCTATTCGTCGTCATGGGGCGATGGCGACGGGGTAATGGTGGCGGTGACGAGTCCGCAAGGAGATACGGTTGCGCTTGTGGATGAATCAGGTACGGCAAGCGGCGTCGTTGAATGGAACGCTCCGGCAGCCCCTGGACTTTACCGCTTTACGCATAGTTCCGGCGGAGAGAATCTGGAGGCCGGGTTCATCGTTCTCGACGGCGCGGTCGTACACGGCGGGACGCTTGAAGCGGACGAGACTTGGACGAAGGACGCTGTGCATATCATCGGCGGCAATGTCTATGTCTCGGCAGGCGTCGTGTTGACGATAGAACCCGGAGCCGTCGTGAAGTTTGCAGACGGGAAGGTACTGTCGATGTCCGGCGGTGGCGTATGCATTGCCGAAGGTGTTGTCTTCACATGTCTTGCCGACGACACGGCGGGCGGCGATACGCTGGCCGACGGCGGCGCGACGGCACCGCGAGAAAACAGCTATATGATTCTCGGCATGGTCGCAGACGATGCGAAAACGGAATACCGGTGCGGGACCGTCGCGCTCTGCGGTGCGATCGGGATGGATACGGTCTGGCGCAAAGAAAAGACGTATGTCATCGACGGAACGCTGACTGTGGCGAACGGCGCATCGCTGACGATTCCGCCGGGAACGGTGGTGAAGTTTACGGAAGGAAGCACTCTTGCAGTTGAAAACGGCGGTGAGTGCATCGCGAAAGGAGTAGTGTTCACGCATATTGCCGATGACGCGGTCGGCGGAGACACGATGGGGGACGGCGATGCGACCGCGCCGGAATACGGCAAGTACAGGGTCGATGCCAACATCGTCGAAGACGATGCGACGGAATACCGGTATTATGTTCCGACAACGCTCTCTTCTTCAATATCGACGGACACGATCCTGCGCGGCAACCGTGTCTATATCGCCTCCAATGACGTGACGGTGGCGAGCGGTGTCATGCTCACGGTCGGGCCGGGGGCTACGATCAAGTTCGCGGCCGGGAAGTCGTTGCGTTTGCGGAACGGTTCCTGTTTGATTGTTCAGGGCACGCGTTCGCGTCCAATTGTGTTTACATCCATAAAAGACGATTCTCGCGGCGGTGACACGAACGGCGACGGAGACGGAAGCATTCCATATCCGGGCGACTGGGGCGGCGTTATTGCAAATGGTGCGCGTATCGAGGCGGAGTATGCGCAGTTCTTATACGGCGGTGGAGTGAACGGAAATAGTTACGGGGCGAGGGCGTCTTGCTTCATGTGGGACAACGCGAGCGGAACGTTTTCGTGTTGCCGCTTCTCCGGCTCTCCGATGGACGGGTGCTTTGCGCAGAACGCGACATTCGCAAACTGCATATTCGACGACAACGACAGGGGGCTTGTTTCGCACACGGGGACGATTACGGCGGACAATTGCGTCGCCGCGAACAACCGCATCGGCTTCTTCTCCCATACGTCGCCGTTGGTCGTGCGAAATTGCATCTCGTCGCTGAACACCGGATCGGCAATAACCGGCGACGGCGGTTCCCGGCAGACCGTCGCCTGTTACTTCGGAGACGACCCGAAATTCGTCGACCCCGAGAACGGCGACTACCGCATCGCCACCGATTCGCCCTGTGTGGACGCGGGCAACGCGGCGTATGCCCCGGAGAAAGACTACTACGGTTCGCCGCGCTACGCAATGACGTACGGCGGCGAAGCGAAGCCGGACATCGGCATTCACGAAGTGCTTCCGAAGCGTGTCGCAAGCGACGTCGATCTGGAAGCGGTCGAGATTTCGGCATCCGGCGAGACGTTTACAGTAGGTGACTCCATAACGGTAAAGTGGAGGGTGCGCAATGTTGGCATTGCGGCGGCGCAAGGCCCGTGGACGGATACGATTTACGCCATTGACGCGTCTGGCGCGGTCGTCGTTCTCGGAAGCCGCACGACGCAGCGCAACCTCGTCCCTGGCGCGACGGTAGAGTGCGAAGGGACGTTCCACATTCCGGCGATGGCGGAGGGCTGGGCTCGAATCAGGCTTACGGTAAACAGCGGTCGCGACGTGTTCGAGGGAACTCTCACGGGGAACAACACGACATCCTCGGCTACATCCTTCAATGTGTTGATTCCCGTCTTGGACGCAGGAGAGATGATGACCGTGCAGATTCCGGCGGGATCGTCTGTTGCATTCAGGTTGCCGTCCGACTCCAAGGCCAAGTCATTGCTGTTCATGTGCGGTCCGTATGTGTCCGCGTTTGGAGCGTCCGGCAGGATGCCCAGACGCGGGATGGAAGACACAGTGGCGGTTGCGCTTTCGGCACAAGGGTCCGATTTCCTCGTTTTGCCAGTGCCGGACGGTGCGGCGAAAAATGGTTTCGTCTTTGTGCTGGAAAACACCGGAACGTCGTTCGACAGGGTCATCGGCGGGGAACAGACCGAGGCTATGGAAGTTTATGAAGTCTATCCAAAGCGTCTTGCGGTTGGCGAGCCGGCGACTTTGAGGGTGCGCGGCGTAGGCATGTGTGATGTTGACCGGGCGATGCTGGAGGGGGCGAAACGCCAGTATGGAAGGGCCGTGCAGATCGTCTCGCCGACTGAAGCCTTGTTGACATTCACTCTCGCCAATGCAGAACCCGGAACATACGATCTTTACGTAGAAGGCACGAACCACACGTTCCATACGTACAAAAACGCCGTGGAAATCTACAAGCCGCTCGAAGGGCCAAAGCTTGAGGCGCGAATCGAAGGTCCGTCAGCCGTACGCGTCGGACGGATTGTTTCGGCGCGCATCGTCTATTCGAACATTGGCGACATGCCCATGCGGGCGCCGTATTTCATGCTGTCATCCGACAACTCGAAGTTCCGCCTGGACGGCGAGGAGGAATGGCAGGAGGGATATGTTGAAGTCATGGGTCTCGGGCCGGGGGCCGATCCAAGCGTGCTTGCGCCCGGCGAAACCGGAAGCGTGGCGTACGAGTTCATTTCGCTGGGCGGCGCAAGAACGCGCCTTGAATCCGATGCGGACACTTCCGACTATTGGGCGAATCACGCCGATGCGGCCGCTGCTGCCGCGAGTCGCGTAAACCGGCGCGGGCGGCGCATCGTCCGCTATTCGGAACTTGAACGCTATGCAGAAGAGTTCCGGGAACATCCCGGAACGTCGAATGCCGCCTGCGGCGTTTTGCGCGACCAGGCAAGCGGCGAGCCGCTTGCCGGTGTCGAGGTGTGCGCCATGTCGGAGGGTGGCGAACTTCTCTCGTTCGATACCGTCGATGCAAACGGCGTGTTCGTTCTGGAGGGCTTGCCAAACGCGACGAACCTGGTTCTTTCCGTCGTCGAGGGCGCGTTTGCGGACGATCTTTCCGTCGCAATGCCCGCCAGCGGCGATCTGCCCGGACTGAGGTGGTATGGCACGAAAGGTTGGACGATAAACGTATCCGTCGAAGGCGCGACGGAGGAGGATTTCGAGCAGGGGATTATGATTTCATATTCAGATGAGAGCGGTGGCGATAGCGGTTTGATTGTACTCACAAATAACGTCGGAAGTGTCTGCGTAAGGAATGAAGGGTTGCACGTCCTTACTGGTAAAACTGTTAGCGGGCGCGAGGAGTCTTGTATTGTAGATTGTGAGAATGGGGACTGGCATTGTTCAGCTACGATCGACTTTGATTGCGGTACTAGTGTTTCTGGGAGAGTTGTAGATTCGCATGGCGTTCCTATAACAAATGCCGTTGTTGTTATGCGGTATAGTAATGCGCTTCAATCATCCCGCACAGTGACAACGGATTGTCATGGTTCGTTCTCCTTGGGTTGCGTTATGGATGGTGAATACACTTTGCAGGCGTCGGCGTATGGCTATGCGTCGGGTGCTGCAAGGGTAGTTTCTGTTGAGGGTGCTAATATAGATGATGTACTGATAGCACTTGTACGGTACGAGAATACGCTTTCAGGCTCGCTCCCGCAGTCTTGTACAAATGGGATGGTGATTGTCAATTTTAGATCGGGTGAAAATTCCTCTGCGATTTCAATTCGTGATGATGCTTCGTTTGTCGCAGAAGGGTTGCCACATGGAAATGCAGATATGAGAATCTATGATTGTACAGGTAGGCTTGTGACGATAAAGAGAGATGTTGAAATTGGCATTGGCGCAAATGTGTTGGACATTGAGTCTCTTCCCCCAGACAGGATAGTCGCCTGTAAAGCCGTCAATGAAGACGGTGAAGTTCTTGATTCCGTATGGACGTTTATGGATGCGTCATCGGAGGGGATGGTAGTCGGTTCTTCCACGAATGGCTACGCTGTCGCAAGAATGCGTGACGACGCATACTGGATTCGCGTACAGTCGGATGGCTATGTGGAATATGCCGGGTATATGGTTGTCGATTCAGACAAGGAAGCGGCTGTTGCATTGAAGAGAGGAGGTGTTGCCAAAGTGCAAATCGCGTCCGATTATGATGCAGACAGGACTTCTGTTGTATTCGTCTCTGGGGACAAAACCTTGACGGCGCAGGAAATATCAACTGGTTGCTATGTATGCAAGCCGTATTCGGTCGGGTCGAATGTTTATGCCTTTGTGTCTTACACGAACGAGGCATACTACACTTCGAGTTGTGTTCTGTCACCTGTCACAACAGGCGAGGTGTCTCGTGTGGCAACTGCGAAGGCGTTGCGAATTCGAGTGAACTCCAATAGTTCTGTAACGGCAATCTACTTGAAACACTTGGATGAAAGTGGCATTGTATCGGCGTATAGTCTTGACAATGGCGTACTTGAACTTATCGACTATCCGGCAATCGATTTGCGCGTACAGGCCGTCGCAGACGATGGGGCAGTACTTGCGGAAAGGATAATCTCCGGCGACGAGAGAGATGTGGAATTGGTTTGCAATAATACAATTTGTGTTTCAGGCAGGGTCACAAAAGACGGTACCAATGTGATGGTGGGCGGTAGTGTCTATTTCTGTGATGATGGGGGCAACGTAAAGGCATCGGGAACGGTCAGCATGATTGGAACGTTTGCTGTAGGTTCAGTTCCCGAAAGCGCAACTCGGGTTTATGCCTCTCTTTCTGATGGCACAGTGTTTAGTGTCACTCGTGACCAGACTGATTCTGATGCGTGGGAATTGCAGATGCCTTCGGAATTGTGCGTTGTCGCATATCCCGTAAAAGACGATATGGGCAATGCCGTGGTTGGGTTGAACGTTCAGTTTACAGATCAAAACGGCTTTTCCGTTCAAGTCAAAACGGATTCTAATGGCATAGCAAGAAGCATATGGATAGCTGGTACAAAACTTGATGTTCGTGTACCGCCATGCTCTACATATACGACGTCTATAGCAGATACGATAGTGGTTGGAACGTCCAAGAAAAGAACTGCAAAAAGATCTCTCCTAAAGGTAAATAGCGAAAGTGATTTGCTATTGAAAGGATGGGCAACATACAATGTCAATCCTGCTTTGGCTGCAGACTTTACAGAGATAATGGATCAATGCCCCAGAGTGGATTTGTCGGGTTGGAAAATGTGGGATTGGGATAGAAAGTGGATTGGAGACTTTCATAAAGAGTTGGGTGAATGTTACAGGCGAATTGATGCGGCTAGAAAACAACCTGATCCCAAGTATTCTTCTTGTTTGAAAAGGAATTGCACATACAATGCAGAGTTATATAGAGCTTACGTCTTGCAAAAGAATGCATGTTTGCAAATGTATGACGCACTATTTTCTGAAAAAGAACTTGTAAATCATGAATGGGTTAAAGCGGAACAACTTATAGGTTCTGGATATGCATTGGCAGCAGGCATAGTAGGTTTGTCATCTATTCCGGTTGGTGTATCTGCTGCCATTGGTGGAACATCACTAACTGCTGGAAAATTGGCAACGTTGATGTCAATAGAGTCTGTATTGGTAAATGTGTTTAACAATAGCGACAATATGGGGACGCAAATTTTCCATGGGATATTTGATTCTGCTTCAGTTATGGAGTCATTAGCGATAGGCGTGGCACAAAACTTATCAGCAATAGAGAAGGCAATAGCGCAAGGAGTATTTGGTACACTAAATTCGATTGCGCTTGTGGGACTAGATCATTTAGTGACAGCCTCCGATGTGCAAAAACGACTTAATGCACTCAAGGAAGACATTTCAAAATTTAAACAATCGGTTGAAATCCTTGAACGTTTGGCAGCTGAACCTTACCACAAATGCGGTTGCGGGTGCAGCCCGGAATGCCCATGCGGAGGCACATGCGAATCATGCAAGTGCGGTGGCGACAACGGACCGCATCCGTCGCCGCGCAATCCGCATCCGCCCTATCCAAAACCTTGGTCGGAGCCGACGTCCGAAGACCCGAACGAAGTAGCGGGGCCGCTGGGCATCGGCGAGCACCGCTGTGTCAAGGCCGGGGATGAGATGCTCTACATGGTCTATTTCGAGAACAAGAGCGACGCATCCGCCGCCGCGCAGGACATCTACATAACGAATCCGCTTTCAGAATGGCTTGATTGGACGACATTTGAAATGCTCGATGTCGGTTTCAACAACCAGATCGACCGAGGTTTGGACGGACTCCAATCGGGTGTGAGTGAAGTTGCGCTCAATAACACGCCGTATTTCGTCAAGTCGTCTGTTGCTCTTGATGAATCTTCGGGCCATGTCAATGTGGAACTTCACATCATCGACAAAACGACGAAGTATGGTGTGCCCGAAGATCCTTATGCAGGCATCCTTCCGCCTAACGACGCCACCCACCGCGGCGAGGGGCATATTTCCTACCGCATCAAGGTGCGCGAGGACGCGCCGTCGAACGTGGTCATCACGAACAGCGCAAGCATCGTGTTTGACTATAACGACCCCATCGAAACCGATCCGGCGTGGTGGAATACGGTGGGAGCGCCTGGTGCGGCGTTTCCGGAAAGCGAGGTCGAGGCGAGCGAGGGCGAGATGGCGACGATAAAGATCATGGGCGGGAGCGCCGATGCGGCGGCAAGCGTGAAGGTGTATCTGACGTACAATACGGCCGCGGCGGCGGACGTTGATTTGGCGAAGGGAACGGTCGATGGTACGACGCCGAAGGGCGGGCTCAAGTTCCCGCTGGCGCTCACGTGGGAGAAGGGCGAGATGGGGGAGAAGGTGATCTCGATCCCGGTCAAGACCGACAAGACTGTGGAGGACGACGAGTTCTTCACGCTCCAGCTCGCCGAAGCGGAGGGAATGGAGCTCGGCGAGGAACGGGTCTGCACGGTGACGATCCGCGACACGACCGTGGCGGCGGGGAAGGAGACGCTGCAGGACGCGGTGAACAACGCCGTCGTGAAGATGTCCACGTCCGGCAAGGGCAAGTGGGCGTATGCGGCGGTCGGTACGGGCGGCGAGGCCACGCCGGGCAAGACGGCCTCCGCGTCGGCGATGTCGCCGGTTCTGAAGGCGGGCGAGATGTCCGAGCTCAAGGCCGCCGCCGTGAAGGGGAGCGGCACGCTGACGTTCGACGTGCGCGTGGCGAACCCGAATCTCGAGGGCGAGTCGCCCGAGGCGGCGGAGGGCGCCGCGAAGACGGTGCTGACGCTCCTCGACGGCAAGGCTGAGCTGCTCGCGTGGACGAACGAGACGGACTGGACCTCGGCCTCGTACACGGTGGAGGAGGCGAAGGCGACGAGCCACGCCTTCACGTGGCGCGTCGTGCAGGGTGCGGACACGAACGCGCACGCCTACGTGGCGAACGTCGTCTGGTCGCCCGCCGGAACCGATATGCGCGCGATTACGCTCGCGGCGGCGTCTTATGTTGGTGGCGAGCCGTGCGACGATCCGTTCGCCGGCGGCACGGTAAGCGGCGGGGGCGTCTATCCCGACAAGACGAAGCTTTCGCTCGTTGCCACGGCGAAGGTCGGATGGGAGTTCGTGGGGTGGGCGCACGGCGGCGGTTGCGGGGCGACCGCCCTACCGGGGGACGGCGATGGTAGGGCGGGCAGCCCTCTGCCCGCCGTTGACGGCGACATCCTCTCCAGCAAGGCCAAGTGGCAGGTCGTCGTGACTAACGACGCGGAGTACGTGGCCGTGTTCGAGAAGATCCCCTACGTGCGCGGGCTCGCGGATCCGGCGGACGGCGGGAAGGTGTCCGGCAGCGGATATTGCGCCGCCGGCAAGAAGGTGACGCTCAAGGCGACCGCGAGCAAGAATTACGCCTTCCTTGGCTGGGTGCGCGATGACGGTCACGCGGGACGCGTGACCCTACCGGATGATGGCGATGGTAGGGCGGGCAGCCCCCTGCCCGCCGACGAGAACGGTTTCGTCGCCACCACGCCGACGCTCGTGATCGACCGCACGGCGAAGCCGGCGGCAGATTCGAAGACCTCCACGACGATCACGAACGTGACGGAGGACGTCACGTACTTCGCCGTGTTCAGGAGCGACCCGAAGGTGACGGTGTCCGTGGAGGCCACGGACGAAAATGGCGCGTCGCTGACCGGCAAGGGCGCGGGCAAGTACGTGGCCGGCACGATCACGGGCGAGGGCAAGTACGCGCCCAGGAAGAAGGTGACGCTGAAGGCGACTGCGAACAAGAACTATGTGTTCGCGGGGTGGGTGCGCGGCGGTCGCGGGGCGACCGCCCTACCGGGCGACGTGGCGTCGCAGGCGGCGAGCTTGTCGTTCGAGATGCCGTCGAACGACGTGCAGTATGTGGCGAAGTTCGTGACGGCCGAAGAAGACAAGGAGAGCATCGAGCTCAGCGTGGACGGCGCGGCGATGGAGGCGGCGGGCGCGGGGCGCCAGCCCTACCGGACGAACATCTGGTGCGGCGTGTATCTCGAATGGCCTGTCGCGGCGAGCGCGCTTTCCGGGACGAAGGTGAAGGTGGCGGGGCTGCCGACGGGCCTCAAGTTCACGGAGAAGCCCGTGACAAGCAAGATCGGGAGCGGCAAGACCGCCGTCGTGGTGACAAACATCCTTGCGAACACGATCTACGGCGCGCCCACGGCGGCGTCGAAGGCGGCGGTCGATAGGAAGACGGGCGAGATCGTCGTCAATCCGAGCGCGGTGAAGATCACCGTCACGACGGCGGGCAAGTCGTCGCAGACGTACCAGATCGACACGGTGGTGGACGCGCTGCCCGCGTGGGCGCAGGGCACGTTCGCGGGCGGGGGGCTTAGCGACGACGGCCGCGACGGAGCGCGGCCCTCCCATGGCAACGAGAACGCGCTGGCAGCGCGTTCTTCTAGCGGCGTCGTCTCGCTGGCCATTGCGGCCAATGGAAAGATCAGCGGCAAGCTTCTAGAGGACGGCCTCACGTGGACGTTGAGCGCGCCGTGGTTCGGCGAGGCGGGCACGCGGGACGCATGCCCCTACCAGGATCCGGAAGACGGAAGTCCGACGTCCGAAGTCGGAAGTCCCGTCTTCATCGCCACGGTGATCGGCAAGAGCGGCAAGCGGGAGATCACGAACGAGGTGACGGTGGCGGAAGGTGCTGTCGGCGGCATTGCCGTGGGAGGGCCGCGCTCCGTCGCGGCCGATCCGGATGACGGCGGCCAGGGGCTGGCCGCCCTACCGGATGACGGTCACGCGGGACGCGTGACCCTACCGGAATGGACGGCTTGGCAGTACAACTGGAAGGCGGAGTCGTGGAAGACGCTCGGCAAGTCCTTTGACAAGAAGACGGTGACGTACGCCATCCTGGCGGACGGCTCGTTCACGGAGGACGAGGAAGCCCTGACGTCCGCGCTGGGCGCGGACGTGACCGGCCGCGTGACGCTGAAGTTCGCCGCAAGCGGAACGGTGAGCATAGCAGGGGAATTCGTGACGGGCTACAACGAGAAGAGGGCTAAGTACACGACCGTCAAGGCATCCGGCTCGGCGACGCTCGTCCCGGTGGACGAGGAACACGGTGCCGTGTTCATATATCTTGCGCCGAAGGGTCTGTCCCCTCACGTGCGTTCAATTAGCGTGCCGTGGCCATAAAAGCGAGCATGCGCCCATACCGTCTTGGGGTGGCCCGCAATCGGACTGTATTTGCGGCGGCGACTGCGATTTGATATAATACGTCTCCAATTCTGCGGACGCAAATCGCAAAAGCGGAATGTTTTCCTAGGGAAATTTTGGAGAAGTGAATCATGTGCGACTGTTGCCAAAAGAGCGACCTGTCGAAGCTTACGCCCGTATTCGAGGCGTTTGCAGGCGACGACCATGCGCTCATATCGATCCTGCAGAAGGCGCAGGAGATCTACGGCTACCTTCCGGTTGACGTGCTGTACGCCATCGCCGAAAAGACGGGGGCGAGCCCCGCCAAGGTGATGGGCGTCGCGACGTTCTACACGCAGTTCCGCCTCAAGCCCGTGGGCAAGAACCTCATCCTGCTCTGCAAGGGCACGGCCTGCCACGTGAACGGCGCGGACTCCATCGAGAAGGCGCTCGTGGAGGAGCTGGGCGTGGGCGACGGGGAGACGACCGACGACGGCCTCTTCTCCATCAAGACGGTCGCCTGCCTCGGGTGCTGCTCGCTCTCGCCGGTGATGATGATCAACGAGGACACCTACGGCTCCCTCACGCCCGCCAAGGCGAAGGAGATCGTGCGCAAGATTCGGGAGGCGTCGAAATGAAGCTCGTTTTCGGAGAAGGAAGCTGCGGCATCGCCGCCGGCGCGCGCAAGGTGCGCACCGCAGTCGAGAAGCTGAACGCGGACGGCGCCGTCGAAATCGGCATCGCCGGCTGCATCGGCATGTGCTATCTCGAGCCGATCGTGGACGTCTACGACGGCGGCACGCTTGTGAAGCGCCTCGTGAAGGTGCAGGAGAAGGACGCCGAGCGCATCTACAAGGCGGTTGCAGGCGGCGGTCGCGGGGCGACCGCCCTACCGGAGCTGGCTGACCTCGAGATTTCGGCGGACGACAGGGAGTTCCTGGAGAAGCAGACGCGCATCGCGCTCCGCCACTGCGGCCTGATCGACCCGGAAGACATCGCGGCCTACGAGGCGGCGGACGGCTACAAGGCGATCCGCAAGGTTCTCGCGATGACACCGGATCAGGTGATCGAGGAGATCAAGGTGTCCGGCCTCGCCGGGCGCGGCGGCGCGGGCTTCCCCACCTGGTTCAAGTGGAACGCCGCCCGCAACGCCAAGGGCGGGCAGAAGTACCTCATCTGCAACGCCGACGAGGG
>DFLH01000080.1:18683-39917 GCA_002373695.1 Verrucomicrobia bacterium UBA3624
CGACCCCGGCGCGTTCATGGACCGCGCGGTGATCGAGAGCGACCCGCACTCCCTCATCGAGGGCATGCTGATCGCCGCCTACGCGATCGGCGCCTCGAAGGCGTTCGTCTACGTGCGCGCCGAGTACCCGCTCGCGATCGTGCGTCTCGAAAAGGCGCTTGCGGACGCCAAGGCGCACAACCTCCTCGGCGAGAACATCCTCGGCAGCGGCTTCTCCTGCGACATCCGCATCAAGGCGGGCGCGGGCGCGTTCGTGTGCGGCGAGGAGACGGCCCTCATCGAGTCGCTCGAAGGCAACCGCGGCATGCCGCGCCTGAAACCCCCGTTCCCGGCGGAGAAGGGCTACACGCAGGCCCCCTCGAACATCAACAACGTCGAGACGTTCGCGAACGTCGCGTGGATCATCCTCAACGGCGGCGCGGCGTTCGCTGCGATGGGCACCGAGACGAGCAAGGGCACGAAGGTGTTTGCGCTCACCGGCAAGATCAAGCGCGGCGGCCTCGTGGAGATTCCGATGGGCCTCACGCTCCGCGACGTGATCTTCGGTATCGGCGGCGGCATCCGCGACGGCGGCACGTTCAAGGCCGTGCAGATGGGCGGCCCCTCCGGCGGCTGCATCCCCGAACACCTGCTCGACACGAAGATCGACTACAAGGCGCTCGGCGCGACGGGCGCGATCATGGGCTCCGGCGGCATGGTGGTGATGGACTCCCACACGTGCATGGTGAACATGGCGCGGTTCTTCCTCGACTTCACGGCCAAGGAAAGCTGCGGCAAGTGCGTCCACTGCCGCATCGGCACGAAGCGCATGCACGAGATTCTCACGCGCATCACCGAGGGCAAGGGCAAGGAGGGCGACGTGGAGCTGCTGCAGGACCTCTGCAACGGCATCAAGGCGGGCGCGCTCTGCGGTCTCGGCCAGACGGCCCCGAACCCGGTCCTCACCACGATCCGCTACTTCCGCGACGAGTACGACGCGCACATCCGCGAGGCGCGCTGCCCCGCGCACGAATGCGCGGCGCTCAAGAAGTACGAGATCGACCCCGCCAAGTGCAAGGGCTGCACGATGTGCGCGAAGAAGTGCCCTGTGGGCGCGATCTCCGGCGAGCTCAAGAAGCCGCACGTGATCGATCCGGCGAAGTGCATCAAGTGCGGTCAGTGCGTGGCCACCTGCAAGTTCGGCGCGGTGGCCGTGAAGTGAAAGGAAATTTGCGATGGAAAGCGAACTGATAACTCTTGAAATCGACGGCCAGTCCGTCAGCGTGCCGGCCGGCACCACGATCCTCGAGGCGGCGAAGACGGCCGGGATCGACATCCCGAACCTCTGCTACCTGAAGGAGCTCGGACCCTATGGCGCGTGCGGCGTGTGCGTGGTGGAGGTGGAAAAATGCCCCAAGATGCTCCGCGCCTGCTCCGCGAAGGTCGCGCCCGGCATGGTGGTGCATACGAAGAGCGAGAAGGCGCTCGCCACGCGCAAACTTGCGCTCGAGCTTCTGATGGGCGACCACGACGGCGATTGCCAGGGTCCCTGCAAGCTCAACTGCCCCGCCCACACGGACTGCCAGAAGTACGTGAAGGAAATCGCGGAAGGACGCTTCGCCGACGCCGTCGCGACCGTGAAGGAGACGTTCCCGCTTCCGGCCGCCATCGGCCGCGTGTGCCCGCATCCGTGCGAGAAGGCGTGCCGCCGCAACCTCGTGGAGGCGCCTATCTCCATCGCGCAGCTCAAGTACTTCGCCGCCGACCAGGTGCGAAAGGACGGCAACGAGCATCCGATCAAGGTCGCCGCGCCCACGGGCAAGAAGGTCGGCATCATCGGTGGCGGCCCCGCCGGACTCACCGCCGCGTTCAAGCTCGCGCAGTGGGGACACGACGTCACGGTGTACGACCAGATGCCGGAAATGGGCGGCATGCTCCGCTACGGTATCCCCGAGTACCGCCTCCCCAAGGCGATCCTCAAGGCCGAGACGGACGCCATCGCGGCGCTGGGCGTGCAGTTCATCAACAACTTCAAGATCGGGCGCGACGCGGACTTCGCGAAGTTCCGCTCGTGGTTCGACGCGGTGATCGTCGCGAACGGCGCGTGGAAGTCCACCTCCATGCGCGTCAAGGGCGAGGAACTGCAAGGCGTGTGGGGCGGCATCGACTTCCTGCGCGCGGTCGTCACCGGCGAGAAGCCGGAGATTGGCGAGCGCGTGGCGATTGTCGGCGGCGGCAACACCGCGATGGACGCCTGCCGCACTGCGGTGCGCGTGGGCGCGAAGGAGGTGTTCGTCGTCTATCGCCGCACGCGCAAGGAAATGCCGGCGGAGGACATCGAGATCACGGAGGCCGAGGAGGAGGGCGTCAAGTTCAAGTTCCTCTGCGCGCCGGACGAAATCCTAGGCAAGGACGGCAAGGTGTGCGGGATGCGCCTGCAGGTGATGGAACTCGGCGAGCCCGACGAGCGCGGACGCCGCAAGCCCGTGCCGGTTCCCGGCAAGTTCGAGGAGATCGAGCTGGACAGCGTAATCGCCGCCATCGGCCAGCGCAACGACCCCGAGGGGTTTGCGGACCTGCCGCAGACGCCCAAGGGCACGATTGCGGCCGACGAGGGCAACTTCGCGACCACCCTTCCCGGCGTCTTTGCGTGCGGCGACACGGTGAACAAGGGCGCGGGCATCGCGATCGGCGCGATTGCGCAGGCCAACGAGGCCGCGCTCGCCGTGAACGCCTACCTGCGCGGCGGCGAGTACAAGCCGGTGAAGCCGATCCTCTCCGAGCGCAACCTCACCGAGAAGGACTTCGCTGACAGGCCGCGCATCGCGCGCGCCGTGATGCCGCAGCGTCCCGCCGAGGAGCGCAGGCACGACTTCAAGGAGGTCAACCTCGGCCTGTCGCCGGAGGCGGCGCAGGCGGAGGCGAAGCGGTGCCTGGAGTGCGGCTGCCACGACTTCGAGGACTGCAAGCTCATCCGCTACGCGAACCTCGTGCAGGCGGACACGCAGCGCCTCCGCGGCGCCTTCCATCCCGGTTTCACGGAGCAGAAGCTCGTCACGATCGAGCGCAACCAGCGCAAGTGCATCCTCTGCAACCTCTGCGTGCGCGTGTGCGCCGAGCAGGCGAAGCAGGGACTGCTGGGCCTCGTCGGGCGCGGCTTCAAGACCGTCATCAAGCCGGAGTTCAAGGATCCGGCCGCCACGGCCGTGTGCAAGGACTGCCGTCTTTGCGCGGAGAACTGCCCCACAGGCGCGCTCAGGATCGTTTAACTGGGCCGGGACCGGTAGGGGCACGCGTCGTCCCGCATGCCCGTGGTCGCACGACCACATGAGATGCGTGGAGGAACTTCTTGTGTGGCCTCTGCGGTGCATGTGCGGTGGACAGAAAACCTGGCAGGCCTGATTTGGGTATAATGGTGCCGGGAGTTGGCCAACGACCGTCGGAGGAGCTGATGCAATGAATAAGACGATGACGAGATGCATGTTGGCGGCGGTGCTGGCCGCAAGCTCCATCGCACATGGAGCGATGCGGCCTACGCCGGAGTACCTCAAGCGCGCGACGGTGTACCAGCTGGTGCTGCGCAACTTCACGCGAGACGGCAACTTCAAGGCCGCTACGGAGATGCTAGATCACGTGCGTTCCGTCGGCGTGGACGTGGTGTACCTCTGCCCGTTCGTGGAGATGGACTGCGACATGGACGAGTCGGGATGGAGCCGGCGCCAGAAGGCGAGCGGCTATCACACGCCCAAAAACCCGTACCGCATCTCCAACTACGACAAGATCGACCCGGAGTACGGACATGACGAGGACTTCAAGGCGTTCAACGACAGGGCGCACGCGCTCGGCATGAAGGTCTACATGGATCTGGTCTATCTGCACTGCGGCCCGAACAACGTGCTCAAGTATCTCTTCCACGACGCCTTCCAGAAGAACGGGGACGGCACGGTGCGGACTACCGTGTGGCATTTCCCGTACGTAAACTTCAAGTCCAAGGGAGTGCGCAAGTACCTCATCGACTCCATGCTCCATTGGATGAGCCTCGGCTGCGACGGTTTCCGCTGCGACGTAGGCGACGAGGTGCCGATCGACTTCTGGGTGGAGGCCGTGACGACGTGCCAGAAGGTCAACCCCGATCTCGTGATGATCAACGAGGGCCGCAAGCCGGAGTGGCTTGAAAAGGCCTTCGACGCCTGCTACGCATGGCCGTGGAGCTACTCGATCCGCAACTTCCTCACGCCGTCCCTGCCGGGGCAGGTGAACGCGAAGAGCAAGACGCTTGCCGAGAAGATGCCGGGAGTGCGCGAATACGAGGCGAAGATCCCGGAAGGGGCGCTGATGTTCGTGTTCATGGACAACCACGACACGGCCGCCGACGACTGGGAGAACCGGTTCGACCGCGTCCATCCGGTGGAGGCCGGCAACGCGGCTTTCGTGCTCACGTTCCTGCGGCGCGGCCTTCCGCTCGTCTTCAACGGCAACGAGATCGCCGACAACTCGCTCAGCACGTTCTTCGCGCCGGTGGAGGACGTGGGCCGGGCGCGGAAGACCGTGGACTGGGCGCGCGCTCTGCAGCCTGCCGGGCAGAAACGCCTCGCGCTTATCCGCAGGTTGGCAAGGTTGCACCATGACGATCCGCTGTTCTACGCCGGTACGCAGGAATGGGTGACGAACGGCGAAAAGAATAACGTGGTGGCATTCGTGCGGCGGCATGGCGGACGTGCCGTATTCGTGGCGGCGAACCTGCGCCCGGCGGACGCCGCGTTCGTCCCGCAGGGCGTGAAGTTTGACCATGTCAAGAAGCCTATTCTGGCGGAGAACGTCACTGTGGAAAATGACGGCACGTGCCGATTCGACGGATATGGTTTCATGGTCCAGGAACTCTGAGAGTTTTTTTGATGGCGTCCTTCACTCACCCGCCTACCGCGCGAAGTTCAAGGAGTTCCTGAAGGTCGATTTCCCGCGCATCCCGTATCCGAAGGACGCGGCGGAGTTCGTCCGCTTTTGCTAACTACAACTGTCCGCTTTTGCTAACTACACGACAACTCAAAATTACCATTTGACAGCATTGGGGGGGGGTATGATAAACTTGGCGACGAACAGTTGTACAAGGAGTTTGCCATGGGCAGAAAACATTTCGTCGTCTCGTGTCTGTTCGCCGCCGGTATCGTTGGCGCGGCTACGCCTCCGTCCGTGCCAGATTGGGTGGACATCAATTCGCAAATCTCGCCGCGTACCGGCCAGGCGAGCTGTTCCGTGCCGTTCGTCTCCAGCGCAGACGGGCGTACCATTGACGAGGAGACCGGCGGCACATGGACGTTGACCACGATGCAGCCCGGCACGTACCTCATAGTCCGTTAAGGGGGATTACAGATGAATAAAACGTTTTTCATTGGCATTCTGTCCGCCTGCGTCGCACATGCCGTGCAACCTTCGATCGAGGACGGCAGCATAACGTTCAGGCAGGATTCCGGACGCAACGTGACGATCACGTACAGGCTGGAGGGTACGTCCGCGATCGTGACGGCGGACATCCTGACCAACGGGGTTTCAATGGGCGAAGCGACGTTCAGCGACATTTCGGGTGCAGTCAACCGGCTGGTGCACGAGGGGTTGAACACTATCACATGGGACGCTCGCAAGGCTTGGCCGGACAACATCGCCACGAATGTCACGGTCAAGCTGACGGCATGGCAGACCAATTCGCCGCCGGACTATTGCGTTGTGAACCTCTCCTCGCCGTACGACGTGCGCTACTACGTGTCCACTAACGCATTGCCCGACGGCGGCCTCGCGAACAGGAAGACGTACTGTCGCGACAAGCTGGTGCTGCGCAAGATACCTGCCGCAGGCGCGATGTTCCGGATGGGCAGGGATGCAGACGCCAAGTATGGCGGCAGGCAGGTGCCGCATATGGTGCAGATGACTTCGGACTACTATTTCTCGATATACACGGTTACGGTCGGGCAGTACAACAAGATCGCCGGCACGTCGCTCTCGGGCAATGGACTGTCCGGTAACGGCAAGTATGGCGAGCCGCTGGAGAATCCCATCCAGAACATTGCATATGCCGATCTGCGCGGCAGCGGATATTCTTGGCCGCAGAACGGGCATGAGGTGGCTGAGGACAGCGTCTTCGGAACGCTCCGCGCCAACACGGGGCTGGCGTTCGACCTGCCGACGGATGCGCAGTGGGAATATGCATGCCGTGCCGGTACGACGACCCGGTGGTGGTTCGGCGACAGCGTGTCCGATCTCACAGGCGAGCAGAAGATGGAATACGGCTGGTTTGGATGGGTTCAGCCCCGCGACCAGTTCTACGGAACTGGCAAGAACGATTGGGGATGTACGCATCCCGTCGGCCAGCTCAAGCCGAATCCGTGGGGGGTGTACGACTTGTACGGCAACGCGTGGGAAACCTGCCTCGACTATTTCGTGAGCGACATCGCGGCATGGAATTGGATGGCCGACGACTATCGCGACCCTGTGACGGATCCGATGGGCGTTGCAAGCGGCACCGTCAGGGTGATCCGCGGCGGCGCCTACAGCAACGGCCCCGAGGATGCCGATTCGAGCATGCGGCACAGCGGAAAAGTTGCGGAGACGCACGGGTTCAGGCTCGTATGCCCTGCATGCGCCACGCGATAGAACAAGGAAGGAGAAACGGCGATGAAGAATATCATTTCTGGACTGGCGGCCGCAATGTGGCTGACATCGGCAGCGGCGCCTGTCGTCACGGAAGTGTCGGCGGCGCAGAATCCGTCCACGGGCATGGTCGAGATCCGCTACAATCTTTCCGGCGACGATGCGATCGTCACGCTGGACGACATCTTCCTGAACGGCGTGTCCATAGGCCCGTCCAACGTCACTGCGGTTGTCGGCAACGTGGCACGCAAGGTCGCGAAGGGGAGCGGACGCGTCATATACTGGAATCCGCGCAAGGACATTCCCGGACGCGAGCTGGCTGGAACGGTTAAGGCGAAGATCACCGCATGGCCGACGGACGATCCGCCGGACTACATGATGGCATGCCTTTGCGGAACCAACTCCTCAAACAACGTCTTCTGGTATTCTTCCGCGGCAAGCCTGCCGGACGGTGGCCTGACGAACCCCGTCTACCGCCTCTCTCGCTACGTGATGCGCCGCATCCCCGCGAAGAATGTGGTATGGCGCATGGGGGTGAGCAGCGTGACCGATCCCAGTACGGCCGGAGACGCCGGCCAGTTCGAGCGAGGTGCTCCGCACTATGTGAAACTGACGGCGGACTACTACATCGGCGTGTACCCTGTAACCTACGGGCACCACCGGGCCATTTGCGGCGGCGTTCCTGCCGCATCGCCGAGCGGCAGCGATGAAACTCCGATCGCCACTATCGAGAACGGCATGAACTATGCGAAGCTGCGTGGTTCCAATGCCGGCTGGCCGGTGAACGGACATGCGCTCGCAGGCAACGCCTATCTGCTGAAATATCGGGCTGCCATGGGCATGGAGGTGGATCTGCCTACTGACGCGCAATGGGAGTTCGCAGCTCGCGCGGGCACAAGGCAGAAGTTCGGCGTGAACGGGGGAACCGACAACTACGGCACGCAGGCCGCCCCGATAATATGGTGCAACTCTACGCTGCCTAGCGATAAGCGGGCCTACCCGCAACCGCCAGGCCTGCTGAAGCCGAACGCATGGGGCATCTACGACATGAACGGCAACGTGTTCGAGTGGTGCCTGGATCAGTACGACGGCACGTGGACGAGCGAAACGGACAACTGGTACGCAAACGCCTGGAACCAGCAGACCGAGATCGTGGACGGAAAGACGGTGTATGTAGATCCTGTCGGGATGTTTTTGAACACCGGTGCAAATACGGACAAGAACCGCGTCATTCGCGGCGGCAGCGTGAACAACGGTTCCAACAACGCGTTGTCGTCGTACCGCCATATGTTGGCGTGTGACTACAACACGCCCAACAAAAACTGGGGCGGATTCCGCCTCGCCTGCCCGGTGCCGACGCTCTGACGCGTCAGAAAGGAATCTCATCCATGGCTCGAGAGATGTTTTTCCTCGCCGCGCTGGTCGTTTGCGCGGCGTTTGGCGGCGACTGTCTTGTGATCGACTGCCGACCGCCGTACGGTTCGGCCATGTATGCTTCCGCCGCCGATTTGCCATGTGGCGGACTGTCCAACCGCATCTATGCCTGCGACTTTCTTGTCATGCGCAGGATATCGGCGAAGGGGCGGACGTTCCGTATGGGAAACGATCGCGCGGAAGCGGATGCGATGGCGGGAAACGCGGAGAAGCGGATGGAGTACTTTACGAACTCGCCGCCGCACGACGTGATTCTTCCGGACGATTTCTGGATGGCCGTATATCCCCTCACTCAGCGGCAGCTGGTGCTGCTTACCGGGCAACCGAACACGTCGCTGTTCGACAGGCCGGAATCGTCCGAGCCGTGGAAAAGCGGCTACGGCGAACCGGATGAGCGTCCGGCGGAATGCCTTTCCTGGGAGGATATGATGGGGCTCGACGGCGCCAGGCCGGAGGACGGGAGCCCGGCCCCGTGCAGCGTCTTGGGCGTGATCCGGGAACGGACGGGATGGGCGTTCGCCCTGCCGGCTGAAGCGCAGTGGGAGTTCGCCTGCAGGGCGGAGGCGAGAGGCCCGTGGAATTTCACGCCGGAACAGAAGACGGAGAAGCCGGACGTGAAGACGTTCGAATCGCACGGCTGGTTCGGGTGGCTTGGCGGACGCCGTTATCCTGGCGGGCTTCCCCATTGGGGGGCGACGCATCCGGTCGGGCTGCTGAAGCCAAACGCATGGGGGCTTTACGACATGCATGGCAACGTGTGGGAATGGTGCCTGGACCGTTTCACGCCCGGCGACGGACGGCGGGTCTTGCGTGGCGGGGCGTACTCTAACGGCCCGGCAGACTGCCGCAGCGCATTCCGATACGGCATGTCTCCTGAGCGGCGCGGGAATTTTGGTGTGCGTCTGGTACTTCCTGTCGCTGCCGCGAATGTGCGATGAGGGGAAAACGGAAGAGGGTTCACGCCATGAAGATGCTTGCGGGATTGTGTCTGGCGGCAGGCGCCGCGTTTTCGGCGGCGCTGCCATTCGAGAAGGATCAGGCGGGGCGGGTTCTGTTCGGCGATTCGCGATTACGCGTCACGTTCGATGCCGCCACGTCCCTGCCGGCGGCAATTGCCGTTGACGGGGACGGGCTGATCGTACGTGATGGAACGCCATCGGTCAAGATCGGTCTCAAGGATGATGCGGCCGGACTGCCGCAGGGGCAATTGAGGGGGCTTGGCGTGGAGCGGGTCGGGGACGACACGGTGTGCGGGCGTATGACGGCAGGGCCTTGGAGAATCGACGGATACGTGCAGATCGTGCCGGAACAGCGCGCCCTGCGCCGGTGGTTCGCGTTTGAATTGACGGGGACGAACGATGTGAAGTTCTCCGGGTTTGACATGCGGATGGGAAAGTTCCCATGTGCCGAAGGCAAGGGATTCTACATTCTTCCCTGGCGTTTTCGCGACAACCGCCGCTCGCGGCCGGACTGGAAGACCGGTTCGAAGAATTCTGCCGTTTTCGGCAGCGAGTCGCCTGTCGTGGCGGAGAACGGAGCGGGGTGGAGCGTTCTCGCCTGCGTGGACTGCCTGCAGCCGTACTCGGACCGTGCGCAGCATCGTGTGGAGGAGAAGAATGACGGGATCGTGCTCTTGGCGTCTGCAAGCATGTGCGGCGTGGCTCGTCCAGGGAAGCCGCAGCGCGTCGGAGACTTCTGGCTGATGTTCCGCAGGGGCGGCGCGGAGGAGGCGCTACGCAACATGCACGCCTGGCATCGCCTTGTGGGGCATCTGCCGCCGAAGGATCGCCCTGAGTGGGTCCGGGACCTCGTTCTCTACAGTACGCACCCCAAGGGGCGGGGAATGAACGAGCCGGGCGGCTTCCGCCATGCACAGGAGTATCTTCCGTACATAGAGGCGCTCGGCGCGAACGCGGTCTGGCTTCGGCCGGTCGAACACGTCTCATGCTACATCCCCGACGAGATGTACCGGTTGCAGGACGGGGTAGGGACCGACGCCGACCATCTGGCGTACGTGCGTGACGCCCACGCGCGCGGCATCAAGGTCTGGCGCGACGCCGTGATGCACGGCGGCAAGTCGAACAACAGGCGTTCCCGGGAACATCCGGAGTGGGTTTGCCGGAAAGAGGATGGTTCTCAGCAGGATTCGTACTGGGCCTACGACTTCCGCTGGCCTACGTGGGTAAAATACTTCTCCGACTGGGTGGAGTGGACGACCCGCAAGTTCGAGCTGGACGGCTGGCGCATGGACGTGCCTACGGGTTCGCGGTTTCCGAACTGGAATCCTGGCATCCCGTACGACCGTGCCAGCTACGCGCAGCACCAGGGCGGTCTGGCGCAGATGCGGGCGATCCGGGCCGCCATGAAACGCGTCAACCGGGACTCCTGCACGCTCGCGGAGGCCAACCCCAGCTACTGCAGCGTCACGTGCGACGCGATACACGATCAGCTTCTGTGCCATGCCTACTTCCATTGGTTCAACGACCATTCCGCCGCCGACGTCACGAGATGGCTTTCGCAGTGGCTGGAGGACCAGAGGAACTCGTTCGTCCCCGGAACGGTATGGATGCGCTATCCGGAAAGCCACGACGCCTATCCGTGCGACAACATCTGGGGACGTGCCGGAGCCAACGCGCTGATGGCGTTCAGCGCCTGGATCGAAGGATTCCCGCTTGTGGCAAACGAGAGCGAGGACGGCGCGTTCGAAGCATACAGGCGGATATTCGCGGTGCGTCATGCGTTGCCGGAGCTGAGGCGTGGAAGCGCGGAATATCTTTCCGCAAAAGCCCCGCCGGGCGTGTTCGCGTGCCGCCGCATCCTGCCAGATGCGGAATCGACGGTGTATGTCAATTTCAACGGGCACCGCGTGACAGATGGCGCGATCGACCTTCCGCCGTTCGGATACACCGTGGTGCGCACAAAGGGTCCGCCGGTGGCGGAGTGCCTTGGCAACCGCGCGCGGCGGCCTCTGGAAACGCCGTGCGGCAACGGCAGGACGGGTGTTTCGGCAGAGCTGCGCGACATGGCAAACAGGCTCGTCGACAAGCCGTTCAGGATTGAAGAGGAGCGCGTAGACGGTGGAACCCGCTATAGAGTGGTTGATTTTGGCGGATGCAAGCCATCTCGCGTCCGCCTGGTATTGAGAATGCCGGATGTGGGGCGTTGGTACGCGCATTCCGCGGAAGGGACGTTCGAAAGCCCGTTCCTGGTGCGGCATCCGAACATCGACGAATACTACAGGTACGACAGGTGGCTTGACGGGGCTGTCAGGTGGGATTCGGATTTCCATCCGTTTGGATTCACGCGTGAACATGCTGCGGTAGGCGGCGTTTCCGGATCCGTGGCGCACGAGTGCTTTGATTTCGGGCCTGGCGCCAATGTGAGGCTTTGGGATCGTCTTGGTTCCGAGCCGGGACTGGCCGTCTCCATCGCAGGCACGAATGCCGCCGCATTTTCTGTCACCTGCGTCAGCCGTCCGGCCGCAGAGGCTCTGGCTCCGCGAGACGCCGGCACAGGCGATCCGAGGTTGTCCCCGGCGATGGGTGGATGGCTTTACGATGATGGCAGATTGCGTCTGCGCATCAGGCGCACGGGAGCGATAGCGGGATTGTGGCGAAAGGACGCCAGCGGCGCATGGCGCGAGGAACTGCGTAGTCTAGGGGTGCGCGGACGCAGCCCGGACGCCCCGAAAACTCCTCGCCAGGTGTGGGGCGGACGCGATCCTGATGCCAGAGATCAGGCGTTTTCGCCATCGCCGCGCGCGCGCTTCGTCCGTGGCGATGATGGAACGTTGACGTTGTATTTCGACGGAGGGCAGGTTCGTGGCATAACGCAGAATTCCGGAGGAATGCCAAAGCCGTTGCGCACGGAAACCGTCTATGCCTTCGATCCCCATGGCGGTTCCGCCTGGTTCGAGTTGCGCTTTTCATGCGATGCACGCTACGGCAAGGGCGATTGGAACGTGGATATTCACGGCGAACTTGCCGGAGGGGCCGATCCTGACGACCTGTTTTCCGGATTGACGTTTACGGGCTGGAAGCCGGTGCGGACGGTTCGCGAGAAGAACATCATCCGCTATGTGTACCATGACCAAGACGGGCCCGTGTTCGCACCGCCCAGAAACTGGCGGCACGGGATAGCCTGCCGTCTTGTGGCGGACTAGAGCTTTGACAGGTGCGGCGATTGGGGATATAATCGACCCCAATGCAGAAAGGAACAATATGAGGAACCCGTTTTATCCTGTCGCCGAGTTTCCTGATTTTACGGCGATGACGCCGGATGCCGCCGCCGAGGCGCTGCCAAGGCTGCTTGCCGATGCCAAGGCGTCAGTGGACGCCCTTGAAGAGCGGGCTTCGCCAACCTGGGACGGTTTCGTGCGGGCTCTCGATACCGCCACGCGTCCGCTGTGGGAGGCATGGGGGTGCGTGTCGCATCTCCTTTCGGTGGCCAACTCCGAACCGTGGCGCAATGTGCAGGAGAAGTACCAGCAGGACATGGTGGCGTTCTCCCTGCGCGTGGGACAGTCTAGACGGTTCTACGAACTTGCGAAGGCTACGCCGGCGGAGACTCCTGTCCGAAAACGAATTCTCGCGAAGATGGTGCGCGGCGCGGAACTGGCCGGCGTGGCGTTGCCGCCCGGGAAACAGGAACGGTTCAATGCCATCCAGGCCGAACTGGCGCAGCTGTCGAACGATTTCCGGAACAGCGTGATCGATGCGACCAGGGCGTTCAAGCTGGTGCTGACCAATCCCGTGGAGGTGGAGGGGCTGCCGGCCCAGCTGAAGGCGATGCTCGCCGGGGCAGGAGATCCGGAGAAGGGACCGTGGACCGTAACCGTAGAGGATGCGGTCTACATCCCGTTCATGAAGCACTCCTGCAACCGGCCCGTCCGGGAGGCGCTGTTCCGCGCACGCGCCACCCGCGCACCCGAAAACACGGCGCGTATCGACCGCATACTTGCACTGCGCAAGGAGCAGGCCGCGTTGCTGGGGTTTGCGACCTACGCCGACCTGTCGCTGGCCGAGAAGTGCGCGCCATCGGTCGCCGCCGTGGACAAGATGATCGCCGACTTGGCCGCAGCCTCGAAGCCCGTGGCCGCGCGCGAGGAGGCCGATCTGGCCGCATTTGCCGCTGCAGAAGGTTTTGCAGGCGAACTGCAGCCGTGGGACCGCGCGTTCTGGGCCGAACGCCAGCGCGAGAAGAAATACTCCTATTCCGAGGACGAGCTGTCGCAGTACTTCAACCTGCCGGTCGTCCTGAACGGGCTCTTCAAGCTGGCAGAACGGCTGTTTGGCGTTGCGATCGAACCAGCGGACTGGACGGCGCCGGTTTGGCACAAGGACGTGCGGTTCTTCCGGGTCTATGACGAGTTCCGTACGCCCGTGGCGCATTTCTACTTCGATCCGTACTCGCGGCCCGAGACGAAATCAGGCGGCGCATGGATGAACGAGTTCCGTGCGCGCGAGCTGCGGCCGGACGGCACGGTGGCAAGGCCGCTGGCGGTCGTATGCTGCAACCAGGCCCTTCCAGACGCCAAAGGACGCGCACTTATGCGTTTCTCCGAAGTGGAGACTCTCTTCCACGAATTCGGACATGCGCTTCAGCACATGTTGACGAAAGTGGACGATGTGGGCGCATCCGGACTCAATCTCATCGAATGGGACGCCGTGGAGGTCGCCTCGCAGTTCATGGAAAACTGGTGCCTGGATACGGCGACCGTAAAAAGTTTTGCGCGGCATGTGGAGACGAACGAGGCGATTCCCGGAACTCTGCTGAAGCGTGTGCGCGCGGCAAAGAACTACCGTGCCGCCACGGCGTCCCTGCGGCAGCTTTCGTTCGCGACGCTCGACATGCAGCTGCACGTTTCGCCGCCAGCTGACCCCAATGCCCTAAAGGACCGCGTGTTTGCCGAATACATGCCTGGTGCGACAATCCCAGAAGACCGTTTCCTTAATGCCTTCACGCATATCTTCGCAGGTGGATACGCCGCAGGATACTACGGCTACAAGTGGAGCGAGGTGATGAGCGCGGACGTGTTCGGCGCATTCGAGGAGGCGGGGCTTGACGACGAGGACGCGGTCCGCCGCATCGGTCGGCGGTACCGCGACACCTTCCTTGCGCTTGGCGGAAGCGTCGATCCGATGGAGGTGTTCGCCCGCTTCCGCGGACGGGCACCAACGATCGACGCGCTCTTGCGCCAGACGGGACTGAAATAGCGTTCTTCGTCCTGGATGCCAGACGACGCCGACTTGCCGGGCTATTCTTCGGCGCCGAACAGCTCTTCCAGCGAATCGCCCATCATCTCGACGGCTTCTTCGAGGTGCGATTCGAGGATTGAAAGCGTCGGCAGGAAACGCACCACGTGCTCGCCTGCGGTACATGCCAGCACGCCACCGTCGGCGAACGCCTGCACGACATCTTTTGCCGGACCTTCTGTCACCATGCCGAGCATCAGGCCGATGCCGCGGACGTCCAGGATCTGGTCGTACTTTTCGGCGAACGCCTGGAGCGCGGCCTTGAGCATCTCGCCCTTTGCGGTGGCCGCTTCCAGAAGATTCTCCTTCTCGATCACCCCTATCGTGGCGAGCGCCGCCGCGCACGCCAGGGGATTTCCGCCGAAGGTCGACGCATGGCTGCCGGGCGCGAACACGTCGGCAAACTTCGCGTTGGAGACGAGCGCTCCCATGGGAACGCCGTCCGCCAGCGATTTGGCCGATGTGAAGAGGTCCGGCTTGACCGAGTAGTTCTGCCATCCCCACCATTTCCCCGTCCGGCCCATGCCGCACTGTACCTCGTCGCAGATCATGATGAGGTCCTTTTCGTCGCAGAGTGCGCGGACGCCGGCCATGAACTCTTCCGTGGCGGGATTTACGCCGCCTTCGCCCTGCACCGCTTCAAGCATGATCGCGACGGTCTTGCCAGTCACCGCCGCCTTCACGGAATCGAGGTCGTTGAAGTCGGCGTATGCGAACCCTACCGGTAGCGGCTCGTATCCCTGCTGGCACCAGCTTTGACCCGTAGCGGTGAGCGTGGCGAGCGTACGGCCGTGGAAGCTGTTGCGCATGGTAACCACCTCGTAGCGGCCTCCGTTCTGGCTGCCCCAGCGGCGGGCCAGCTTGATCGCCGCCTCGTTTGCTTCCGCGCCGGAATTGCAGAAGAACACCTTGCCGCCGAGCCCGGATATCTCTACAAGCTTCTTGGCCAGCTTTACCTGCCCCTCGTGGGCGAACAGGTTTGAGCAGTGGACAAGCTGCGCGGCCTGGTCCTGGATCGCCTTTACAACTTCAGGGCGGCAATGGCCTATGTTATGGACGCCGATGCCGGCTGTAAAGTCGTAGTACTGGTTGCCGTCGACGCCGAATACCTTCGACCCCTTGGCCTTCTCCAGCACCACGGCTGGTACATACGTCGGCATCATGTACTGCTTGTAGACGTCAATTATTTCAGTGCTCTTGCTCATCGGTGATCTCCGTTCCCACCCCTTCCCGGGTGAATATTTCCAACAACAGCGAATGCGGCATGCGTCCGTCTACCAGGTGCACTTTTCGCACTCCGGCGCGGATCGCATCTTCGCAACCCTCGATCTTCGGCAGCATTCCGCCGGAGATTACGCCCTCTTCCTTGAGTTTGGCGACGCTGGAGAGGTGGAGCGTCGGCAGAAGCGTCGACGGATCGGACGGATTCCGGAGAAGGCCGGGCACGTCCGACACGACGGCGAACTTGCGAACCTTGAGTGCCTTGGCGAGCGCCGCCGCAGCACTGTCGGCATTTACATTGTAAAGGTGTCCATCCCGTCCGGTGCCTAGCGGCGTTATGACGGGGATTATACCGGCGTCAAGCATCTCGCTGACGGCACGCGTGTCCACAGCCACCGGTTCGCCGACGAATCCGCGGTCCGGGACGGTGATTTTCTCCGCCGTGAACATCCAGTTGCCGTGCAGGGGCCTGGCGTTCGCCTTCAGCGACTGCAATCTCCTCACCAGGTCGGCGTTTACCTCGTTGTTCAACGTCCGCCGGACGATTTCCATCGTCGGTTCGTCCGTCACGCGCAATCCATCGACGAATTGCGGAACGAGCCCCGATTCCTTGAGGGCTTTTGAAATGGCCTTGCCTCCGCCGTGCACCAGGACGATGCGCATGCCGACGGCATCCATGAACGCAATATCCGCCAGGAGCGAGGAGAGGTTCGCCTCGCTTTCCATAACGGATCCGCCCACTTTCACCAGTACGGTGGAGCCGTAGAAGTCCTGAATATAGGGCAATGCTTCCGTCAGGACTGCGGCCTTCTGCATCGCCAAGTCAATTTTCTCCATGGAAGTGGAGAGTATACCACACTTTTTGCCTGTTGTGGAATAAACCTGCTGCAAGGCAGACACGCGTCCGCCCCTAGATCCGGCTAAATTTTGGTATAATGCACGCCACATATGAAAGACACCTTACTGATTTTTGTCACGGTCTTTGGCGGTTTGGGTACGTTTCTTCTTGGCATGAAGCATCTTTCGGAGGGGCTTCAGGCCGTAGCGGGTCGTGAGTTGCGCCGGTTTATGGCGTTGGCCACAACGCACCGTGCGGCGGGAGTTGGCACTGGTATTGTCTCGACGATCCTCGTGCAGTCGTCGTCCATAATCACGGTCATGCTCGTAGGGTTCGTCTCATCCGGGCTAATGACGCTCCATCAGGCGGTCAACGTCGTCATCGGTGCGAACGTGGGTACTACTGCAACGGTCTGGATAGTCGCATTTGCGCCTGATCCGCAGATTCTGGGGCTTGTAGGACTTGGAATCGGCGGTATGATGTATTTCTTCATGCGCGGGGAGCGTGTGCACAACCTGGGATTGGCCATTCTCGGCCTCGGTTTGGTGTTTCTCGGCATGTATTTCATGGGGAATGGCGTGCTGCCCATCCGGCAGAATCCGTCTATCCAATCGGCGTTTGCGAGAATGGATGCCACGACGCTTGGCGGAGTGGCGCTTGTGGCGTTGGCGGCGGCGCTCTTTACTGCCGTAATCCAGAGTTCGGCGGCGTCCATTGCCATTGCGATGACGCTTGCCGCGCAGCAGCTGATCACTTACGAGATGGCTGTTGCCGTGCTGTTTGGCGCGAATATCGGCACCACCATGACCGCTTGGCTGGCCGCGATAGGCGGTTCTTCGGCGGCAAAGCGAACGGCTCTTGCCCATACGCTGGCCAACGTTCTTGGATCGCTCGTGTTCCTGCCGTTCGTGCTGCCTGTTTTCGTTCCTATGGGCAAGGCGCTTTTCCCTAACTGGAATGCCGTCACCGAAACTGCGAAGGGCCCCGTCCTTCTGGGCGTAATGGCCCCGATCGCCGTTACCGACACCGTGTTTTCCCTGCTCAGGGGTGCCATGCTGTTCCCGTTCGTGAAGCAGTTCACCCGTCTGATAGAACGTATGGTCCCGCAGAGCGAAAACGAGAGGCCGCACCTCAGTGCTCTCAAGCTAGGCGCCAGCCTCTCGCCCGTGATCGCTTGCGACCAGGCCCTTATGGAGGTCGCGTTCATGCGTGACAGCGACATAGACCTTCTGCAGTGCGTTCGAAAGGTTCTCACGTCCGAAGCGGAACAGAAAGTCGAGGATCACATCGTACACCGGGAAAACATACTTGACAACGTCCAGCGCGAGGTGACCGAATTCCTCGGGCATGTGATGGTGAAGCGTCTTCCGGCTGATGTGGCGGCGCGAGCCCGCCGGCTTTTGAGGCTCACTGACGAGCTGGAGTCCGTGTCTGACGAGACATCCACGATACTCAAGGTGACGTGGCGCCTGCGCCGGGAAGGGCAGAAGTTCTCCAGCATTTCCCGGAACGTCCTCCTGGAAGTGCATGATCGCGTGTTCGTTTTCGCCCGGAGGATATCGTCCTATCTTGTTTCGCCGCGTCCGGCGTTCGACCTGGATGCCGTACAGGCCGAATCGAGGGAGATCCACGATTTCGTGCGGCTCTGCCGCCAGGGACAGCTGAGCCGCGTGGGGCCGGAAGATCCCGCTTCCCCGATGCGGGTGCTGGTGGAGCTTGACATCCTCAACGCCTACGAGCGCATACGTGCATACTACCTTAACATCGCCGAGACGCTGGCCGGTGGCAAGCGCTAGGCAGAGATGGCTACCTGCACAGGGCTTCAATGAACCGGTCGAGACTCTCTGAGACTGAACCCCGTTCGCAGAAGACTCCCTTGCCGGCGCATGCTTCGGCGAACTTGACGCCGAAGATGCCCGCATGCGTCGGATCCTTGGGCAATTCGCCCGCCGGCGGCAGGTCGTTGTAGTATATGAAGAACATTGGAGCGCGCGCAGGCGTGCACCGCCGCAGAAGCGCCATTGGCGAGAAGCGTTCGATCCACGGCAGGCATTCTTCGCGGTGCGCAAGCCATTCGGCGAAACCGGGATAGCCGAAAGCATGGGCGCCGTAGGTCGCGTTCGGGATCCATTCCTTCGTTTCCTTCGGGTCTAGCGACGTCTGAGGATAGCACGGGCGGACGGCTCTTATGCCAAGCGCGTTGTCGTTCTGCAAAGACGCGTAGAGCGAAGAACACGCGCCTGCGCTGCCGCCTGTGAGGCCAATTCGCGCCGGGTCGATATTCCATTCGTCCGCATGGCCTTGGATGAATCGAATAGCCGCCACGGCATCGTCTAGACAGACCTTGACCGGCGGTTTCACACCCTCCGTTCTGCCGTCCGGGATCATTCTGTAGGTGATCGCTGCCAGGGCGCATCCTGACTGCCTGCACCTCTTCAGCAGATTGGGCTGCCATGCGCTGAGACGGTCTCCATCCATCCACCCGCCACCATGGATCTCTACTACGCATGGGATTTTGGCAGACGCACCTGCCGGGAGCCACACGTCCATTCCCTGCCGCATGTGCGGGCCGTACTTTACATTCTCGAGCGTAGGGGCGTCTATCGTCGCCGCTTTTTCGTTCTTCGCATTCTTGTCCCACCAGCGGCGCATAGGACAGAATGCTATCTTGTCGGCAGGGCGACGCCCGAAAACATGCGCGACGCAGCGTAGCATCTGGTCGCTTTCACGTATGTTTGGCAGCATCCAGCGGCCGTTCGTGCAGTCGTTCCACGCGTTTATCGCCACAATGCCGCCGGTTTCAGGACGCTTCGCGGAGTCCTTGGCTTCGAGAAGCTCGCGTTCGAATGCAGGCGGCATCGCCTGCGTATCGACCGCAGCGCATATGGCGTCAAACCCCAACGTCCTGAGGGTGCGGACGGCCTCGGATGTCACTTTCCCCTGGCCGTGCAGGTAGACCTCTCCAAGCCCGGCGGCGCGTACGCGTCTCCTTGCTTCTGCAATGACACGCCAGGTGTTGGTATCTCCGCCCCAGGCCTGAGGCAGGGATTCCACGCCTCGCACCGCCAGCACGGGCCCGTACCCTCGCCGCCAGTAGCACCCATGGCGGAAATCGCAGGCGATAGCCGCATCGACCGTCGCAAGGAAGTTGGATGCGTTCCCTGCGCCGACAGACAGGGCAACCTTCATCCCCGGCTTGTTCCGGGCCTTGTAGAAACCGTTGTCCAGCGCGTTCCGCGCATACCCGGAATCGAAATCCACCATAAAGGCGTCTATGCCTGCGTTGTGGGCGACATCGATTTCCGTATCGACGTCCTGCGGATCTGCGCTGTCCAGCCAGCCTGCCAGCGGCTTGAATGGCGCATGGCCGCCTGCTGTTGTTCCTTCCGGCTTCCCGACATGTGGAGTCGGGACGTAAAATGCCGCCACTGCGGTGCTGTCGGGTTCTTTGGCCGTTAATGCGTGGACGCTTGTCCATGCGGCCAGGATGGCCAATGTCGCAATCAGTGTTGTAGCATGTCTTGTCATGGCGTTACTCCTTCAAGTGCGGTTGGAGACCGATTCTAACCGTTTTCCTCGTTGTGCGCAAGCAGAATTGGCAAGATTGTCTTCTGGCGGCTTGGTACGTTTGCAGGGGTCCTGGTTCATGTGGCTGTCTGTACGGATGTGCGATACGCGCTCATGGACATTCCGAATTTGACTTTGAATGCGGCCTTCAAGTTGGACGGCGTCTTGAAACCGCACAGGTCGCCGATGCGGTCTACCGGCGTCTGGGTTCCGCGTAGAATCTTCGCAGCAAGTTCAAGGCGGGTGTTGCGCACCTCGACTATGGGCGAATGCCCTAGAATGTCATGGAATCTTTGCTGCAGAAGACGGGGCGAACATCCGACAACACGAGCTACGTCGTCAACTGATATGTCGCTTGCGGCGTTTAATCTTATAAATTCACGTGCACGTGATACTATGCGAACAGTGCCGGTTTGGTCGGATGTGGAAAGCCTTTCCACTATGCCAAGGACTCCAAATGACAGCGAATCTGCGACGTTTTCGTCGCCTTGCATCAGTTTCTCCAGCGTCTTTGCCGCCAAAAAGCCATTCTGTTCGAAGTCGAGGTTTATCGATGTGAGGGACGGCGATGTGAACTCGCAGATCATGTCGTCATTGTCTACCCCTATTACTGCTAGCTCGTCCGGGACCTTGACCCCTGTCTCGGCGGCAATGTCGAGGACGTGTTTCGCCCTGTGGTCGACCGTCGCGAAAAGCGCGCAAGGTTTCGGCAGATCGCGCAGCCATTCGCCAAGCCGTGAGATTTCGTCCCCCCAGTCTCTCGTGTCCTTTGGATTGTATGTGGAACACGGAAATCCCGCCTCGGCAAGTCGTGCTGCATAGGCTTTACCGCGCGCTTCGGACCAGTTGCGTCTGTTTGGCGTGCCGACAACGGCGTATGCGGAATAGCCGCGCTTCATGTAGAAGTCGGCGGCTGCACGTCCGACGGCTTCGTTGTTGCACGAGGTTACAGCCGTCTTGCAGCGGAACGGAAGACGAAAGACCGAATCTAGAAGAACCGCGCATCTTGCGCGGCAGCAATCGCGTCCGTATTGGCGCATCGCCTCCTCGAATGCGAAACGTTCTGCGATGATTCCGTCTGGGCACCAGTGCGCAGTCTTGGCGAAATGCTGGGTTGCCAGATGGTCGCGGAACAGGAACGTGTGCCATCTGCCGCATGTCGCGGCAAATCTCAGGATTCCGCGAATGCGTTCCCTGTCCGCATGTGTCGCGCTGTTGACCAGCAACGCAACTTTCAGCGGCTCGCCCTTGGCCGGCCCGCCCCCGTACGCCTTGCCCTTGGCCGGCCCGCCCACGTAC
>DFLH01000080.1:40022-52001 GCA_002373695.1 Verrucomicrobia bacterium UBA3624
TGGCCGGCCCGCCCACGTACGCCTTTTCACTTCTTGATGTCTGTACCCGTATCATGAAACCATTCTCCGCCACCACATACTTTTTCTCCGCACCGTAATCTCATGAAAGTATTTCTCCCTCCAACTGCGTAGAGTCGCCGCCTCGTCCATCCGTTCTGGATCGCACAAGGCGTCAATCCTTGCCATGATTCGCGCCGCTACATCCGGCACACCGTCTACGACTTCTAGATATACTGCCCTTGCCCGCACCACTTCTACCGACGGTACTTTCCCCATCGATATCTCGCCAAATACGGCAGTGACCGGCGTAGGATCGACAAGGCCAACCACTTGCCTCAATTTTTTTGCCGCCGCTTTGTAACGCATTACGGATGTATAATGTTCCGCAAGCTCTGGCAGGTTTTTCCTGAGCCATCCTTTGACACCTGAGTTGCGGCCAGAGATACGTCCCGAAGAATCGAACCTGAGCGTGTTGTCTACATAGCACTCCAGGTCCTGTACCATGCTACCGAAACGGATGAGTGATTCCTTCGAGTCCCTGACATGCCGCCATGCTTCAAGCAAGTCCTCTTTTATGGGGCACGGACTTACGGTTGAACGCCGTGTAACGCGCCGCCTCTGCGCGGCCATCTCTTGGCGGCGTGCCTTCTCTGCTTCATAGTGCAAAGGCCTTGCGGCTTTGTTTTTCAACGTTGCAATGTGCCTGGTGAAGGTCTTGCGAAGATACGCTATGAGTAGCCATGGAGGAAGTGCGAGCATCCCTGAACCGCGGTCGTATACGCCTCTCGCCGTCATGAAGTGGGAAAACCACAGTATCATCCATGCCAACAATCCGTCGCGTGGTACATGCCTGATGGTATCGTCCTCTGTAAATCCCATTGCGTGTAGCATTGGTATGACGTTGCGTAGAATGAAAGGATCATCGGCTGCGAACGTCAGCAACTCGCGTTTCGTGCAGTTGTTGCGTTTGCGACCTTGTCTTTTGGCAGTGTACTTGATGACGGTGTTCGCAGTCTTTTCTGGTTTTTTGCGATTCATGGTTGCAATTGTACTAGATTGGGGGCTATTATGCAACTACGTACGGAGAAATTTTACATGGGGGGGGGGGCACAAGGACGTGGGAATATTGCAGCATGGCGACGGGAGTTGTTCGTAAAATAGGATTTTAATGTGCGTTTAAGAGGACTTGGTATTTAGAAGTTTATGATAAAATGACCGCGCCGTATGGGATGATCAGACTGATCTGGACCACTGGACCGATTGGAGCCGCCGGACTGATCTGGACCACTGGACCGATTGGAGTCGCCGGACCGATCTGGACCACTGGACCGATCTTGAACGACGATCCCATTTGGTACGGCAGGACCGTTTTGGGGGAGGTGATTCTCCCTCCACGGATATCCGTCAAGAAAACAAAAAAGGAACCAGTCCATGAAAACAACATGTGCAATGAAAACAACATGTGCAATGCTCGCAACCACCATCGCCATGGCGGGGGTGTTCGCGGAATCGACCGTAACAGATGCGGACGGCACGTTGACGATTTCCGTGCCCTCAAACGAAGCATACAACCTGGGCAAGCACGCCGCGGGCATCGCAAACAACACTTGGACGAAGATCGTGAAGACGGGGCCGGGCACGCTTAACGGCAACGGAGCCTTCACGACAAGGACGTTTACGGGCGAATTGCGCATCGCCGAGGGGTACTACTATGCAAACAGTCGCGATTCCCTGCCTTGCAACACTGCAGCAAAAACAGTAGTGGAAGGAGATGCGACAGGCGGCGGCACGCTGAACACCTACAACACCACGTCGTCTTTCAAATGGGACGCGGACGCCCGGCTATATCTTTCCGGCACCGGCGTCGGCGGCACGGCGGGCGCGCTACGCAACACGGGCACGCAATCCGCCGAGTTCCACTGGGTGCAGCTTGACGGCGACATCCTCTGGCACAATGACGTCAGGAACGGCCAGGCGCAGCTGAGAACCCATTTTGACATGCAGGGGCACAACGCCACGTTCACAGGCCAAGGCGAGACGACGTTCTTCGTGACGATCGCAAATCCCGGCGACATCGTCGCAAACACGTCAGACAAGGGAGTCCGCTTCAACGCCTCCCAGGAACATGGTCAGACGGCGCAGGGCAGGCCTCACCGGATATTCGTACAGGGCAAGCCAGTATCGTGCTACAGTACGCAAAACACGAAGACGGATTGGGAGATCGCCGGTGACAAGACGACAGGCACGGACACGATTCTCGAATCCAGCACCAACGCCGGAAAGACGAACAGATGGACAGGCAGCATACTGGTTCAGGGTGGAGCCGTCACAAACGCCATCAATGGAGGAAATGAAACCACGTTCTTTCATATTTGCGAGAATGGGCGTATTTCCGGCGCCGGGACGATCTACTACAAATCTGGACGGACATGGGCTCACGGCACGAACGCATACGAAGGCGGCACGATAGTCAACAACGGCGGTACCGCAGTCCATTTTGTCGACGAGAAGTCGCTTCCGTGCCACGACGGATACGGAGATCTGGAAGTCCGGAACACAGGTGCGGCATACTTCATGGGCAAGACCGTGTCGAATCCTACCGGATGGGGCGCTCAGGCGTGGCTTGACGCGTCGCTACATCTTTCCCGCAACTACAACGAGGGGTGGAATTTCTTTGGCCTGGAAGTGCCGTCCGGGCAGACGTCCGAAATGGGCGAAGGAATCATTTCCGGCACGGGAAGCGGTTCGCGCCCGTTCACGAGGCTGGGGCTGACCGGGGGCGGCACGGCCAAGGTGTCGCTGACGTTCGCGGACCGTCCTGCTTTTACGGTGTTCGCGACAAATCAGGCAACGACTTTAGAGATGTCCACGCCGGGATCGTCCGGCGGCGAACCAGGGTTGATGCAGGTCAAGGGCCGCGCATGCCTGGCATTCAAGGATGCCGGTCTGCTGACATGCAGGACGAACATCCAGATATACGGCGATTCTTCCATTGGCGAGACGCCGCGACTGGTTGTGGCGTCCGCATCGCAGGTCGTGCGCCCTACGGCAAGCACTCTCGTCGGTATCGAGCTCGGCATGGCTGGGAACGGGCGTCCGAACGGAACGCTCGAGATTCTCGCCGGCGGCGTGGTCTCGAACCGTCTCCAGTCTGCAAACCGCGACAATTCGACGGGTACGCTGCTTGTGCGTTCGGGCGGAATGTTCTACCAGATGGGACAGAGCACCGAGGACACTTATTCCGCCCAGGGAGCCGGAAGCGAGGCTTATTACGAGCTGGAAGATGGCGCGACTATGAAGGCGCGCGGCACCGGACTTTATTCCACTGGAGGGTCGAGCGGCATCAGCCTATTTTACATCAAGGGCGGACTCTGGGATCATTCGGCAGGTGCGCTGTGCATCGGACGCGAGACGACGGGCATTGTGTATCAGGTCGGCGGCACAATAGAGACGGGGGCGAGTGTTGTCGCCGTTCCCAGTGCAAACTACCGCAGAGCGAACGGAATGGGCAAGTCGGGGTTCGGATCGATCACGCTTGAAGGCAGAGGGACGGAATTCGTCTCGTCGGGGCGTCTGGCACTTTGCGACCGCGGCTACTCGAGGGGACAGATCGACATCAACGAAGGCGCGGCGTTGACTGCCGCGAAAATCTCCAAGTCACTCGTGCAATACTGGAAGAGCAACAACAGCAGCAAGCAGTATGAACGTCCGGAACAGACGGTCGCATACGTAGGGTTCAACGGCGGTACGTTGTGCGCAGCCAAGGATGCGACTGACTGGCTGGGGAATCAGTCGGAGACATACACATATGGCGACACCGGCCTCACAGAGACTGGCGTCGGTGACTCGCGACCGGACTACGTGACGGTTTACGCCGGCGGCGCCACGCTTGACGCGTCGAACTTCAACGTGACGGTGCATGCGCCGCTGGTGCGGCCTGGCGCAGGCAATAGCGTGGCAGGGATATCCATTCCGGCGGGAACCGACACGGCTGGCTATATAGCCGCTCCGATCGTGCAGATATTCGGCGACGGACAGGGTGCGCTCGCCATGGCGATCTACGACTCCACAAACGGCGTGGTGACCGGCGTGAAGGTCGTGTCGCCAGGATGGGGATACACCGCGGCCACCGCGAAAATGATCCGTGGCGGCAAGGCGACGCCGGTCGCGCTGGACGTGACGCTGGCCGATGCCGACCGCACGGGCGGACTTACGGTCGCAGGCGGCGCGGGAACGGTTACACTTGCGACGGCCAACACGTACGGCGGCGCGACGACGACAGCGGGCGGCACGTTGAAGGTGGCGCATGCAAATGCGATCCCCGCCGGTTCCGAGATCCGTCTCGGCGATGGGGTCCTGGACATGGACGGATATGCGATTCCGGCAGGATGCACGGTGAAGGTGTTCGATCCGTCCGCGTACGAATCGAGGTCCAACACCGTCACGGTGGCGAAGAACCTCGCCGGTCCAGTGACGGTCGAGAATGCCGACGAGATGCCGCCGAACTGGCATGTGGAGCAGCATGACGGTAGGCTGGATCTCGTGTTCAGCATCGGGACATGTATTATTTTCCGCTAGATTGCAACGGGCGTTGAAGCACAGATGAAACGGATATTGACGCTTGTCCATGCAGCCGCAGCTGCATTGTTCCTGAATGCCGGCGTTCCGCTGGTAAGTGCAAGGACGGGCGACCTTGTTCCGACCGGCGATGTCGGTCGCATCATGGCAAACGCGTTCGTCACCGCCAGGCCGCTTGGCGATGCGCAGGCGATTCCTCTCCATGACGCCGGGAAGACGATCGTCTACAGCTGGGAGACGGGCCGTGCAGATGACCTTCTTGCCGCAACGGGCGTAGGGGCGTCGTATGTGCGCACCTCGCGGCCGGTGGAGGCTTGCGCCATAATTGGCAGCGCCGCCGCGCGCGCACGGATGGAGAAGACGGCCGGAAGTTTTCGCGTCCGGGATCCGTTCATACTTGCCGACGACGCCACGCGAACCTATTACCTGTACGAGACGACGGATCCGTACAAGGGGCGGCCTTACGCACGTGGCGTGAGCGTCCGTACATCGAAGGATCTAGTCACGTGGTCTGCGCCGAAACCAGTGATGTCGGTACCTGTCAGCAAGAGATGCCGTACGGTATGGGCGCCTGAAGTCTACAAGGTCGGAGACCGATATCTGATGTTCGCCACGCTTTCGTCTTATCCAGATCCGCAAGGCGCGACAGGGCCTCGTGCCGATGAACTCGCCTGCCGCCGGGGCGTGTGGATATATTCGTCCGCTTCGCCCGCAGGGCCGTTCCTGCCCGTAACGGACGCGCCTGCCACGCCAGAGGACATGATGGCGCTCGACGGAACGCTCTTCACGGAGGGCGACACGCCATACATGGTGTTCTGCCACGAGTGGGTGCAGACGAAAACCGGTGGAGTCTGCGTGGCGGCGCTGAAGAAGGACTTTTCAGGATTCGCGGAGGCTCCTCGCCATCTGTTCGATGCGACAGCCGCGGGTTCGGCCGCGCGCGTCACGGACGGCACGTTCCTGCACCGCATGAAGGACGGCCGGCTGGTGATGATCTGGAGCACGGTCCGTGACAAGAACGAGGGCTATTGCGTGATGCAGGCGGAATCGGAAAGCGGCACGGTCTACGGTCCATGGAAGAACCACAGGGCGATATACGGCAAGAACGGCGGGCACGGGGCGCTGTTCCGCACGTTCGGCGACGAGCTCAAGCTGGTCCTGCACGGGCCGAACCGGCGGGGACTCGAACGTATGAGAATCCTGGACGTGGCCGAGACGACGGAGGGGCCGTCGGTCTCGATTCCTGTCCCATCGTCCGCACCGTCTCCGTTCAAGCCCTACGACGGCAAGTATTTCATAGACGACTTCAGCAGCCGTGCAACGGGCGCGTTCCGCACCGAGAAGGACGGGGACGGGCGGTGGTGGCTTGTCGATCCGCTGGGGCGCGGCTTCATGAGCTTCGGTGTGCAGAGCGCCAACTGGAATGGCTGCCACGACCCGGCGAACAACCGCTATGCGTATCGCGAAACGAACCTGCGGATGTTCGGAACGCCTGAGAAATGGGCGGAAGATACCATCAGGAAGTATACGGACTGGGGCTTCAACACGCTCAGTTTCGGATGCGGCGGAGAATTGGACGGACGTGGCGTGCCGCGCATCAGGATGGTTCTGTTCGGGCAACGCATGTGTCAAACCGGCATGCCGGAGGAATATTGGATCAGCGAAGCGACGCGCCCGGCCGGCGCCGCATTCCCGAACGTGTTCCATCCGCGTTTTGCCGAGATGTGCGCCAGAATCGCCGAATGGAGGTGCGCGCCGTACAGGGACGATCCGTGGACGATAGGCTACTATCTGGACAACGAGCTGGCGTGGTCGAGCTGCAAGGCCGTGCCGGGCGTCCCCAAGCCGTTTGCGCTTTTCGAGGTCTGCATGCGCAAGGATCCTCGCCATTCCGCCAGGATGGCGGCAGAGAGCTGGGTGAGGGCGCACGGCGCCGACCCGAAGGGCGACGTGCCTGCCGAAGTGAAGCGCGGATTTCTCCTCGAGATAGCGCGCCGCTACTTCAAGGCGACGTCGGAGGCCATCCGTGCGGCAGACCCCAACCATCTGGTGATGGGTTGCCGTTTTGCGGGAATCGAGAGCGTCGGCGACGACGAGGTGTGGAACATCGCGGGCGAGTACTGCGACGTGGTATCGTTCAATTGCTATCCGATGACGGACATCGACCGCAACACGGTGAGGCCCAACGCCAGCGAAAGCCGCAGCTGCCGAGAGGCGTTTGACGCCATATACGCCCGCACGAAGAAGCCGATGATCATCCCCGAATGGGCTTTCCCCGCATTGGATTCGGGGTTGCCGTGCCTGCATGGAGCGGGACAGCGTTTCCGCACGCAGGCCGAACGCACAAAGGCGACCGAACTGTGGATGCGCACGCTTCTGCCAATGCCATACATCGTAGGGTGGGCGGTCTTCCGCTGGGTGGACCAGCCTGCGGGAGGTGCTGGCGGCAATGGCGAAGACAGCAACTACGGCCTGGTGAACGAAGCCGGCGTGCCATATCCGTGCGTCGAAGTCTTTGCCCGCATACAGAAAAACGCCGGACAATTGCGTCTTGGGCCGCCGCCGCCCGTTCGCGACGACATCCCCGACGTCTCCACGCGCATCATCGACGAGATGCTTGCGCGCGTTCCCGTGCAGAAGAACGTCCGTGTGGAGTTCATCCGCGAGGGGAACGACTTCCATGTCGCCAACGGCAGCCTGAAGGTGTATGGCAAGATCGGCGGAAGAACGCTTCTCACCCGTGTCGAGTACGAAGGAAAGACGTTGGGGACATGGAACTTCATGCTCCATCATGACCGCGACGGCTCACGCCATTGGACATCCCCGACGCGCGTGACGGCGGCGGAATGGACGAAGGGCGGAGATGGCGGCGGACAGCTCGTGGTGACGGCGGAAGCCAAGGGCGACGGAATCGCATACCGCGTGAAGGAGGCGTTCGTTTTCACGCCGGGGCATCGCGTGTTCCGCGTAGACTTGAGGGAACTCGCAAACATCGGCAGCACGCCGATATTTATGAGGCGCCTGTATTTCAGCCCGTCGGCCCCGTTCGCTGGAGAGATAAAAACGAAAGATGCGAAACTGGTGCGAAACTTGTGGCGCGCTCCGAAACGTTCGGCGTGGTTCGCCAAGGACGGCCGCTACTGGGGCGTGGCGACGGATGCCGAGAGAATCGGCGCCATGAGCTTCCACGTCGATGCCGGAGGAAACGCGCATCCCGATTTCGCCGTGGTGCCGCTGCTGCGCAGGTACATGCGGGAAGAGACCATTGCCGCAGGGGAATCATACGTGCCCGCGCCAGAGGAACGGATGCGGGCGTGGGCCGTTCCCGGCGTGGACGGCTTGGCAGGATGGAACCGGATAGGCGAAGTTGGCCAATAGCGTCAGTGCGCTTCCAGCCAGGTGCGGCCTACGCCGATCGAAACGTCGAGCGGCACGCCGAGATCCAGCGCTGACGACATCTCGCGCGTGGCGAGCTCCTTCACCCGGTCTATCTCATCGAGAGGAACGTCGAACAGAAGTTCGTCGTGGATCTGCAGCACCATTTGCGTCCGCAGCCCTTCAGCCTTCAGGGCGCGATCCATCTTCACCATGGCGACTTTGATGAGATCTGCGGCCGTTCCCTGTATTGGAGTGTTTATGGCATCGCGTTCGGCGCTCTGGCGGGCCGTGGCGTTGTGCGAACGTATGTCGCGCAGCGAGCGGCGGCGTCCCAGCGCGGTCACGGCGTATCCCGTTTCGCGCGCCCTGGCGATTGACGTGTCCATGAAAGCCCGTATTTTCGGATAGAGCTTGAAGTATGCGTCTATCAGGTCTGCGGCTTCGCGGCGCGGGACGTGCAGGCGTTGTGCCAGGCCGAACGCGGAGATGCCGTAGATGATGCCGAAGTTCACCATCTTGCATTTGGAACGCATATCATCTGTCACGAGCGCAGGCATCACGTTGTAGACGCGCGCGGCCGTTTCGCGATGGATGTCGGCGCCGTTCGCGAAAGCGTCCAGCATCGTTTCATCACCGCTCATTGCCGCCATGATGCGCAGCTCGATCTGCGAATAGTCGGCAGAGATCAGGCGATGGTTTTCGTCGCGGGCGATGAATGCGGCGCGGATGGGCCTGCCACGCTCCGTGCGTACCGGTATGTTCTGGAGGTTGGGGTCCGAGGACGAGAGGCGTCCCGTCTCGGTGAAAGCCTGGGAAAACGTGGTATGGACGCGTCCGTCCGGGCCGAGGCATGTCGGCAGCTTGTCCGCATATGTGGACTTGAGCTTGGCGCATGTGCGGTATTCCAGGATCTTGCGGACCGCAGGGTGGGCGTCGACAAGCTTCTGGAGCGTTTTTTCGTCTGTGGAGAAGGTTCCGCGATGCGTCTTCTTCACGCCGATGGTGCTCAGCCCGAGCTTGCCGAACAGGAACTCCGACAGCTGGTACGGAGAATCCAGGTTGAGGCTGAAATCGCCGTAGCTGTTGATTTCCGCCATGATGGCGCCGATCTCGCGGTCCAGGGCCGCGCCGTATGCGCGCAAGGCGGGCACGTCTATCCGGATACCTGCGGCTTCCATCCCTGCAAGGATCGGCACGAGCGGCTCTTCGCTCTGCTCCAGCGCCTGCAAGGCGCCGGCTTCGGCTGCGCGCGGACGCAGCACGGCATCCAGCTGCAGCGTCACGTCGGCATCCTCGGCGGCGTAGTCCAGCACCTTTTCAGGGGGAAAGTCCGCCATGGTAGGCTGCTCCTGTCCACGAACCTTGTCGCCTACCACCTGTTCGTAGGGAATGGGATCGTAGTCCAGGAACTCGCGCGCAAGGCCGTCCATGTTGTGCCGTGCCGCGGCGTCCGTGACGTAATGTTCGAGCATGGTGTCCCGCACTACGGAGCCGAACTTGATGCCGTAGCGGCCGAGAACGGTCATGTCGTACTTGGCGTTCTGGGCGATGAGCGTCTTGGACGGATCGGCAAACACGGCGGCGAAATGGTGCAGGGGGGATTGATCATGGCCGGCGGCGAAGCTGAAAAGATCCATGGCACCGGCGCCTGTTGCTGTTCGCATGACGGGCAGATACCATGCCCTGCCCTTTTCCGTGGCGAAAGACACGCCCACAAGCTCTGCGGTATGCGCATCCATTCCGGTCGTTTCGGTGTCGAATGCGAACATCGGCGCATCCTCCAGCGTGCGGACGAGTTCGCGGATCTCTTCGTCTGTCGTCACAAGACGGTAGTCGTGCGGAACGTCGGACAGTTTCTTGTGCGCGGCTTCCTTCGCCGACACGGCTCTTGTCCCCAGCAGCATCTTCGCGAGGTGGAACAGCTCGTACTTGGCGCATACGGCCGCAAGCCGTTCGCGATCCGGCTCGGATCTCGCCAGCGAGGCGAGGTCTATGTCGAGCGGAACGTCGGTGCGGATCGTGGTGAGGAATTTCGACATCTTGGCGTCTTCGACGCCGGCGGCGATTTTTTCGGCGACCTTCCCCTTGATGTCGGCGGCATGGGCGATCATGTTTTCTACCGTGCCGAACTGCGCGAGAAGCGCGGAAGCGGTCTTTTCGCCGATACCCTTGATGCCTGGGATGTTGTCGGATGCGTCTCCTGCCAGAGCCAGCCAGTCGATCATCTGCGACGGACTGGAAAGCCCCCAATGTTCCTTTACGCGCGTCTCGTCGTATATTTCCGCGTCGTCTCCGGAGCGTCCGGGGCGAAAGAGGCGGATGTTCGGCGCCACGAGTTGTGCGGCATCCTTGTCCGGCGTGGCCAGATAGACGTCAAAACCCTCGGCGGCGGCTCGCACGGCGATGGTTCCCATTATGTCGTCCGCCTCGAAGCCATCCTTCTTGATCACGGGCAGGCGCAGCGCTTCGGCCAGCTCCAGCGCGTATGGAATGTTCGCGGCGAGGTCTTCCGGCATCTTCTCGCGCTGCGCCTTGTATGGAGGATAGGCTTCGTGGCGGAAGGTGGGGCCGCCGGGATCCATCGCCAGCACGGCGTGCGAAGGTTTCCAGTCCTTGAGGATGGAGACGATGCCGTTCGCGAACCCGATAAGCGCGGAGGTCGTGATGCCTGTGGTCGTCATGCGCGGATTGCGCATGAACACGAAATGTCCCCTGTACAGAAACGGCATCACGTCAATGATGAAGAGAGTCTTCTTTTCGCTGCTGTTCGGTTCGTCTGCCATGTCGTTCTCCCTTGGTGATGGTGCCGGATCATGCCGCGTACGCAGGCTTCAGAGGCGACCGGTTCGTCGGCGGTCACTTCAGGCTGGGGAGGAGGGCGTCCATCCAGATGTCGTATCCGGCGTCGGTTGGATGGATCTCGTCGGCCATGATCGTGCGCGGCACCCAGCCGGTCGAGTCGACCATCTTGTCGTTGAAGTCGATCCATGTGATTTCCGGATGCGCGGCGGCGAACGCCTTCAGGAGTTCGTTCGTCCTGTCGTTGCGCGCGCGGGCGTCGGCGTGGCGCTTCGAGTCGGCCGAGACGCCACGCGGGAAGATTGGGTGGAGGATGAGCTGCGCACCTGGCTGTTTTGCGCGCACCTCGGCGGCGATCTTCTCGATGGCCTTCGCGACGTTCGCGGGGTCGGTGTCGTTCGACGTATTGTTGTTCGTGCCGATCATGAGAACGACGTTCTTCGCCGTGTAGCCGTCAAGTTCGCCGTGCGCGATGCGCCACAGGACGTTCTGCGTGCGATCGCCGCCGTAGCCGAGGTTGATGACGGTACGTCCCTGCGTGAGCTTCTTCCAGCTCTTGGGGCACCGCCACTCCCAGAAGTGCATGATGGAGTCGCCAAGCAGGACCAGATCTACCGTCTTGCCTCTATGCTGCTCCACGAGCCGGTTGCGGCTCAGGAAGCGGTTGGCCCACCAGTAGTCGCCGAAGATGCCGGGGTCGCGCTTCGGATTCTTCGTGTGCGCGTCCATCTTCGCGGCAGGCGTCGACTCCACGTCCTTCTGCGGCGCACCGAACGCCGTCAGCCCGCACACGGCGGCAATCAGGCACGACTGGATGATACAGAATCGCTTCATGTACTTTTTCCTTTCCATTGATGTTTCCTGGGACGTTCGAATTATACCAAAGTTCTCCGCCTCAACGCCAGCGGCGCGCCGCGTCGGGAATGAGCGCCATCTGGCGTTGATCGCGCCGTTTGGCTTGCAGCCCTGGAAATAGGCGCGGATATCGTAGTAGGATGCGTTGGGGTTGGCGTCGGGCTGGGCATGGTAGTAGCGCCACAGTTCGCGCCCCGCATCGAGTACCGCACGGGCGGCAGGAGAAAGGTTTTCTTTAACGCAGAGGCGCAAAGGCGCAGAGGCCGCAGAGTTGTTTTTGACAGGATTGACAGGATTTTCAGGATTGGGATCGGGCGATTCCGCGAAGAGGTCGCCCTGGTAGCGGCGGCATCGATGATGCCGCCGCAA
>DFLH01000080.1:52059-65395 GCA_002373695.1 Verrucomicrobia bacterium UBA3624
TGATGCCGCCGCAATCGGCGGTTTCGTCGAAACCGCCCTACCGTTGATGAAATCGCTCATGAAGTGGCTCGCAAAGCAGTCCTTCGCCCCCACCTCTTCCTCCGTGAACGGAACGCCGTCTGAGGACTTGATGCGGTTCTGCCCGCTGAAAAGCGCATACACGAGGCAATCCGCCTGAAACGCCGCGTCGTCTTTCCATCCGTCGTTCGGATAAAGGAACTGGTCGCGGTCGTACACGTCCGCCACGGCGGAGGTAAAGATGGCGGGGCGTGAGACATTAGACGCGAGACGAGCGGGCGAGACATGAGACGTGAGACCTGCCGTCTCGGCGTCTAACGTCTCCGCTTCGCGTCTCGCGTCTGCCGTCTCACGCCCAACTTCATCCCCCAGCCGCCACACGAAGAAGCCAATGGGGAAATGGCCCTTCACGTTTCCATTACCAACGGTAGTACCTGTACGGGTCGTCTTCGGCGATGGGGACGTCGGCGTAACGTATCGAGCCGGAGTACGATACGCACCCCATGTTGCCGAGCAGGCGGGCGAACATCGCGTCGGCGCGTCTTCTGCTTGTCCGGAGATACGGCTTCGCCTCCGCATCGATCTGCCACGGCGGCGTCTGCCAGAAGATGATCGAACCCTTGCCGTACCGAACCACGCGGATCGCCTGGTTGCCGTCCTCGGCAGGTTCCGTGAACGCCACCAGATCCATGGCTCCGTGCCACGACCAGTCGGCGTTGGAGAGGCCGTTCAGCTCTGGCGGCAGCTTTTCGATGCGGCTGGCGTAGCAGCCGTTCGTGGCTGCGGTTGCGAGAGGAACGGGGCTCCATTCTGCAATCTCCCAGGCGGCAAGTCCAAGGCAGAGCGCCTTTCCGCCTCCGGCGATCAGCTCGTCGAAGCAGGCCGGCTTCTTCGCTCCGCTGGAGACTATGAACACGCCACTCTCGCGGTCGTCCGGATCCTGCTTGATGCCGACATCCATGTCTCGGCCTTTTATCCATGCCATCTTGCCTATGGCACGCGGCCACTTCGGCCATGGACGGGAATCGGCCAGCCTCGCCACCAGCAGATTGACCAGATCGTCGGCCACAGGATCGTTTTCGGTCCGTCCTGTCACGTCAAGCTGGCAGAACGTAATGCGGCCACGCTCTATGCGCCAGTCGAGAAGAGGCGAATACTGGAGGTCGAAACCGCCGTCCACCAGGGCGCGCCAGTCGCCTATGGACGGTTTTTCCGGTATGACGCTCGCCATGGCGCCGCGATTGCGGCAGCGCCAGACGCGAGTGTTCGAAAAGCCCGCCCATGCGCTTCGCGAATAGCTCGTCTCCGTTTCGGGGATGCCTTCGAGATAGGGAGTCGCGAGCGTGGACTCGCCATTCCAATCGCGCAGCATTGCCGTGTCCAGATTCCGCAGGGACGGATCGCGGAAACGCGGGAAGGCATTGCGCAGCCCGTATTCCTGGACGCGGAAACCGACGGACGCCAGCGTGTCCTTGTCCTGCTCGAAGATGAGAACGTGTGCAAGGTTGCGGGCCGATGGCACGAGAACGCGGTCTAGCAGATCGCGAGTGAGGGCGCCACGTCCGACAACGAGCGCGACTGCATTTGTGAACGGTTCCCTGCATTCCGTGCACGTGTATTTTATGCCCAGACGGTCGAAGTTGCCGGCGGTCAGGCCCTTGGGGTCGTACAGCAGCAGATCCTTCACGGTCGCCGTCTTGCCAGGCGTGTAGCTTTCGAGCAGGAAGGAGTCTCGCTGGATGTTGCCGCCTGCGAATGTGAAAGACGCGGACATCTCGAATTCTCCGGCTTCTTCTGGCAGCTTGAACGAAACAGGTACGTCGCGCCTGGTTCCCGGCGGCACGTTGACCGTGCCGTGAAGCGTCGTGGATGCGAGCGAGCATGTCCACGCCACCTCTTGCGGCACGCGCCGGTCGTTGAGGATCACGAGAGTCTTATTTACCGTGTCGCCTGGGCGGAAGTGGTGGCGCTTGTCGGTGAATATTCCGTCGCCGCCGATGAATGCGCAATCTGGCGCGTTCCATCGATGAAGCGCCGCGCCTGCGGGAGAAGGCTTGAAGCGGGCGTCATCGCCGGTGCCCGTATCCCATCCCCCGTCGTAGAACCAGTCCGTCACTATGCCGGGCCGCTTCAGGTTCTTCCAGCGCGCGGGATTCTCGGAGGCCGGCGCCGCATGCCTGCCAAGCCAGAGATCCCCCTGGTCCCACGGCAACATTGCCGTGATCCCCCATGCGCGATGGCTGCGCCAGTTGTCCGACATGTAGAGCGCCTGTACGCCCTGGTAGTTGTTGGTGAGGGCGCGGAGCGGCTGGTTTAGCTGGCCCCAGAAGAACGGCTTGCCTTTTTCCCACAGGCGTTCTTCATTGCGCAGCGCGGCGACGGCCTCAGGCGTGTCGCCCTCGTAGGCGGCGTCTCCCCGGAATGCAGCCGCGAACTCGCTGGCCCAAAGGCTCTGGTAGCCGGCCTTGCGCCAGATGAAGAGCGGGCCGCGGTAGCTTGACCAGCTGGAGATGTGCGGCATTCCCCATTCCACGAAGAATAGCGGTTTGACGCCAGTTTCGCTCCAGTGCTGCAGCCAGTCGCTGCGCTCCTGGATAGGCGCCCAGTTGAGATAGATGTTCACCGTATGGAAATCGTCCAGGTTTCCGGATTCGTGATGGTATATGGGGCGCGTCCCGTCTATGGAGCGCGCGATCATGGCCGTCCGGCGGGCCTGGCGGCGGTTGCGGGCCGACCATTTTGACGGCTGCGGCAATTCGTAGCGACCGTCGATCCGCAGCGGATTCATGTCACCTGTGTATCCGGTGGAGTTGTGGTTCATCGCATACGTGACGACGCTGGGATGGTTGCGCGCGCGGCGTATCGCCCAACGCGTCAGCGCGGTGAAACGGGCGGCGACGGCGGGTTCGTCCAGCTTGAAGTCGTAGTCGCGGATATGCGGCAGGGAGAACGAGAAGAGCATGCCCGTCTCGTCGCAGGCGTCCAGAAGTGCGTCCATGTAGGATACCGATCCAGGCGAAAAATTGTAGTTGCCTGCGATGATGAAGTTGAATCCCTCCTCTTTCAGCCGGCGGCAGAGATTCAGGGCGGATTCCTTGCATGCGACGTCGGCCGGCGAATTCATCGTCTTGTTGTATAGCGCCCGCAGATGTATCGGCACCCCGTTCAGCAACATGTCGCGCCCTGCAATCTTCACGTCGCGGAACCCGAATGAGAAGGGAATGAAGGCGTCGGCCGTGCGTCCGTCTCCGTCGCGCAGCTCCAGGCTGCAGACGTAGCGGTTGCCTGGCGTGTGCGTATCCCAGCGTTTCGCATCCGGCCAGTCGGCCGTGAAGGCCAGGCGTCCGCCGGCATCTGGCGCAATGTCGCCGCTTGCGAACTCGCGCACGGGATTGTTGGACAGGTCGCATATCTTGGCGGTGAGGCGCATGGTCGCGCAGGAACGCGGTTCTCCCGCATGGGGCGCCGCCGTCCCGGCGGCGATATCGGCAACGAAAGTGATTTTGCCGCGCGTCGTATCGAACTCCACGGTCGCATCCGCGATGCGCGTCGTCTTCGGCATGGCATCCAGGTAGACGTCGCCCGTCACGCCCTTGAACTTCACCACGCTCTTTTTCGCCACGGCGCGGTCGGGCGCGTTGAATTCAAGCGTCTCCGTATTGAGCGGGTAGGCGGTCACGTCCAGCGCCAGCGATTGACGCTGGCCGGGCTTTACGAAACCGGTGATGTCAGCCTCGCCTCCAGGGAATGCTACATCGGCGGCCCGGACGTCATCGACATATACGATGGCACGCGTGTTCAGCATGGTGAAGGTAAGGACGACGCGCTTTCCCGTCGTCTCGGGCGGCATCGTGAAATCGCGCCGGTACCAGGCGCGATCCGTAATGTCTGGGCGCACGCCGTGATCTTCGAACCAGTCCGAGAGGAAAATCTCCTGTCCTCTGCAGTTCCATGCGTCTGGATGGCCCCAGACGGACGGTATCTTGCCCCATCCCCAGTTGTCTTGCGGACCCGGCACGATTCCTTCGGTATCGTTTGTCAAGGCCGGACGGAACCCCCACAGCCCGTTGAGCGACCATCTGACGCGTGTGGACGAGGTGGTTTTCCATGCGTCGTCAAGCGACCATGGATCGGCGGGAGCTCCTTCAGGAAGAGGTGCGTTGCATGGGGCGTCGGCCCGGTTTCGCTTTACCGTGATCGTTAGCGGCCCGTACTCTGCCGTGCCATGGACGCCGAAGTTGTTGAATCCGAAGTTCAGCCTTGCGGCCCCTTTGGGAATCATGAAGTCGCGCTGGCAATCCGTCCAGTCGTGAGTTCCCTCGAAACCGAAGACGGGCGGCCATTTGCCGACCATCTTGCCGTCTTTCCCGTGGAACGACATGGGGATGCGGCCGTTCATCCACGACTCCTTCCCTCGCTGGAGCCCGGTGGTCTTCATCTTCGTGCGGAGCGTAATCACTCCCCATTCGGGCTTTAGGGCCACGGAGAACCCCTTGCCCTTGCCGGGGCCGAAAGCGAAAGATTCTCCGGTCTCAAATATGGTCTGTCCCGGCGAGGCGATGACATGTGGCAGAAGGAAACAGACGGACAGCAGGACTTGAATTTTCATGACGCCATTATAGCACATTTTTTTGGTATACTTTATCCGTCTTCCTTTGCAGACGGCAGAACAGTTCATGGAGCACAGGAGAAGAAAGATGAGACAAGCGGTAGCGGCAGCTGGCGTCCTGCTTCTTGCGACCTTGCAGGCCGCTCCGGCCTACAAGGGGCCTGTGCGCGCCCAGGAGGTGCGCGTGCGGGACGGCATCGGGCACTTCATGTCCAAGATCAAGGCGGGGAAGCCGGTGACGGTCGCATACCTGGGAGGGTCGATCACGGCCATGAACGGTTGGCGGAACAAGACGACGGACTGGCTTCGCAGCACGTACGCCAACGTTGCCGTAAAGGAGGTCCATGCCGCAATCGGCGGAACAGGTTCCGATCTTGGCGTGTTCCGCGTCGGGCACGACGCGCTGCGCCAGCATCCAGATCTCCTGTTCGTGGAGTTTGCGACGAACGACAGCCACATGCGTCCCGAGGCCATATGGCGGTCGATGGAAGGGATCGTGCGCCGCACATGGCAGCAGGACGCCTCCACGGATGTGGTCTTCGTGTATACGATAACCGTTTCGATGCAGAAGGAATATCTGGACGGCTACTGCAACCGTTCCGCGAGTGCGATGGAACAGCTGGCCGACCACTACGGCATCCCCTCCATATGCTTCGGTCCGCGTGTCGCGAAGCTGCTGGCCGAAAACAAGCTCGTCATGAGCGCGAAAGAGCAGGAGACTGCCGTTCCACGTGACGATCCGGAACACGACAGGAAGGTGAAGGAACTGCGGGCGAAAGATACGCGCATCCTTTTCGCGAATGACGGCGTCCATCCTCGCGACGAGGGCCACGAACTCTATCTGGCCTCCATCGTCGCGGGGTTCGCGCAGATGAAGGATTGCGCCCCTGCCAACCATGCCGTCAAGCTTGTCAAGCCATTCGTGGCGGACAACCTGGAAGGGGCCAAGATGCTGGACATAAAGCCGGAGCTGCTTTCCGGCTCCTGGCGCAAGCTTGCGTCCAACGATGAAAAGATGAGGGCGTTTTCCGGACGCATGGACGAGATATGGTATGCGCGCGAGCCGGGGGATTCCATGACCTTCAAGTTCCACGGAACGTGCTGCAAGATATACGATCTGCTGGGGCCGGATGGCGGACAGCTCTGGATCACCGTGGACGGCAAGCGCAACCGCCGGCCGGTCCCCAGGTTCGACAGCTACTGCACCTGCCATCGCATGGCAATGCTCAACGTATACGACGGGCCTGACGGCGTGCACGAGGTCAAGATAGAGGTGGACAAGGATCAGCCGTCCCGCCAGTCTGTCGCCTTCAGGCTGCAGAATCCCGACGTCGAGCTGCGCGGCCCCAAGTTCCAGGGCACGAAGTTCTGGCCGGCAAAGATACTCCTGGTAGGCGAGTTGGTGCTGTGAGCGCAAAGTCCAAAAAAACTGAATGGCTGCTCACGTTGCCGTCGTTCGCGTGGCTGCTGCTTTTCTTCGCCATTCCGGCGCTTATCGTGCTGGCGTTTACGTTCCACGGGCATACCGCCAACGGCGGCGTGGGAGAGTGGAGCCTGTCCACATGGCGCGAGCTCGTGGATCCCGACTACCCGACGATCGTGTGGAAGACCATCCGCATCTCCTTCGAAGTCACCGCATGGTGCATAGTGCTGGCCTTGCCCTGCGCATATGCGATAGCCAGGATGCGCAAACGGTGGCGAGCTCTTGTGGCAGGCGCCATAATGCTGCCGTTCTGGACCAGTTTCGTCGTGCGGGTCTTCGCCTGGAAGACCATGCTGCATCCAGATGGATGGCTGCAGACGTGCTATCACGCCTATCTCCATTTCAAGTTCTGGCTGTTCGCATGGGTGCCTGGGATGCATGTCCCGGCGGCATCGTCCGGCTCCGCCGGCGGCTGCCTGATCGGAATCGCCGGATGCGCCATCGATCCGGCGGCCACCACGATCCTGGATTCCGAGATAGCCGTGGTTCTCGTGTCCGTATACTCGTTCCTGCCGTTTGCGATCATGCCGATATATTCCGCGGCGGAGAAGTTCGACTTTTCCCTCATGGAGGCGGCGCGCGACCTGGGAGCGAAAAATCTATACGCTTTCCGGAAGATATTCATCCCAGGCGTCTGGCAGGGCATCGTCTCTGCGGTGCTGATGGTTTTCATCCCGGCCATAGGATCCTACGTGATCCCGCAGATGCTGGGCGGCACCGATTGCGTGCTGATCGGCAACAAGATATTCATGCGAGCCATGCAGAACCGCAACATTCCGCACGCTTCGGCGCTTGCGACGCTTATGGCGGTGTCGGTGCTGGTCCCGATCGGGCTGGCCATGTGGTGGCGCAAGCGCCAGAACGCGCGCGACAGGAAGCGTCTTGAAGTGCGCACCACCAGGCTCATGACGGCGGGAGGCATGGCATGAAGCGGTCGCTCTTCCCCATGGCGGTCTTGTCGGCAGTGATGGTCTTCCTGTACGTGCCGATACTGCTTGTGGTCGCGTACGGGTTCATCCCCAATGGCATATCGATGAGTTTCTTCGACGCGTCGGGCCATTTCACCGGATTCTCCGGCAAGTGGTATTCGATGATATTCTCCAACGACATGCGTCTTGGCGCGCTGATGCAGAGTTTCTGGCTGTCTCTGACGGTGGCAGGCCTTGCGACGCTCTTCTCGTGCATCATAGGGACGACATCCGCGCTCGCGCTGCACAAGTGGAGAAGCCGCCTGCAGACCGTCCACCACGCGCTCGTATACATGCCCCTGATCATGCCGGACATTCTGATAGGCATATCCCTGCTGATGCTGTTCGTTGCATGCAGCGTAGACTGCGGATTCTGGACGATTCTGATCGCGCACGTCACATTCTGCGTCTCGTATGTGGTGATGACCGTCCTCGCGCGTCTTCAGGATTTCGACGACCGGCTTGTGGAAGCGGCGTACGACCTTGGGGCCGGGCAGTGGTACACGTTCTTCCATGTACAGCTGCCGATCCTCATGCCTGGGATAGTCGCCGGCGGCCTGCTGGCGTTCACGCTTTCCATCGACGATGTCGTAATAACTTCATTTGTCAACGGTGCGGGCACCAACACGTTTCCGACCTACGTCAGCTCCATGACGAAACACTCGCGAAACCTGCCTGCGGTGTTCGCGCTGTCTACGCTTATGCTGCTTTTCACATGCGCGATGGCGGGATTGTCAAAGTTCATTGCGCGTGGACATCAACAGAAACAGAAAGGATAAACCAGATATGAACGCAACCAGAACCGCATGCATGGCCGCAGTCGCCGCGCTTCTCGCCGGATGCGGCGGGAATTCCCGCACGCTCCACATATACACCTGGAGCGACTATATCGCGCCTGAGGTCGTGGCTGCCTTCGAGAAGGCCCACGGCTGCAAAGTCGTCGTCGACACCTTCGACTCCAATGAAACGATGTACGCGAAACTCAAGGCCGGCGGATCGGGGTACGACATCATCACGCCGAGCTCCTACATCGTGTCCACGATGGCAAAGGAGGGGCTCGTGGCGAAGCTGGACCATTCCAAGATGCCTAACGTCAAGGCGAATTTCGATTCGTCCTTCGCTAACCAGATCATCGATCCGTCTTTCACCTACAACGTTCCGTACGCCGTCACATATACCGGTTTAATGTATGCGAAGGACAAGATGCCCAAGGGCTTGGACATGGCCACGTGGAAGGTGCTCGAAAACCCGGCGTTCAGGGGCAAGATAACATTGCTGGACGATATCCGCGAGGTCGTCGGCGCAGGACTGATGTCCCTCGGCTATTCCTTGAACTCCAGGAATCCGGCGGAAATCGACGCGGCCGTCGCGGAGGTGCTCAAGTGGAAGCGCAACATAAGGAAGTTCGATGCGGAAAGCTACAAGAACGAAGTCCCCTCGGGCGCAACATGGATCGGGCAAGGCTATTCGACCGATACCACGCAGGTCATCGTGGGCGACGAGGAAGAGGGAAACGCGCCCAGGAGCGACATCGGATTCGCGTTGCCGAAGGAAGGGTTTGCCATCGCTTTCGACGAGATGGTGGTTTCCGCATCCGCTCCGGATCCGGATCTCGCGTACGCATTCATCAATTTCATGTACGACGGCAAGAACGCGAAAGACAACATGGAGTACATAATGGGGCCGATGCCCGTAAAGCCCGGCATAAGCGCGCTTGACGAAGAGTACCGCAAGCTCATCGTGCTGCCGCCGGAAACGCTTGCCCGCGGCCAGGTGCTCATGCCTGTCGACGATGCCATGGATCTGTACAACAAGGCTTGGGACCGGATCAAGGCGACCAAGTAGCCGCAGCGCAAGGAGCGACGACAAATGAAAAAGCTGGTGCCCACGCTTCTGCTTGCGCCCGCCCTTGTCTTGGCCGGGCCGGTAAAGGTGATTTTCGACACGGACATGATCACGGACTTCGATGACGTGGGGGCGCTCGCGTGCCTCCACGCGCTTGCCGACGCGGGCGAGGCGGAGATACTCGCGACAGTCAGCAGCACCAGAGGCAACGCCTCGGTCGGTGCCGTACAGGTGATAAACACCTACTACGGGCGTGGAAACCTGCCAGTCGGCGCGCCGAAGGGCATCGGCGTCCTGGGCGCCCGCCCAGGGGCGACAAGAAAGGTCGATCCAAAGGCGCCGCTCGGCGAGAAGTCCGGCGGCGACGGCGGACACTACAAGTACCGCAAGCTGCTGGTCGACTACCCGGGCTGGTACACGTACGCCGACGCCGACGACGCGCCAGACGCCAACGACGTGTACCGCAAGGTACTCGCAGAGCAGCCTGACGGCAGCGTGGTGATCTGCTCCACGGGTTTCCTCACAAACCTTCGCCGCCTGCTCGAAACCAAGGGTGACCGTTACTCTCCGCTTGACGGCAGGGCGCTCGTGGAGAAGAAGGTGAAGTTCTGGGTGGCCATGGCGTGCAAGTACTTCCGCGGAAAGGAATACAATTCGATGATGGACTGGGAATCGTCGCGTATCGCTCTCGACGGATGGCCTACGCCAGTGGTGATCACGGACTGGGATCTGGGCATAGACGTGTTCGCCGGGCGTGCGGTAGCCGAGATGGAAGGCCCTCGCAACCCCGTGAAGGACGTCTTTGCCGGCAACATCCCGTCGCGCGAGGAAATCAGAAAGGATCCGGCCAAGTGGCTTCGCGCCGCTTTCGGCATGGGCGGCCGCAGCGCGTGGGACGAGACCGCGGTGCTGATCGCGGTGCGCGGCGCGGAACGCTATTTCAACGTGAACCGCGGACGCTACCGCATGGTCGGCACGGACGGCACGAACGAGTGGGCGCCGATGGATGACGGACCGCACGTGCGCGTGTCGGAGAAGGTGCCGAAGGCCGAAGTGGGCAGGGTCATAGACGAACTTATCTGCCGCCCGCCCGCCCGCGCGTGCGGCGGGATTTGATATACTGTCCCGCATGAACGCAAAGATCATCGATGGAAGAAAGCTTGCAGAGGCGACGCGCACGGAGATTGCAGAAGGCGTCGCGGCGTTGAAGAGGGATTGCGGCGTGACGCCGGGGCTCGCAGTGGTGCTGGTGGGGGACAATCCTGCAAGCGTGAGCTATGTGACTGCGAAAGCGAAGGCCTGCAGGGAGACGGGCATGCTTTCGCGTGAAATACGCATGCCGGCGGACGCCAGGGAGCCGGAGGTGCTGGCGCAGGTGAAAGCCCTGGACGACGATCCTGCCATCCATGGCATTCTGGTACAGCTGCCGCTGCCGGCGGGCATTTCAGAGAAGAACGTGATAGATGCGATCTCGCCGGAGAAGGACGTGGACGGGTTTACGCCTGTGAACGTAGGGCGCATGGTCATCGGCGACAGGTGTTTCCTGCCTTGCACGCCGCATGGCATCTTGAAGCTGATAGAGGTGTCCGGCATGGACGTCTCCGGCAGGCATGTGGTGGTCGTGGGCCGCTCCAACATCGTCGGAAAGCCGATGGCCATGCTGCTCGCGCGCAAGGGGAGGTGCGCGAATGCGACGGTAACGCTGTGCCATACGGGCACGCCAGACATATCCGTCCATACCAGGATGGCGGATGTCGTCGTCGTCGCGGCAGGCAGGCCTGGCACGCTCACCGGCGACATGTTGAAGCCGGGCGCCGTGGTGATAGATGTCGGCGTGAATCGCGTGCCGGACGCATCGAAGCCGAAGGGATACCGTCTCTGCGGCGACGCGGACTTCAATTCTTGCGCAGAAGTGGCGTCTGCGATTACGCCTGTGCCGGGCGGCGTGGGGCCGATGACGATCACCATGCTTCTCTGGAACACGCTGGAAGCCGCTCGCCGCATAGTCGGCGTGCAGGACGCGCGCTAGACGCTTGCGACATGCGCCTCGCCGGCGAATACGTCCGTGTCGCCGACGCGCAGCGTGCCATCGGGCTGGATGCCGCCGCAAAGTCCGGTGACTGGCGTGTCGTCGTTGTCGGTTTGCAGCACGCGGACGCGCTTGCCTTTCAATACGTCTAGCGGTGCGATCAGCGGGTGGATGGCGGCGAAACCGTTGCGCCGCCATTCGTCCACGAATGGAGCCAGCACGTTCAGGAATGCGTCACGAACCATCGTTACCGGCCGCTGCTTGCCATCGATCTGCGCGAGACTGGTGGCCCGCAAGGCGATTTCTGGCGGGAAGACCTTCTGGTTGACGTTCATGCCCACGCCTGCTATCACCAGGTCTCCGTGGCGTTCGCATAGGATTCCGGCGATCTTCCGCCTGTCCACCAGCACGTCGTTCGGCCACTTGATCCATGTCTGCCGCAGGAGAAGTGCGCTTGCGACCGTCGCTGCGGCGAGTCCCGCGACGAGCGGCAGTGTGGCGACCTGCGCCGCATCGGCGCCTGCTACGCCGATGACGGCCGACATCATCAGGTTTTCACCTGGATGCGACAGCCACACGTGGTCAAGTCGTCCGCGTCCAGCCGTCTGTTCGTCTGCCGTGAACACGTCGCCAGGACTGCCCTCCCTGGCATCGAGGTTGGTGGATACAGTCACTTCTTTGTGGTGGATTTTCCAGTTCATAGAACGACCGGCATTTTATCACAGTTTACGTGTGCTTGTAAGGCTCTTTGGAGTTTTTATGGAACCGGCAACAAATGGGGTTGAACCACAAAGCACACAAAGGCCACGAAGCCTGTGCGGCCTTTGTGATCTTTGTGGCTAATGATCAATCCCATTGGTCGCCGCATCTATGATTGCTGGAGCAATAGTGGAAATCGCAACTGCGAAATGCCTTAAATTCTCGGAAGAACCGAATGCGGGCTCCCGAGATCTCCGTGGTCAAACCACAACGGCACATCCACTAAATTCTTTGAAGGACCATTTGTAATCATTGTCGAATCCCATTATCCCCATATCCCCCGTCATCCCTCTCACACAAAGAGAGCGGACTACTGCACCAGCACCGGCCATTGGATTTCGTACGCACCGTAATCTCATTTTATGTTTGCCTTGCATCGCGTGCCGTGGTACCATTGCCGCCATGCAACGGAAAAAAGGCAATTCGGGGATCGGACACAATCGCAAGGTCTCGTTCGCGAAGACAGCGGCCATGCCGGAGACGTTCGTGCCGTCGGTCTGCGCAGGCGCCGCCGATGGCGTTTCCGCGTGGCTGGCGAGGTACGAGCCGGTCGAGCGCGAGATTATAGAGGCTCACGAGCGGCGGCTCGCGAACAGGGCGCGGCGCGAGAAGGCCGCTCGTGCGTTCGGGGATCTCTGCGAGGCGACGGAGGGCTTCGCGGTCGTGTGGAGGCGCGACGGGTGGGGTGCGCGGGACATGGTGCGCTGGGCGGACGGGGACGTTCTTACGCTCATGGCTCTCGCCAGGTGGCTACGCACGGATACGGCGAGATTCATAGACCATGCACAGAGCCGTCTGAGAAGACCGCTGTACTACGCGCGAGAGAGGGCGAGGCGCGAGACTCTCGCCCGAGAACGCCGGCGCACCGGCGGAAGGCGCACCACGAGCCCGTGCCCCACGCGAGAGGAGATGCTGGAAGCATGGTGCCACAGGCGCGACTCCCACGCGGCGGCGGTGCGCTTCGGAAGCATGGTGCATGACCTGGAGTGTTACGTGGACAACTCGCTCCTGCGGGACGGATCGGGTGCGATCGTGGGGCGGAGGGGCGGCGTGAAAGCGTGGCTTCAGGAGAACATCCCAGCCCTCCATTTGCGCTACACCACCGTGATGCGCTACAAGGCGATGGCGAAGAAGCTCCGGCAGGTGACGGGTCTGGCGGACCCCGTTCCTGCCGCCGCTGTGCTCGCGGAGCCTGCGCGTGCGTGCGGGCGGCAGGAACCGGACTTGGAGGTGGCGAGGGCGAGGGCCGTGTGGCTGGAGGTCGTGGACGGCGTGAGGGGCAGCACGACCGCTCTGATGGAGAGGTTGGACGTGCTGACGAACCCGGAGATGGTGGAGGAGGCGCACATGCTCGCGGGGTGGAAGGCGAAGTACGAGAATGAGATTACGGTGCGTACGAAATGCAGGTGGTGGAAACGGATGGCGAGGAAACGGGAGGTAGGATAGCCGATGCCGGGTGGTTTATGCTGGAAAAGTGATGGTTTGAAGGGGTGGGCGCGTTGATAACGTTTCGGTGATGGATTTGGATGCCACCAGATCAAATCGCGGGTGCGTGCGACGGGCATGCAGCCACCCGAACGGTCCATCCACCGTCGTCAGGCGACCAAATCGCGGGTGCGTGCGAC
>DFLH01000080.1:65572-71165 GCA_002373695.1 Verrucomicrobia bacterium UBA3624
GCGGGTGCGTGCGACGGGCAGGTTGCGGGTATGCGGGACTCGCAACCCTGCCAGAACGAGAGGTAGGAACCGGCAATAGGCAGAAACGATTCGTAGAGGCTGCCGACTTTTTATAATTTACATTTGACAACACGGGGGGGGGGTATGATAAGATTGGCTCGTTTTTCGTAGGCAAACATCAGGAGATTTCCATGAACAATGTTCAAGATGTCGGTCAGAAAGTGTTTTTAGCAGCGGCTGTGACAATGGTTATGACTGTAGTGCATGCCGGGCTGTTGTACGAACCGCAAAACTATAGCGGGCAGGACGCCATGATCCTGAACTTCGACGGCATCCGAAATGCCGGTGCGCTTAGGGCGCACGATGGCACGGCGACGCAATGGGCCAACCTTGCCAACGCCGCCCGTCCGGCGGTGTTTGAATTCGGCGAAGACGACGGCAGCCATTGGCAGGACGACGGCTTCTATTTCGGCGGCCTGACCTGCGCGCGTGCCGGCGCCACGGCCGCCCTTGGTACGAACGCAACGGTGGAAGTGGTGTGCGACATCGACATCGACGTCCTTCTGGCGGCCTCCAATCGCATCGGCAACGTCACCTACCGCCGCTGGCCGCACATCATCGGTGCCGCCACCACCGGCGACAAGTTCAACCTCTTCTTCCACTGCGATGCCAGCCTGAACAAGCCTCTCTGCTTCAAGACGCGCAACGGGTACCGGTACGACCAGAGGGTATGGAATGGCAAGTACGCCATCGCGATCGAGAACGGCGACAAGCACATCCTCGTCCAGAACGCCGATACGAGCGACGCGTCGGCATGGAAGTCCACCGGCAAGACAGGGAATATCGGTTCCTTCGACTGGCTGATCGGCTCCGGCGACGTCCAAGACAATCACGGCATGGACGCGCGGTTCCTCACAGGAAAGATCAAGGCCATTCGAGTCTACAACCGCGTTCTGAACGATACGGAGCTCGCCGCCAACCGCGCGTTGGACGAAGCGCGCTACTTCATCGGCATTCCCGTCACGAATGTGGTCGTCGCCACATCCGTCCCTGGCGCAGAGGGCTTCGAGGGTCTGGGCGCGTTCGCGTTCGACGACGAGGGCTACACCTTCACGGCTCCCGAATCCCTCTGCGTCGGCGGTGAAACGTATGCATGCGCCGGATACACGCTGGAGCCGTGGGACGGTTCGGCCTGGGGCGAGGCCGAAACGCACGCCGGAACGGAGTGCGCGCTGTCGGACGCGACGGCGAAAGTCCGCCTGACGTGGCAATGGACGCGCCTCTGGAGCCGTCCCGCAGCCCCCGGACTGCTCGACGTCGGCCTCTATGCGCAGGAGTCGCTGACAATGCATCTGGACGGCATCCGCAACGTCGGCGCCGCTCTGCCACACGACATGGACGCCGCGCAATGGACCGACCTCGCGACCCTGGGCGAAGCCACATTCTCGAGCCGCGCCGCCGACGGCAGCCGCTGGCTGCGGGACGGTTTCTATTTCGGCGGCCGCACCTGCGCAACGCTCTCCCGCGCACTCGCAGAGCCCGGCGACTTCACCTTGCAGATCGTCAGCGACGCCAACACCAACATGCTCAACGCCGCATACTACATCACGCCGACCCGGCTCGCGTGGCCCGCGCTTGTAGGCATCACCGAAAACGACACCGACGCATTCAACGTCTTCTACAACACGGACACGAACAAGAAATACATAGTCACGAAAATTGGAAATACGTACGTCGGCAACGCGACCGGGGTCAACGGGCGCATGACCCCGTCCAAGGGCGGCGAAGCCTGGACGGGGCGGCACTTTACCGTGGTGAAAAGCGGCGCGAGCGCCGCGAATTTCCAGACTGCGACGCCGGCGGACAGCGACTGGCACGAGAACTTCTCGATGTCGAAACCGATCGGAACGCGCACGCTGGTGGTGGGAGGGTCTAACGGTTCCGGCAGCGGCTATCTCCCGCGCTACATGCTTGGCACGATCAAGGCCGTCCGCATCTACAACCGTGTGCTCTCCAACGCGGAGCTTGCCGCGAACCGCGTCCTCGACGACGCCCGTTTCTTCGGCAAGATTCCGGCGACGGAATGCGTACTCGTCGCTTCGTCCGTTCCAGGCTTGAATGGCGACCAGGGGTGCGGCGTCTACCAGCCGTCGGGCTTCACGTTCACCGCGCCCGCGACGGCGCAGACTTCCTCCAAGGGCTACACGCTGGCCGGGTACACGCTTGAAACGTGGGATGCCGTCACCGGCGAATGGATCGACGAGGAGACGTCCGAAGCCGCATCGTGGACGTCGCCTTCCGGGACGTGCTGGCCCAGCCGACGCCTGACGTGGCGCTGGACCGTCTCGCGCGGTCTGCGCACCGCTGCGGAATACGATGTGGAAGACTATGTTTCCAACGGCCTCGTCCTCCACATCGACGGCATACGCAACGTTGGAGCCGACCTTCCGCACTCGGATCTCCTGCGGGCATGGCGGGATCTCGTCTCACCGCACGCCTCTTCCGCCAATGTTGCAGTGATCAAAACGAACGACATCGCCAGCGCGTGGCAGGATTGCGGCTTCTATTTCGGCGGCAAGACGTATGGCCAGTTCTCGAATCAACTGACGCTTACGAACACCGCAACCGTGCAGGTGGCGTGCGATGTCGATCCCGCCGCGCTGCGGGCCGGTTACGTGAACGGCAACGAAGTCAGTTGGCCGCATCTCGTCTCCGCAGGCAACGGCGACAAGTTCAACGTGTTCTTCCACGCGAAAGACTCGAGCGATACCAAGACCAAAATCTGCTTCAACCCGACCATAAGGCGTACAGACCTGGACACGTGGAAGGGCCGCTACGTGACAGGCACGCGCAGCGGCAAGACGGTGAAAATCTTCCAGACCGCCCGTTCCGACGCTGGCGAGACGACGTCCAACTCGGGTGAAAAGGACACCTCCATCGGTACGCAGACATTCCGCATCGGAAGCGGATTCGACGGCTACAAGGAAAAAGGTCTCGCCTCGCGTTATCTGACGGGAACAATAAATTCCGTCCGAATCTACGACCGGGTGCTTTCGGACGACGAACTAGAGCGAAACCGCAAGGTGGACGACGCGCGTTTCCACGGCATCCTACCCGTCACGAACGTCGTTGTCGAGGTTGGCGCGAACGGCGCTGGAACGGAAGCGGCGGGCGCGTACGAGGTGCAGGGTGCATGGACTTTCACCGCACCGGACGTGAAGACGGAAGGTGGCAGAACGCTGAAGCTGACCGGGTACAGCGTGGCGGAGTGGGACGGCGAAACCGGTGATTGGGGCGCGGCCGTGCCAGTCAAAGGCAAGTCGTACGTCTACACTGCAGGCGTGTCGCCCGCGAAAGTCCGTCTGGTCTGGGACTGGTCGCCTGTCAGTACGGTGCTGATTGTCCGTTGACCTGCCGTGTCACCGCGCATTTCGGCGGGGTCTCGCGTCCGCTTGGGCCGCGGGTGCGCGGGATGCGCGACCCTACCGGAACGAGAGGATGAAACCGGCCATGGGCAGGAAAGACTCGTAGCATCCGATGTCGACGGACGCGCCGATGATCCGGTTGGTGCCGCCAAGGTCGTACGCGCCGGACATCCACGCCTGCGACAATCCGGCGTCGCGCGCCGGAGAGGCGTGCCTGAGCGAGTAGTACGGCGCACCGCAGGCGTTCGCCGCATCGGCGACGAACTTCGGGTCTGGACAGGTGATGTTCCCGGTTCCGATCCACGGGATCGTTTCGTCGTCGACTCCCCACAGGCAGTTCGTAAGAGCGATCACGCCCTCTGTCGTCGTGCCTGAGATGTCCGCAAGCGTGCCGTCCAGTCTCCGGTTGTTGTGGAACAGGCAGTTGACCATTGCAAGGTCGTTGGTCTTCGAAGATCCGTCGAAAGTAGATTTCACGACATTGTCCGCGAACGTGCAGTTGACATACGATCCGGAGTCGCGCCCCCGGTAGTCGCTAGCCTGCCACGGACGCCACAGATAGCGGTAGAATATGGAGCCGTTGCCGTTTTTCCCGATGTTGACACGCGTGATCAGGCAATTTGTCGCGAAGTTCTCTTCGTAGAACACGCAATTGTTCGCGCTGTTGGTGACGTCGTGTATGACGCAATCCGTCAACGCGCACTTCCAGAACATGCCGCCGTTGCAGTCGCACCGCGTCAAGGAGGCGTCGTAGGCATCAATTCCGCCATATTCCGTATGAAGCGGTTTATGGCGTCCCGTGGTATCCTTCTTGACGTTGTCCACGAAACGGCAGTCAACCGCCGTGCCGCCATAGATTCCCGCACCGCGATAGATCGCCGCGTTGCCCGAGAGGATGCAGTTCGTCAGGTTGCCGTTGTAGACGGCGCCGCCATACATCCATGCAAAGTTGTTCGTGAAAACGCACGAAACGACAGGGCTTGCCGTAGTACAATAGATTGCCCCTCCGCCAGGGCCGGAAGTAGCGGTATTCGTCCACACCAAGTTGCCGATGAACACGCATTTCTCGATGTGCACCGGTCCTTTCGCGGTCACGAAGATTGCACCGCCGTACGTGTTCGAGGACATGTTTGAGGCGAACGTGCAGTCCAGGACGCTGCCGGCGTCCGCGCGATCCACGAACAGCGCGCCGCCGTTGAGCAACGAGTTGTTGGCCTGAAACGTGCAGTTCGAGATATCGTAGCTTCCTTGCGACACGGCACCTCCGAATTGAAACGCACGGTTGTCCTCGAAAAGCGAATCGAAGAGGCCAAAATGTCCATAGCTCGCTCCAAAATTTATCGCGGAGACGTTTCCGCGCAACGTGCTGCCGATGATGCGCGTGTTCACCGTCGCGCCGCCTGAATCGCTACACCAGTTGTTCGTTGCGAGGCAGTCGACCATCACCCCGCCGTTCATCGCCCCGCCGATGCACGCCTTGCAGTTGCGGAACACGCAGTTCGTCACCATCTGGGTCAACTTCGCCGACCAGTTGTCAAGCCGCATGCATCCGCCCCGGCTCTCGTACGAACCACCGCTCGGATACCGGCCGCAGTCGAAACCGTCGAACGTGATGTTGGCGATGGTCAAGTTTTTGTTTGAATTTCGCGCGTCGAGGAAACGTCCGTCCCCTTTGAAGACGATCTGGTCGTCCCAATGGCCGTCCGTGTCGCCGCGCATGGTGAACGCCCGCTTGTCGGGGATCAGGTCGAGGTGGTTGGTGATGACATACGTCGTGCCGCCGCTCGTGTACGTTTCCACGTCCATCGCCAGCCCGGTAAAGTCATAGACGCCGGGCTTCACGAGAATCGTATCGCCCGACGCCATCTTTGTGAACGCGTTCGTGATCTGCTGCGCACCGGTCATGCCGTCCGTGACGGTGGGATAGACCGTCCACGTATCGGCAGCGTTCGCGCCGAGTACAAAGATTCCCAGGAAAAGGGATGTGGTTAATTTACCCCCCCCGTAACGTGTTTTGTCAACTTTGCTACCATGTCATTTCCTTTCCTTGTCCACATTGACACGTCGCATGTCACGACAGGTAGGTAGTATATCAAACCTCTGTCGCCAGCTGCAAGCGGGAATTTTACTTCAAGAACGGGTTGGTGTGATGTCCAGAAGCAAATGCA
>DFLH01000004.1 GCA_002373695.1 Verrucomicrobia bacterium UBA3624
CGTACTCCGCGTTAGTCCTCGCCGGATTGTAGGTCACGGCCAGATGGTGCCACTTCCCGTCGTGCATCGCAGACGCGAACTTGGTCATCCTCCGCCCGCCAAGCTTGGCCATCTCAACATCCGCGTCCGAAATCACCGACCTGTCCGACTTTAGCCATATCGCCAGCGTATAGGGCGTCTTTAGAGAGGCGACATCCGGTAACTTCGCCGCAGTTCTTGCCGTGGCGCGGGATGCAGACGAAACAAGTTTCAGACACTTCCCGCGCTCTGGGTCGTTGCAAATGGAGCACTTCTTCATCACCAATCCGTCGCTCCCCTCAAAATCCCATTTCGCCGCAGGAAGATTCTCGACAGCATTAGTCGAATCCGCCGCCAAACCCGACAGCGGAACCATCGCCGCAGAAAACATCAGCACAACTAAAATCAGGCAATTATTCATAAGACACGTTACAATTCCCATACCACATCGCTCCACGCGGCAGATTTGCCGCGATACGGCGCCTATTTCAGCGCCCGCCCGGAAACAGCCGCTTCGTCTGCTGTATCAATGCTTCTGTATCAATAAGCTTTGACCCTTTGACTTCCTTGTATGTTAATTAAAATGCCAAAGTCCTGTTCCGCCAAGCACCTTTCTCCCGCCACCGGAAGATGCCGCCCAAATCGTCCTCGACTTCGTTCTCGCCGATTTCCAGCCACTCCCTGGCGCCTATCCCGAAAAGCCAGATGGCGCACTGGACGGTACGGCCGAACCGATTACCACGAAGGACAATTCGCCCCTTGGGGCAATTCACGTTGTACGACAGGATATGCGTCGCTATCTTGTTGGGACGTTGCGCATGCGACCATCCAAATCCGCTGTCCTCGAAACTGTTTCCTATGACTTCTACTGCGCCCGCCCTGAATTTAGGATTTGTGAACCAGAATTCATAACCCTGTTCACACCGACTGATACGGTTGGATGCTATGACCACCCGATCAAGCGATCCTTCGAGCGGGCCCTGGGTAGTGATTGCGACATCGTATATGTCGTGGAATTCACACCCTTCTATCTGGATGTTTCTGGAATCTCCTCCAGTCCATATTTCTATACCATTGCCGTACCTAACGCCTTGCGGCTTCTTTTCACACGGCTCCGTCAGAAAACTCCCGCCTATCCATACAAGCGCACATTCGCGTATTTTCACGAATTTGGCATTGCTTCCACGAATCCCATGCGATCCAGTATATCCCATCGCAATCCCGCAAATCTCAAGATTCGAAGCATTGTCGATTCGCACAACGGTAATCTTTCTGGCAAGTTCGAGTCCACGATGCGCCGACTTCGGATCGCCGCTGGATTTGAAGAACAACTTGCCGGTTTCACGGTCATGCCAGAAATCGCCTTCGGAAACGACATCGCACAGGAATGATTTTTTGAATCCGCATCCCGTATCCCACACGATGTTACCAATGTCGATTTTGCCGCACGATGTTGACCACAGGCCGTTCGTTTCCAGGTTCCAGTCAAGTGAAGACCCGTCAAGCGAAGAGCGGAGTTCCGGCGCGACGCCATCTCCATATCGAGTCAAGACGACGGGCGATCCGATTGTGCCGCGAGCCCTGATGTGAAATGTCTCGTCAAGCCTCCATACACACCCGGCGCGAAGGAGCAGTCTGTCTCCACTCGAAAACTTCTGGCGAGAGGCACGTCCGATTGTCCGCCAGGCCCGATCCGCGGAAAGTCCGTCGTTTCTGTCGTCACCGCTTTTCGCATCGACATGAAAGTCGCGCGCCGGCACAAGCTCATATCGATGCCAGACCGGCTTCGCCATCGACCTGATGGCCTTGTTTCGCTCCGTTATTTCAGCGCGGATACCATCCCTCCGTTCCCAGTTTTCCAGATACGGCTTGAGTGCTACCCACGGCCAAACGCCCTTTTTCTTTTTAGGCATCTCATCTAGGTATCTTTTTACTTCTGCAAGGTTGTCGGTGTCAACCTTGCTCCACCGCCTCAAAGCCCAACGCGCGAGGCGGAAGCGCCCCAGAAAGGAATCAAGTTCGTCAATTCTCTTTTTGTTCGCAAGCCGAACCGACTGGGCCTGTTTCATCTGAGGCGTTTCATATAGCGAAAGGTTGATGCCTGCGGCGAGCTTTTCAGACGAGGCGGACAGGACGAGTTCTCCGTCGATCGAAAGATTCCATCTGCCGTCGTTCAATCCTTTGAAGGAAACAATCTCGCGGCTCAAGTCGTCGATCATTCCGCTGTCGCGCGCGAAAGCCCCGAACGCAGAATCTATCGGCAAAGGAAGCGCCTTCTCAAGTGCCGAGAACGACACACTGCCATCTCCGGATACGGCAAAATCCCGCACCTCGGCATTCTCCTTACGCAATACGCGCCGTCCCGCGCAGTCGAAAGCCATATCCGAAACAACCGGCGAAGCGCCTGTCTGTTTGAGGAACTGCCATGCGATGTAAAGATGCCCAAGATCGTTGGGATGGACCCGGTCCGCGCCAGATATCGCGTATTTGCCGTCATGGCTCTTCAGATACGACAGCATTGCCGAATTCATATCCACCACTTTGTAGTCGAACTCTTCCGCCGCCCCCCTGACATGCTCCGCAACTCCGGAGAGGGCGATGTTTACGCCGGCATGGTTGTTTGTCGTGTATCGTCCCCCTTCGGAAAACTCGTCATAAGGCGTAGGCGTAATCCAGAAAATCCGGACATCGGGCAATGCGGAACGGACCCTTCCGACAAGTTCTGCCTGCCCTTTCTTGAAAGCCGAGACAAGCCGGTCCGCCTGCTTGCGCTGCTTCCCGGCTTCCGAACCTTTTTCCCACGAGGGAAGAAAATGCTCGACATCGTTCATCCCGAACATGACAGACAGGACATCCGGTTTGCGCGAAATGATTTCATCGTCGATCCGGCCGCCGCACCACCGCACGCCATCACCGGGTACGCCGACGGCCTCGATATCGATGGAACGATCCGGATACCGCGTCATATAGTAGTCGCAGATCGTCCTTGGATATCCACTCCCCGGCGTTATGGAATCGCCGAGGAACAAAACCCTCTCCCCGTCTTTGAACCCAAACGAAAAGAGTGCCGCGCAAGACAGAATCCCGGCCTTTCCGACGAAACGCACAACCGCACCGGCACAAAAGTCTTTCATCGTTCGCCTCCTGTCCATTTCCCGAAACAGAAGTCACGTCCGGCGTAATCGGGCGGGACATATCCATGTTCAGATCCTTGAACCCAGCGTATGGACTTGTTCTCGCCTGGTATGGCATTCCAGAGCTTTGCGAGCCCCATCGGCGGACAGCAGTAGTCTCCGAGCCCGGCACGTGTTATCTTCGTGCAACAACTCTCGGGGATGCGCTTCGCCCAGGCAACTGCATCATAGTACGCGACGCCAGGCACCCAGCGGATATACCATCCGTCGCCCGACGCCCTTTTGCCAATCCGAGCGTTGTTCATCGCCATGTCGCAGCACCAGGTGATGCCAGACTCGGCACGCGTGACACCCTCGCCACACGCCGCCGCCCATATTGTCTGGAGACCGCCCTGGCTTGCTCCGCTCGCAACGAGGTCTTTTCCGTTCCATCCCCTCACCGTCTTGAGATACTGGAGCGCTCTCTTGACGCGCAGCACCATCCCATTGAAGTACGCAACCTCTGGATCGGCGTTCTGCTTTGCGTCAAACGCATACGAGCTGCCATTGGAGCGAATCTCCCATGCAAGCGCCTTTGCGTCGGATTCTGTCGCACCGAACTCGGAGAGTTTGAGTCCATGCGCATTGATGTTAAAGACAATTTCATTGTCCTTGGCATGCCTTGGCGCCCTGTGGACACATGTGTTTCCGCTGTATCCATGCGTCTCGAGCCGACACGGAAATGTGGCTCCGCCGTCAACGGCCTTCGGCACGGAAAGATACCCTGTGACCGGCCGCAAGCCTGCGCAGTCAACACGCACTGCGAATATACGCGCCTTCGGATTGCCGCATGCGACCTCTACGCGTTCATCGCTGATCGGCACATTTTCCAAACGGGCAAACTGCCGCATCCAGAATTCATCGAAGTCCTCGGGCTCGCCATCTTTCGATAGCACGAGTTTTTCCGGTTCCATGCCAGCCCCGCCGTCAAAAAACACGTTCTTTCTCGCCCGCTCGAAAGCATTCATCGCCCGCCGCCCCTCGGGAGTAGATGAATCGCCGGTAAACTTCTTTTCGAAACGCTTGCGGTTCTTGTCTAAGACAAAAGCTTCCAATCTGACAAAACCCGGCTTGTCTAGACGTGTCTTGTACACGAACGTTGTGCTAGTCAACGGCTGTTCGCCGCTCTCCACATTCCCGTAGTCGTCTGACCGTTTCCACGAAAGTAAATACTCCCCTGCTGGAATATCGCCTTCGACATCCATCAGCTCAAGGGTGAAAACCATTTCATCCCCATGGCGATAGGCGAGCGGGTTCTTGTCTGTCGTACCTTTTATCCACGCCTTGTCCAACACCCCTGCCGAAGACAAGAGGGCGCACAGGGATGTCATGGCGACCAGTGCAAGAATACGTCTTTTCATTCGCTACTCCCCCTTTCCGGAAAATATTGCGCCAGAAACCGCAAACGGCAGATCACGGCGCGCTTTGACAGACTCAAGGAACGACATTGGCTCTGCCTCGAATCTGACAGCGGCAAACGCATCCGGATCGGCGGCGACCGCAAACTTCACGGCGATCGCAAACCGCCCAGCAGCGACAATCTCCGGAGTGCGTCCGGTGCGTCGCTTCAGCTCAGCGGCAAGCGTCAGCAGCTCGGCGGCGCGAAGCGCCACGAGCGAACGCCCCGCCATGTAGAGGTCTACCGCCACCACCTCGTCGTCCTTCCGTCTTTCGTAGCACGAAAGCTTCCCCTTGCGCTTCTGCAGCATCGAATAGCGAGGTCCCTCCGCAAACAGAACCGCCGACACCTCGCCATGCGCTGCTGCTGCGCCTATCCTGAGAACGGTGCGATTCCCATTCTCGACATTCCCCCTCATCGTGGCGACGACATCTCCGCAGTCGCCGCACGACAGTTCCGCGAGCACAAGCCGCGCCGCGTTTTTCGCAGCCTGTTCAGCGCAGACGCCTCGTGATGCAAATTTATCCGCGATTTCGTCATAGACGGACCTGAACCCGGGAAGATGCGACACCTCGCCGTCCGGCGTAACAACACTGTCCGCTGCAGAAAAATCAGTCGTCTCCGTCTCGGCAACGTCCATGTCCGAGCCGTTGAGGTGCTTCAGGAGAAATCTGACGGCGCGTTCGCGATGGGTCTTCGACATCGAGTGGGGTCCGGGATTCTCCGCCAATCCGTACCAACCGTCCGGAAGCCCGACTTTCACCGCAACCTCCTTCACCAGTCTACAGGTAGATCGCGACCCTTCGATCTGGAAGAAATCATTTACGGACGCATTTATCAGCACGGGGCATCCGGCGGAAAGAACCAGCGACGCGTGGTTAAATCCCCACCTCCATCCGCCGAAGAAATTCTGCTCGGCGTCCTGCGGACCGCAGGCGAGGAGATGCTCGCGAACGGACGACAGGTAGCATGTCGGCACGGACGCCTTGATGCGGTCCTCTGCCACCATGACGAACGCGCATATCGTGCCGCCACCAGACTGCCCGCACACGCCGAGTCTTTCGTTGTCGACGTCCGGACGTTCTGCCAGATAATCAAGAACCCTTGAGGCGTCGCGCACCATGTATGTCGCCGTCGTCTCTCCCAGAAGCGTCGCGTACTCGCCGATGCGAACGTGCTCCTGCACGTTCTTCAGCCCTGCGCCCTGAGAGCGCTCGCCCTGTCCGAGCGGATCGTATATCACGGACGCCAGTCCGTTTCTCGCGGCTAGTTCGCACGTGCGAAGATACGACTGCGCAGCCTTGCCGTTGTCGGAATGACCGGGGATGAACACAAAACCCGCGTACGGCGGAGAGAACCTGACGGGATCGGGAAGAAACACAAGCAGCGGGATGAAAGCCCCGGGCGCGCCCTCGATCAAGACCTTCTCAACGCGAAACGCACCATAGCCCTTCGTTTCGACTGTTCGTGCGCCGAGAGGAGTGCGTATGATGCCGTCGAAGCCTACGGCTCTTCGAAAATCCCTCTTGAATTCGTCACGCTTCGTCTCGAACGCGCTTTTGCTCGCAACGGCCCGCCACTCGGCGTCTATCGCCGCATCGCGCCCGGCCAAGTCCCTCTCGATTGCGTCCACCGTGGACGCGGCGGCGAAAAAAACTGCAAGTATCGAACAGCACATCATGGTCGGACTTCTCGGCTACCAGGTCACCAGTGCGCCGCGCGCGAAGGCGGGCAGACGGAACGATCCTTCGGAGGAAGGCTTTACAGAGACGTTGGACGCAACATCGTCGAGCATCGTCTCGAACTTGATCTCGTCTGCTCCGGGCACTTCGATCAAGGCACCGTCGACCGGCACGTCCGGATTGTAGTTGAGCAGAAAAAGCGCGAACCCACCCGCTGTCCGCTTAAGCTCAGCGAAGACGCATGCGGGCGCATTGCGGAGGCGGAACGGCGGCCTGTATCCGCACTTGACGATATCCGACATGAGCGCCGCGCCTCCGTCCTTTGGCGCGGCGACGCGATACAGCCATCCAAGAGAGGCGAACGGAAGACGGTCGGCTTCTGTGCGCACCACCACATTGGAGAGGTTCTCAAGCTGCGGCAGCAAAGGATTCTCAAGACGCTGCGAGTTCCATTCGTCATAGCGACCGCTGTCTCCCGTCACGACGAGCGTTCCGCCGCGTTTCGCGTACGCGACGATGGCGGAGACCTGCGAATCGGAGAGGCAGACCTGGTCGGGGACGACAAGCACCCCGCAGTCGGACGGAACGTCGAGCGGACGCTCCTGCGTCGATATTACGTATCCGAACGGAACCTTGTTGCGCAGAAATATCTCCTCGGCGGCAGCCAGTCCTAAGTGCGCCCTTTCCGAAAAACCAATCGTGTCAGGGGTCCAGAGCAGCCTCACGGGAAGGTGCGACGGCGACTTGAGCGTCGTGCGGCGCAAACGGGCGAACGCATTGAACGCGGCGATTAGAGGGCGCCTCCGTTCTATCATGCCACTGTCCACGAAACCTGGCACAGGCTTTGGAGAGATGATGGTGCGGTCGGTCGGTATGCCGCCCCATATTAAGTCCTCCATCAAAGGCAGCAGGTAGTGCCGTTCCCGCTCCTCCGTGATCTTGGCATCGGAGTCGCACAGCGCGACGATTGGCTTTCCCACCTCGCTGGCAATCTTGAGATCGCGCACCCTGTTCCGTATCTGCCCGTCCTTCGTCACCTCGGGGAAGTTGTCGCTCTGCATCAGAAGAATGTCCATATTCCGGGCGAAGCGGTAGATGTTCATCGACACCGAGACCGCCGCGCCGCTGTTTCGGAACGGCTGGGGATTTGCGCAGATCACCGCGTCCGCCTTGACGCCCTTGATGTGGGCGCGAAGCTCGGCAAACACATCGACAAGCAGCCTTTGGCGCCAACGGCACCATTCCTGCACGACGGGATCGCGTATTTCCCCCTTGAGCGCCTGTGGTGTCGGACGCGGAAGCCTGACGAACTCGAGGCTTTCAAATCCGAAGCGCTCCGCCGGATCGGCAATCTTCGCGAGGTGTTCGTGGAACAGCCTCTCGCACCTCTCGCAGTAGCACGGCCTCGTAAACGCGTTGTCGAACATTATCCCGTCGAATCCGCCTTCCTCAAGCGCAATCGAGCACACCTTCTTCAGGTATTCCAGCCATTCGCGATTCGTGATGCACGGAAGCCACCTGAAGTAGCTGCCGTCATGGTAGATGAGCTGTCGTCCGTCCTCCCCCACCTGCGCCCAGCTCTCGAGATCGGCTATTTCCCGTCTCATCGTCTCCGGGTAGAAGGTTGAAAACTGGACGTATGCAAGCGCATGGACCCCATGTCCGCGGCAATTCGCGACGAAACGCCTGACGTTGGGGAAATCCCCCTTCTCCGTCTCCCATCCAAGCCCCTTGTAGAATCGGCAATGAAGCCAGTTGAACCCTAGTTCCTCCATCAGAGCGGGAGACTCCGAGTCAAACCAGTCCATCCATGGCTTCAGCCACTTGGCGTTCCCGTCGATTCCGCCCGTGCATCTTCGTCCAACGCGCCTGTACATCATGTACGGCTCGTGCGCACCGAAAGTCCACCTGGCGGTCGTATTGTCTATCTCAATCGGCGCGAAAAGCGCACCGACGGCAAACATTGAACTTGCTACAATCATTTCTTCATCAACTTCTGCGTGATTTGCAAGTAGCCGCGATTCACAGCATCAGCGGAAAACGATGCAGAATCCACCTTTGCCTGCGATCAGCCTTCCGCCTCCTGTGACAAGGCCGGATTCCACTACGCCGTTAATCTGCACGCCATTGACGGTGACAGATGCGATCTTGACCGAGACTCCCGACGGAATTACGATCTTTCCATCAGTGGATTCACCGGTCACGACAAAGGGCGTATCCTTGCCAAACGCCTTCCCGTCGTGGATCTCGACGACTCCTTCACCGGAGACATTCACTCCGCTCGCGTTCCTCCAGCTGCCGGTGGTGAAGACGAGCTTGCCCTTGGAAACAGAAATGCCGCCAGTAGACGTAGACACGCCTTCCATCCAGTGGTCCAGCGCACCCTCCTTGGAGAAGTTGACGTTTCCGGCAAACACGACCTTGTTCGTCTGTACCTTCGTGCCGCAAAGACTCGTGTCGCACGTGTATGGCGCAATCGTCCATGTCTGGCTTTCGGTGGGCTTGACCGTATTCAGGCGATCATCACGCAGATGGAGCGTCGCACCGCTTTCCGAAGCGACTGTCGCAGTATTCGTGATTCCGCCGAACACGTTTATGCCTTGATCGGCCGAAAGATTCCAAACCGCTCCATCATTCAACAGTACGCCAGATTGACCATAGTCCGTCGCATAAAGCGCATCGGCAACGGTCGTGTTGAGAACAGAATCGCGCATGACATGAATTCCGCGAGTCGTGGTGTTCGAGGCCACGTTGAGATTCAGCTCCTGAAGATAGTAGCGGGGCACGCCGACGTACATGCGGGTAACGGACATCGGCGTGTCTTCAATGTCGACAACCCCGTTCCAATACGGAGAGAATTGTGCAGCGTCGCCGGTGCCCGTGTAGTAGTAACCGCCTTTGAACACCGCTTTTACGCTTCTGTCTATCGTATGTCCGCCAGTAGAAGTGTTGTCCGCAAAACGCCAGAACTGGTCGTAATTACTCGTACACTTCACTTCTCCGAAAAACTCGTTTACGCCAGACACAATGGTAATCAGGTTGTAGTGGTGCTGGGCTCCGTTATCTACGGCAGTGGCGAACTTGTTGGAAAAGGCAACGCCGTAGCATTCAACAACCTTGTCCTTCGCCTTCTGCGAAGCCGTCACATAGGGGCCTCCAAGCGGAATATCGGAACGGGCCTCGACAGTCGTACTGTAATCAACGTTACAGAGGTTGGGATTCGACGAGAGAAGGACGTATTTGCCGTCGCCCTCCAGCGTCAACTTGTCGACCGTCGGCCAATCGGCTGCGACTTCAGCCGCACATGCGTTTTCGCAATTCGCCGCGACGTTCCATGCCTGGCTGCGAGAGAGGATTGTCCGGCAGGCGTTGGTGAACGCCGCGCCCGTTACCGCGACACCCCCGGAACCGAGTTTCAGCACGCTCCCCTCGCCGCCTGAAATCGTGAACGACGGCGCGGACACGACGATGCTCTTGAAAACGACCGTCTCGCCGGCGGGAATGCTGGCCTCGACACCAACCGGGAATATGGCCGCAAGCGATCCAGACGTCAGGTCTGGAAGCGTCTCGTTGTCCACAGCGCCCCAGTTTGCGGCATTCTTGATCGACGTGTCGTTTCCGCCGTTGCCCGTCCATGTGGCGGATGTCGTCGCGGGTTCATCTGGGAGACCGGCTCCGACGACAAGGACTCCTTCGCCATCGATCCAAGCCGTCCCCTTCGCCTTGCTGTATCTTCCGTCGGGAAGAGCGACGCCATCGTATGTGACGCTTGTCGGCCTGAACGCCACGCCTGCTGCAATCTTGAGCGCACCACCTGCCTCGACCGTCAGCGGACACCCAAACGTACTGCTCGCGATATCGTTTGCGATCTCAAGCGTTGCGCCGCCGGCGACCGCGAGAGAACTGAGACTCGTGACACCGGCGCCTTCAGTAAACCGAAGAGTTCCGTTTGACACCCTGATTGCGCCTTGTGGCTTGTTGTAGTTGCGACCGATGATTTCAAGCACGGCCGAGGAGTAGTCTGGGTTCCAATCGAATGTGGCCGTTCTGCTGAATCCCCATTGATAGTCCATCGTGGCCGAAAACCTCGTGACGGAGTTCTCCGCACCCTTGAACGTCATCGTCTTGGCATCGCTGCCGTACCAGTAGTACGTCATCGTATTGACGGCTTCGGCCGTCTCCATGTAGCTGAGATTCGTGACGGAAAGGTGGGTATTTTTATTTCCAGCGGCGTGAAGATAGAACCTCTTACCGGCCGTCCCGGATATCTCCACCGAAAAGTCGCTATAAAAAGTCTGCGCAGCTGACCAATGTCCAAAATCGCCTTCCTCCAGTACAAGCGTAGCGCCGACAAGTGACAACCATGAACCATCGAACTTGACGGCACCGGGGCCCCTTTTCTCAATACGGGTGGCTATGCTTAAAGACTTGTCAAACACGACGTCTTCAGTATTCGTGAAGACAAAGACATTTCCGGCTGCGGTCAAGCTTGGATTTGATGTCGGCACCGTGCCGTCCGCAGTCGCCCAGTTCGAGGCTGTAGCGAAAGTAGGCGGATTGACGCCGCCCACGAAATAGTACGTCTCGGCGGATGCTGCATCCACGATTCCCACGATGGCGGCGACAACCGTTCCAAAGTAGATTCTGTTCATTTTGCTCTGCCTTTCTGTTTTTTGTGTGAAGGCATTATAGTAAACATTATAGCTCTTAGGAGAACTCTTATATAAGACTTTCTGCGGACGCCTAAGGCGCTCAATAGCACCCAGCTGTCAGTGTCTTTTCGTCGTCGATTCGCGCACGACGAGAGGAGCCGACACGAAGACACGGCGTGGCGCTGCATACGGGTTCAGCAATCGCCATTCGAGGGTCTCCACCGCCGCCTGGGCAATTTCGGCACAGGGCTGACGAATTGTCGTAAGCGCCGGATTCGTCAGGGCGGCGATTCCGATGTCGTTTACGCCCGTGACCAGAATGTCACGAAAAGCGCGCTTGCCTGATGCAGAGAGGTGCTTGATCGCAAGCGCCGCCGCATAATCGCTCGTGCAGACCAACGCATCCGGCTTCAGGCGCTTCAAGGCGGAAGCAAGAGACTTGCAACCGGGTGACCGTATGCCGCATTCCCCCACAAAAATGACCCCGGGATGATCCATCACATAGTTGCGCAGCCCGAGAAGGCGCAAATGGGCGTTAGGCGAGCCACGGCCCGTCTCCATTTCGCGGTAAACGAAAAGGATTCGCTTCGCCCCGTTGGAGACCACATGCTCTGCAAGATCCCACCCGATCTGGACGTTGTCCACTCCCACGCAATCCAACGAATGGTATCCCGCCCCGCAATCAAGCATCACGACCGGTATGTTCGCTGCGCGCAGCACTTCCAGCACAGCCATGTTGATCCGCTCCGCCACCGCACAGAAATCGACTGGATGGAAAACAACCCCCATCACGCGCTCGGAAACGAGAGACTCGACCTTGCGCATGATGTGGCGTTCAATGTCTTTCTCCCTGCCGCCGGAAATATCCACGAACAGTACGCTGTGCCCGATCGTCTTGCACACGTGCGATACCACATTGCAGATGTACGGGTAGAATTCGCCCTCTGTCGGCGTAGGAACCATCACGCCTATACGCCGGGGCTGGCGCTTCCGCACGAACGATCCCGAACCGTGCCTCGAAACGATCACGCCCTGCTTCTTGAGCGTATCGATGACCTTGACAGCCGTCAGATGCGCCACCCCGAACCGACGCTTGATTTGCGTAACGCTCGGAAACGGCGATGGCGGCAAATACTTGCCGGATTCGATTTCGGCACAGAGAACATTGACTATGTCATCGTACCTTTTTCCCATGCCGCGTATTATACCAAAATCTCCGCCAGCGTCTTGAACGTGGTTTCGAGATTTTTCGCAAGGTCGGCGGGATCGCCCCAGCCGCCCTTTCCGGGTTCGCAGCTGACGCCGCCCGTGAATCCGATCGACTTGAGTGTCTCGAAATACGGGTGCATGTGGAAAACAGTCTCGGGCTTCTCGCCGACGAAGTGGCGCGTCTGCCAGTCGGCGATGTGGCAGTGGCGCAGAATGTCCTTCGCCTCGACAAGCGAACCAGGCCTTTCACGCCCGGCCATCATGTGGAAGAGGTCTGCAATCAGCTTGAGCCGCGGCGAATTGACTTCTTCGCATACCTGCTGCGCCTGCCAGACAAAGTTTATGAGGTTGTCGCCGTTCGGGCGGAGAGGCTCCACCAGAACCTCCATATCAGACAAGTCCCTGATGCGTTCGCAAAGCAAACGGCAGAAGTCGGTGAACTGGACAAGGCCCTTCTCGGTGTCCGGTTTCGGACCGGTCAGGCCGAGCGGGTCGCCGGGAACAGTGCGTGCGCCGTTGGATCCGAACACGATGAAATTCACACCGACCTCCGCCGCGCGCCTTAGCGCCGTCTCGGCGTATCGAAGCGCCGACTCGAAGTCGGCATTCGGTCCAGTGATGCGAAACTTCGCGGGAAGGAAGCTGTTGCAGCACCTGAGCGGAATCGGAAGGGCAAGTATCTCATCGCGCAGCCGCTTCCAGTCGTCTTCGCCCTTGTCTGGCGCGAAGCATGCCGCCACCTGGCCTTCGATGAAGTCGTAGCCGATAGACTTCATGAGCGCGGCGTCCGAGTTCGGACGGCAGGCGCCAATCAGCATCCTGCCGCCGCGCGAGCCATTCTTACCGGAGGACATGCATCCCGCAAGCCCCGCGAACGCCGCCGTAGAAAATAGGAAATCCCTTCTGTTCATGTCGCTTGTCCTTTCTCGCATCAGGTGTGGCTCCATCCGGGTTCGTAGTCTCGCGTCCAGTACTTCATCGCCTCCTTCTCGGCGGGAATGCCGGACTTCGTGTCGACGTGCAGCGTAAGCCCCGAACGCACGGAGAGATTGCCGAGGTGTGTCATGAGCGACGAACGGACGGAATCGACGACGGGCGAATGGACCTTGCCGGGGTCGGCGGCGCGGACCGCGTTCAGGAAGTTACGGATGTGGTGCGCGTCGAGCTTCGGCTTCCACGGCTCGCCCTTGACCTCGTCGCACGGGTGCCACTCCTTCGCCACCTCTCCCTTCTCGTCGTACAGCACCACGTAGTCGTGCGGATGGAAGTACATCGTTCCCCTGGTGCCGTAGATCATCGCGCCGCCGTAGATGTCCATCATCTTCTTCCCCGGCAGGCTGGACACGCCGTCCCATGTGATCATCTTGTCGCCGGGGAACGTCATGGAGAGCATCTGCAGACCGGGCCAGTTCCAGCCGACGTCTCCGTTGCAGCTCACGCCGAGCGCCGAGACGCGGTCGGGCATGTCGAGCCCCATCGCCCAGCGCGCGACGTCCACGTAGTGCACCGCGCTGTTGGCGATCTCGCCCGTGCCGTACTGGAAGCTCCAGTGCCAGTTGTAGTGGACGACGTTCGACTGGTAGGCCGCGCGCGGCGCCGGCCCCTGCCACATCTCCCAGTCGAGCCAGTCCGGCACCGGGGCCGGCTCGCGCGGCCCGATCGGCTTGCGGTTGTTCTGGTACCAGCACCGTCCGTACTTTATCTCGCCGATGATGCCTTTGCGCAACGCCTCCACGGCAGGGCGGTACGCCGTCGACGAGCGGCGCTGGTTGCCCATCTGGAACACACGCCCGGTCTTGCGCTGCACGGCGACGAGGATGTCGCCCTCCGACGGCGTAAACGTGCACGGCTTCTCGCAGTAGATGTGCTTGCCTGCCTCCATCGTCATCCAGGCCATCGGGGCGTGCCAATGGTCCGGAACCTCGGCGAACACGGCGTCTACGTTCCTGTCCTCGAGCACCTTGCGGATGTCGGTCGCCTTCTTCGGCGCGTATCCGGCGAGCTCATTTACCTTGGCCGCGGCCCAGTCCTGGGCCCGGCGGTCCGGGTCGCACACGTAGGCGATCTCGACGCCCGGCATCCTGGCGGACCAGCGCATCGGCTCCTGTCCGCGGCCTTTCTCGTGGACGCCGGCGAAGCAAAGCCTCACGCGGTTCGAGGGCGCGTCCGCGCCCCACAGGATCTTAGACGACACCCCGATCAGCGATGCCGCCGCCGTGCCTCTGATGAATTCACGTCTGTTCATTGGGTTTCCTTTCATTGCAGAACGCCTGGTCGGGCGCAGAAGACGGACAAATTCCCGCCGAACTCTCCGGAGGCGATGACGAATTCCTCCGACGAGGCGGGCACGAAGAACTGGTCGCCAGGCTTGATCGGCACGGATCCGTCCGCGCCCTCAAGCCTGCCTCGTCCGGAAAGGACGTAGAGACCCGAAAAGACACCGTCCGGCGCAATGCGGCATGTACCGGCGACATCCAGCCTTTCAAGCGCAAAACAGGCCGTGCCGGAATATCCGACGATCTCGGTTCGCGTGCTGCCCGCATCGCTCGCCACGACCCTTGGCGGAACCATCCTGAGCCGCCGCGTCTCCATCTCGTCATATCCCTCGTAATGGAAGCACGAGAACATCTTCTCAAATCCGATACCGTAGTGGCAGGCGCGTTCGGAGATCGCAAACCCCTGTGGAGTGATCCTCTCCGTGCGGAACGTGTAGTCCGTCGGCTCCTGTATCTCTATCAGCAGGCATCCTGCGCCGATGGCGTGGGGCGTGCCGCCCTCTATGAGAAACGTGTCGCCGGGATGCACCTCAAGACGGTGCAGCATCCCGAGCATGGCCGGTATGTCCTGGCGATCGAACACGTCGCGCCAGGCGGCCTCGGTGACGCCCGGCTTGAAGCCCATGTAGACGCACGGCTTCTCGCCGTCAATCTCGCGGCCGCCGACCACGTGCCAGCATTCCGTCTTGCCGAATGGGGAATCGAAGAATGCCCGCGCCTTGTCCTTGTCGGGATGGCACTGGACGCCGAGCCTCTCCGCCGCATCGATCAACTTCACCAGCACGCCTGGAGATTCGCCCCATCTGGCGACATGCGCAGGGCCAAGCGCGGCGGAAGGGTTGGCCGCGATGAAATCCTTCAATGTCGTGCCGGTATCTGCGAGGCGATTCAGGCCCTCCACCACGTCCTCGCGGCCGACGTTTATCGCCCGCACGGTGGAGATGATCCAATCCTCCGGGAAATGGGTGTCGGAGGCGGGCCGGACGCCGTGGAGCTCGTCGATGAGCCTGCCGCCGTGGTATGTCCGCCATGCACGTTCGCTGGCCAGACGCACGGGTGCGTCGTATCCGGGAACCATCATCTGCAAGCCTCCGGATTGACGGACTTCACCCGATCCACGACCAGCTGGCGGAACTTTGGCGAAAGCATCGCGAAGAACGCGGTGAATCCCGTGACGCGCACCACGAGGTCTGGATACCTGAACGGATCCTTGTGCGCCTCCAGTATACGCCTGGCATCGATTATGTTTATGTTCAGGAGAGTGTTGCCGCTCTTGATTATTCCCATTACCATGGCGCACATCTTGTCGATGCCTTCTGGATCGTTGGCGATCTGCGGATCGACCTCGAGCTGGACGGGGGCGGTATTGCCGTAGCCTGGCTGGACGGCTGCGATGGAGTTGCACATGGCGGTGACGGCGCCATCTGCGCGGAAGCCGCCGTTAGGGTTCGCGCCATGGTTGATTGGTTCGCCGGCCTTGCGCCCGTTCGGCGTAGCCTTCAGAATGGAACCGAGCAGGATCGTGTTAGACCACGAAAAGAGGCCCGGGATGAAATTGACATGGCGGAAGTCGCCGGCATGCTGCCGCACGAGATCGCGCACGAGGCCAGTCCACAGCCTGGATATCCGCACGGCCCACCTGTCGCCGAGCGAATCGCCGCCGCCGTAGCGTTCCGAGTGCAGCATCAGCTGGCGTACGCGTTCGCCGTCAACGCCTTCGTAGTTCGCGTCCATGTGGCGCTTCAGCTCCGCGAATGTCAGCTTTCCTTCGCGATCTATGCGCTGTTCGACGGCGGCGAAGCTGTCCGCCGCAACGGCTATGCCGGCGGCGTCTATGCAGATGTTGTAGTAGTTCGCTCCGCCGTCCGTGATGTTGACGCCCTTCTTCACGAGGCCATGCTGCATGAGGTTGAGTATCAGCTCCGGCTGGCTCTTCGTCTGGTAGTTGAGGTGATGCATCACGCCGCGCCCCGTGGCGTCCACCGCGATCTTGAGGTGCTTCCCGTAGAGTTTCCAGAGAGCTTCGGCCGAGCGTTCCCCTTCGGTCGACATCATCTCGTTCCACGCCACCTCGAACACCATCGCGATGTTGATCTTGACGGTGTCGTTCATCGTGTACTCCATACCCGGAATGCACATCCAGTGGCAACCAGCGGCGACACGGCGGCGGGCAAGCTCCTTGGGGTATCCGCAGCGCATGAAGCCTTCCATGAGCGCCTTGTCGCTGGAATAGCGAGGCCAGCCCTGCCTGTTCTTGAAAAGGAGCTCCACCGATTTGCGGAAGAATGCGCGGTCTATGCGGTCGTGCACGCGGATCGTAAGGTTCGTGGCGATGTTCAGCCTGTTGGCCGCGTCGAGTGCGAGATACGAGAGATGGCACGTGCGGTCTTCGTCGTTCGCGTCAGGACCGGAAAGCTGCCAGTAGCGGCTGTCCTGCAGGAACATGCACGCGAGATAGAACACGGCCTCGTCGTCCGTCAGCGTTCCGGCGGCCACATCACGCTCGTAGAACGGATTGAAGAGGTCTTCAAGCTGTCCGCCGGCGCTTCCACGGTTGTACGTGCGCGAAAGCATGGAGAACCAGCAGCTCCACTGCACCGCCTCGCGGAACGTCTTCGGCGGTTCGGATGCGATACGCAGGTCTATCTCGCCCATCGTCCTGAGGTTTTCGGCGAGCTGCGCGTTGCGTTCGATCCTCGACAGTTCCAGTATCTCCTCGCCCGCGCGACGGATGAACGCAATGACATGCTCCACCACTGCGATCTCGGCGTCGTAGAACTCGTGGTGGCTTTCGTCGTGCCTTGCACGCTCTTCCTTCAGTTCCGCGAGGATGCCGCCCCATCCCCGGTCGAAGCCGATCTGCAGGTCTGGCGTGAAATGATGGCAGTTGTCGATGCCGGATATGATCTGATACCTGTCGAATATGGCCTGCAGATCCGGGTATGCGTAATCCGGATTCCACTTCGTGCCTGGCGGACGCAGACGCTCCAGGAAGAAGAATCCCTTGGCCGCGAAAGCGTCCAGCGCGTCCACATATATCGGATGCCGGTCCAGGATCGCGCAGTAGTTCTCGCTCCACGCCTTGAATCCGTATATGGATCCGTTCGGGTGGTTGGGCTTGAGCGTGTAGCGAAACTCGTCCTGCTCTATGAGGCCGTAGTCGTCTTCGTCCGCGCCGCCGGCCCTGGCCTTTTCCTCGGTCTGCGATATCTTGCGCGCGCGCAGGAGCGCGATGCGCTCGTCGTACGTGAACGTCCTGTCCGCGGCGAATTCGTTTATGAACCTGATCTTGCCCATTTCAGACCACCTTTATTTCCAAGCCGCGGATGCCGGCAAGCGCGCGCTTCAAGGCGTCAAGGCTTTCCGGCGGAAGCGGCTTCACGCCATCGTAGGCATCCCTCTCCTGCAGCGCCTCGCGCTTCGAACCGCCGAGCGGGTTGAAGTTGAGCAGCTCGTAGCGGACAATGTTGTCCATCTTCGCGATGTACTCTGCTATCGGCTTGATGTTGTCCTCGGAATCCGTCACGCCGGGGATGAGCGGCGTGCGCACGATCATCGGGATGCCAAGTTTGGAGGCGCGGCCTATGGAGTTGAATATGGACTGGTTGTCCAGCCCCGTGTGCTTCATGTGCTCCACCGTGGCGTTGAGCTTGAGGTCGCACATGATGAGATCCATCTTGCGCAGCATGGGGTCGATCTGCGCCCAGGGAAGAGACATGTTCGTTTCGACCGCAATCTTGATGCCCTCGGCGTGGCAGGCGTCTGCAAGCGCCTCCACGAAATCCGCATGCAGCGACGGTTCGCCGCCGGAGACCGTCACGCCGCCGCCGGACTCGTCGTAATACAGCTTGTCCTGGCGCACCTGGAACATCACGTCCTCCACCGTCATCTCTCTGGATGACATCGTGCGCGCGGCGGCGGTGCACCCTTCCGCGCACTTGCCGCAGCCGATGCACCTGTCCTTGTAGAACATCTCCACGGGGCGGACGGGGATCGTCTCGGGATTGTGGCACCAGTCGCAGCGCATGTTGCATCCCTGCAGAAAGACGGTGGTACGGATGCCTGGACCGTCGTTGAGGGAGAAGCGCTGCACGTCTGTCACGAACGCCTTCATGCGCGTTCTCCCGTCTTGGCGTTGAAAGACGCGTGTTTCCCGGTCGGCACGTGCGACCAGTCCAGCCGCCTCAGCGCCTCGTCGTTGTCCGGATAGAAGTCTATCCAAAGATAGTGGCAGTGCCTGCCGGGCGGCACGTCCACGCCATGCATCGCTCCCAGCGGAATGTAGAGAAGCTCGCATCCTTTCATCGGCACCGCCTCAAAGTCTATGAGCACGTCCATGTCGTTCTCCGGGAAAGAGAAGAAGTATTGGTCGAGCATGGGATGGTCGTGGCTCTTGACGGCGTCGAAGCCGTACGTCTCCACGCTGCCGAGCGCAAAGCGCGGTATGCGGCGCTGGTCGATGCAGCTGCGGGAGATCGTCTTGTCGCTCTTGTTGCGGTCGCGGTACTGCTTCGAGTTCCGGTACACCTGGATAAGAGGGAACTGCGTGCGGTACTCGGCGGCGAGCCTGTCATCTTCTCCGGGGCGTTTCGCCCAGCGTATCTCAAGGATGTCGACGTCGGTGATCGCCGTCACATCGGCCGGCTTCAGGGGATCGGGGATGAACACCACGCGTTCGTGGAAGACGTACTCGTTGCCGTCGGTCGCGAACTTCGCCTCGCCTGCGAACATCACCAGCACGTGATGGACGTTGTCGCCCGGAAACGACATTCTGGCGCCTGCAGGCACCTTGTGGTGGAATGGCGTGCAACCCTCGATGCAGCCGGAAAGGATCTCGACGGATTTCTTCTCCGTCGAACCCATGTCGAGCGCTACCTTCTTGATTTCGTACTTCATCTTCCGTTCAACTTTCGTATGATGGGGAACAGGGCGACCATGCCGCATGCGGCGACCGCCGTGACGATGGAGGCGCGTACGAACTGCCCGTATATCCAGCATCCGACTCCGAACATCAGCGAATACACCGCAAGCGCGCTTACGGACGTGGCCAGCAGCCCCCAGCCGATGTCGCGGCGGCGCGAACGCACCTTCCCGAGGAACGCCGCGCGCCTTGCCGCATCCGTCGGCGGCGTAAGGAACGTCACCGCCACCCATGCGACGGTCGTGACGGCCATGACGACCAGAAGCCTCTGCCACGCAAGCATCGACGGACGGGCGAGCTGCAGGCACACCGCGACAACGAACGAGACGGTCATGGCCGTTATCTCGCTCCAGGCGTTTATGCGCATCCAGAACCATCTCAGCAGGAAGATGAGGCCTGTGCCGGCGCCGATTTGAAGGATGAGGTTGAAGAACGCCCCCACGGAAGCCAGGATGTTCGTGAGGAGGGCCGAAGCCAGCATGAGGACGACAACCGCGAGCCTGCCCACCACGATCAGCTCGCGTTCGCCGCACTCCGGGCGCACGAAGCGCTTCCATACGTCGTTGGCGATGTAGTTCGCGCCCATCGAAAGATGTGCCGCAACTGTCGAGAAGAGCGCCCCCAGCATGGATGCCACTACCAGTCCAAGCCACCCGTTGGGGATGAACTTGAACAGCGCCGGATATGCGAGATCGCCCTTCACCAGGTTCTCCTGGATGTGAGGGAACATGGCCTTCAGGGATTCTAGATCCGGGAAAATGACGAGCGTGGCGAAGGCTGCGAGATACCACGGCCACGGGCGCACCACGTAGTTCATCACCAGGAACAGGAGCGTGCCGGCCTGGCAGTGGTTCTCGTTCCTGGCCGAAAGCATGCGGTGCACGATGTATCCGCCGCCACCCGGCTCGCTGCCGGGATACCACACGTTCCACCACTGTATCGCCACGGGAACCACGAACACCGCCACAAGCGTATCGGTGTCGCTGAAGCTCGGAAAGAAGTCGAGATGGCTCCGCACGGCCGGGTTCGCCATCATCTTGGAGAACCCTCCCACGGCCGGATGCGACCACCCGAAGTACATGACCACGAACGAACCTGCGAGGATGATCAGGAAAAGGAAGAAGTCCGTGATGATCGCGCCCCTGAAACCGCCAAGCGCGGAATAGACGATCGACGACGCGCAGCACACCCAGATTATGGTCCACTGGTCCACGTTGAAGAGCACCTGGCCCATCTTGACCGCCGGAAGTATGCACCACGCGGTGGTGATGGCATTGAACACGAGCCCGAGATAGATCGCCCGGAACCCGCGCAGAAACGCCGCAGGCCTGCCGGAATAGCGCAGCTCGTAGAATTCTATGTCGCTCTTCGCTCCGGACCGCACCCACAGCTTGGAGTATATGAACACGGTTGTCATGCCGGTAAGGAGGAAAGCCCACCACTTCCACATCCGCGACATGCCGCCCTCGCGTACGAATTCGGTGAACATGGAGGCGGAGTTCGAGCTTGTGGCGGCGGCGGCCATAGAAAATCCGATGAGCCACCACGGCATGGACCGCCCAGAAAGGAAGAAATCCTTTGCATCCCGGCCGGCACGACGCGAACAGACGGCCGCTATTCCAAACATCAGCGCAAAGAACAGCGCTATCACCAGATAATCTGTCCCGTTCAAAAGCATGCGGCTATTGTAGCACACGGACGGCGTCTCGATAATCATTGCAAAGTAAAGTGTATTTTCAAGCAATGGTAACGTCCGGCTGTGGTATAATACGCCCATGGCAAGGCAGGCATATGGACATCGAACCCCGGATATCGGGCCGGCGGACTTCGCCAGCGGATGGATATGCGGCGTCAGGCATCTGGCGTCCAGGTCTGCCAGGGGTTCCTTCTGGCACCGGCACATCGAGACGACCGTGGTCTGCTGCCTTCGTGGCGAGTACACATACGAGTTGCATGACAGCCCTTCCGTCACGCTTTCGGCGGGCTACTTTCTGGTTATTCCCGCGCAGGTGGAGCATCGGCATCTGAGAGCAGTGGATCCGGTGGGCGACCGCCTCGAGATACTCCTTTCTCCAAGGCCGCCCAAGCCCCGGAGCCATTCGGCCTTTAAATACGAATCCTGCCGCAAGCTCAACTCCGCGATCCTGAAACGCGCGCTCAGTCCCGAGAAATGCGGCAAGGAGCTTCTGTCCGCCTGTCGCGAACTCTACGAGCTGGCCGGACGGACGGCGAAGCACCTTTCCCCTGAAGAGCTGGGGTTCGCACGTACGCTTTGCCAGATGATCCTGTACAAGATGGCATATCCGTCACCGTCCGCCACAAGGCGCATCGCAGTCCCTTTTGCCGACATAATCGCCTGGATGGAGGCGCATATCGCGGAGAAGATCAACATCGACCGGCTAGTGGCGCACATCGGGTATTCGCGAACGCAGGTGTTCACGCTGTTCCGCGAGAACACAGGCCTCTCGCCGGCAGACTTCCTGACGCGCCTGCGCGTCAAGAAGGCGCGTTCGCTCCTGGAATCGACAGATATTCCAGCATGCCGCGTCGCGACGCTCTGCGGATTCGCGAGCGCCTCGTCCTTCAACGCCGTGTTCCGGCGGCAAACCGGCACGACGCCGCTCGCATGGCGGCGCGATGTTGCCACCAACTCACAGTTATGATAGAATGTACGCGTTTTGCGGGATAGTAGCTCAACTGGACAGAGCGACGGTTTCCTAAACCGTAGGTTGGGAGTTCGATTCTCCCCTGTCCCACCAGCGAATGCGAAGAGGATCTTTGAGATGGTCACACGAAGATATGGTCGCGAATGGGCGTTGCAACTGCTTGTGCAGTTTGATCTATACACGCCAGAGTCCCTCGAAGCTGCAATCGCGGCGTTCTGGGAGCAGCAGTTGCAGCTGGAGGTGGAGGAGCTCGCAGAAGATCGCCGCGAGGCGAGAGAGATTTTCACTTCTACGGACCCCAAAACCCGGGACGAGCTTGCGACCATCCGTAAATTCGCGGAAGAGCGGGTTCGCGGCGTGTGGTCGGAACGGGCCGAAATAGACGCGCAGATCGAGCCCTTTCTCGAGAACTGGTCTCTTTACCGCCTTGGCACCATAGAACGGAACGTGCTGAGGCTTGGCGCATGGGAACTCGTCAGAAGCGACATCCCGCCAGCTATCGTAATCAACGAATCTGTCGATCTGGCCAAGTTCTTCTCTTCAACCAAGGCGGGACGTTTCGTGAACGGGATCCTCGACAGGTTGGCCAGGCACGTACGCAGCCATGCCGGACGTGAGGCAAAAGAGGAGACTTTCACCCCGTGACCGATGTCGACCATATGCGCCTGGCTATAGCCATCGCGTGGAGAAGCGCCGGGCATACACGCCCGAATCCGCCGGTGGGAGCCGTCGTGGTCAAGGGGCACGCGGTGATCGGATGCGGACGGCATAGGCGTTGCGGTGGCGACCATGCGGAGGTTGCGGCGCTGAAGGACTGTTCCGTCTCTCCGGCAGGAGCGACCGTCTATGTGACCCTGGAACCATGTTCGAAGCCAGGCCGTGTCGGCGCCTGCTGCGACGCATTGATCGCCGCCGGCGTCAAACGCGTCGTCTGGGCATGTGCGGATCCCAATCCGGCAAACCGCGGAAAGGCTGCACGCATATTGCGGCGGGCAGGCATCGAGACCTCCCATGGCATATGCGAGAGGGAAGCGTTCGAGCTGATTCGCCCTTTTGCCAAGCATGTGGTGACCGGCCTGCCCTTCTTGACCGTAAAGATGGCGATGTCGCTCGATGGAAGAATATGCGACACGGCAGGAACCGCGCGTTGGATATCCAGCGTCGCTTCGCGCCGCAAAACCGGACTGCTGAGAGAACATGTGGACGCTGTCATGGTCGGCGCCGAAACGGTAAGGAAGGACAATCCGTCTCTCCTCTGCCATACGCGGCGCAATGACGACCTTTGGCGCGTGGTGATATCGCGGAGCGAACGGCTTCCGCGCAGGGCGCAGGTGTTTGCAGACGAGGCAAAAGACAGGACTCTCGTGTTCCGCGATGCGGAAGAGGCTGTCAGAGATCTGGGCCGCCGCGGTTTCATGCACGTTCTTTGCGAAGGAGGAATGTCGCTGGCAAGGTCGCTGGCGGCAAAAGGTCTTGTCGACGAGTGGATCGCCGTATTGGCGCCCATCGTCATAGGCGACGGTCCGCTCGCATCTGCATTCCGCTTCCCGGGAGCGGACGCAATCTCTTCATATTCAACGGCTAATCTGCCAGACACTGGACGCAAAACATCATGTTTACCGGATTGATACAGAAGGTCGGCAGGGTCAAGAGGGTCTCGAGAGGGAGAGGTCTCGTGCTTGAGTTCGCTTTCGAGCCGTGGCCGGACCTGCTCTCGAAAGGCGAAAGCGTAGCCGTAAATGGCGTATGCCTGACGGTCGTCGACTGCGATAGGACGCGCTTTACCGCAGACGTCCTCGGAGAAACAGAGGCCAAGACCGGTCTCGCCGAACTCGTGCCTGGCGCACCAGTAAACCTGGAGCGCGCGATGCGGGCAGGAGACAGGTTTGGCGGCCACGTCGTGCAAGGCCATGTGGATGGACGCGGAACCGTCGTCGCACGTATCGCGAAAGGACGCGACTTCGCACTAAAGATATCCTGCCCCCGGCAGATCGCCGCCGCAACAGTCCTCAAGGGTTCGATCGCCGTCAATGGCGTTTCCTTGACGGTGAGCGGACTGGGCGACAGCTGGTTCCAGGTGGATGTCATCCCTACGACGGCAGCCGAGACGAATCTGGGCTCGCTTCGCATTGGCGAAAAGGTCAACCTTGAAAGCGACGTGCTTGGCAAGTACGCAATCCGTCACGGACATGGTGAAGAAGGAGGGCTTACCATGGAACAGCTTGCGGAGAACGGGTTCCTGTGAAAAAGGCGGCAGTCATCGTCTTGCTCGCCGCTTGCGCGGCAGGCGCCTGGCTCGTCCAGCGCGGCAGGAGCCTGCATGCGCGCGGGTTCGCCCGGTCGGGCGCGCCGTCGACGGCAGCCGAGATGATCGTCGCTGGATTGGGCGGATTTCGCGGCATCGCATCGGAGGTCGTTTGGTTCAGGGCCGATCGACTGCAAGACGAGGGCAGGTATGCGGAACTGGCGCAGCTGGCGACATGGCTGACCTGCCTGGAGCCGCACACGCCTGAAGTATGGGCGTACATGGCGTGGAATCTGGCATACAACATATCGGTCATGATGCCGACGCCGGCGGATAGATGGCGCTGGGTCGAGGCAGGAATGCGGCTCCTGCGCGACGACGGACTTTCCTTCAATCCCGCAAATCCAGAACTATACCGCGAACTCGCATGGCTGTTCCTGCTGAAGCTTGGCGGCGGCATGGATTCCGCCGCAGACTTCTACAAGGCCGAATGGAAGAATCTGATCGAGGCTGCAAAAAGCACAAACGACTGGGCGGCGCTGAAGATGGAACCGGAGAAGATGTCCGCCGTCGATGCCGCCTACGGCCGGCAGGATTGGACGAATCCGTACGCTTCGGCCCTATATTGGGGTCGAGAAGGCCTTGCCGTCGCGAAAAAGCCCGAACATAGGCACGAGTTGCGGCAGATCATCTACCAGACGCTTATGATGGAGACGCGCAGCGATCCGCGGTTTGCCGCCGCGACGATACGCGAGCTTGAAGCCACCTACAGCGAATTCCCGCATCCTGGCTTGAAAAACATCATAGACCATTTTCGCAAGGAACATGGCCTGTAGGCGCTACGCGGCTTCGTACGCTACATCACATACCATAGCAGGCAGAAGAAGTGGCATATCGACCCCGCCAGCACGAAAAGATGCCAGATCGGATGGTGGTATGGCAGCCTGCGCCAGAGATAGAACACGCATCCGACGGTGTAGAGCCCGCCACCCAGCATGAGCCACATCGTCCCAAGTCCCTGCAACGACCGTACGAGAGGCACTACGGCCACCACTGCCATCCATCCCATGACTATGTAGGCCAATGTGGAAAAGATGCGGAATCGCCCGGTGGTGACGACTTTGAAAAGAACGCCTGCAATCGTGGCGCCCCACTCCACGCCAAACACGCTCCAGGCGAGAACGGGATTGCCGGCCCGCAACGTCACAAGGCAAAATGGCGTGTAGCTGCCGGCGATAAGCACGTATATCGCCATATGGTCCAGCATGTGGAGCACGTGCTTCGCCGGCTGATACGTTACGGCATGGTAGGCTGATGAAATCGCGTACAGGAGAATCGCGCTAGCGCCAAAGATCGAGGCGCTCACAACCTTCCACGCCACATCCACACCGGAAGCCGCCGCCTGCCAGACGAGAAGCGCGACCATGGCCGCACCAAGGTGCGACCCGATGACATGGATCACTGTGTTGGCAATTTCCTCGCCAGAGGTCTGATGATGGCGAGCAGGCGAACTCATTTTGCGGCCGGTGCCGCAGGAACCGCAGGAGCGGCCGGGGCGGCAGGTTTGGCCGGTGCCGCAGGCGCGGCAGGCGCGGCGGGCTTGGCCGGTGCAGCAGGAGCAGCCGGCGCGGCGGCAGGAGCAGGGGCAACAGGTGCCGGAACGACCGGTGCCGGAACGGCGGGAGCCTGCTGTTCAACAGGAGCGGCGGCAGGTTCATCGCCCATCAACGTCTTGGCATGCACCGTAGACGTGAACCGCGCAAGCGCAAGCGTATTGACCAGAAAGATGGCACCCAGCCAAGCGGTAGCCTTGATCAACACGGTTCCGGCATCGGCGCCAAACACCGCTTCGCCCATGCCACCTGCGATAGCCCCGCCCAATCCACCCTCCTTGGGCTTCTGGAGCATAACCACCAATCCAAGAAGGAGACAAACAACTACTTCAACAACATAGAGGAAACCAATTAGAATGCTCATTTTCGTTTATCCTTTTCGTCTTTTCGGTTGCTGCGATTGCTACGACTGCCACCGGTCGCCGGTCGACGCATCCGGTACAATCGAAAATCTCATTTACGGGTCTACGAACTCCAGTTTCAACGTGTCAAGATCGATCTTGCGGTAATAGCAGTTCCGCGGCGCCCCAGCCCGATTCTTCGTGTGGCATATGCCGCCGCGACAAGGCCTGACAACATAAAGCAGCGAATTCTGCTCGCAATTGACGTAGGCTTCAAGAAGATCAAACGTCTCGCCGCTTGTCTCGCCTTTGAACCACAACTTGTTGCGGCTCGTCGACCAGAGGATCAATTTGCGTTTGGCAAAGGACTCGCGCATGGCATACTCATTGGTGTAGGCCACGAGAATCACTTCCTTCGTGTCTGCATTCTGAACGGCAACCGGTATGACGCCCGGATCGTGGTCCGTGCCGGAAGCACGCGACGACGCCACCTGGCAACCGACCTTCTCAAGCTTCGTGAAATCCAGCCGCAATTCGCTTGTCTCTTCTAATTCGCCCATAAGGGTTATTATTTTACCATATCTTGCGCCGAACGCAATGACTTAGTTACCAATCGCGTTCGTTTGGCGATAGAGGTGCCTTGCGCATGCGCATTTTCTTGTCGGCCTCATGTTCTTCGGAACGTTCCTGGGCCTTCTGCAGCAGCTCCTCGACCTCCTTGTCATCCTTGGGATCCTGCGCCTGAGACTGCTCTTTCTGTTCCTGCTGCTGGTTGTCGTCCTGCTGCTGATTGTCCTGATTCTGCTGCTGGCCGTCCTGATTCTGGTCGTTTTTCTTGTTCTGGTCTTGATTCTGCTGCTGATTCTGCTGCTGATTGTTCTGTCCGCCGCCGTTTTTGTCCTTAGGAAGGAGTTCGCGAATGCGTTCCAGTTTCTTTATCACATCCAGTTGTTCTGGCGGCAGTTCCTTCTCGAGGCATACGAGCTGCTTTTTTTCGATCTCGGTGGCGAGCGCCGAGATTTCGTCCTGCTGCTCCTTCGTGAACGGCGGCTTGTTCGTGTCCGCCTGCGCCTGCTGTTCGTAAGCCTTGGCCCATTCCGGGAACCGGGCGCGGAAAGCGCGCGTGAAGTCAAGGGCCTCAGGTTGCCATAGGCGTCCGTTGAATGCCTCGACGTCCAGATAGGCGTTCGACTGCGCGATAAGATCGGCATCGACTGCCGCAGGAGGCATGATTGTCATCTTCCAGAAGCGAGTGAGGGCGGTTTCTGCGGTCGCGAGCGATTCTCCTGCCGACGGATCCATGTCGGCCAGGCGTTCCGCCGCCTGCTGCGTGGCCGTACGCGCAGCCTCCACGTCGCCAACGATTACGGCGGCCTGCTGTTCGTTCGTCACGGATTGCATGACGCCCTGCTTGACAGCGATCCACGTGTCGGCCAGCTTGTCGGCCTGCCTTGCGAACGCCTCGCTCTTTGCCACCGCGACGGCCGCCTCGTTGGTGAGCACGCCCTTTTGCTCTTCCATGAGCATGCGTACGCCTCGCACCGCCTCGCCCAGCAGCTGGTCTGGCCCCCGTCCCTGCGTGGCCTTCAGCACCTCCGCCACATGCGCCGTCTCCCGCAGTTCGGCAAGACGATCCGTCGCACGCGTGAAGTTGCGGTTCGCACGCGGATCGTCTGGCGCGGCACGCAAGGCGATCTGCATCGCCGCAGCTGCGTCGCTTGCCGCCTTTGCCGCCGCCACGGGATCTTCTGCGGCAACCGCCTTCATATTCTCATGCCGGATCGCTCCCACCACCTCGCTGGCACGTGCGCCGTGCGTACGGCTGAGCATAAGCGGCTGAAGCGTCGCGAGCGCGTTCGTCCAGTCTCCGGCGGTGTAGGCGTCAACACCCCTGTTCCATATTTCACGATCGTCCAGCGCGGCCGGCGCCTGATATGGCGCGGCGTCCGCGACACGTTGCACGTCGTTTGTCCCGGCGGCATGAATACCGCCGCACAGGACGAGCGACGCGGCGACGGCGGCCTTCCGCGCGGTGCGGCCGGCGAATCGGCCGCGCGAGAGCATGCCCGCAAGCAGTACGAGCAGAAGCCCCGGCACGAGAAAGACCCCGAATCGCTCCGTGGCGCGCAGTTCCTCTTCTTCCGCCTGTTCCTTCGCCGCCACCTGCCGCAGAAATCGGCGATATATCGCGCCCAGCGTCGTTTCGGCCGTACCGGCCGTCGCAAGCGGCACATAGCGTCCGCCGGATATCTTGGCTATCTCCGCAAGGGCGGTCTCCTCAAGTTTCGTGGTCACGGCCTTGCCTTGGTACTGCTGTGATCCGTTGCCGGATACATCGGGAATCGCAGTCTCGGCCTTGGGATTGCCAAGTCCAACAGTGAATACCGGTACGTTACGCTTGGCGGCAAGCCGTGCGGCATCGCGCGCGCCGCCACGCAGGTCGCCGCCATCAGATATAAGAATAATCGCGTTATGGTCGTCCGCCGCCGGATCTAGCGCGTCAAGCGACGTGCGGATGGCGCTGCCAAGATCCGTCTCTCCACGCGGCGCAGATTCCGGCGTGGCAGACTCCAGCGCGCTCCGCAGGAAACCATGGTCGGTCGTCAACGGACAAAGCAGCGCTCCCGTCCGGCGAAATGCAACGAGCGCACATCTGTCACCTTCGAGCGAATCGATCAGGTCGGCTACGTCCGCCTTGGCGCGTTCGAGCCGGTTCGGCCGCACATCGGCCGCCAACATCGAACGCGAGACGTCAAGCGCCACCACCACGTTGCGCGTACGAGCCTGCATCTTCTGCGACGAATGCCCCCACTGCGGGCGCGCCGAGGCGAAAAGCACGAGCGCCAGCCCCGCAAGCATCAGCGCGGCCTGCACGTTGAACAACCTGGGGTTGCGCGGCAGCAGACGGCCCTGCAGGGCGGGCGCCACCAAGCCGCTCAACCGCTTTTCGGCGCGTGTGCGCAGAAACACCCACCACGCACCCGCCACCGGTACGAGTGCCACAAGAACAAGCATCCACGGATTCACGAATTTCATGACGCACAAACTATACCGCATCATCCGCACCGTAGCAAGCGCGAATGTAGCCAAAACGACTTCCGCTAACAATGTGCTAACGTTTCAATGTGCCGGCCGACGGCATGTGCCGCCGTCCACTTGCGCCCATTCATGCGATTTCCTATAATCATGGAACCATGACGCGCGAAATCGAAAAACTGGCCTGGGGAACAGACGCCGGGTTCTACCGGCTGTTGCCGAGGGAAGTGCTGATGCCTGCGGATGAATCCGGCATCCAAGACATTCTTGCACGTGCCCGCAAGGAGAAACGCCCGATCACCTTTCGCGCGGCAGGCACGTCGCTGTCGGGCCAGGCCATCACCGATTCGCTCCTGGTGGTCTGCGGCAAGAAGTGGGAGAGCTTCGAGGTGTTGGACGGCGGCGCGCGCATCCGGCTGCAGCCCGGAATCGTAGGCGACCGCGTAAATGCGATCCTGCGCCCGTACGGACGGCGTTTCACACCCGATCCCGCATCCGTCAAGAGCGCAATGGTCGGCGGCATCGTGATGAACAACGCCTCAGGCATGAGCTGCGGCACGCACGCCAACAGCTACCGCATGCTGGATTCGGTGCGGATCGTCCTGGCCGACGGCACGGTTCTGGACACGGGCGATCCCGGGTCGCGCTCCGCGTTCGCCGCATCCCATCCCGATTTCATTAAGTGCCTGCTCGCCCTGCGCGACAGGACGCGCGCAGACCAGGAACTGTCCGCTCGCATCCGCCGCAAGTATGCGATCAAAAACGTCACCGGCCTCACGATCCTGCCGTTTGTGGAGTACGACGATCCGTTCGACATCATCGCCCACCTGATTCCCGGAAGCGAAGGAACTCTCGCATTTCTCTCGGAGGCCGTCTTCCGCACCGGTGAAATCGCACCGGTATCGGAATCTGCGCTTCTGCTTTTCCCTTCCGTCCATGCTGCCTGCGAGGCCGTTGCAGCCATAAAGCCGACAGGCGCCGCATGCGCAGCGGAGTTCTTCGACCGTCGTGCCATGCGTGCCGTGGAAAAGGATTTCCCCGAGCTAGTCGGCTTGCCGGAAGATGCGGGCGCCCTGCTCGTGAAGATAGAGGCCGCAGACGCGTCCGAACTGGCCGACCGCCGCGCACGGATCGCAGCCGCAACCGCGCCCTTCCCAACGGCAGCCCCGGTCGCCTTCACGTCCGACTCCGCCACCGTCGTCCGGTGGTGGGCGATGCGCAGCGGCATATTTCCGGCCGTTGGCGGCACGAGGGAAATCGGCACCACATGCCTCATCGAGGACATAGCCGTGCCTATCGACCGCCTGGCGGAAGCCACCGGCGACCTGCAGACGCTCTTCAAGGCGCACAACTATCCGGACGCGGTCATCTACGGGCATGCGCTCGACGGCAACTGGCATTTCATCCTCAACCAGCGCTTCGACACGCAGAAAGCCGTAGCGCAGTACGATGCCATGATGCGTGACGTGGTGGCGCTGGTGACGGAGAAGTACGATGGTTCGCTCAAGGCCGAACACGGTACCGGGCGCAACATGGCGCCGTTCGTCCGCCGCGAGTGGGGCGACGCCGCATACTCCCTCATGAAGGACGTCAAGGCCCTCTTCGATCCCGACAACATCCTCAATCCAGGCGTGATCTTCAACGAGGACGAGTCTTCGTACGTGCAGAACCTCAAGCCCCTTCCGGAGCTCCATCCGCTCGTCGACCGCTGCATCGAATGCGGTTTCTGCGAGGTAAACTGCGTGGCGCACGGATACGCAATGTCATCCCGCCAGCGCATCGTGGTCCAGCGCGAGATCGCGCGCCTGAGCGAACTTGGCAAGATCGATCCCGCAGCCCGTCGCGCCGCCAAGCGCCTGACGCGCGAGTTCAAGCGTATCGGCCGCGATCTCTGCGCCGGCGACGGATTGTGTTCCACGTCGTGTCCTGTCGGCATCAACACGGGCGAACTGATCCACGTCATCCGCGAACGCGAACAGCCGTTCCTCTCGCACCGCTTCGGCGCGTTCTCCGGCGAACACTTCGCCCTCGTGGCAGGCTGCGCGGGCGCCGCGCTGCGTCTGGCATCGCTTGGCCGTCGCGTTCTCGGCGCACGTTTCATGAGTGCGATTTGCAAGGCTCTCCACACGTGCTCGTTCGGCATGATCCCGCTCTGGACGCCCGCCACCCCCGGCGGCGTCAGCCTGCGCAAGGTGTACGAAACGGTCGCGCAGGAGCGCGACCCTTCCGCGGCGGCGTCTGGAACAGTGGTCTATTTCCCCTCGTGCATCAACCAGCGGATGGGCGCGGCGCCCGGCGAACGTCCGCTCGTGGAGGAAACAATGGAACTGCTCGGCAAAGCCGGTTACGAAGTCGTCTTCCCCGACGGCCTATCGAACCTCTGCTGTGGCACCATCTGGGAATCGAAGGGCATGCCGGAAGTCGCAGACCGGAAGACTGCCGAACTGGAAGCCGCCCTGCGCAAGGCGTCGGAGAATGGCAAGTGGCCTGTCCTCTGCGACCAGAGCCCGTGCTTGCACCGCATGCGCGAGAAGATCAAGGGCCTGTCCCTATACGAGCCGGCGGAGTTCATAGAGAAGTTCGTGCTGGACAAGGTGCGGATCGAGCCGGTCGACGAAACGGTGGCCGTGCACGTCACCTGCTCCACGCGCCGGATGGGATTGGCAGACTCGATCGTTCGCATCGCCCGCGCCTGCGCGAAGAACGTACTGGTGCCCGATGAGATAGGCTGCTGCGCTTTCGCCGGCGACAAGGGCTTCACGCATCCCGGCCTGAACGCTTGGGCCTTGCGCAAGCTGCGCGGACAGGTGGAGCGCGCCGGGGCGACGCACGGCTACAGCAACTCGCGAACCTGCGAAATCGGCCTCACGACGCACTCGGGCATTCCCTACTCCAGCATCGTGCACCTGGTCAACCGCGCCGCGACGCCGCCAGTCCACGCGAAAGGCGGGCATTGAGTCATTGCGGCGCCAGCAGGCAGACCGGCTCGTTCCTTTCCGCGAAGAAGTCCAGGATCGGCCACACGCCGTGCTTCAGCTGCGCGACATTGTCGCTTCCCCGCTCGCCCGCGCCGTGGAGAAACAGTACAAGCGATGCGGAGCGCGTCTTGTCGCGAGTGCCGCCTCCGCGGGAAGGTCGCGCTTCCGCGCGACCGGAAAGTTCGGCGCGCCTGTACAGCAGCACCTCGCCGGCCTCGTTCGTGTATGCGCACGGCGTCGTCAATGTCGCAAAGCCGGTGGCTTTTTTCGCCCCGGCCCATCCGGGCAGGTCCACGAAAAGCTTCCTAAACTCGCTTCGTCCATTGTTGACGAGCAGCTTCTCGGGATGGAACTGCACGGCCGCTACCGGCAGCGTCTCGCTTTCAATCGCCTCCACAATGCCGTCAGGAGCAAAGGCGGTCGCGCGGAATCCCGGCGCCAGTTCCTTCACGGCCTGATGGTGGGAAGAGTTGACGTCCATGAGATCCGTGCCAAGGCAACCGGCCAAACGGGAACCGGGAACGATCCTGACTGGATGGAGTTTGTTGCCTCGATGGGCAATCTCGCTCGGCCGTTCGGAAGGAATGTCCTGCCAAAGCGTGCCGCCGAAATAGACGTTGATCAGCTGGCATCCCCTGCATATGCCGACCACTGGCAGGCGACGCTTCACCGCCTCGTCCAGCAGCAGGAATTCCCATGCGTCGCGCTTCAGGTTCACCGCGCCCAGGCGAGGCGACGGCTCCGCCCCGTAGCGGGCGGGATCGATGTCCTCGCCGCCGCAGAACAGCAGTACGTCCACAGTCTCAAGCAGCCGGGCTACCGCCGCGCGGTTCGTCTGCGCCGGCAGGACGATCGGCAGATTGCCCGCCATCGACACCGCTTCCGTATAGGCCGTCTGCACGGAGACGTGGTTCGATACCGAACACATATCGGCGATTCCAACCACGAGTTGTGCCGCGTGCACCCCCGGATCCCGCAAGGCAAGACACGCGACCAGCGCCACCGCACCCTTCAACAAGCCATTTCTGCCACGCACGACCTTTTTCATACGCGCATTCTATCAAAACCATGCACTGAACGGCAAGTGCCACCGCGCGGGACACGGGCAAGGGCAAGACGGCATCATGCCAGACGCCGCGAGGCTGTCATCTGGAGAGAGACGGCAACGAGCAGCAGAAACACGCCCACAAGGAGGAACGGCGCGAAATACTCCTGCCATCGCTGGTACACCGTGCGGTCGAGCGGGGTCTTTTCAAGCGAATCTATTTCCTCCAACGCGGCCTTGAGGCCGTCGGCGTCGTTCACCGCGAAGTAGCGCGCGTGCGTCTTGGATGCGATGGACTTAAGCTGCGACTCGTCGAACGACACGTCCGCATAGGCGATGGACGTGCGCCCGAACATGTCTTTTGCGCGGAATGGCGTACGCCGCGAATGGGTCCCCACGCCGATCGTATACACTCGAACGCCAAGCTTCTCCGCCGCAGCCGCAGCCTGGTCCGGCTCCACCACGCCAGCGTTGGACACGCCATCGGAGAGCAGGATCGCGATCTTGGACTTTGGTTCTGCATTCTTCAGGCGGGCCAGCGCCATTGCGAGGCCATCGCCGATGGCGGTCATCTGTTCGTCGGGATCGATTGGCCGGCCGTTGGCGTCATATGCCGTGGCAGGAATCTCCACGCCTTTCAGGACATGAAGCAACGCCTCATGGTCGGCTGTCAGCGGTGCGCGGCTGGAGGCGTATCCTCCGAACGTGACAAGACCGATGAGATCGTCTGGACGCGTCCCCACAAACTTGGCGAACATCTCCTTCACCACGTCAAGCCGCGTCTTGTAGTCGCGCGTACCCCTCGGCGTCAGGTCCAGGGCCTCCATCGATCCCGAGACGTCGACCGTCATTGCAATTGCGATCGCATCCACATTTCGATTTCCTTGCGAGAGGGCGCGGCGAGGGCGCGACGCCGCCACCACAAGAAGCGCAGCGCCTGCAAGAAAAAGCCATGGTGCGAGGTTGGCCGCGCGCGCGCGCCACCCTGCCGTCTTCGCCGGAAGGCGAAACACTGGCGCGAACTTGACGCCTGAACGGCGACCGCGGCGCAACATGCGCCAGGCGGCCGCCGCAAGCGGCAGCGCAAGGAGGAAGCAAAGTGGCCAGGCAAAGCTCATCTCGCGTCTCCTTCCTGCGGTTGCGCCGAATCGGTCGTCAGGTAGTCGCGCGCTTTCTCTGTTGCCGAATCAGCCATTTCCGGCGTGGCTTCAACGCCTGCGAACTTGACCATGTCCGCCGATTCCAGGAAGTTCTTGAGTTCGACAATGGCTTCCGGCGTGAATGCGGAATTCTCGCGAGCGGCCCGCAGGAATTCGTCCGTCGTCAAGTTCGGGGCCCGCACGTCATGCCGACGCTCGATGTAGCGGCGCACCACCATGGTCAGTTCCACGTAGAAGTCCTTGTAGAATCCACGGCCAGGCAAACCCTTCTTCAGCAAGACCTCCAGCTCGTACATAGCGCGCTCGATCGGACTCATGCGGTGGATGCGCACCATCGTGCGGATCTTGCGCACGACCAGCCATATGGCGCACCCGATTCCAATCGCTCCAAGCGCCATCCCCAAAGCGCAGAACACCAGTTTCCAGCTGAGCGGCGGCAAATCGCGCTTTGGAGATATTTCCATCCCGCCCGTAACGGTTTCGCGGGCGGCGGGCGGCGCGAACAGGACGGGGGCCGTGTAGAAGGCGCCAGGTGCCTGGCGTCCGGAGCCAGACGACGGAACGACCGTGACCACAAAGGGCGCAAGACGATACTTCTTCGCCACCGGCTCCGGGACAAGACGCCACCGGGAAACCAGCGTCGTACCTCCATCGGCATCCGAAAGCGGATCCTCCTGAAAGTCTTCCGCCACCTGAAACCCCTGGAAACGGGTTCGAAGGTCGGGCAGCACGGCCGACTGTCCCGCAGGCGACTTGACCGTCACCGTCACGAAGAAGTCACGCCCGGGATCTACAGCCGCCGGCTCCGCGTCTACCGTTATGCCGATGCCATCGCGGCTCAGATCCGCCACCTGTCCGCCGACCAGGACGCGAGACGCCAGACATGCGACGCAAGCCAAACAGAAAATCAACCGCATATACTACCTTTCACCTCTTCGAGGCCCTCCGCTTGAACAAGGCCCGGATGGACTGTATGTAAGGCCGGTCTGTAGCGACCGGCACATTGTCGATGCCGTTTCGCGCGAAGAATCTGTCGCGGGCGGCAGTCTGTTCCGCCGCAGTCTCTGCAAAGGCGCGACGGACCGTGCCATCCGACGTATCGACGAGCAGCAGTTCGCCAGTTTCCGGATCCTCCAGCTCTGCAAGGCCCGCCTGCGGCAGCTCGCTTTCGGCGGGATCGCTCACGGGGATGGTGATCACGTCGTGATGACGCGCCGTCACGCGAAGCTCCTTTTCATAGCCGATATCCTGAAAGTCGCTCACGAGGAACACCACCGCACGGCGCTTCTGCACGCCGTTGAGGAATTTAAGCGCGCCGGCAATGTCCGTACCGCCCGTCGCGTCATCCTCGGCGGCGAGCACTTCGCGGACGAGCCGCATTACGCTCTGCCGCCCCTTGCGCGGCGGGATGTACTTCACGATCTTGTCTGAGAACAGCATGAGACCTATCTTGTCCTGGTTTCGGATAGCGGTAAGGGCGAGAAGGCTCGCCACCTCGGCGGCCAGCTCGGCTTTCGAGCGCGTCACGCTGCCGTAGGACTGCGAACCGGAGATGTCCACGAGAAACAGGACCGTCAGCTCGCGCTCCTCGCTGAAGCGCTTGATGAACGGCACGCCGGTGCGCGCGGTCACGTTCCAGTCGATGGACCGCACGTCGTCGCCAGACACGTAGGGGCGCACCTCGTCGAATTCGACGCCCTGCCCCTTGAACGTGGAGTGATAATCCCCGCTCAACTGGTCGTCGATAAGGCGGTTGGTGAGGATTCGTATCTTCCCCACCTTCGCCATCAGCTCTTTGACGTCAATTGCCATGCAACCACAAGACTCCTATCGAAAAATTCGGCGGTATTATAGCATGCCGCCATTAGGCGAGTGTTAGAAGATTTGCAAATTTCCGGCGCATGATGTCCAGAAGCAAATGCAAGATTCTCTTGCGTTTAGTCCTTGAGAACACGGGACGGGATTGAAAGGCCGGACATTTCCCGTCATTCCTTCCTAGGAAGGAAACCCGCGTTTACTTTTGGACAGGGTTTCATGTATCCTTTCCGCATACGGACAGATTCGGCGGCGGGTGCCGCCGGTCGGTGCCGGAACACAGAAAGGAGCAAGACCATGAAACACATGGGCAATGACGAAAGGAACCGCATCGAGTTCATGCTCGGCTGCGGAAGCAACGTGGCCAGCATAGCCAAGGCGCTCGGGAGGTCGGAGTCGACGATCTCGCGGGAGCTGCTGAACCGCAGGATCGACAGCAACAAGCACTACGGGTGCTCGAACAGGCTGTGCGAGCGCT
>DFLH01000020.1 GCA_002373695.1 Verrucomicrobia bacterium UBA3624
GGCGCGATGGGGGCATCGCGCCCTACCTGGACGAGGCATGGACTGCATGGCAAAATCTGTGGAAGAAGGAGCCGTGGAAGAGCGAGGCAAGGGCGTTCTCTAAGGCACCGGTGCTGAACGTACAGATTGGCGGGCACGCGGGACGCGTGCCCCTACCGGGTGATGATTACGCGGGACGCGAGACCATGCCGGATGATGGCATCTATGGCATGGTGACACTCAGGTTCGCGGCGTCGGGCGCGGTTACGGCGAGCGGCAAGTTTGCCATGGGCGTCGATTCGCGTGGAAAGGACATCGTGTATTCGGCAAGTTGCTCGAGCGTGCTTGTGCCGGATTTCGGCAGTTGCGTCGAAACCGCCCAGTTGGATCCGGTCGCGCGGGATGTGCGACCTTACCGTGTTTTCATCTACTTTGCGCCAAAGGCGGGCAAGTTCGGGGGCTATGCCGCCGAGATTCCGCTTGTATGGGATGACGAGGAGTTTGGCATCGGCAAGTAGTACCGATTTTCCGTCTTGTGCGAGGTGGGAAGATTTGGTATAGTTCAGCCGCGAAGCCCTTCAGTGTCTGTTTCATGTATGCGGCGCGGAGGGGTATTACATTCGGCAAGAGTACAACTTCTATCGAGGAGGAGCAGGATGATGAAAGCGATGTACGAAATGTCTGCGACGAAACGGTGTTGCGTAGGCATGCGCAAACCAGTCCGCATAACACCCATTTCCCGTAGGGGGGGGGTGCTATTTGCACTTATCGCGCTATTTGCGGCAGGCGGGGGGACTGCGTATGCTGACGGGCCGTTGCCGTTGGTGGTAGGCGTGGATGAAACTTGCGACTGCGACGTCTCGCAACACGACAGCACCAACGAATCTGTGACGGTTCATGGCATATTGAATTTCAACGGATTGAATTTCAACGGATCGTCAGATCATCCCTCCTGGTGGATACAAAAGGATGACAGTTCGCTTACGACGATCGAATTGGGACCAGATGCCGGAGATGTCGGGCAGATGAATCTCTCCTGGGTGAATCTGCACGGCAACAAGAAAAACAATGTCAATGCGGCTGCTTGCGGCATCTATGTCGGCCGCAACGGCGGTGGCGCAAACGCCAAGCTGTCACTTGGAGTTCTGGCCTATGCCCAGCACTACTTCACGACATTCGAACTGTGCGCAAACGCGCAGACCGACGGCGACGTCTTCGATGTGATGGAATTGGATGGATACAGCATATTCAGATCGACTACCATGAAAAACGACACCTCGAAGCCAATGCGCATAACCTTCAACAACGTGTCTCGCAAGGCGATCTTGGCACAAATAGCCGGATTCTGGGACAATTCGTATTTTGCAATGCCGAGGGTGGGCGGTGACATCATACTGAAGGGTGATTCCAACTCGCCCGTCAAGTTCGCCACGCCCCAGACGAAATACAATCTCTTTTCCTCGCCTGCGAATTGCAAGGGATTCCTCCGTACGGAGGGAGACTGTGACGTGATACTGGATCATGGATCCTCTATAGCGGAAGACAAGACGCTTTTCATCAACGCGACGAACATCGTGTGGGGACACGCCGGCAATTTGCGCCTTACTGGATTCGGAATCCTGCAGCCGCAGTATTCCAACGTGCTGCCATACGGCCCTGCAACCGGCATCGTGCGGATCGAAGGCGATGAAAACCTGACCAAATCACGTCAGCGCCTGGATATGAACGGCACGACGCAGCATGTGAACGGCGTGGAGCTTGTCAACGGCGGACAGGTGATCAACTCCGCTGCGGGGAGAGCAGTGCTGGTGTTCGGCGGCGGCGATGCGGACGGCTCGGCCTGCGGCGACTTCACGGACGGCACGATCGACTACGTGAAGACTGGCGCAGGCACGTTGACGCTGGGGCCTGGTTCGTTTCCGTCGCTCGTCGTGGACGGCGGCACTCTTTCCGTGACAGGGCGCGTCAGCATAGGAGTTCTTGCCGTGACCAACGCGACGCTGACGTTTGCCAACAACGATTCCTCACTTCTAGAAGCGGAAACGGCTTTCTACGGGCCTGGCGTGTCCATTTCCATTCCTGACGGAGCCGCCACGAATGTGGTGACCACGGCGAGCGCGATCTCCATCGATTCTTCCATACCGCTCGTAAAGTCCGGTCCCGGCTACCTCACGTGTTTCACGCCCGAAAACGCAAACGGCGCGCCTCTCCGGGTGAAGGGCGGCGTTCTCCGTTTCGGCGGGGCCGTCTGCACCAACGAATATTGGCGTTTCGTAGCCAAGAAGGCGAAGGAGAATGCAAACAACCATGCTGGGATCGCGCGTGGCAAGACGTACAACCTCGAGACTGCCGACGGCGAAGACTACTGGGTGTACGTGCCGGTGGGACTCGGCACGATATGCCTGTTCTCGCCGGAAGGATTCTCGCCGATCGGTTTTAACGTCATGTCGTCTGTTTCAGATACGACGGCTTCGTCCCTTGAGAACGGGCAGTGCTGCGCCACGGAGGGGTTCGTCGCAGACTGGAACAATAGTTACATCATCAACCATATAAATCCCAACAGCACCAGAGACCCGATCCTCAACGGCGGAACATCTGGCAACGTCGTCCACTTCCTGAACATCATAGACACCTGGACTTCGCAGAACCTGTACGACGTCCTCGCCGCCGGTACTAATTCCGGCGCAGCCAACTGGTCTGGCGGCATACTCTACACGAACGACTTCGTCATGCTGGATCCTGAAGATCCGGCGACATGGAAGACGGTGACCTGGCGGCTTCCGGAGGGCGCTCCCTCGCCGACGTCGTACAATCTCCGCCGCATCGTGAACAACCGTGACGTCAATGTGACGGACTGGGCGTTGCAGTCGAGCCCCACCGGCGAGGAAGGCACGTGGGAGACTCTTGACGAGCGTACCGGACAGACGTTCGGGCGCACTGGCATGAACGACCAGTTCGACTTCACGTACAATGCGCACGTGCCGTATCTGTTCTCCTCGCGAAACGCCGGCTGGCGCTTCACCACGTTCGGTTCCGTGCAGGTGGATGCCGGAGCGATGCTGGAACTTTCGGACATTCCCGACGGAAACATCGCGTTCAACGGCCTAACGGTCGATTGCACCGCCGGAGCCGGCACGATCACGAAATTCGCTCCAGCAGCGAACGGCCGGCTTGACCTGGTTAACGTGCAGTCCGGGAGCAAGCTGCCTGTCCGCTATGCGACGGGCCTCAAGATCGCGAACGCCGTGAGCACGGGCAACTTCGACACTTGGTCGGTGTATGTGGACGGCGTACGGTCGCCGGCGAGCGTGCCGGCGATAGAGGACGGAATCCTCGTAGTGCATACAGCCAACGGCACGGTTCTCATTGTCAAATGACGCGATTCGGACTCGTCGCCGTACTGGTGGCGTTCACGGCTGGGGTTGCGATGGGGGCCTTGCGGCAGGCCGGGATTCCCAAACCTGTGCCGCAAGGTGCCAGAGGTGCGGTTCTTTCGCTTGCATTCACCGACGGCATCGGCGCTGAAGTACGGCTTTTCCTGCGTTTCTACGGTGCGGACGGAAAGGATATGAAGCGCGATGCCTGCGCACGCGTCCGCATGCCGCCTGTCGCCCGGCATCTGCTGGGCAAGCCGTGCCGTTTCGCCGCGACGATCGCCGCAGACCAGATCCCTGCGGACGCGGCAACGGCGAAGATGCTCGTCAGATACGACGCGCCGCAAGTGAAGGACTGTGATTTCAAGATCGAATCCGCATCCATCGACTGGAATTGCGTTCCGCTCTCCGATCATATCGGCAACTGGATGAAGCTTGGCGACGAGATCGTTTTCACGGGCATTCTGCCGGACGGAAAGACCGGCCTGCGCGCGACGGTCGCAGATTCCGCGGGAAAGGCCGTACACACGTCTGTTGCGGATGGCGCGTCATGGAGGTGGCGGCCGGAAAAGCCGGGATGGTACGAGGTCGCCTTCGACTGGATCGACGCCGAAGGCAAGGGGGAACGCGCGTCGGAAACGCTGTTCGCGTACGACTTCCGTCCGGAGGGGACAGACCCCTCCAGGTTTTTCCGCATGGGCGAATTCCTGCGCGACAGGCAGGCGATCGCCGTTACGCCGTGTGGTCCGGTGGAGTATGGAGACGCATCTCCTTCGTTTGGATTCCACGTGAACCTGCGGAGGCATCCTGACTACCGGCGCAAGCAGTTCGCCCTGGTGAAACTGTTGGGAATGAGCGGATTCCTGCGCACTTGCAGCATGGCGCCGAACGTCATAGAGAAGAAGCCCGGAGTACGCGACTGGCGGGGAGTGGACGAATGGTTCGCCGACGCCGAGGCGGCGGGTTTCCCGCCGTCGTGCCAGGTCGTGAACGTGTATGGCACGCACGAATGGAACACCACGGCGTCAGACATGACGTACGGGCCGTACAAGGGACCGCACATGTACGCACCGAAGAAGATCGGCCCGTGGCGGGATTTCATCAGGGCCATGCTGAAGCGCTATCCGCAGATCGATACCGTCGAAATATGGAACGAACCTCACCTTCCGGGCTACAGCGTATTCTGGCGCGACTCGTCTCCAGAACAGTTCGTAGAACTTCTCAAGAGCGCTTACGAGACTGCGAAGGCGGTGAAGCCGTCCATCCATGTGATGATGGGCGGGATAGGCATGCGCTACCTTCCGTTCTATGAAAGGGTTGTAGCGCTTGGCGGCGTGGAATGGTTTGATTCCATGGGCACGCATTGCGGTTACGACATGCGGAGCTTCCGCGATTGCGAGACGCGCCACGGTGCGGAGCACAAGCCCTATTTCGAAACGGAATGGCATGCGGTGCTATACAACTGCACGAATCCGAACCCGCCTGACGAGGAAGAGTGCTGCCGCATGATGCTGAAGAATCTTGCAACCCTGCTGCACGAGGGCAACGGCCATGTGACGGGATTCGGATTGACCTGCGGCACGCATGTTCCTGAAAGCCGGGCGTTTTTTGCCGAATCGGGCGGCATACAGCAGATATGCGGGCTGTTTCGCGACGTGCCTTTTCTGGAGCCGCGACTTGCGGCGCTTGCGCTACGGACGGCGACAGACCGCTTCCGCGGGCGGGTGCGGAAGGTAGGAACTTGGTGCTTTGGAGAGGATGGTGCGCAGAAGGCCGCCGTATTCTCGAGCGTCGCAGGAGACGTGGCGTTCGTCTGGAACGACAACCAGCGCCGTCCCGCATGGGAGAGTGGAATTGTGGAGGCGGGAGGACGTGTGATCGATTGGGAGGGGCGCGAAACTTCATGGAGCGAGGCGTCGTCCGACAGGGTGTATTTCGTCGAGAAACCGGATGTTGAAAAACTATCCGCCTACGGTGCGCCGGTAGACCGCCTCGATTTCGAGTTTTACAATTTCCGGCGGACGGAACGCGTGGACGAGGCTGCGTATTCTTCCGCATTCTCCGCGCCATCCATCGCCATGACGAACGGCAATTTGAAATGCTCTTTCGCCATCTCGCTGGCCGATGATGCCCTCACGCTCGGCTTCACCTCCGCGAAACCGCTTGCCGAAATGCGTTTTGCGCTGGACGTGGAGGGCAACGGGGTACTGGACGATGTCGTGGAATTCGCGATTTCTCCAGACGGAAGAATCGTGAAGCCGCGCACTCCCGTCTTGCGGGGTGACATCCCGGCAGACTTTTCGCCTGCAGGAGAGACACTTTCAAGGAGCTGCGCGACTATGCGGGAAGGGCGGCGGATTGCGACGGTGGAGATTGCGATGAGCGACCTGTATCCGTTCATCCACGCCCCTGGAAAGGTGTTGCGGGCGGTGGCGATCGCAAAGGCGGAGGACGGATCGAGCGCCAGATGGGGCGGCGGATGGGACGGTCGCGTAAAGAACGTGCCTGCGTTCGGAAAACTTTTCCCGTCTGGCGGCGGGCGTGTGCTGGCGACGCTGGATGACGTGAAGCGTCCGTTCGGCAAGGCGTCGATTTCGCGCACGGCGGACGGCATTGCGGTGCAACCGCTTTCGGGCGATGCAGCTTCGGGCGTATCGTTCGTGGTCAAGCCGGTACCGGGATCGCGGCTCTTGTTGCGTTATCGCGCCAAGGGGAATGGCGAACTGGATACGGTCCTTTTTGCACGCGGCCCGGGCGGCAAGACGTTCAAGCGGATTGACGCTCCAAAGCACCGGTTGGGGGAAGGATGCGATGAAGTGTCCGCCGTCTTCGAGGTGCCTCCGGGCACGGAGAATGTCGCTATAGCGATCTTTACATGGCGCCAGAAGGATGCGGCGTTCGCTATCGCAGGTCTTGACGCCACCAACGAGTGAAACTGGCGTTCGCAGTGGCGCGGGACGCGCGTTACCGCCATTTTCTGCCGAACACGGTGTCTTATGGCCGGGTAGGGGTACGCGTCACCAGAATACGCGCACTCGCACGCCAGAACGCATGTAGAAGCGTTTGGTGTGCTTCAAGTGCGGAAACAGCGGCTGCACCAGGTGACCTTCCGTCATGGGCACGACAACGACAGCGGGCTTGATGTTGGCGGCGGCAAGCTGCTTCAGGTCGTCGAATGACGTCCAGTATCCTGTCTGCGGCTCGTAGGGGCGGTTGTACCAGGGGAAGGGCCAGGTGTCTGCTGGAGGAAGGGCGACGGCGATGAAGGGCGGGTCGTGCTTCGGGTTTGTCTGTCCGTCGCCAGATGCGTCCTCCATGGCGGATGCGACGGTGGCGGAGAGCTGCTTCACCTCGGGCGAGGCCGAGGCGTAGTTGCACGGGATGTCCTTGGAATCGGGGTCGCGCGCCATGCAGCCAAGGCCGCAGATGTTGAAGACGACAGCCATCGCCACCAACGGCGTTGCTGCCATCCGCAGTTTCCCGATGGGGCCGACGATGCTGCAGAACGGCGCGAGAGAGAGGGGCAGGACAATCTGCAGCGCGCACCACGGTGTTTTGTACGGGAGCGCCGAGTATATTGCAAACACGGCAAGGGCATAGGCATGGATGTAGCTTCGCCGCTTTAAAGAGACGATAAAAAGCGCGAGAACGGGCAAGGCCGAGAACTGCCAGCCGGAACCGAACAGCCACTTGAGGTACTGCCACCAGGGATGGACGTGGTCGGCTGCGCCGGCGGAGGCGGCGGAACCGGCGGCGCGGCCCAGATAGGATAGCGGCGCGGCGATGAAGGCGTTGTACACGCCCTGCCAGTTGGAGGCGAAAGAGGAAAAGAATAGGATGGCGGTGAGTGCGAATCCGGCGAACGTGAGGGCCGCATCGCGTTTCTCTGCCCAAACGTCCTTCCTGTATCGCCAGGCGAACGGAACTCCTGCGAGCGCGGCGGCGGCGAATGCGATGAGGCTGGTCTCCTTGGTGGCGAAGGCGAGCCCGGCGGCGATGCCGAAGAGAAGCGCCCAGGAGCCCGGCTTGAGTTTCGTGCCTGCGGTTCGCGAATGGAAGTAGCCGACGCCGGCCCAGAACATCATCATCGTGAAGCAGGCGAGAAGCATCTCCTGTATGAAATCGGTGGCGAAGAAGACGAAGACAGGCGAAGTGCCGAGCAGAAGGACGAAGAGCGATGGCACGAGCCACGACCTTGCGAGCCTGCGTACGGCCAGGAAGCCGAAGACCAGAGCGAGGACGGCGAACAGAAGGGGGGTGCATCGCAGAAGAGTACCGTCCATCGTCGCGAGAGTGTCGTGTCCGGCGGCCTTCTGCAATGCGGCTGCCGCGTAGTATAGCGTAGGGCCGTGGTGGTCATCTGGGCGGTAGGCGTAACGCCCGGTCTCCAGCAGACGGCCAGTGGTGAAAGCCTGGTTTGCCTCGTCAGGATGGAACGTGCGGTCGAATATGCCGGATGTCGTATTTCGCATGGCGGCGTTTCCTGCGACGGTTGCCGTCACTGCCTTTTGAACAGCGGCGCGGCGATCTTCTGGAGCTGCTCGCTGGCCTGCAGGCGCTGGTTGAATATGTTCTTGTCCGCCTGATACGCCTGGTATATTCCGTTCTGCGCTTCGTGCGTCCGTCCCAGTGCATCCTTGACGATCGCGAGCTGCAGCCATGCGTCGGCGTCCTTGGGCTGGGTGCGCAGGTATTCGTTCAGGCACGCGTCCGCCTCGGCGTAAAGTCCGCCTTCGGCGAGGATGGCGGCCATTTCACGGCGTATTCTCGGATCCAGGTTCGCGGGAGACATCTGCAACGCGCGTTTTATGGCGTTTGCGGCATCGCCGCGCTGCCCGCACTGGGAGAGGATGCTTGCCGAAAGATAGAGAGCGTCGAACACGTTTGCGTCCGGGCGGGCCAGAAGCTTGCGGATCGTGTCTGCTGCGGCGTTTCCCTGCCCCAGGGAGACATAAGCCTGTGCAAGGGAAAGGCTCTCGTTCACGGAAAGCGCGCCTTTGGCGGCTTTCGCCTGGAGGGTCGAGATGGTCTGCGTCACGGTCTGCAGGCGTTTCACGTAGTCGCGGAGCTGTCCGGTGCGGGCGTTGTTGGGGTCCACTCGGTCGGTATAGTCGAGCAGGTCGTTTACGGACTTCCACTTGCGAAGCGGCATCAAGACTTCCTGCGCGTAGCGGAACGTGGCCTCCGGCGATGCCGGATAGAGCAGGACGGCTTCCCGGAACGCCTGGTCGGCCATGTTTATCTGGCCGGAGCGGGCATAAAGGCCTGCTATGGCGGCGCGCAGCTTGGAGAACGACTTCTGGGCGGGGAAATCGCGACGGAAGGCCGGGTCGCGGAGCAGACGGCGCTGGTACCAGTCCCAGAATTCCATGTCGTTGCGTATGATGGACGCGTTGAGCGAATGCGTCTTGGGGTTGATCTTCATTATGAGGCCGTGCGGCGTGAGGTACGGGTACATCCATTGTATTACGTAGCTCTCCTCCACATAGAAGGCGTGGCGCAGGCGTTCGTGGTCGAACATCATCTTCGTCAGAACGCCGTTTATCTCCATCACGCCGAGCGCGCCCGTCACCTGGACGCGGCCGTTCTCGATCTTGAGGTCGGCGTTCGCCTGGCGCTTGCCGCTCTGGACCTCGCTCACGTAGATGTTGAAAGATTCTGCGCTGTCCTCCTTGGACGGGATCCATATCTCGTCGCCGTAGAGGTCGCGCTCCACGGACATGTAGGTGTCGTCGGCGAGGGCGTTTTGCGTAATGAGATACACGTCGGGGCGGACCATCGCGGAATATATCATGTACGTGGGGACGAAACGCCCCGGATCCGTTCCGCCGAAGAAGATCGACGACGGTTCCATCTCCTCCGGCCACATCGGGTTCGGCAGGGGTTCCTCGTCGGGCGACAGCTCCTCGCGGATGGCGTTCGCGCCGCGAAGCTGGTAGTTGCCGAACTGCCATCCGAACGTATGTCCGTTCTGTTCGGCGGAGCCCATGGCGAAGACCAGCTTGTCGTTGGTGTAGTTCTCGTAGACCGGTATGGCGGCCGTAAGGGCGGCGAGAACGCACAACAGGCTGAAAAGGCGATGGCGGAGCTTCGCATGGCCGGGCCAGAGGCGGGCGAAGAGGCGATTTGCCACTACAAGGCCTACGATGAGGCCATATCCGATCCAGAGCGAGAACATGCCGTGCGACGAGATGAACTTCACCTTTTGGATGAAGCCGTCCTGGATGTCGCCCTTGACGCCTGCCAGAGCCACGAGGAAGAGGGACATGAGGCCGAAGCACGCGCCGACGGCGATAAGCCACTGCTGGGAGACGTCGTCCGCAAGGAACCGGAACGAGAACCTGGATTTGAGATTGAGGATTGAAGATCGAGGATCCGGGGACTGGCCGCGGATCATGCCTGCGACGACGAGCGTCTGGCGGACGAGGATCGCAACGAGTCCGGCGAGCGCGAGCAGGGCGAGCGCGAGCAGCAGCAGCTTGTCCAGGCGGAGCGGCACTTCGCCGTCGGTCAAGTTCTCGAACAGCTCGGAGAAGACCACGACAAGAACGGCGACTACGACGTAAAGGCCGGTGGCGGCCCATGCCGCGCTGAAGGTGCGCGGCTCTCCGCCTTCACGTCCGTCGTCCGCGCCCGGCGACTTTCTGCGGATCACGAGCTTCCAGAGCGTAAACGGCAAAAGCGCGAGCGCGGCAGCGACCAGGGTGAACTGCATGCGGAGGTCCTGGAAATAGAACCCGAGCTGTTTCATGAACAGGTTGAAGCCGTCGGCAGAGAAGAAGTCCGGCATCTTGATCGCCTCGTACTGTCCGCGCATGATGGCGTGCTTGAAACCTTCCCATGTGCGTGGATATCCCCAGTTCATCGGCGGGTTGCGCAGGTCGCTGACGATAGGCATGTAGACGTAGAAGCTCACGCCAAGCTCGGCGAAGAACAGCGCCGGGGCGATGGATCGTCCGCACGGCAGCGTCACGGCGGCAAGGCCAAGCAGGACGAAGTTCCATACGCATGGCCATGCGAACCACCAGCTGGCAGGGTGCGTAAGGCCGTTCATCACGCCTTTCGACAGCAGTATGAACACGGTAGACTGCACCGCCACCACCGGAATGGCGAATGCAAGACCGCGCGGAGTGGTCATGGCGAGGCCTACGACGGCCGCCAGGCCTACGATCAGCATCAGGACCGGCTTGCCCCATGCGAACGGAGCGCCCATGTAGCCTGCGGCATCGGCGGCCTTGAAACCGGCGGCCGTCGTGATGGCGATGAAAGCGCATACGCCCGATGCGGCCAGCCAGCTCCACACCGGCTTGTCGCGGCACGTGGCCTCTTTCGGCGCAAATGCCGCGCCGAGGGCGCAGACGCATGCCGCGGCGAGAAAGGCGCCTATCCATACGTACCTGGCAGGCTCTGTCAGCGGCGCTACGGCTTGCGCATTCATATCCGCCCATTCGGCCTTGCCCGCGAAGACGGTCGCCGACAGCAGCATGAAGCCGACGCCTGCGAAACCCGTGCCAAGCGCCGCTTTCAGGAGCGTCCTGCCCGTCTGGCCGCGGCGGCGCAGGACTATGCCCGCGAGAGGCGCGGCTATCAGCAGGGCGCAGCCGATCCAAAGGACGATTTCGTTCGGGCACGCGTCCGTCTTGGAGAGCGGCTCGAACTTGTTGATCACGTCGGCGGACATGTAGCGGTTCGCCCTCATGAGCGAGCCGATCTGCAGCACCTTGGCCGTGAGGCCGACTGGGATGGAGATGATCGCAAAGTCGCGGAACAGGCGGATGTTCCGGAGCGCGATGATGATGGCAAGCGGCACGGCCGCAAGGAGTAGCACCTGGTAGTTGGTAAGGCCCAGGCCGAAGACGAACGCGGTCAGCCACAGTATCTTGTCGGACGGCTTGCGCATCCATCTGTAGGAAAGCAGGAACACGGCCATCAGGAAGAGGGCGTTTAGCGAGTAGATTTCAACGATCGTGGACTGTGACCACTCTACGGGCGAGAAAGCGAACACGAGCGATCCGCCCAGGCCTCCGGCAAGAGACATGAGCGCGTTGCGTTGCGAAAAAAGGCGGACGTTGAATGCGGAAAGTGTGAATGGCGAGGCGGCGGAGCAGGTGGCAGGAGAGGAAGCTTCCTCGCCCGTAGCGGACATTGAATCCAGCATGTCGGAGCCGCTGCGGCAGATCAGCATCGATGTGAAACCCGCCGCAAGGGCGCCGGCCACGGCGGAGAACAGGCTGACCGCCCATGCAGGCGTAGGCTGCCCCATGTACGTGACCCAGCTGAAGATGCGGCAGAATATCCAGCAGCAGAGCGACCAGAAGGGGTAGCCCGGAGGATGCGGAACGCCGAGATGGTCGGCTGCCGTGGCAAGCTCGCCGGAATCTTCAAGCCCCACGGACGGGCCGAGCGTGAAGAAGTACACTAGAAAGGCGATTGTGGTGGCGCTCCAGAACGCCGTCCAGTCGATGCGCCTGAAGAATGCGCCCGGTTTCGAGTCGATCGAGAAAAGTTTTTCGAACATGGCCATGTATTCTCTGTTCCTTCTGGTCAATGAAACTGATCCGTACGGTGTCTGTATTTTAGCATATTTTCGTCGGTAGTGGATGCGCGAGATTATGGTATAATACGACTCTCGTTTCAAACGAAAGGCAATTACTATGAAATTGGCTGATCTCAAAGGCAAGACCGTCGGCGTATGCGTGTCGGGCGGATTGGATTCTAAGACAATATGCTGCGTCCTCAAGGATGCGGGCGTCAAGGTGAAGGCGTTCAGCGCGAACGTCGGGCAACCTGACGAGAAGGACATAAACGACATCAAGAAGCGCATGGCCCCCACCGGCGTGGAGACCACGATCGTGGACGTGACCAAGGACATGGCCGAGATCTGCTTCGAGACGGTCAAGTGCCAGGCCATGTACGATGGCGGCTACTGGAACTCCACCGGCATCGCCCGCGCCGTGACGGTGAAGGCTCTTCTCCCCGCCATGAAAAAGGCGGGATGCAGCGTGCTGGTGCATGGCGCAACGGGCCGCGGCAACGACCAGATGCGCTTCGAACGCTATGTCAACGTCATGGATCCGAAGTTCGGCGTGTACGCCCCTTGGCGAGACGCAGATCTGCTGAAGCTTTTCCCCGGGCGCACCCAGATGGTCGAATTCCTCGCAAAGCGCGGCATCGTGGCGTTCGTGGGCACGAAGAAGAAGTATTCCACCGATGCGAACCTCGCCGGACTCTCGCACGAAGCCGAGGATCTGGAGAGCATGGAGACTTCGATGCGCATCGTGAAGCCCACGATGGGCGTGTGGCCGGAGAAGGCGCCCAACAAGATCGAAAAGGTGACGCTCTCTTTCGTGAAGGGCCGCTGCACGGCCGTGAACGGCAAGAAACTCGCGCCTCTCGAAGTGATGAAGCTTGCGAACGAAATAGGAGGCCGCAACGGCATCGGCATGAAGCACGCCCTTGAAAACCGCATCATCGGCACCAAGAGCCGCGGCGTGTACGAAGCTCCCGGAATGGAGGTGCTGAGCTGGGGCCTCAAGTACATCTACGAAGGTGTCATGGACCGCCGCTCTACGGATCTCTTCCAGAAGCTCTCCAAGTTCGTCAGCGACCAGATATACGACGGCCGCTGGTACGATCCCGCAACGCAGGCTGCGCGCGCGGCCATCCAGGTGTGGGCGGACAAGGCGACCGCGGAAGTCACGCTCGGGCTCTACAAGGGCAACATCTTCTTCGAATCCCTAAAGGGGCTCAAGGCTACGATCTACAACGAGGCCGACAGCTCGATGGAGGCGTCGAACGGTCTCAATCCGCACAGTTCCCAGGGATTCGCGGAAATCCAGTCCGTCGAAGCGAAGATGCTCGCCAAGGCCGGACAGATCGTCGTCAAGTGAGAGGTCGGGCCCAGCGTCGCCTTTCGGGGAAGCGGCACTTTTGCCGCTTCCCCCGTTGGCTTGCGACGGCGCTGGCCATGTTCTCGCTGCCATGCGCCGCTGTAGACTGGCATGCCGCCAGCGAGGCGATGGGGCGGCGCATGGGCGATTTCAGCGCCTACCTGGACCAGGCATTTCGCAAGCGCACCGGAAGTTTCGCCGGTGCGAAGGACAAGCTCGCTGTAGTCGTGGCCGGCAAGAAAGCCGGTTCCGGCTTCATCTTGCGCGAGAACGACGGATGCTGGCTGTATACGAACGCCCATGTGGTCGAAGGCGTGCCAACGGATGAAGTGCGGGCGACGCTGCTCAACAATACCGTGCTGAAGCTGGGCGCATGCCAGCGGGCGCTCGGCCGGGACATCGTCCGTTTCGCGCTTGCCGGTCCGTTGCCGGCCTTCGCCATGGAGCGCGGCATTCCAGACATCGGCGAATCCGTAACCGTTCTCGGCAACAGCGACGGAAGGGGAGTGGTGACGGAGATTCGCGGGCGCATCCTCGGAGTGGGGCCTCAAGAGCTGGAGGTCGATGCGCAGTTTGTCGCCGGCAACAGCGGAAGTCCCGTCCTGAACCGCGCCGGGCGTATCGTAGGCGTGGCCAGCTATCTGCGCAACTGCAGCAACAGCGCTGACTGGTCGAAGCGCAATACGCGCTACAACGGCATCCGCCGTTTCGCGCTGCGCATCTCGGGGCTCCAGTGGCAGCCTCGCTGACTGCAATCGAATCGCATCGCATGCGCGCGCCGGCGACTTTCGCCGGGCAATCTCCCTGTTGCGTCATTCCGCAGTTTGTGCTAGAATATGGGCCGCTTCCGGACTGTAGCTCAGTTGGTAGAGCAATTCACTTTTAATGAATGGGTCGCGGGTCCGATCCCCGCCAGTCCGACCAGTCTTCGCAGTGGCGGAGTTGTGGCGTCATTTCATGCTTGGGAGCACGATGCCGCGCAGTATAACCTTCTGGCAGGCGAGAAATACGACCGCCGTGGGAATTGAAACCAGCACAAATCCAGCCATCACGCACCATGGTTGTCCGCCCATCTGCTGGCTCATCTGGTACATCCATACGGCAAGCGTCCATTTCGACTCGTTCTGGCATACGAGAAAAGCCCATTCCCACGAATTGTACGCGGCGATGAAGCTGTGAAGGGCATTGACTGCCAGTATCGGCGTGGTCATCGGCAGCGTGATTTTCCGGAATACCGTCCATTCGGACGCGCCATCGATGGAGGCTGCTTCGTACAGCTCGCGCGGAAGCGCATCGAAAAATCCCTTGAGTATGAATATGGACATGCCGCTTGCGACGGTCGGCAGCACAAGCGCGGCAATCGTGTTCAGCAATCCGAGGTCTCGCACCAGCAGAAAGCCCGGGATGGCGGTTACGGCTGTCGGGAAGGCCATGGTCGCAAGGAGAAACAGTATGATCTGCTCCACACCGCGCATCTTGAAGCGCGAAAGGGCGTATGCGGCCAGCGGGTTGACGGTCAGATGGGCCAGAATCGTAAGCAGGACTAGGATCAACGTGTTGCCGAAGGCCCGTCCGCGCTGGAAGAGATACTGGCCAACGAGCCGGTAGTTGGCCAAGGCGCTGCGGATGAAGTCGCGCCGGCCGTGCTCGATGAACTGGACGGCCAGCGCCGCGCGTACGCCGCTCATGTCGCGGGCGCCGGTTTCCGTGGCGGCGCCCAGCGGAAACGGGAGCGTGCGGCAGATGTAATCTCCGTTCGCCACCATGCGTTGCCTGTAGGAGTCCTTGAATTTCAGCCACATGCAGTATTTCGGATTGTCGCTAGGCGGTTTCCAGGAGGGATGGCCGAGAGGAATCTTCGATTCGGCTGAAAAGGAGACGTCGAAGACGCTGCGGTACCGCACGGGCCAGGTGCGGTTCATTTCGTCGAGTGTCGTCTGGGAGGCGATGAAGGGCGCGACGTCACGAGGATCGTAGGCGCAGGTGGTGTAGTCGATGTCGTGTGCGAGGATTCGCTTCCTGAACTCCTGCGCCATGCGTTTCCATTCGATGAACACCTCCCGGTTCGTCCATGCCGGTTCCAGCCATCTTTCGGCGAAGCGCCGGACTCCGTCGGTGTCGCGCGCGACGCTGATCCAGCTGTTCCATCCCTGCGGCGCATCGGGAAAGACGTCGCGGGGAAAACGCGGGAAGATCGTTGATATCGAACGCATGAATCGGTCGCTTCTGCTCCATAGGGCCCGTACGGCCGGGGAGTGGCGATGGTAGTCGTACGGGCCTGAGAAGCTGGCGGCGATCATGACAAGGAATGGATACACCATCGTCAATCCACCCAGAACCAGGAGTGAATAGACGAGAGCCAGGAAGATCCTGCCCTTGCGGGTCTTTCGTTCTGATGGCAGCAGTACGCCCATGCGGCTTGAAGTATAGCATTTCTTTCATCTCTCCGCCAGTTGTGCTATCATGTGTCGCACAGGCACGGAAAGGGCTGCATGACTGAAAGAGAAGCGCGAATCGCATTCAACATGATTCCGGCCATAGGGTCGGTGACAGTGGCGCGTCTAGCCGCCGAAGCGGATGGAAGCGTGGCGGAGGCTTACGAACGCTATCCGGACAAGCTCGACTGGGAGGGCAAGCCGCCTGATTGGGAGCGGGAAATAGCCCGGGCGGAGAAAATGAAAATCGCGATCGTCACGGAACTTGACGAAGCGTATCCTCCGCTTTTGAGGGAGATCGCCTCGCCGCCGCTCGCCATCTATGTGGCGGGCGATCCGGCGGTGCTTTCGAAGGCTGGCGTGGCGCTGGTCGGCACTCGGGCGGCGACGGCATACGGGCGCGACACCGCAGAACGCTTCGCCGCCGGTCTCGTCCAGCGGGGATGGGCGGTGTTCTCGGGTCTTGCCGCGGGAATAGATGCCGCGGCCCATCGGGGGGCGCTTCTCGGCGGCGGAGCTACGGCCGGGATTCTGGGCGGTGCGCTGGACTGCTTCTATCCGAACGAAAACCGTGCGCTGGCGAGGGAGATGGTGGAACGGGGTGGTTGCGTGGCCAGCGAGTTCCCGCTCGGGCGGCGGCCTGATCCCCAGACCTTTCCGCAACGGAACCGCCTCGTCTCGGGCATTTCGCATGGCGTCGTGGCGGTGGAGTGTCCGCAGCGCAGCGGTACGCTTATCACGTGCGCGCGGGCGGCGGAGCAGGGACGCCCCGTGATGGCCGTGCCAGGGCGTATCGACTGGAAGACCGCATCCGGATGCAACGCTTTGATACGCGATGGCGCAAGGCTCGTGACATCGGTCGATGACATTCTGGAGGAATTGACGCCACTAGGGAGGGAAATGCCTCCGCCGGCCGCCAGCCGGCCGACGAAGCCCACTCGAAGCCGGGAGCGGGCCGCGAAAACTTCCAGTCCGTCTCCTTCATTTACTGTGGAGGAGGCTGTTGTAATGAGGGAAATTCCACATGGAGGTGCGACTTTGGATGCCGTATCCCGTGCGGCGAAATTGCCTATGGCGCGCCTGAACACGCTGCTGGTGAGCTTGCGGCTCAAAGGCCGGGTGAAGTTCCTTCCGGGGAACAGGGTAGTCGCCGTGTCATAGATGCCGGCCATGCGCATATAGTATGGTATATGCACTGCGGACGTCATGTTGTTCTTGCGCGGCCGCGTGTAAAATGAGATAATAACGCAAATGGCGAAAGAAGTGACAGCGCTTTCCCTTGAGGGAACATTCCTGCGAGGCGTGAAGCTGGTGGAGTCTGGCGGCGGTTTCGCGCGTCAGACGTCTGGAGCGTGGTCTCTCAAAGAGGAAACCGGCGACAAACAGGTTTCCGGAGATGTGGAGTCCGGCCCCGGCACGCCGGCCGGAGATCAGGACTTGCCGGAAGAAGCAGGCGAAGACATGTCTGCGGCAGACAGGATGGCCCTGGCGTTCCACGAGGCGGCGCAGACTTTCAAGACTCGCGAATTCATACTTTCCGTCCCGCTTTCCAGGCTGCTTGTGAAGGTGGTCAGGACGCCTGTGGACGAGCACGACGATCTTTTGGAGAAGGCGCAGGCGGAACTGGAGGCGATTTCACCTTTCCCTGATGAACCTCTGGTGGTGGGCGTGGAGACCGTGGCGGAAACGGACAAGGAAATAGTGTCCGCAGTGGCGGCGCTTCCGTCCGAGGCGGCCGCAGACATTTCAGACGCGCTTGCGGCGGCGAAAGTGTGCGTAACGCGTACGGACATTACGGCTTTCGGGCGCCTGAGGGCGTTCTGGCCGCAGATATGCGCCAAGGAGGGCGCTTCACGCCGGCTTGTCCTGATGAACATTGACGACGGGTGGGACATCCTGGTGCTGGACGACGGCGCACCTGTCTTCCTGCGCGGGCTAGGCTCTGCCGTGCGCACGCCAGAGGAGCTGGCGCGTGACGTGACGCTTTCGCTCCTGCAGGGCGAACATGCAGGCGGAGTGCGGACGATAGATGACGTGGTCGTGTTCTCCAGCGCTCCGCTGGACAAAGCGTTTCTGGAGCGTCTGGCGGCGTTCGGTCCGGTCCGGGTCGCAGACGCGTCGATGGACGAGTACGAGTCGGTGGAGGGGGTCGCGCAGCGTTCGGTGGAGGGTGCGACTTTCGATGCCACGCCCGAGGAGTGGGCGATGGCGTTGCGCGAATCACGTTTCAAGAAGAAGCTGACCATCGGCATTTCGGCGGCGATGGCCATATGGCTGCTGGCCATGGGCACGTTCTTCGGCGTGCCGTTCGCATACGGGCAGCTTGCGGCGAGGCAGGTGGCTCAGTCCAAACGCCACCAGTCGGCCTATCGCGCAGTGAAGAGCATCGAGACGAAACTCAAGATGGTGCAGGGATACAACGATCGCGAACACGGGGCGCTCATGCTGTTGAAGCACATCTCCGACGCGCTGCCCGACGGAGCGCGCCTGCGGGAATTCCGCTATACGCGAGGCGATTCTGTTTTCGTGCAGGGGGACGTGGACCAGGATACGATCGTCTACGACTACAAAAACGCGCTGTTCGCGCTGCGCAACGACGACGAGGAGGGGTCGAAGATGTTTCCGGGCGGCGTGGAGCTGTCCGGCCTCAGGCAGAACAAGTTCAGGCTCGATGCGGTGCTGAAGGCCCCTGACGACGACGAGCCTGCGGCGAGGACGCAGACGCGCAGGAGGACGCAGTGATGGGAAATCTCTCGTTGCGAGATCGCGCGATAGTGCTTGTGGTGGCGGTGCTGGCGCTCTACGGGCTTGCGGTCATAATGTGGTTCATGAAGTTCGACCGCGACTGGACGAAGGCGATCAGGTCGTACGAGTCTGCAGTGAAGACGTACCGCAAGGAGACGATGCTCATATCGAAGAGGGATGTCCTGCAGGCGCAGTACGAGGAGGAGCAGGAGAAGATCCCCGTTCTTCCCGAGGACAGCCCGTCCGACACCCACTGGATGGCGATGCTTACCGCCATGGCGGAACGGAACAACGTGGCCATCAGCGGCAAGAAGCCAGGCAAGGAGGAGCATGAGGACGTGCTCAGCAAGCTGGATGTGGAGATTGAATGGACGGCGTCGCTGGGCAGCCTTGTGAAATTCATGCATGCGCTGGAGACGGCGGACCATGCGATGTTCGACGTCCGTTCGATAGGCGTGGCCACGTCCGGGCGAAACACCGGATACTTGAAAGGCAAGATGACTATCTGCTGCGCATATCTGCGCGAGGAAGGAAAAGACAAATGAATAGATTTCTGTTGGCGATCTGTGCAGGGATGCTGACCTTCGGCGTGTGGGGACAGGCACGCAGTCCGCTGCTTCAGACGAACCGCCGTCTCGGCAACCGTTCCGCCGCGCCGGCCGCGCGGCAGGAGGCCGCCCCCACCGCCGACGAGGCGAGGGATGCGATAAGGAACGCTCCAAAGGGCACGAACGGAGTACCGGCGCTCGTCTTCAACCAGGCTCCGCTGGAGCTGGTGCTTGACGCCTATGCCGAACAGTGCGGCAAGACCATCATCCCCGCTCCGGATCTGCCGAAGAACACGATCACCCTGAAGTCGCTGGAGGGGCAGCTTCTGACGAAGGACGAGTATCTTGAAGCGATAGAGGTGACGCTCACGATGAACGGCGTGGTGCTGGAGCCGTTCGGCGACAAGTTCCTGCGAGCGCTCCAGCGCAAGACGCTGCGCACACAGGGCAACCCGATACTCCTGAACATGCCAGGCAAGCCGCATCCCGAGAAGGGACGCGTGATCAGCCAGATGATCAGGCTTGAGCATATCACCGCAGAGGAAGCCCAGAAGGCCATAGAGGGGTTCAAGGATCCAAACGGACTCTTCCAGGTGTTCGAGCGCACGAACACGATCCTCGTCACCGACACGCAGGAGAACATCAACCGCATGCTAGAGGTTATCAAGGAGCTGGACGTGGCCACGCCGGTGACGGAAGACGTGTTCGTGCGGCAGATCGAGTACGCCGTGGCGGCCGACATCAAGACGGCCCTAGAGACGATCGTCACCGAGTCGCAGAAGGATTCGCAGAAGGAGACGTCCGGCGCCAAGACGTCCGGCGGACTCGGCTTCGGGAAGAATGCCGCGCCCGTCCAGCCTGGCCGGCTCCTGAACCTCAACAACCGTCCGGGCGTGCAGAGAAACGAACCGCCGCAGAACACGCCCAACGCAAACCTCGTGGCAGCGGTCTCCGACGCCGACCGCGGCATGATCCGCGGCAAGGTGCTCATCCTCGCCGACGAACGGTCTAACAAGCTCATCGTCATCACGAACAAGTCCAACATGGACTTCTTCGACAAGGTCATCCAGACACTGGACGTCGAGACCACGCCGGAGGTGCAGATAGACGTGATCCGGCTGAAGTACGCAGACGCCGAGGACGTGGAGTCCATGCTCAACGACCTGATCGGGGCCTCTGGCGGCTCGTCATCGCAGACGAAGAACAACACGAACGCCAACACGCAGAAGGGGGGCGCCGCCAACAGCAACCTGACGCGCGGAACGACAGGCACTGGAGCAGCGCAGACGCGCCGTCCGGGAGCGGCAAACAACCCCACCTTCCAGAACGCAAACGCCTCGCGCCTCGGCGAACTGAACAAGGACAACGTCAAGGTCCTTGCCGACAAGCGCATCAACGGCATCGTCGTCATGGCGCGCAAGGCCGACATGCGCGCGATACGCGAAGTGATCGACAACATGGACGTGAAGCTCTCCCAGGTGCTGATTGAGACGGTGATCATCGAAATCACGCTCGGCGACGAGCTCAAGACCGGCATCGACTGGGTGCAGCGGGGCCGCTACCGCGAGTCCCAGCAGGTTACAGACCGCTACGGGCGCAACTTGTACTATGTGCAGGACGGCAACGACAACATCATAGGGCAGACGTACGAAGGCGGATCTATAACGGGTTCCGATGGAGTGAACTACGTTGCGAACACCGCCCTGCCGGTGATGGCGCGCCGTGTCGTCCGCGACGGCTTTTTCAACAACGGTCGCAGCGATCGCGGCTACATGCTGGGCGGCGGCGGTTCCGGCGACACGCTTGGATCTACGACCGCGCTGCAGGGGCTTTTCACGTCTGTCGCGACAAACGCGACAGAGGCTGCGCTGGGCATGAACCCGATCGGCAGCGGCATCAACTACTATCTGAAATCCGACAAGCTTAATCTTGCGGCGGTCATCCAGGCTTCTAAAACGGACAACCACGCCAAATACATAGCCTCGCCCATAGTCATGACCGTAGACAACAAGGAGGCGACGATAGAGGCGACGTCGTCCCGCCAGTTCTTGACGGGCTGGTCAGCCGTGTCATCGAGCTATGCGGGAAGCGGACTTCCTTCCCCGAACTATTCGGCGAAGGACATCGGCATCACGCTCAAGATAACGCCGAAGATCAATCCGAACGGAACGGTGATGCTTACCGTCGAAGAGGAGTATTCGCAGGTGAGCGAATCCCAGACCATGCTTTCGCCGGTCGGGCAGGCCTACGAGAACAGGACCATAGACGTGCCGGCCACCCGCAAGATGTCTGCAGATGTCAGGCTTGAAAACATGCAGACTGTCGTGTTCGGCGGCTTGACGGAGACCACGGTGACGGAGAAGGAATCGGGCATACCGTTCCTCAAGGACATTCCATGGATAGGGAAGTGGCTGTTCGGCTCCGTGGAGCAGTCGGAGGGGCGCAAGGAACTGCTGGTGTTTCTTACGCCATACGTGCTGGACGACGAGGAGTCCGCGCAGCTGGAGGCCCATCGCCGCAAGAAGGCACTTTCCGATCCGCATCCGTGGGACGACCACGGTTGGAGCGCGTCGCCGCTGGCAGATCCCGTCTCGCGCAAGGAGCAGCTGCGCAGATTCCAGTCTGAATGGAAGAAGCAGGACGAGGAGCGCAGGACGAAGCTCGCCATCGAGAAGGCGAAGATGGAGCGCGCCCGCAAGCTCGAGAACATGAGCGAAGCAGAACGCAAGGAATGGCTCGATATCCACAAGGAAGAACTTGAAAAGGAAGAAAAGGAAGCGTTCGAGAAGCAGGTCGAGGAGCAGAAGAACCTGAAGGAGTTCGTCGATGCCTTGAGGAAAAAGGACATGGAGAAGGCCGACAAGGCGGTGCGGGACGCCGATGCCGCCGCGATGCGCGACAACGAGTACAACAAGTTCATAAAGGAGCAGCAGGAGAAGGGCAAGCCACTGCCTGCCGGCGAGACGTTGCGCAAGGACGCCGAGGCGCTGAAGGAGGCGGAGAAAGCGGGAGGGTCGCGCTCCAGCGCGACCGCCGCCGAGACGACGGCTCCCCATGCGGACGCGCAGGAGCGCGTCCCTCCCAAGCCTGTTGCCGAGCAGCCGAAGCCTGAGCAGCCGAAGAAGGACAAGTGAGGGCGGCAGACGTGAAATACGCACTTGTCATAATAGTTGCCGCAATGCTGGTTGGCGGCGCGGCCTACACATACGTGAAGACCGGCGAGCAGAAGAACCAGGAGCTTGAGCTCGTGGCGCGCAAGGCGGAAGCGGCGCAGAAGAAGGCCGAAGCCGAGCAGAGGACGGCCGAGGCCAAACGGAAGACTGCTGTTTCGGAAGCTTCGGCGGCGAAGGCGCGCGAGACGGCGACCTTGAACGAACGGCAGGCGAAACTGGCTGCAGAGGCGGAAGCCAAGGCGCTCGCATCCGCAAAGGCGGACGATGCGAGGAAGGCGGAGGCGGAAAAGGAGTCCGCATTGGCCATGATGCGCAAGGCGGAGGCCGAACGCAAGGCCGCCGAAGCGAAGAAGGCCGCCGCCGAGGCGCTTGCCGAACAGGCTGCGGCCACCAACGCGGCGAGGCAGGCGGAGCTGGAGAAGGCGAAGGTTGCCGCGCACATGGTGGAGCTTGATCTCCAGAAGACGCTTGCGGCGAGCAACGTATTGGCGCTGCAAAAGGTCGACTATGCTGCAAGGCTGATCGAGGTGCAGCAGCTGCAGGAGGAGTTGCGCCGCAGGGAAGAGGAGACGCGCCCGAACAAGACGCTCATGCAGCTGATGGCGCAGAACGAGGCCGTACGCGAGGCGGAACTGGCAGAGATGGCGAAGAAGGATGCGCAGTATGCGGAAGAAGAGGCCGTACGCCGCCGCATCCTGCGCGAAGGCGTGCCTGCCGCCCCGGAAAAGCCGCTGTCGGTGGCCGACAGGCGTCTTCTCCAGGCAGGCAAGGCTATGGAAAAGGCCGAAGCCGAACATGTAAATGAAACTGGAAAAGAAATCGTTGCGCGGTTGGAAAACCTTATCCGGCAGGCCGTCAGGGACGGTCGCACCGATGCGGCAGAGGCATATCTGGCGGCATTGAAGTCGCTTGTCCCTGGATATTCCGGCGTGGAGACCAGATGATCCGGATTCTGGTAAGAGACGCAGGCGCGGACGAGATCGCACGTGCGTGGGGAGATCTGCGGCACGTAGACCGGCAGAAGAAGGGGGCGGAAGTCCTGCTGGACGTTTCAGCCCTGGATGAAGCGAGTGCGGCGTTCGAGGCGTTCTTCGTGGCGCTGGACAGGCATGCCTCCGCCCGCGAACTCGTCATCAAGGCTGTTGATCCAAACGGCATTCTAGAGCCGATTCGCACCCGCTACGACTTTACCTCATATCGTGGCGATGCTGTTGCGCATGACGAGTCCCACAGGCGTCTGCCGATCGTATCTGCGATAGGGAAGCACATGTGCGGATGGTGGAGAAACTTCATGGAGGGGGCGGCTTTCCTCGGAGAAACCGCCGTCTGGGCGGTAAGCCTTTTTCGCCATCCCGGGCGTTTCCGGTTCCGCGATTCGGCGCTGGCCTTCGAACGCGCGGGCGTGGACGGACTGCCCATCACCACTCTGATCGGTTTTCTCCTGGGCCTGATCCTTGCTTTCGAATCGGCGGCGTCGCTCCAGATGTTCGGCGTGGAGGTTTATGTCGCAGACCTCATTGCCATAGGACTTTTTCGCGAACTGGGGCCGCTGGTGACGGCAATCATTCTTGCGGGGCGGAGCGGGAGCGCGTTCGCCGCCGAGATCGGCACGATGAAGGTGGACGAGGAGCTGGATGCGCTTACCACGTTCGGACTGCCGCCCGTGCAGTTCCTCGTGCTTCCGCGCGTGCTGGCGGCGATGCTCGCCATGCCGGTGCTGACAATCTTCGCGGAACTAGCCGGCCTGGTTGGGGGCGCGATCGTGCTGCGCCTGATGGACGTTCCTACGGTCGTGTTCTGGAACCACGTCGCAAACGCCTCCTCGATCTTCACCATATCGCTCGGCCTCGCGAAAGCCGCCCTGTTCGGCCTGCTGGTGGGGCTCATCGGCTGCAGCGCCGGCATGCGTACGCGCAACACGGCAGATGGAGTAGGCGTGGCGGCGACGAATGCGGTGGTGGGGGGCATTGTCGCGATTGCCGTTTCAGACGGATTTCTGGCAGTGCTCTGCTACGTCTTCGGCATCTGACGGAGCATCGTCCAATGAATATGCGAAATCGGACAAAGCCCACTTGACGGCGTGAAAATGTTTGTGTAGAATATCCAGCATGAATCGTGCAAGGCGTGTGTCGAAACGCGGTTCTGTACAAGTGACAAGAAGGATATAGCAAGTATGGACATCTATGTTGGTAACCTGGCGTACGCCACGACCGACGAAGGTCTCAAAGCGGCGTTTGCGGCGTACGGCGAAGTTACCTCCGCGCGCGTAGTGACTGATCGCATGACCGGTCGCTCCAAGGGATTCGGTTTCGTAGAGATGCCGGATCGCACACAGGCGCAGGCGGCTATCGACGCGCTGAACGGGCAGCCGCTTGACGGCCGTCCGGTGCGTGTGAACGAGTCCCAGCCCAAACCTCCGCGTTCCGATCGCGACCGTGGAGACCGTCGTGGCGGTGGTGGACGTGGCGGCTATGGTTATGGCCGTCGCGATCGCGACCGCGGTGACACACGCTGGTAGGCAGATGCGTACGTCCGGTACGCAAAGAGGAGAGTCCGGCTTCAGCCGGACTCTTTTTTTTTTCGATTCCGTTTGCATTCCGCAACGGGATGTGGTATCGTCTGCCGTAGCTGGTTGCGCAACGTCGCGGCGAGGCATATCGACATCGGCGAGGCGGGCAGCGTGGCGATGTTGCGCGGCGATCCCGAGCTCCCCGCGCGCGACTTCACCCTGGAAGACGTGAAAATCGGCAGGGTGCGCGCGAAGATGGTGGAGGCCGCCAACGTGGAGAACCTGCGCATCGACGGCCTCGAGGTGCGAATTCCGCCGGTCGTCCCGCTGAAGAAGGACGACCCGTCGCGCGGCGGCCAGGAAAAGTGACGGACGGCCAGACGCAAAAAGTTTACCTAGGCGAAATTTCCCGCTTGCGACGGTTAGTTAGTTATGGTAAACTTGTGTCGGTTTCCCGGCCAAAGGATCCGGGCGTAAAACAACAAAGGAAAATGACATGAATTCAAAGCACATGATTGCGGCATTCTGTGCAGTCGGCCTCGTTGCAGGGGCGCTGGCAGATGAGGCCAAGCCGGCGGCGGAGGAAACTTCCGAGCTGTCGTGGGCGCCAGGCGAGGGCGTGACCTTCGGAGAGACGCCGATAGTCAGCACCGAGGTGGGAGTGGCCTTCGATTCAAGGTACATGACCTACGGCGTCATCGACGGCAAGGACCCGATCGTCACCCCGAGCGCGACGATGACCTTCTTCGATTGGGTCTACTTCAGCGTGGAGTCGATCTTCGACGTCACGAAGGCCAACGGCAAGCGTGGCGGATACGGCAACCGTGCAGGCAAGTACACAACACTCGATGCGATCGTGGGTCTCGCCCACGAGTTCGATCTCGGCGATGACGTCGGCACGCTCGGATTCGACTTCAACTACATCTACGAGTACATCCGCCGCTACAAGGACGAGGATGGCGCAGACTGCATGGACGACACGCAGTACTTCAACCTCGAGCTGACGCTTGGCGGACACTGGCTTGAGCCTACGCTCGCGATCGAACGCGACCTGATGGCCGACGACGGCACCTATGTGAACCTCAGTCTCGCTCACGAGTTTGCGCTTGTCGACGGCGAAAGCGAGGACGACGACCCCGTTCTGGCGTTCACGCCTTCGGTCGGGCAGGGCTTGGGCAACACGCAGCGCGTCCGCGGATACTTCCCCAAGCACAAGGGATCCGACGAGGCGCTTGACCATGGCGGCCTCATGGACACCACCATCATGGGCGAGCTGACGTGGAACTTCGCGCCGGGCCTCGCCCTCACCGGCTATGTGGCCTACAGCGACTACTGGCTGGACTCGAACATGCGCGAGGGTGCGCGCGCCCACAACGCCGAGTGGGGCCACGGTTGCAACCACTCGTGGAACTTCTACGGCGGTCTTGCGCTTTCCGCCTCGTTCTGACACGGCGGTTCGCTTGAACTGGCAAAAGAGGAAGGCGGCCTCCGCGGAGGCCGCCTTTTTTCGCATCAGGCATTCCTTCAGTCCCTCTAGAAGACGCGGTTGACGATCTCTGCGGCCGAATTGAGGCAGCTGCGGTGGTCGCTCGGCGTCTTTGCGACAGGAAAGCGGATTCCGGCCCATTCGAGCTTGTGGTGGTTCTTGCCGCTGATGTAGCGAAACCCAAGCTTCTCCAGATCTGAGATAGACCGGTCGTCAAGGTTCGTCCCGGCATCCTTGACGATCTGCCGCACGGCTTCTCGGCGGCGATCCAGCTCCCCAGACGCGGGATTTGCGCACAGCACGGCCTCCAGAATGCGCGAGCGCCTGTCGCGTCCGCCGGCTTCCGCGGCCTCACATGCCGCGGCGAGCGTTGCCAGCACGTGTTCGCGAACCTCTCCTGTGAACTTTTCACCGAGCGTCGCCGGCTTGTCCAACAGCACCGACGACGAGAGGGAGGTTCGCTGGGCATCTTCAAGCAGCTCGTGGAGACGGGCGATTTCCCGGTCCTTGGCTGCGTTCTCCGCAGCAAGACTTTCATCGACATGCGGTTTTGCCCGTTCGGCCACCAGTTCGTCGCGCGCTGCCGCCGCATCGGCTTCTGCGGCGGCGATGCGCGCAAGCATCGCATCGCTTTCGCGCCGGGCGTTCTCCCTTGCGCTTTGAAGTTCGTCGCGAACGACTGCAAGGTCGCGCGCCAGCGATTCGCTGGCTTCGCGCTGCGCGTCAAGTTCGTCCTTAAGGGCGTCCTGGGCGGCAAGCAGCTGGTTGCGTTCCGCCGCAAAAGCATCTGCCGCCTGCTCCTGACGGACTTTGGCGATCGTTCCCGGCGTTACGACTGTAGTACGGCGTGCTGGCGTCTTCCCCGGCGCGCCGCCAAGCAACGAGGCGAAATAATCGTTCGAATTCATGCTGCTCCTCCAGTTTCGCCCTGACGGCCGACGCTCTTCATGGAATAGCGGAAATAAAGGACAAGGTCCGTCGAAACGAGCGCGATGTCGATCAGATATACCCATACCACCCAGCTGCGGTCGCTGATCAGGTGGCTGGCGATGCCGAAGAGATAACCGATTATGACGATTATCTCGAACGCCGGACTCTTGCCGTCCACACGCTTGGCGCGAAACGTCTTGGCGATTGCGAACGGCCACGAGAATCCGAAGCAGAACAGCATGGCAAATTCAAGAAGGCGAGGCAGCAATTCGGCATTCATGGCACTACAACTCTTTATTTCAAGGACATGCATATTGTACCATCTTTTCCCCCGTACGGCACGGTAAACGGCAAAAAACGAAAGGTAGAAACGGGGACTTGTCGAGGGTGATTCGGTTTTGCTAGAATACGACGCAAAGGAAACTGCCATGAAAAATCAAATCGTCTTCGCCGCAATTCTCGCTGCTTCCGCCGTCTACGGTGGATTTTGGGATACTCTCAACAAAGTGCAAAAGACAGTGGAAACGGTAAATGCAGTCGGCGACATCATCAACGGAAAGCCTGCCGCGGCTCCGGCTGCGCAGCCGGTTTCGGTTCCGCCGGCTGCCGAGACGCCACAGGCGACGGCGACGCCACAGGCGCCCGCGCCATCAGTGCAGGGTGTCGTGTCGCAAGTGTCCGCCATCCCGGCTCCCGACGCGGCGGCGATCTCCGCATTCGCAGGGATGCGCACGACGGCGACCGATACGGCAGTTCCCGAAGTTAAATACGGAACCGTATACGTGAAAAAGCCTGCCACGCCGGAACAGATACTCGAGGCCAGGAACGCCTATGTCGCGCAGCGTCGCGACCTCTCCGGCACCAATATCAGGTTCGAGGAGGTGGACGATGCGACGGTTGCCGCGACATTGGCGGCGTTCCACCAGGCGTCGAACGTGGACGTGCGCAAATCGAATCTCACCACGCTTGCCCCGTTCGCTCTCCTGCGCAGGGCAAAGGCGATCTACCTGTCCAAGGTGGACTGTTCCGACATGAAGCCGCTGGCAGGGCTTGCGGGTCTCCAGAAATTGAGCCTCCAGTACTGTACGGTCGGCGACTTCACGCCGCTCGGCAGCCTGCCGTCGCTCGAGGCCCTGGATCTGTACGGCGCCAGCTTCAGCGGCCCGTTCACTCCGCTTGCAGCATGTCCCAAGCTGCGCACGATCGACTACTACGCGACGAAGGCCGATCCGGCGCTATACGATTCGCTCGGCGACCTTAAGCAGGTGAAGGTGTTCCACGGCGGACTTTCCAAGATGACGTCGCTTTCCTGGCTGCGTCGCGTGCCGGCGGCGGAGGATCTGCAGATATTCGCCGAGAAGCTCGATGACATCGCGGCGATAGGAACCGTAGCGGGCTTGAAGAAGTTCAAGGGATGGAACATGTGTGGCGACAGCATGTCCACGACCCTGGGCGATCTTTCCTTCCTCTCCGCCTGCAAGAATCTCGAGAAGGTGGAACTGCCTGGCAGCGCCTACTCGAACACGGCGGTGCTCGGCACGTTGCCCAGGCTCAAGGAAGTCTCGCTGAATGGCGCGGTAGAGGATGTAGATCTCGCATTCCTGCGGTCTGCGCCGCTCGTGGAGAAGTTTTCAATCTCAAAGCCCAAGAAGGGCGTTCGGAACTTTGACGCCGTATATTCCCTGCAGAAGCTGTCCGATCTGGACATCCAAGGCGTACCGGGCGTGCCTTCGCTCGTACCACTCCAGGCTTGCAGGGGATTGAAGAGCCTGACTGTGTCGAAAAACACCTATCCGCAGGCTGAAGTCGATGCGCTGGACGCGTTGATCAAGGGCAACAGCCGGTACGGCAAGGTTCGCCAGTACTGACGGGCGCCGGCGGCGGCATGGAATTTCATGTCCGCCTATAGAACCTTCTTCGGAAGGAACCGGTTTATGAATTCGTTCAGCCGGCAGGGGAGCGTGGACATGAACCATGTGGCCAGGCGCATCGGCCATGGAAATGCGATCAGGCCGATGTTTCCGTCTGCACGGCGGAGAATGATTTCCGCCGCCTTTTCCGCCTCCATGAAAAACGGCATGGGGCACGTGTTGCCGTCTGTTATGCGGGAACGTACGAAGCCGGGGCAGACCACGGACACGCGTATGCCCTCCGGCGCCAGCATGCCGCGCAGGGACAGACCCCATGTCTTGACGCAGCTTTTCGTGGCGGCGTAGGCGGGACACGCCTTGAGCGGTCCATAGCCGGCTATCGAGGCGGTGATCACGATCTGCGGGCTGCCGGGGATCGGTCCGCCATCGTCAGGCCTGCGCGCCCGGAACAGCTCGATGGCGGGCAGGACGGTATTGACGCATCCGCCTACGTTGACGGCGAAGGTCCGGCGGATGTTGGCCTCGGTTTCCTGCCCTGTGGAAACGCCTGCATTCGCAAACACGCGGTCGAGCGGGGCCTGGGCTTCGCATTCCCGCATCCAGCGCCGCGTGGCATCGGCGTCGGAAACGTCTACGACCTGCGCATGTACGGTTGTTCCGGAGTCGCGGCAGACTGCTGCGATTGAATCGAGACGTTCCGCGTTCCGTCCGCACAGGAAAAGGCGGTCTCCTCGCGCGGCGCACGCGCGGGCGAGCGCCGCCCCGATTCCTGAACTTGCACCTGTGATCAAAGTGTTCATGGGATTGCTGCTGTCTTGCGGTTGCCGTGGAGAAATGGCCTTGCGGCGGCGACGTGCTACGGCCCGACCGTGAACGTTCCGTTCTGCGGCGCTCCGAGGAGATGCCAGCGTACGGTCAGCACGTCAGGCGCGGTCCATGCGCCGGAAGCCGCAACGTCCCGTGTTCCGACGAGGGTGAAAAGCGGTTCGACATTGCTGGATGCGAACGTGTGCGAGGTGACGGCCCATGTGCCGTCGCCGATGGCCAGGCGAAAGCCGTCGGGGCGCACGAGCGTCCAGCCCTGCGGCGTCTTGTCCAGCGTCGCGCGGGTGTAGTTCAACGGGTTTTTCGACACGTTGGCGTTCGCAACCGGCAGCTTGGCGCCGGTTGCGGAACCTGTCTGGACGGGAAGCTTCAGCGAAGCGCACTTGTCAGCGAGCCTCTTTTGAGCGGCGGGATTTTCCGGTAGCGGCTTTTCGCCGAACGCAGGCAGGAGATGTTTCCATACGGTGTCGATCTCCTTCTGCATGTCCTTGAGTCCGGCGTTGATGGAGACGACGGCATCCTGATCCGGCATGACTATGGTGTACTGCCCCATGGCACCGTCTGCGCGGAAAGCGTTGTGGCGGCAGCGCCAGAACTGGAAGCCGTAGCCCTGATGCCAGTCACTGCCATCCTCGCCGGTGACTGCGATCGCGCCTGACCATGTCTGGCGCGATGTGGCAAGCCGTACCCATTCGCGCGACAGGATGCGCTTCCCCTCCCACACGCCCTCGTTGAGGTAGAGCTGCCCGAAACGGGCCAGATCGCGCGTGGTCATGTTCATTCCCCATCCGCCGCAGGCGACGCCTGTCGGGGACACGGTCGACCACGGGCTGGCCATTCCAAGAGGCTCGAAGAGGCGCATCTTCAGGAAGTCCATCAGTTTCCGTCCTGACACGCGCTCGACAATCGCCGCCAGCATGTATGTGGCGCACGAGTCGTACTTGAAGACCGTACCGGGCTCCTTTTCGATGTCGTTTGCCAGGAACAGCTTCTCCCAGTCGCCCCTGACGTCCTTGCGTTCCGGGTCTGTATAGCTGGCTCCTACGTTCATCGTGAGAAGATCGCGCACTCGCAGCGCGCGGAGGTTGCCGGACGGATTGGCAGGGGCTTTGTCAGGGAAGAAGGAGAGCACTCGCGCATCAAGGTCGAGCTTCCCGTCGTCTACGAGGAACCCTATCGCCGTCGAAGTGAAGCTCTTGGAGTGCGAATAGAGCATGTGCGGGCGGTTGAGGGTGTCGTATGGCGCCCACGTGCCTTCTGCGATGATTTTTCCGTGCCGCGCTATCACGAAGCCGTGGAGCGCGTCAAGCTCCTTTTCGCACACGTCGATCCACTTGCCGACGGCTTCGGAATCCACGCCCTGCGATTCCGGCGTCGCCGCAGGCATGGGATTTCCGGCGGTGCTGAAATATTCGGGGTACGGCTTCAGCTCGAACGGCTTCACGCCGGCACGTGTGGCGAGGGCGACGGCATCCGGCCGTTCTCCGTTTTCGACCCATCGCGTGATCAGCTGCAGTTCGTCGGCGATGCCTTTCACGTATCTGCCGCTGCCATGGGCGCGTCCTGGGATCAGATACAGGCGGCAGTTTTCCGCCAGCTTGTCGCGGCCTCCGGCTATGGCCGCAGCTTTTTCATACCAATCTACCATCGACGGGAAGGGCACGATGGAATCTTCAAGGCCGCCATACACCAGCAGCTTGCCGCCGCGCGCGAAGAATGCGGACAGGTTGCCGGAACATGCGTTGAAATCGCCGCTCCACGCCTTTTCCATCGCGAGCAGTTCGTCGTCCGTCGTCTCCTGGATCTCGCTCTTGCCATGGAGCGCCTGCCACCAGTACAGCATCCACTGGTTGCCGTATGCGGCGGAGATCGAAGCGCCGAAGGGGATGCCGGAATGGATGTGCCGGCCGCCGATTGACGGTCCTCGGAACATGTTGCGGAGGCGGGTCTGCTTGTCTGGCGAACCGAGAGACGGGCAGCGTCCGGCGGCGAGTTCGAGGATGCCTGCTTCGGCCTCGGGAGTCCAACGCGGATCCATGACGAACTTGCCGCGCGCGAAAGGCGGATCCCTGTTGGCAAACCAGTCCAGGGCAGCTTGTTCGACGGCGGCGAACTCGTCCTGCGTGAAGAGAAACTTGCGGTGTCCGTCATGCAGCTGCCGCCAGTTCCAGAAGAAGTATATGTGCAGTGGAAGGCGGGTGTTGGCCGGGACGCCGGAGACGATGCCGTCATAGTCTTCCGGGTAGCGTTCCGCTTCGTGTATGCCTTGGCCGCCGCCCGTGGAGCTGCCCTGGAAGTAGCTGTACCGGATCTTGCGGCCGTAGTACGCTTCTGTCATCGCCTTTGCCGTGACGGTCATGAGGTGAGTGGCGCGGTGCCCGAAATCGACTACCGCGTCATGCGAAGTCATGCCGCGGGACGATCCCATGTCCGTATGCGCGGCGGCGTCTCCTGCACGAGCTGCGGCGGTGAAGCGGCGCACGTTGCCGGCGGCGCCGCCGTTGCCGAACCCGCGGAAGCGCCCGCTCCATTTCGCGGCAGGAGGAAGCGTCAGGGTGCAACGTATGTACGAGCCCGTGCCCGGCCGCAGCACGTAGTCCACGGATGCGATGCCGCTGTCATTGTCCAGTTCGGAACGCGTGATCTCGCATCCTGGAAGCGGCAATGCCGCGATGGAATCAAGCGATGCGGCGTCAACTGGCTGTGCTGAGGCAAGCGCGTGCGCAATTGCAACGGTAATGGCGGCGTATGACTTTTGCATGGCGGACATTATACTACATTTGTCCGTGCCGATGCCGTAAAAATATGATATAATGAAATCATATCTGAACATTCAAACCTACGGGTCGAGAAAGCATGACAACACGTCGTAAATCGCAGGATGGAGGCAAGAAGCCGCGAATCTTGATAGTGACGCCAGAGATCACCTATCTTCCGGAGGGCATGGGCAACCTTGCGGGGAAGATGAGCGCGAAGGCTGGTGGCATGGCCGACGTGTCGGCATCTCTGGTCGCCGCGCTTTTCGATCTTGGCGCGGACGTGCATGTGGCGCTGCCGCACTACCGGCGCATGTTCCACGAAGAGACCGGGCGCCTGGTCGCCGACGAGCTGCGCGTCTACAAGAGCCGCATGACCAGCGACCGCATACACCTTGCCGAAGACCGCTGCTTCTACTACCGCGACCGCGTCTACTCGCAGAGCGGCGCCAACCCGAAACTGGCGCTTGCCTTCCAGCGCGAAGTGATCAACCATTTCATACCGGAAGTCCAGCCGGATCTCATCCACTGCAACGACTGGATGACAGGTCTTGTGCCTGCCGCCGCGCGCCGCATGGGCATTCCGTGCCTCTTCACGGTGCACAACATACATACGCACAAGCTCACGCTGGCCGAGGTGGAGGATGCGGGTATCGATGCGGCGGAGTTCTGGCAGAACCTCTACATGTCGCGCCTGCCGTACAACTATTTCGAATCGAGGGATTCCAATCCCATCGACCTGCAGGCTTCCGGCATATTCGCCGCCCACTTCATCAACACGGTCTCGCCCACGTTCCTCAACGAGATCGTCAACGGCTGGCACGATTTCATCCCAGATTCCATACGCAGCGAGATACGCAACAAGTACCATGCCGGCTGCGCTGCGGGCATCCTAAACGCGCCCGACCCGACCGACAATCCAGCCATAGACGAAAAGATACCGTTCCGCTACGGTCCGGCGGACCATGCTGAAGCGAAGCGGAAGAACAAGCTCGCCCTCCAGCACGCGCTCGGCCTGGAGGAGAATCCGGACGCGCCGCTTTTCTTCTGGCCGTCACGCCTGGATCCAGTGCAGAAAGGGCCGCAGCTCCTGTCGGACATCTGCTACCGCTTCCTCGACAAGTACTGGTCGAAGGGCGCGCAAATCGCCATCATAGCCAACGGCGCTTTCCAGCAGCCGTTCTGGGACATACGGAGCTTCCACAACATCGGCAACCGCCTTGCCGTTCACGATTTCGACGGTCGCCTCTCGCAGCTTGGCTTCGCCGCTTCAGACTTCCTTCTCATGCCATCGCTATTCGAGCCGTGCGGCCTGCCTCAGATGCAGGCGCCGATCTACGGTTCGCTCGCGATCGCCCACAACACCGGCGGCCTGCACGACACCGTGGAGATGCTTGACGCAGGCCGGCATTCGGGAAACGGGTTCGTGTTCGACACGTACGATTCCAACGGACTCTTCTGGGCGATGGACCGGGCCATGGCGTTCTGGAGCCTTCCGGCGGATGTCCGCAACGCGGAGATATCTCGCATAATGACTGAATCGCTGGCGCGTTTCAGCCACGAGGCGTGTGCGCGGCAGTACATCGATCTCTACGAGAAGATGCTGCACAGGCACCTTGTCAAGGATTTCTCCAGGCACGTATGACGCAAGAATCTCCGAGAGACAAGAAAGGAACCATGATGAACGGAATTGCGAAATGCTCTTTGGCATGTGCGGCGGTTGCGGCCGCAATCGCCGGATGCGGTACGGGCGGAACATCCGGTCCGTCAAACTGCGCACCGTCAGGCCTGACGGTGGAACGTCTTTCCTCGCCATGTGGCGTGGATTCCGGGAATCCGCGTTTCGGGTGGAAGATGGGTGCGCGAAAAGGCGCCGTGAACGTGCGGCAGGCGGCTTACCGCATCCTCGTCGCCTCGTCGTCCGAAAAACTTGCCGCAGGCGAAGGCGACCTTTGGGATTCCGGCAGGGTGGCGAGTCCGGCATCGGTGGACGTGGAGTATTCAGGCAAGCCTCTCGCATCCTCGCGTTCGTGCTGGTGGAAGGTGCGTACATGGGACTCGTCGGGCGAGGCGTCGGAGTGGAGCGCACCGTCGAAGTGGGTGACTGGTATCATGTCGGCAGGCGACTGGAAGGCGAAATGGATCGGGCCTGACGCATCGACCCAGCCCGACGTGGACATGGGAGGCGCCCGCTGGGTAACGGCAGCTCCTGATTCTAAAGGCGTCGTAAAACTTGCGAAGACGTTCGACTTCAACGGCTGCAAGCCGGGGGAATGCGTGCAGATTTTCCATGCATCGCCCGCCGAACACGAGATTGCCGTAAATGGCAGGCCGTTCCACAAGAAGGTCGGCCACATCGACGATCTGAGGCGCATCCGCTTCCGCGACATCACGCCGTGGCTCAAGCCTGGCAGGAACGAGCTGGCCGTAACGGTAAAGAATGTTCCAGCCGGCGCGGCGCAGGCGTTTGTCGCGTCGATCCGCTTCCCGGACGGGCGCAGGATCGACACGGACTCGTCATGGGGCAGGGATCTGGGCGGCGTGCGGGACACGCCATACGGCAAGGCGCTGGATTTGAGGCATGAAATCGCGTCGCCGGCTTTCGAGAAGCGGTTTGCCGCCTCCAAGCCGGTGGCTTCCGCGTTTCTTCACATAACGGGTGTCGGCTTCTACGAAGCTTCCCTCAACGGCAGGAAGATCGGTGACAAGGTCCTTGATCCCGCGCCGACGTGCTACAACCGCCATGTGATGTATTCCACATATGACGTGGCCGACCTGTTGAAGCAGGGCCCGAACACGTTGAATGTGCTTGTGGGCCACGGATGGTACGATGTGCGGGCGACCGCTTCCTGGAACTTCACCGCTGCGCCATGGCGGAACTTCCCGCGCATGATTGCGCAGCTGGAGCTGACGTATGCCGACGGGACGCGCGAGACGATCGTGTCCGACCGGTCGTGGCGTCAGGTTGAAAGTCCTGTAGGGTACGACTGCATCCGTGAAGGGGAGGTGATCGGTGCGCACCATCCCGCGCGTCCGGATTTTGGCGCGAAGCCGATCATGGCTGCGGAAGTGTCCGCACCAAGTGGCCGTCTAGTGTCCGAGAACTGTGCGGCCTCGCGTGTGGTGGAAACGTTGAAGCCCGCATCGATACATGAATTCCCAGGCAATACGTACGTGGTCGCATTTCCCGTGAATTTCGCAGGCTGGATCCGCATGAACGTGCGCGGGCAGAAGAAGGGCGACGTGCTTGTGATCCGCTACGACGAGCGGGTCAACACGGATTTCTCGCCAGCGACGCCATCCTCGCGCAACGGTCTCCACGAAGCCCGCGGGGTCGACATCCGCAAGGCGAAAAGCGGCACAGAAACCCGCCGTATCGACTGCCACTTCAGCTATACGGCATCTGAAGACGTCTGTGCGACCGGTGCGGAGTTCCAGGCCGACCGTTTCATTTCGTCCGGTGCGGACGTCGAGGTATACGAGCCTCGTTTCACGTACAACGGCTTCCAGTACGTGGTGCTGAAGGGCCTGCGCAAGGCGCCGAAGGCGTCAGACATAACAGGTTGCGTGGTCCATACGGATTTCCCCACCATCGGTTCCTTCTCATGTTCCGACGCTACGTTGAACGCGCTCATGAAGATGGGGGATCGCGCCTATCGCTCCAACTTCGTGAACGGCGTGCCGACGGACTGCCCGCACCGCGAGAAGAACGGCTGGACCGGCGACGCTTCGATTGCTTCCGAACTCGCCCAGTACTGCTACGAGAACACCGCCGGATACGAGAAGTGGCTGCGCGACCTGATGGACACGCAAAACGAGAGCGGCGACATCTGCTGCATCGCGCCGACCAGCGGCTGGGGATTCCAGTGGGGCAACGGCCCCGCGTGGGACAGCGCCCTGCCTGTGGTGGCGTGGAACCTTTGGTGCTATCGCGGAGACCGCCGCATACTCGATGCCGTCTACCCGGCGCTGAAGCGCTATGTGGACTTCACCGGAACAAAGGCGGCGGGCAACCTGGTGAAGCATGGCCTGGGCGACTGGATCCCGGTCGACAGGACGCACATGCCGTCTACCGAGCTTACATCAAGCTGCTACTACTGCCAGGCTGCGACGATCCTGTCGCGCATCGCGGCGATTCGCGGACTCGCAGGCGATGCGGCGAGGTATGCGGCTCTGGCCGCGGACATACGCGCGGCTATCAACAGAAAGTTCTACAAGGGCGATGGCGTGTACGACAACGGCCTTCAGACGGCCCAGGCGTTTCCCCTGGCGTTTGGCATCGTGCCGGACGGCGAACGGCAGGCTGTGGCGGCAAAGCTCGTGGCGGCAGTGGAAAAGACGGATTGCCACGTGGATATGGGGCTGCTCGGCACGAAGCACGTGTTCCGCGCCCTCAGCCGCATCGGACGTACCGATCTGGCGTTCAAGATGCTGACGAATCCGTCGGCGCCTTCCCCGGTGGAATGGTTGCAGAAGGGCGGTACCGCGCTGTGGGAGGATTGGGGCGATGGCGCCAGCCGCAACCATATCATGTTCGGCGATTTCGTGGCGTGGGCCTACCAGTTTCTCGGCGGCATCCAGCTTTCAGAAAAGCCGGGAAGCTGCGCGGCGATGCCTGACGTCGTGGAGACGGGTCTTCGCGAGTTCGTGGTGGCCCCGCAGTTCATCGAGGCGCTTGCTTGGGCCAAGGCATCCGTGGACGGACCGTATGGCGTGATGGCGACGTCGTGGGTCCGTTCAGGCAAGACGGTGGCGCTTGACGTGACCGTTCCTCCGAACACGACGGCTATAGTACGTCTCCCCGGGCAGCCGGAGCAGCGTGTAGGTTCCGGTTGCCATTCGTTCAAGGCGATCTTGAAATAGGTCGTTTGGCTTTCGCCTGGCGGCATGGGAGATGGCGGTACGATGGAACTGTGGCTGGCTCCATTGCGCGGCGTGACGATTCGTGCGTTCCGGGAGGTTTTTCTGGGGCCGCTTGTGGACGCCGGATTCGCAGGGGCCGTGGCTCCATTCATACCTGCCAATCCGGGCATTCGCGTCACAGACCGGATGCTGTCCGACCTGGTGCCGGGCGAGAATGGGCCGGATGGGGGCGCCACGCCGCGCATTGCCCTCGTGCCGCAGGTCATAACCAGGCATCCTGACGCCATGCGCACGCTTCTTCGTGGCTTTCGCGCCGCAGGGTTTGATTGCGCCGATCTCAACGCCGGATGTCCTTTCCCCATGATAGTGCGACGTGGACGAGGCGCCGGGCTTTTCAAGGATCCCGCCCTGCTGGAAAGCCTCCTGGCCGCAGGTTGCGAAGAGATGGGGCCGGGCCGGTTCTCTCTGAAGATTCGTCTTGGGCTGGAAAAACCCGATGAACTGCTGGCGCTGATGCCGATGATAAACCGTTATCCGCTGGCCTTTATTTCCGTACATGCCCGGACTGCACGGCAACGCTACGAGGGAAATGTCGATGTGGACGCTTTTCGCGCCGTCTGCGAAGTTTCGTCAAATCCAGTCCTGTTCAATGGCGATGTCGATATCGAGTCGCTGCCGGATGCCAGAAATCTGCCGGGGCTTGAGCTCATCCGCGGTTTCATGATAGGACGAAGTTTCATACGCGGGTTGGGAAGACGCGTCGACGCTGTAGAATTGCTGTCGCGATACGTCGACAGGTCCTGCGCGGAACTGCCTGGGGACCGTCCCGTGCTGGGCCGTGTCAAGGAACTCGTCTCGTATTGGCGGGAAAGCCCCGTGTGGCGGCGGCTGTGGCCGTTGCTGAAGGTATGCAGTTCCGTCGCCGAGCTGCGCATGCTTTTCAAACGGGGGTGCCATGTCCGGTAGAATCGTGCTTCATGTGGACATGGACGCGTTTTTTGCGGCGATTGAGCAGCGCGACCATCCCGAGTGGCGTGGAAAGCCGGTGATAGTTGGCGCCGGGCCGCACGTGCGTGGCGTGGTATCCACATGCTCGTACGAGGCGCGCAAGTTTGGGGTTCATTCGGCAATGCCGAGCCGTACGGCGTACAGCCTGTGTCCGCAGGGGATCTTCGTGCCGCCACGCATGGATGTGTATTCCGCAGTTTCGGCCCAGGTGTTCGACATACTGGGGCGCTATTCTCCGTTTGTCGAGGGGGTGTCGGTGGACGAGGCGTTTCTCGACATTGCCGGGACGGTGCATCTTTTTGGCGATTCGCGTACGCTCGGTGAACATCTGCGAGCCGAGATACGCGAGAAGTGCGGACTGACCTGTTCAGTAGGCATCGCCCCCAACCGCCTTCTGGCAAAGATAGGAAGCGAAGAGGCCAAGCCTGACGGCTTGTTCGTGATGCCGTTCGCAGAGGCGGACATACGCGCCTGGCTCGCGCCAAGGCCGGTCCGTATCCTATGGGGCGTCGGAAGAAAGACGAACGAAATGCTCGCCAGGTACGGCTACCGCACGTGTGGCGATCTGCAGGCGGCCGATCCCCGTTTCCTCAGGAAGATACTTGGAGATGCCGCCGCAGAATCGATCCGGCAACATGCGAACGGGATGGACGTTTCGGAGGTTGTATGCGAAGAAGAGGAGAAGAGCGTTTCGCGCGAGCATACTTTCCCGGAAGACGAGACGTCCCGCGATGCGGTGCGCGCCATGCTGCTGCATCTCGTGGAGGACGTTGGGCGGCGCGTGCGCAGCGTGCCTCGTTGGGCACGTACCGCGAAATTGAAGCTCCGGGACGGCGCGTTCAACACGATAACGAGGCAGGCGCGTTTCGAGCTGCCGGCGCGCGACGACATGACATTCCGCCATCTCATGCTGCGGCTGTTCGACCGCGAATGGCCTGAAGGACACAGGCGCACGGTGCGCCTTGCGGGATTTGGAGTGGGCGACTTCACGTTGTCACGGGTCGATCCCGAACCGTCGCTGTTCCCGTCTTCTGCCTCCGAAATGATGGACAAGCGGGAACGGCTTGCGGAAGCGCTGGACCGTCTTGCCGAGCACGGCGCCCGTCTGGGGTGCATTCGCGAATCGTGCGACAAGCACGTATTTCGGTAGGGCCACGTCGGCGCGATGGCCACCTGGTAGGGGCACACGTCCCGCGTGCCCGCCTGGTAGGGCGGTCGTACCCCTCTAGCGACATTGCTGCGCAATGCTCGCTTCGCTCGGGGGATATCCGCGACCGCCGCAAAGGAAAGGAAACGAACCGGTAGGGCGGCATCGACGATGCCGCCGCAAACGTGGAAATGCGGCGGTTTCATCGAAACCGCCCTACCATGCGAATTACGATATCCCATTGTCGGCGCAGTAACCGGCTTGAAGGATGCGAATTTGCGGTTGCCTTGCCCGGCCGCCGGCGGAGTTGACGGACGGAAATGGAACGTGCTAAAATTCCGCCATGAAATCAAGCATCAAATCGGTTGCGGACCTCGTGGTCGGCGTGGCGCTGGGCGCCGCTGTGCATGCGGGGACGCCGACGGGCTGTCCCGACTTCGACGTGGAGCTGCCTCGCACCACGGGCGGCGCGGTGATCCGCGCGGCAGACTTCGGCTTCTCCGAAACGAATGACCACAACGCCGCCGCGATCAACGCCGCGCTCGCGGAGGCACGCCGCGTGCGCGCGAGCCGCCTGGAGCTCGCGCCGGGCACGTACCGGTGTTTTGAGGACGGTTGCGGGGGCGGCGGTCGCGGGGCGACCGCCCTACCGAGCGGGATCGTGATTGACGGGTTCGAGGACTTCACCTTCGACGGCAAGGGGGCGACGCTCGTCTTCCGGCGCGACCACGCGCCGCTCGCGACGCAGGCGGAGCTGCTGGAGAACGAGGGGAACGTGGAGGTGAAGAACTGTGTCCGCACGGCGGTGGAGAACTTCAACATCGACTGGGACTGGGAAAGCGACCCGCTCGCCGTGTGGTGCACGTGCGCGGCCAAGCACGTGGACGAGGCGGACAACGCCTCCTACATCGACTTCGATCTGGAAAAGCCGCACCCGAAATACCCGAATCCGGTTCCCGTTCAGCTGCTCACGCCGATGGCTGCGGACAAGTCGGGCGCGCGGATGACGGGCGCCCCGGGCGTGCGCGCGTACTTCGGGATGAGCCTCGGGCACATCGGCGCGAAGAGCGAGTGGAACTCGCCCACGCGCCTCAGGGTGTGGCCCCACGTGCGCCCGGCCAAGGGGTACGTGACCGACGAATCGCTCAACCGCTACAAGGCGAAGAACAACCGCAGCCTCGTGGAGGCGATCGACGTCGGCGGCACGTACGTCATCTCGCACTGCTACTACGGGCTGAACGGGTTCGTGCTGACGTCCAACCGGCATTTCACGCTGCGGAACGTGGACATCTGGGCGTGCCGCGGGCTGGGCGTGGAGACGCGCGGGGCGCAGAAGTGGTGGCAGCTCGTGAACGTCAACGTCCGCCCCAAGCCCGGCTGCCGCTACCCCGTCACGTCCACGGCCGACGCGCACCACGTGGTGCAGTCACAGGGGTTCGGCAAGATGGTGGGGTGCGAGGTGACGATGAACCAGGACGACCACTTCAACTACCACGACCGCACGCAGATCGCGCAGACGCGCTGGCCGCGCACGGTGGAGGTGGTCAACAACCGCGGCGTCGCCTACACACTCTTCCGCGTCGGCACCCTGATCGCGCTCCGGCACGAGGATTTCTCCGACGCGGGCTGGACGGGGCGTATCGTCAAGATCGAAGGCGAGCACATCACGTTCGACCGCGACCTGCCGCCGCAGAAGGGGATGCTCTTCGTGCTGCTCGACAAGGGGTACGCCACCGAGAACTTCCTTTTCAAGGACTGCTGGTTCCACGATTCGCCGTGGAGCCGCGGCATCGTGCAGGGGAACAACGTGACGCTCGACGGCTGCCGGTTCGGCCCGATGATCGGGACGCCGCTGGTGTTCATGTCCTGCTACACCTACACGTGCTGGTGCGAGGGGATCGGCTGCTCGAACGTGGTGGTGCGCAACTGCCGGTTCGAGAACTGCCTCTCGAGCCGCTACGAGAACAATCCGCAGATCATCGTGTCGATGCAGACGCCGCCGGAGCATTGGCCGCAGAGGCACGAGCGGATCACGCACGCGGCCTTCGCGCGGGAGGTGGAGGCGATGGTGGCGGCGGGCCGCACGGTGAAGCCGTGCCGCGACGCCGTCTGCGACATTCTCGTGGAACGCAACACGTTCGTCAATCCGCCGGGGCTGCTCCTGACTTCCGAAAACGCCAGCCGCGTCACGTTCCGCGACAACGCGGTGGAGTGGCGCGAGCCCGTCTTTCGCCGTCTCCCCTGCGCCGGCCAGGTCCGGATGCGGGAATGAGCCGTCCAGATGGCGGCTCCCCATATGGAGAGCCGCCGTCCCGGCGGCTTACTGAGACAACGGGCGTCTCGCCCGTCTCGCCCGTCGAATGATGCGTAATTATGATATAATGCTCGTGTTTCAAGATGTGCATGCTGGACGAGATACGCGCGAGATGCGCCTGTCGCGGAGCGATCAGGTCGCCCGAAGTTGCGAAGCAACGAGCCGCAACGCGGTCGCAAGAGGCCGCGCGGGACGAGATCTACGCTATCGCGAGGCGGCACAAGGCCGAAAAGCTTTGGGTCTTCGGCTCGTGCGCCCGCAAGGAGGAACGCCCCGACAGCGACGTGGACATCCTCGTGAAGTTTGGTGATGACGCTTCGTTTCCAAATATTGTCCACATACGGGACGGTGCCCACAACCTTCTTTCGCGAGATGTGGATGTTGTCTCCGATAGAGGGCTGAGCCCTTATTTTGGCGGGCGTATACGGCGGGAGGCGGTACCTTTATGAGTTGCCGCGACGGAAACGGGCGGCGGCTACACGGGGACGTGTCACACCGAAGGAGGAACGGCGGAGATCTTTGCATGAGTAAGCATCAGAAAAGGAACTTTAAAGGAGAAATGCAGGGCGAAGTGTTGACGCCAGAGGTGATTGCTGGCGGAACCTATGCTGTATTACTGGATACCATCGGGGAACTGCTTTCAACGGCCAGATCCAGCATAGCCCGTCACATCAACACCACTCTCGTGCGCACTTATTGGAGCACAGGGCGACACATAGTGGAGTATGAGCAGAATGGTGCGGACCGTGCCAAGTATGGCGCAAACCTGATGAATAATCTTGTGCGCGATCTTCGAGCCAGGTACGGGCGCGGTTTCAGCAAGACGAACCTCATCTATATGCGCAAGTTCTACCTTGTGTTCCGAAAAAGTCAGACAGTGTCTGACCTTTTGAGCTGGAGCCATTACATGGAGCTGTTGCGCATCACCGACAAGATGGAAATGCAGTTCTACTGCGCGGAATGCATACGCTCCAACTGGAATGTACGAGAATTGCACCGTCAGATCGAATCGGCGCTTTTCCAGCGCATTGCGCTTTCAAGGGATCGCAAGGGGGTGCTGGAACTGGCGCGGAAGGGGAACGAAGTACGGCGACCGGAGGACATATATCGCGATTCGTACGTGCTGGAATTCTCCGGCATCCCGGTAAAGGCAAGATACAAAGAGTCGCGACTGCACAATGCACTTGTCGAGCACATGAAGAACTTCATGCTGGAACTTGGCAAGGGTTTCGCCTTTGTCGCGAGCCAGTATCGGATTCCGATCAATTCATCGAAGCCGTGTTACGTCGATCTGGTGTTTTACAATTACTTTCTCAAGTGTTTTGTTCTGATTGACCTGAAGAAGAGCATTGTTGAACATTATGATATCGGGCAGATGAATCTTTACCTCAACTATTTCAGGGCCGAAGAGGGAACGCCGTCAGACGCTGCACCGATCGGCATAGTCCTTGGCGCAGAGAAGGACGATTTGATTGTTGAATATGCCACACAGGGCATAACAAACAAGCTGTTTGTCAGTCGCTACCAGCTTTATCTGCCTGACAAGGAGCAGTTGCGTCATGAGCTTTCCTGCTTTATGGGCAATGGTCGGCGGTACTCTAAGACCGACAACCGCAATATACTGAAGTGAGGAAAAACGGTAGGGCGGTCGCACCGCGACCGCCGCATGGGAAGCGAAACGATTTGAAAAGAACATGCTAATGCCAAAGAAACTGATGATGTTGGCGACGGCGATGGTCGTGGCGCGTAGTGCGCGAGCCGTGACAGAAACGGGCGGCGGCTACACGTGGACGTGCCGCATCAACGGTACACGGAGGAGAATTTGGCATAATATGAAATTAAAGGATCATTAGATACCATGCCTAAAATCAAAGTTGAGAATGTCGAAATTTCCGTCATCAAGGCTGGTGGAGAGGACTACATTTCCCTTGCCGATATGGTTCGGGAGGTCGAGAACGGCTCTGCATTGATTGAAAAATGGCTTCGGAACAAGAATACCATCGAGTTTCTCGGAATCTGGGAGGAGATGTACAACCCTGACTTTAATTCCCCCGAATTCGGGGGAATTATGGCCGAGGCGGGAACGAACAGGTTTCTGTTGTCGGTCAAACAATGGATTGAAAGGACGAATGCGCGTGGTATCGTGGCGAAGGCTGGGCGCTACGGAGGAACATACGTGCGCGACTACGCGACGATCAACCAGCTTATCTGCATCTCCAATATGGAAAACATCAACGCGGTGATGATAAACGACGGGGTCCCACAGCCGCAACGATTGAAGCGGCTCAATGAAATCGCCATCCATCAGATGCGCGTCCTGTCGCAGGTGGACAACCGCGATCTATTGAAGTGAGGCGGGCGAATAAACGGAAAACGATTTGAAGGGAACGCTTAAATGACGAAGAAATTGATGATGGCTACGGCGCTTGCCAATGCTGCGCGGAAAAGCGCGAAAAGGAAAGGCGGCGGGAAATGATGGCAAATGGCAAAGTGACGAAGAAACGCGGCGAAGGCGTTTCGGATGGGGCGTATCTTGAATGGATTGCCGATCTCAAGCGTAGGTATCGCAGGACGCAGATCAAGGCGGCCGTCGCCGTCAATTCGGCAATGCTTGAGTTTTACTGGTCGCTTGGCAAGGACATAAGCGGGAAGTATCCGGGCAAAAAGCGAAATCTCGGTTTTTTCGACAACTTGAGCAGTGATCTATGCCTTGGAATCAAGAACCCTGTGGGATTGTCGGCTCGAAATTTGAGATATTCTCTCGCCTTTTATCAGCTGTACAGTTATCTGCAACAAGTTGTTGCAGATAACTGGGTGGCGGATTTGATGAAGATTCCCTGGGGACACCATATCGTTATCATCGGCAAGAGCAAAGGCAACAGGGATAAGGCGTTATTCTATGTCAGAAAGACGATAGAGAACGGCTGGAGCCGCGCAGACCTTCAGGTGGCGATAGGCGACAGGCTTTACGAGAAGACCGGAAAGGCACTCACGAACTTCTCGGGAACGTTGCCAGCTCCCGACGGATATCTCGCGAAGGAACTCATCAAGAACGAATACTCGTTCGCGCTTACTGAAACAGTGGACGAAAACAACGAGCGCGAAGTCGAGAAGGCGCTTGTGCGGAACATCACGCGAACGCTGACCGAACTGGGCGGCGGATTTGCGTATGTTGGGCATCAGGTGCGCGTCAACGTCGGCGGCGAGGATTTCTGGCCAGACTTGATTTTCTACCATTTGAAGAGCCGCAGGTATCTGGTGATTGAGTTGAAGGCCGTCAACTTCAAGCCGGAGCACATAGGGCAGCTTGGGTTCTACATGGTTGCGGTTGACAGGCAGTTGAAGAACGAGTGGGACGCGCCGACAGTCGGACTTGTCCTTTGCAGGGACGGCAACAGGACTGTCGTCGAGTACGCTTTGAGCGTCACCGACAGGCCGATGGGCGTCGCCAAGTATCGTCTGACGCAAAGTGCGCCCAAGGAACTTTCATCCATGAAGCGCGCCGTTGCGAGACTAGGTGCTGTCGTCGACGAAACAATCGCCGACGCCGAGCGACAGATTGCGGACGCAAGGAAAGGAACCGGGAAATGAAAAATCGAATCGGAATGATCTTTGCCGCCGCGATGGCGGCGATGTGTGCCAAAGCAGAGCCTGTGGTGACGGATGTGACCGCGAAGCAAAGGTATCCTTGGGGACTTGTGGATATAAGTTGTAAGGTGACAGGAGTAGTCGGAACTAGGCAATGGCTCAAGTTTGTCATTGATGCAGTGAACCCATGTTCAGGTGATGTCAACAAGGTGTCGAATTTCTGTGTTGTGCGGAACGGGACAAATTCAAGTGACATAGTGGTATGTGATAACGGCGACTACAGGATAGTCTGGGATGCCAGTGCAGACCTTGGCAGAGTGACATACAGTAACATGGTTGTGCGAGTTAGACTAGAGGCGCATGATAGAGTCCAGCTTTGGGAGGGTGGTCCGTTTTGGGCATGTACGAACATTGGCGCGGAAGAGCCTTGGGAGTGCGGCTGTTATTTTTGGTGGGGAGATACCGTTGGTTACAAACGGGAAAACAACACTTGGGTGGCGAGTGACGGTTCCGCCTGTTATGACACTACTCTTGATTCGAGTTGTATACAAATGCTAACACGCAACAAAGACGTTGATACTCTTTTGAGCGAGGGATGGATTACAGCGGATAATGTTCTCGCTTCGGAGCATGATGCGGCGCATGTCCAGTGGGGTGGGAGTTGGCGCATGCCAACAAGACAGGAACTGTACGACCTATGCCACAGTAAGTGTGAGTGGACATGGACGATTACGAATGGAGTCTGTGGCTATGTGATCCGCGGTAAAGGCGACTATGCTTCAGCCAATATCTTTTTGCCTGCTGCTGGCTACGGACAAAACTCTATACCTTCGCTCGCTAAAGTCGGTTCTGCCGGAGGTTATTCGTCGTCCGCTCCTTCTTCTGATGAAGGCGGACGCTATACCGAGTATCTCTTTTTCGGCCCAAGTAGCCGTGGAACGGGTACTCACAATCGAAGTAGTATGTATCCTGTTCGTCCCGTTCAAGAATTTGTTGGGGATGTGAAGGTTAGAACCTTTACAGCGAAAGGTGGGCAGATCGAGTGTTCCGAGCCATTTTCGTTGGACACGGTTTTGCTGGTGGACGATTCGCTCTCAATTTCATGGGACGCCGCATGGATTGGTGGCGATGCAAATGCGACAGTTGTGATTGCCGACAATGGAGTCGAAATAAAACGTACGACAGGTGCGGGAGCGTTTGATTATGCCCTACCTTACATTGGATCGCATAGACTGACATATACCACATACATTAGTGGAGTCGCGCAGAACGAAATATATACAGTGTACGTCTATGGGAAATGGAGATCGGGATATTCAGCCCAGAATGGAGGTGTTACGATTGTGGGAACAACGCAAAAGGAGGGTTCCGTTACGATTCCGTCAATAATTGGAGGTTATACAGTGACTAGCATTGAAGATGGTGTTTTTAGGGATTGCAAATGGTTGACTAGCGTGACGATTCCCGACACGGTAAGGCGAGTTGGCGACGGAACGTTCACGGGATGTACGGGATTGACTTCGGTGACTATGCCGGGTAATCTCTTTTATGTTGACGAACCAGGTGCCGTTTCTTCGGGTGGATGGACTGTGATATCCAAGGATTTAAATTGTACGGAATACAGGTCGCCGCCAATTGGAGACGGCAACTCTACCTCGATGTCGTTGAGGATTGGCGGGCCATGTGATTTGACATTTAGTTGGAAGGTGTCGTGTGAAAGCGTCTATGATTTTCTGCGCTGGTATCTAGATGGAACTGAGAAGGCAGAAATCAGCGGAACAGGCGGCACGTGGCAGAATGAGTCTGTTCGAGTACCTGCTGGAGAACATACAATCACATGGACTTATTCAAAAGATGTTTTTCAGTCAAGAGGCGATGACTGTGGTTGGGTGCGACTGCCTTGGAACTGTTGCAAGACACTAGCAGAAATGTTCCCCGATTCGTATACGAATCTCCAATCCGTACTGCTTACAGGCGCAATAACGGAAATTCCTTATCACGCGTTTGACGGTTGTACGAACTTGACCACCATCGAGATTCCTTCGTCTGTGACTAGTATTGGCACGTCGGCGTTTGCTGGCTGTGCGGCATTGACTAGCATGACGATTCCAGATTCGGTACAACAAATAGGAGAAATGGCTTTTGCCGGGTGTACCTCGCTGAAGTTGATCACGATGCCTGGGCGGTTTGACGGGAACTTGCGCGAAGATGTCTTTGACGGCTGTTCTGCTGACTTGCGGAAGGAATATGTTTATAATTATCTTATCGTTTATTTCGATTCTAATGGGGGTAGTGTCGAAGAGTTGTCGCGTTTGGTCGCTGAAGGTGCCAGCGTTGGTACGCTTCCGCAGGCGGTTCGAGAAAATTATGCGTTCACTGGATGGTTTACGAAAAAGTCTGACGGAATCAGTATAGATGCCACAACCAAGGTGTGGAAATCTGCGATTTACTATGCGCAATGGCAGGCGAATTGTTACACCGTGACATTTGATGCGAATGGCGGAATCGGCGGGAAGAGCGGAAAACAGGATTACGGCTCAAAAATAGTGGCGCCAACTGTGAAGCGGGATTATTACTCTTTTGCAGGCTGGGTGCCTGCCGTTGCAGCGACGGTTCCAGCCAGCAACGTGACGTACACAGCGCAGTGGAAACCCAATCGGTATGTGGTTGCATTTGACGCTAACGGAGGGGCAGGAAGTGTGACGAACAAGCAGGATTACGCTTCTAAAATTGTTGCGCCAGAGGTAACGCGGGAAGGGTGCACGTTCGTGGACTGGCGGCCAGAGCTCCCAGGGTTTGTTCCCGCATCGAATGTGACGTACACGGCGCAATGGCAAATCAATCAATATGAGGTCGCGTTTGGCGCTAACGGTGGAGTTGGAAGCGTGACGAACAGGCAGGATTATGCTTCTAAAATTGTTGCGCCGGAGGTAACACGGGAGGGATATACGTTTGTAGGTTGGTTGCCGGAAGTTGCCGTAACGGTCCCTGCATCCAATATGACTTACGCGGCGCAATGGATGGTGAACCAGTATGAGGTCGTGTTTGACGGGAATGGCGGCGCTCTTGGCGAGAGCGCCCTGCCAAGTGTCACGTATACACAGGATTATGGGAGTGCGATTGTTGCACCAACGGCGACAAGGGAATGGTATGCTTTTGCGGGTTGGCAGCCCGCACTACTGGAGACGGTTCCGGCGAGGGACGTGTCGTATGCGGCGCAGTGGCGTCGGTGGGGCGATTCGATTTCCGCTTCTGCGATGGGCGGCAAGACGATGCGCGAGCTCTATCCCGCAGAGTACATGCACATGACAACAGTCGTGCTGGAGGATGGCATAACGAAATTACCGGCTGGGTTCTTCGATGGATGCGACAATGTGGAATTCGTGACATGGCCATCAACGCTCGTAGAGTTTGGGATAGGCGATCTTCCCACTAGGATTAGGACGTCGCTTACATATGATGACAATGGCTTCATGATCTACAACGGATGGTTGCTGGACTATCAGAACAAGGATGCGTCTTCGCTTGTTGTGCCGGAGGGGATTGTCGGTATTGGCGCGGGGGCGCTCGCGGAAATGTACGATCTTGAAACGGTGGACCTGCCGCAGTCGCTCAAGTACATCGCAGAAGGGGCGTTCCGTGAGGATACATATCTTGACAATCTCGTCATTCCTGACAGCGTGGAGATTATCGGCGAGAGTGCGTTTGAGGATTGCTCGTTCCTCCAGACGATGACGCTTGGCAAGGGTGTGAAATCAGTCGGTGCGCGGGCGTTCGCTGGATGCACGCAACTGTCCGGCTCGGTGTTCGCGGATGGCCTCTTGGATGTCGGCGCGTTGGCGTTTAACGGCTGCTGGCGTATGCAGTCCGTGTCGCTCCCGCTCTCCACAACGAATGTCGCCTCGTCGGCGTTTTCGGGCTGCACGTCGCTCACCGGCGTAACCGTGCCGACGCATGGCGGCAGGATGTCCGAATGGTTCGCGCCCGTCTGTTCGCAGATTCGCGACGTGACGGTGCCGGAGGGCGAGACGGATGTGCGCGAGAGCATGTTCGAGGGCTGCGGCTCGCTCCGTACGGTACAGATGCCTGATTCCATCACGAACATCGCCGCGCGGGCGTTCTACGGTTGTTCGTCCCTGCCGGAGGTGCGGTTGCCGGAAAGCCTGCTGACGGTCGGCGGCGAGGCATTCCGCAACTGTTCATCCATGACGGCGGCGGCGCTTCCTGAGAATGTGACGAGCCTCGGCGCGCGCGCATACCAGGGCTGTTCGTATCTGTCGGCGCTCACGTTGCCGCGCGGGCTTGAGGCGCTGCATGACTATGTGTTTGCGGACTGCTGGCGGCTCGATTCCTTCGTGGTGCCTGCGGCGGTGACGAATCTCGGCAACTACATCGTATCGGGTTCCACCACTGCGATCTACTATCTCGGCAATGCGCCGGCATATGGCGCGAATGTCTATGGCAATGTGAGCGGAAGTCTCAAGAGCTACGTGATCCTCGGCACGAAGGGTTGGGACGGGCGGCCCAATTCGCGCGACATACCCGCTTCGTGGAATGGGCACGACATCCTCACGTGGTCCGCGAACCAGTTTGACGTGACGTTCGACGCTAACGGCGGATTGTTCTTCCCGGTCGTTACGAATACGTACGCCTGCGAGGAAACCACCTACACCGGCTATTCGCTGCCGCCGTTCGATCCGGTGCACAAGGGGATGGACTTCGATGGATACTGGACCGAGCCGGGCGGCGGAACGCGCGTATTCACTTCCACGCGGGTGCTACTCACGAAGCCGCATACGCTCTATGCGCACTGGAAGAAGGGCTCGACGATCAAGGTGCGCTTCAACGCATGCGGCGGCACGGTGTCGCCGGCGGAGGACGATTACGTGTCCGAACGTACGTACTGCGAGCTGCCCGTGCCCGTACGCGAGCATTTCGCGTTCGTGGGCTGGTGGACGGAGGCGGGCGGCGGCAGTCGCGTCGAAATATCCTCCGAGGTGCCGAAGGCGGCGCATGAGCTTTTCGCGCACTGGACGCCTGCTTCCTACGCAATCCGCTTTCATGCGAACAACGGAACTGGCGAGACGGTTGACCAGTATTTCACGTATGGGGACACCGTAACGCTTCGGGCCAACACGTTCGGCAGCAGCGGCGAAGTCTTTGCAGGATGGGCGCTGTCCGAGAACGGTCCGGCGGTGCATGCCGACGGTAAGATGCTCACGGATGTTGCGGCGATACAAGACAACGTGATCCACCTTTACGCGGTGTGGGTCGATGCGCACTACACCGTGCGGTTCGATTCGCACGGCGGCACGGGACGCATGGAGAACCAGACGTTCACAAGGAACACGGAGGCGGCTCTCTATGGCTGCGCGTTCACGCGCACGGGCTACACTTTCGCCGGTTGGTCCGTTTCCACGACGGGCGGCGTCGTGTACGGCGACGGGGAGAGCGTGGTCAATGTCTATGAGAAGACCGGCGCGGACGTCGTGCTGTATGCCGTGTGGGAACCGATCGTCTATTCCGTGCATTACTCCGCGAACGGCGGCGCGGGTGCGATGTCCGACCAGCAGATGACGTACGACGAATCGGCGCCTCTTGCGTATGTCGCCTTTGCCAAGAGCGGCGCATGGTTCAGGGGATGGGCCACCACGGCCGACGGCACGGCGGGATATCAGGACGGCGCAAGCGTCAAAAACCTGTCGGCGGCCGCTGGCGACGTGGTGACGCTCTATGCCGTGTGGCAGGACAAGCCGGCGGCGATGGTGGCGTGCGAAGACGTGTTCGGCGGCGCGGGAACAGTGACGCTCGACGAGGCCGACAACATCATCGTGACGCTCACGAACGACGTGAGCGGGACGGTGGAGATTCCGGACAACGTGGGGGCGGTGACGATTGACTTGAATGGGCATAGCATGGTCGGAGACGGCGGTTTCATCGAAACCGCCCTACCAGGACCTGCGATACGGATTGTGGCCGGAGAGGGCGAAGGGAACACAACGCGGCTGGCAATTGTCGATACGTCGGAAGGCGAGAAGGGGCAGATTTTCGGCGGAGGCGAGAGCGCGGGAATCGAGGTTGCGGAAGACGCCGCGACAGGCGTGAAGCTTGACGTTGAAGAGGGCGTTGGCGTCTTCAACGGCGATGGAAGCGAGCAGGAGCTTAAGCCGATGCTCGTTGGCACTGGCAAAGTGACTGTCCCGAAGACGTGGAAGGTCGGCCAGAAGGTGACGTGGAAGGCGACTGCCGACAAGGGCAGCGTGTTCGCGCGCTGGGAAGGTCCGCTCGTCGATTCGCTGAACCTCACAAGGAACGAACGGCGCAACCCGTCTCTCGCGTTCGTCGTGCCGGAGGGATTCGAGACGAACCAGATCAAGGCGGTGTTCATCCCGCTGGACGACGACGGGCTTTATGCGCTGGGAATCACCCAGACGGAATTCGATCTCAAGGAAACCGTTTCCGACGTGTGGGTGACGGACGATTCGCAGTCGTACGTGACGGCCACGGCGAGCGGGCTGCCGACGGGGCTCAAGTTCAACGCGAAGACGCTCCAGATCACGGGCGCGCCCACGAAGGGTGGCGTCTATTGGGTGCAGATCAAGGCGAAGAACGCATCCGGCTACCAGTGGGCGGAGAACGTGATGGTAACGGTCTCGGGCGACGGCAAGGAGGCGAAGGAGCCGAAGCTGACGCGCACGGCGTATTATCCGCTTACGGTCATCTGCGCCACGGAAGGCGGCACGGCGACAGGCACGGGCGTCTATGCCGAGGGCAAGAAGGTGACAATCAAGGCGACGCCGGCGAAGGGGTATGTGTTCGCTGGCTGGTACGAGACGGCGGCGGAGGCGAAGGGCGGCGGTCGCGGGGCGACCGCCCTACCGGCGTCTATGAGCGTGACCCTGCCGGAGGCAGATTACCGTTCGCCTTCGATGAGCGTGGTCGTGCCGGAGATGCGGTATGTGTTCGCGAAGTTCGCCACGAAGGAGGAGGATGCGGCGAGCTTGGCGTTGGCTGTTGAGGATGCGACGACGGAGAAGGACGGAACGCTTGAACTCGACCTTGGCGCGTGCGTAGATTCGCTGTCGCTGCCGAAGCTTTCCGTCGCGGGCCTGCCGTCCGGCATAAAATACGACGCCAAGACCATGACGCTCGCAGGCAAGGCGACAAAGCCGGGCGTGTACATGGTGACCGTGAAGGCGACAAACGCCTCCGTCACGAGGGCGACGGATGTGACGACGGCGACGTTCAAGGTCACGGTGCCAAACTTCGAGTGCGCGGCATTGCCTGGGCTCAAGCCGGAAACCGACGCGT
>DFLH01000044.1:0-12812 GCA_002373695.1 Verrucomicrobia bacterium UBA3624
TGCATTTGCTTCTGGACATCACAAGTGAAAAATTAAATTAAATGCCCCTTGTGGGTGGAAGCGGAAATGTGGTATCATATTAAAGTTCCGCGGCGGGGGCGTCGGCCTGACGGTCGGCGCGGAAGTCCCGTCAAGGGGACGCGGGGGGCATGCGCGTGCGCACGGCTCCGGAGATCGGAAACGTTCGATTCCAGGATTCCAGTAGAATGAGGATGAACACATGAAGTGCATGTTGTCGGTGCCGGGAGCCGCGCTCGCGGCGTGCTGGGGCTTTTCCGCCTGTGGAGGGCCGCAGATCGAGCAGTCCGTCACGCTGAACAGCGGCTGGAACGCCATCTATGTCAGCGTAGAGCCGGAGTCTTCAGCAGACGAACTCTTCGCGGACTGGCCGGTGTGGTCTGTCTCGGCGTACAACGCCGACGCATTCCTCTACACGGCCTCCACGGACGGCGGTCTCACAGGAGAAGGCGTGGTGCGCGCGCCGTTCTGGATATGGTCGCGCGAAGCGTCCGCCGCCAATACGCTGAAGTCGCTGCAGGCCGACACGGTGCTTCTTTGCTATTCGACGAATTCCACGCCTTTTTCTGTTGCGTTGCGGGGTACGCCCGTCGCGCCGCGCATCGCCTGGCACGTCTCGGACGACACGTCCAACACCGACTTCCGCAACATGTTCGGCGTGCGCCTTTCAGGAGAGGTGAAGGCAAGCGACTATCTCGCCGGCTGCCCCGCCGTGACGAAGCCAACCCTCTACTACATCAGCGGTCCGAATGAATCGGAGCCGCGCCTGAGACCGCTCGCGACCGGCACGGGAACGCCTATGCTGAACGACGGCTCGGTCGTGTTCTCCACAGGAACGAGCGTAAGCGACTGGTCGGGTCCCCTCTACATCATGCCGCGCGCCGGCGTCGACTTCTCCGAAGAAGGAATGATCGACGAAATCTCGATACGCAACGATGGCGCGGACGAAAAGACGGTGACGCTCGTCTATACGGACTCCGTCGACGGCATGGAGCGTCCGGAACTCCTCTGCCGCGAATCATACGCCGAAGACGCGGTGTCGGACTGGACGCCGCTCGCGGGCGAACTCTCGCGCACGATTCCGACCGGCGAGACGTGGCGAGTCGCGCTTGCGCTCGACCGCACGAAACTCGCCGGCACGGGCGCGAAGCTCGGCGGAATCCTCAGGATCGCCGAAACCGGCGGCACGAAGATGATGGCGTGGCTTCCCGTTTCGGCTGTCGATGCGAAAAGCGCCGCGCCGTGGCCGCAGGGGCTTTGGGTCGCCACGTTGAAGCTTACGAAAGTCTCCTACTACCGCAAGGACGGCGACAAGGTCGATGGCGTCGGCGCAGGCGGCACGATGCCGGTCAAGGTCTTTCTGGCGGTCGGGCAGGACGGCTCTGCGAAGCTCGTGCAAAGGGCGACGGTGAACGGAACGCGCGTCTCGTCGGCGTGCCTCCCCGTCGATATGGGCGCTGTCTCGCCGGTGTCCGGCGAGTTCGGCAAGGCCGGCTTCCCCCTCAGGTTCGAATACACGATAGGCGCCGCGTCGCCCTCCAATCCCTTCCGCCATGCGCTCCATCCTATGTTCGACGGAAAGCAGATGGACTTCAAAACCCCCGCGCCCGACGGCGACGACATCGAAAACTACATCGGCAGCGTCAAGCCGGAGTGGTTCTCGATCGGCGGCGCGGTGGAGTTCAAGTTCGACGACAACGCCGCGACGGCGTGGACGCCCGTCGAGCAGCTTTCAGGCGACGCGAAATGGATCTACTCGGGCGTCCGTCGCGACGGGCCGGTGACCGCCGAGGGCCGCTTCACGCTCAAGCGCGTCGCGAAGGACGCGGAAATCGAATGACAGGCCGCGTTCAATACCAGCCGAAAACCATCTAACAACCAGGAAACAAGGAACAACAAATGAACAAGACATTCACAGCACTCATCGCAGTCGCAATGGCGCTTTCCGCTCTTGCGGTCGATACCTCGATCGCCTACCAGGGCGTTCTCAAGAACGCGGCCGGCACCGCGGCGATAACGGGCGCCAAGAATATCACGTTCGCGCTCTATACGGTCGCGACGGGCGGGACGGCCATCTGGGGCCGTACAGTCGCCGTCAACCTCGACGATTCCGGCCTCTTCAATGTCGATTTGACGGACTCCAACGGCTCCGCGCTCGCAGGCGCCTCGAACGCCAACCTCGTCAACGCCCTCAAGGTTGCTAGAAGCGGGACGCTCTACGTGGGGCTTACGGTGGAAGGTTCCGCCGGCGAAATTCTGCCGCGCCAGAAGATTCTGATGACGCCTTACGCCTCGTGGGCGGCGGACGCGACGAACGCCTCCGGCGACTTCAGCGTCGCGGGCAAGGCGACGGTCAAGAACGCCGAGGTGACGAACGAACTGATCGTGGACGGAAAGACGACTCTGAAGGGTGATGTCGCATTCTCGCAGGGCGTGACGATTTCCGGCAAAGTCACGGTGAAGGATACCGGCTCGTTTTCCGGCTACGGGACGATTCCCGTCGGCGGCATCATCATGTGGAGCGGGTCGAGCGTGCCGGCCGGCTGGGCGCTCTGCAACGGGAGCAACGGGACCCCCGACCTCCGCAACCGCTTCATCATGGGTGGCGAGCTTTCCAGTCGGGGTCAAACTGGCGGGACGAACAGCAAGACGCTCGAACTCAAGAATATACCCGCCCACCGCCACTGGTACACGGGCGACGACAATCTGGGCCAGGCGCACGATGGCGACTACGGCAGCGGCCAATGGTCAGAGTCTGTGGTTGTCGGCGGCTACGATGCGGCCAGCTCGGATTCTGGCAATGCCAGGGTCTGGAAGACATCCGAGCAGATTGCCGACCAGAAGGGCCAGCCGTTCGACAACCGCCCGGCCTACTATGTCCTAGCGTTCATCATGCGGGTAAAGTAACCGGCCGTCCGTCGCCACCCCCTATTGGCAACAACCATGAAACGGATACTTTTATTGATGACGGCGGCCGCGGCCTTTGCGGCGCGGGGCGACAACCCGCCATCCTATTCGCTCTCGATTCCGGGGGCGCCGCCGATTCGCTGGACGAGCGATGCGGCCGCGAACTCCTGGCTCGCGAGCAACAACGTCGCCTCCGTCTCGGCGGCATTCGGCGTCGGTGGCATCTCCGCCGCGACGACGCCGGGTCTCGAGCGCTATACGCTCGCCGCCACGGAAGCGGGCTTCGGCGTGGAGCGCGTCAAGCCAGAAGTCTGGTTCGGCGACGTTCTGCCGCCGCCGGCGGATGTTGACTGGAACGCGACGTACGAGCGTTACCTCGCCGACGCCGGTGAACAGGCGAACTTTATCTTCGACAACGTCAACAAGCGCGTCTACGTCCAAGCCGGAGGCAGCATCGTGTTCAAGTGGGTCGGCCTGAACGGCGCCACGACGGAACGCACGTACATCGCCTCCGGCTCGACGAGCGGAAGGCCGTTCAAGATGTTCTGGACGGAAGCTCCCTGGAACGCCCCGTCCATCGACCTCTCCGGCAAGTTCGTCAGACTCTTCGGTCCCGACAGCCTTATCAAGGTCCAGCGCGGCGAAAGGGTTAAGGAATCCGGTGGCCATACTATCGTCGAGACCAACGTCGTCGTGAAGGGCATTTATTACGATCCTTCGCAGCAGACGCTCTCGGCATACGGCAGGGTGAGCGGGCAGTTCATCCTCGCCTACTACGATTCGGGTTCATACACGACGCTCAAGCACATCCAGGTCATCGAAGTCGGCGAGCCGGACGTCGTGGAGATGACGGGGCATATCGGCGAGGCGATCGCCCCCCATGGAACAGGATACTCCACGAAGGGTCTCTGGCCTTCTCCAGTCGTAACGACGAGCGCGTCTACGACGCATGAGGATGAATACGGTCCCTACTACTACCAGCACAAGGGACTTTATTCCTACAGCCCGAAGAACAACAGCATCTTCCCGCTGCGTGAGACTGCCGACGCGCCGTGGCGCATCGACGTCTATTGGATGGAAGAGGATGCCTACGGCGTGAGCTGGCCTTTCGAGCGCTGCCAGTACGGCTGCACCTGGAACACGAACGCGATGCCCGTGCTCGTCGCCGGCGATTCGGTGAAGATCCCCGACGCCTACACGGCGACGCTCAACAAGTACCAGACGCCGAACGGCCACGCCCGTGCGCCCGAGGGCGGCGTGTTTACTGCTACGGACGACTTGTTCACGACGCCGAGAGAGGTGGGCTGTTCGTGCCTTAAGCTCACTACGACCGACAACGTCTGGTTCCTCCCTATCCGCACCGTTTCGCGCAAGAACACGAACTTCTTCACGCTCGAAGCCGCCAAGTGGCCCGTCGGCAGCGAACTCACCCTGCGCGGCGGCAGCGTTTCCGGTACATCGGCAACCTACAATCCCGTAATCGACAAAGAAGTTTCCGGCATAATCAACCATGTCGAATCAGGGACGCACTACAACCCGGATCTCTACTACGATTGGACGACGACGAGCAACGACTATCCCTCCGTCATCTACGCCGTCAATACGTCGAGCGCGAACAACATCCTCGAAGTCCACTGGTTCACGACAGACTCCATTTACACCGACGACCTGCCGGAGAAGATTGCCATTCCCTGCCTCGTCCAGCGCTACGACATCAAATATCCTGAAATTGACGAAGCGCCGCAGATCGTAATCGCGTCGCAAAAAGGCGGCGCAGGCGAAAGCATCTACGAAAGCGGCAACGCGCTCTACTTCGATTCGGATGAAGCGACCGTGGATCTGCCCAATGCGATGTGCTTCACCACAAATGCGGCGTACGTTTCATTCTGGGCCAACGCGGAGAATATGGCGGATTGCGCATCTGGATATCCTATACGCCTGATTGATGCCAATGTAGCGAGCTCCCAACAAAAGACGGGGATCTTTATTGACATGCAGCGCAGACTCGATAAGGTTCAGTACAATGTGTACGCCAAGGGTGGCGGCGTGCATATGTCAGATAGGTTGTACAGTTCGTGGTTCCCGGTGGAGGGTTGGCACAAGATTACGTTCGCTGCCAATGCCGAAAGCGTCCGGCTGTTCGTGAATGGAAAGCTTGATGTTACCGAAAACATCGCCGGTCTCGACTTTTCTGGGTATCTTGCGTGCAACAGCCTTGGCTATCGTCGCTACCCGGACGGAGCGGCCGGCGCGCCGACGGGCCTCGCCATCGACAACATTATCATCGGCGCCATCGAGGCGACAGAGGAGTCAGAGGCAGCGGAGCTGCACAACGTTCCCGACCCTGGCGACTCGCGCATTGCAATGTGCCTGACGTTCCCGGATGGCGACCTTGAGCTGCGTTCCGGCAGCGCCACGCGCTACGTGACCGAGGAAGTCACCGGCCAGCGCTGTGCGGCGGCAAATGTCCTTTGCATGACGCCCGGTGCGCCGCGCAGGGGCAACGGCGTGTTTCTGGCCGACGAGAAGCCGATTGTCTACCGTCAGCCGGACGCCTCGAAGCCGGGCTACAACCCGAACGAGGAGCACGCTTTTGTCGGCAGCGGCGCGGGCGGCTACTACGCCTGGGCGCTCCGCTGCGACTTGAACACCGAAGACACGTCCGAGCCCGGCGTACTTCTTCAATATGTCACGGACGGCAGGCCGGCGATGAAGTACTTCCCCGTCCTTCTGACGAACGAAGTCTATACCGCGCTTGCGGATACGATGACGGCGGGGACGGTCCTGCCAGGCCCCCATCCTCTCGACCTCTTCGACAACCCCTGGCTTTCCGAGACGTACTGGGACGATGTCGGCGACGTGCCGCCCGCCTTCCCGGACCGCAAGAACCAGGTCTGGGCGAGATGCGCGGGAACGATTCCGATTCACATGTACTACCCGAACCAGGACGGCTTCGACTTCACCGACGGCAACGCGCACAAGATCGGCGAGCCGGTCGCGTGGCTTGGAAACTACAACAACGGCAAGCCCGTGGAGTGGACGTGGACGGTCGAGTGGCCGAAAAACGTCGAGTCGATGCGCATCGGCGAGACGCTGACTGTGGCGGCGAACGGGCTTCCCGAAGTCTGGGCCGCGAAGTCGATGGCGGTCGTCTACCCTGCCGACGGCGGCAAGACCGCGCTCCTGTGGGACCCGACAGTCGTGCGAAGTACGGGGCTTTCGGGCTATGCCACGCCGGCGGCACTCCTCAAGGACTTCGGCTTCGACCCTGCCGAGAGGAACGTCACGCTCAGGAACGGCAAGTATACTTTCAAGGACCTGCCTCCGAACGTGGGCGGGCGCTTCTACGTCAACTCCGCCCTCGCGGTCGAGGAATGCGTATGCCTCGAAGGCGAACGCGTCGTCAACGCCGGCGGCTCGATTCTCTACCCGAACGTTCTAAACCAGAGCGAAATCGATGCCATCAAGGCGCTCGTCGCGAGCGGACACGAGAAGAAGGCGGCGTGGGACTCGCTTGTCGATACGCTGCCGCGTACACCCGTCGAGCCCTCCACCCTCGGCGTCGCGGCGAACGGCAAGGCGTGCGTCGACTACGTCCCGAAAGACCACTACGCCATCACGGCCATGGGCGCGACGAACTTTGTGACGATAATCGAGAACGACTCGACGAACGTCGCGATGCGCGTGGAGGCCGGCGACCCGATCAACATGCACATCTTCCGCGTCGCAGATGAATACTACCCCGGACGCGTCGTGACGCGCGAAGATCCGCTGAACCTCCTCTCGCAGCAGTTGACGATCCTCTACACCGAATCCTTCGCCGGCAAGGCCGATGACTACGAGTTCGAGTGGAAGAAAGCGAAGCCGAACGCCAACGGGTCGATGTCCGAGGACTACGAGAAGGGCTACGCGGAAGTGTTCGACCAAGACCTGTGGGGCGGGCTTACGCGTTTCACAATCGGCGGCCAGGGCGACACGCTCGCCAACCTCGTCAACACGTTCTACGTGATGCGCTACCGCGCGAAAGCGGGTACGCCCGCCTATGCGGTCATGGGCGACAGGTGGAGCGACTGGTGCGGTCCGGCGCTCGCCGAGGGGTGGATCCAGCGCTGCGTCAACAACGTGACGCCGTTTACGCAGAGGATGCAAGACCTCTACTCCAACCCTGCCGAGACTGCCGTCACAATGATCCGCGCGGCGGGCGCGCCGTGGGCGGGCGACGTCGCGCTCAACCAGGACAACCTCGCGAATGTCGGCCTCATCCAGCTCTACCAGACGCTCCTCAACAAGGCCGAGTCCATGTCGCTCACCGTCGGACTCAACGACTCGGACGCGAACAAGCAACTTCTCCTCGCGGCGGAACGCCTTGCCGATCTCTACGTCCTTCTTGGCAACGAGGCGTATGTCGACGCGCTCGACCCGACCGTCGGCTTCGGTTCCGGCTACGGCGCGTCCTCGATAACGCCGGATGTCGACTACGGCTTCGCCTCGACCGGCCTCTTCTGCTTCGACAACCAGGTGCCAACTCTTCTCGATGAGGAGCTGGCGCTGCTCAGAGGCCGCACGGGCGCGAACAATCCGTCCGTCACCACGGCTCCGTTCTACAACCGTCTCGTCTGGAATTTCACGCGCGGCATCACGGCGGGCGAGGTCGCCTACGCCGTCAACTACGGCATCAGTTCCGACGACGTCGATGCGACGCTCGACGAGGACGACGCGGCGCTCCAGTATCCGCAGGGACACGGCGACGCGTGGGGACACTACCTTTCCGCGATGAGCGTCTGGTATCGCCTCCTCAGGAACCCGAACTTCTCGTGGTCCACCTCGCAGATGCAGATGAACGTCGCGGACAGCGTGGTGGATGTGGACTACTACGACGAAGAGCGTTTTGCCGAGACTGCGGGCAAGCTTGCGAAGACGGCGAACGATATCATGGACCGCACGGCCCGCAAGGCGTGGCGCGAGAACGGCGGCGCGAAGGGCGCGGGCTATCTCGACGACGACACGGAGCGCAACTTCGGCTACGGCGAGTGGGCGACGCGCGGCGGCATCGGCGGCGTCATGAACTGGATGGTCGCGAACTCGCTGCTGCCTTCCGCCGAAAGCGCGGGCAAGCACTACGTCGCCGCGCTCGGCGACGGGGCGTACTTGTGGGCGAGCAACGCGCCTATTTCATCTGCCGCAGGACCCTGGACCTTCGAGTGCTCCATCGCCGCGCCGGCTTCTTCGTTCGGTTCCGTCCTCGCATTCTACGGCGACCAGAGCAAGGACGAGAAATGGAAGCCGGAGAATACGGAGAACATCGAGAACTGGGACGGCGTCAACGCTTTGATTTCGGTCTTCGCGAACGGAGACGGGAGCGTCGGGGTGGAAAGCAGCATCTACGACTGGTATCTCGAGAGCTACGAGACGAATGTCGTCGTGGAACTGACGGATATCGACACGGGCGTTGTAACTAACACGATTGAAGCGACAAGCCTGCGCTACCGCCACGGCATGGCATACCGGCCTGTCGCGCTTGAGACCGTGCAAAACGTCCCGTCAAACGCGCTCTACGCCGTTTCGCTCGGCACGGACGGACAATACGCGCTGCGCATAATCGACGAGGCGGGGGCGGAAGTCGCGAACGTGTCGCTCGGCGAGATTCCTCTGGACGATCCCGATGTCGTGGTCGGCAGCGGCGGATTCGACGGCGTCGCCTCCGAACTGCGCTTTTGGGCGGGATATCGTCCGACGGCAAAACTCCATGCCGAGAGGGCGTACGTGAACCCGCGCAGTGAAGACCTTCTCGCCTACACGAGGGGAATATCCGAATCCAAGGCGGTGGCGGAATTGCCCGACGAGACGCCCGGCGGCGACGTGCCGTGGAAACTTCAAAGCCCGCGCTGGCTGACGGTCAAGGAAAGCGGGCTCGACGTCGTGTTCGATGACGAGGGGCTTCTCCGGATCAACCGCGCCACGGCGAACGACCTTGTTACGATTCCTGGCGAGGTGGATGCCATCCAGCGCAAGCTCGACAGGCTCGACGCCGGAATGAATCCGCTCGGACTCTCCGACGCGGCGGTTCCGTTCGACATTTCGCCCGAGGGCGTCGCGGACGGCACGTCCACCCACTTCGAGCAGATCGCGGAACGCGCCGAGACCGCCCTTGGCAACGCGGCGAAGATGCTCGATCATGCCCAGACCGCCGCGAAGGTCCTCCGCCAGGTGCAAGACGCGGAACTCGTGGAAGACGACTTCGCGCTGGAGTCCGAAACGGACTACAAGACGCAGCTCATCGCCATCTACGGCACGCCGTACGAGGACGACATCGGGCCTACGGGGACGTATCCACAGGGCTACGACGGACCAGACATCTACCATTACATGTATATGGACCTCTCCCTTTTCGGGATAACCGGCGCCGACGATATAAAGCCCGTCTCGGTCGTCCGCTACGACTCTTCGTCCGGCGGATGGAAATACGAGTCCATGAAATCCTTCATGGAAAGCGGTTCGTATTCCACGAGGGACACGATGACCTACCAGCTCTCGGCCAATGGACTCGTCGTCAAGCCCGACAGCATCAAGGGCACGCGCCGCTCGTGCGGCAAGATCCAGGAGGACTACACGGCGTACATTCTCGCCTACGTCGACTGGAAGAACGCCTGCGCCGCGTATGACGGCAAGTACAGCCGACTTTCCGCGAAGATCGACCAGATCAAGACCGTCTACACTGCGCAGGAGGACGCCTGGTACCACGAGCAGTTGCGCTTCAGGTTCGGCATCGCAAACTGCGTTCTGAAGATGATTGCGCAGAATGCCTCTTCGTCCTTCAAGATGTCCGGAGAGTTTCTGGAGGATGGCGATACATATTTCCAAGGAGTGTCGGAGATGTCGGCGTTTACCGTTGGACTCGCCTCCGGCTTTACGCCTGGACTCGCGCTTTATGCGGCGGCTGGCGGCACGACAGTCGGCATGAAGGCGGCGTTCAAGGGGCTTAGCGAAATGATGGACGGCATTAAGAACGATATTGAGATGGCGCAGGAGGAGTTCGCTTCCCGCGCCCAGATGGAGGCGGCCCGCGCTTCGTGGACGGAGGCGAAGAAGTCCGCCTTCGACGAAACGATGGATGCGATTGCCGACCTCTCCGGCGCCGCGGCCGAAGTGAAGTCCGCATGGGCCGCGATGGTGGCCGCGGCGGAGAATTTCGACACCACCGTCGCCGAGGGCGACCGCATCCAGACCGAACGCGAGAAGACCCGCGCGCGCAGGGTCAACAGGCTCATCCGCCTCAGATACCACGACATGTTCATGCGCCAGGCGCAGTGCGAGGCGCTCACGCGCTACTCGCAGGCGTTCGATCTCGCGCAGAAGTACGTCTACATGGCCGCGCAGGTCTACGACTACGAGACGACGCTCCTCTCCGCAGACCGCAATTCCGGCGATGCGTTCCGCGCCGAGATCATTGGCGCGCGCGCCCTCGGCGTGTTCGACGACGACGGCAAGCCCGTCATGAACGCCGGATACGGCGACGCGGGACTCGCGGACATTCTCGCGAGGATGCAGGCGAACTACCTCGTTCTCAAGCCGCGCCTCGGAATCAACAACCCCGACGGCAACGCGACGTGGTTCTCGCTCAGGCGCGAACTCTTCCGCATCGACGGCGGCAAAACAGGCGACGCAGACTGGCGCAAGGCGCTCTCGAAGTGCATCGTGGACGACATTCGCACCGTCCCCGAATACACCCGCTTCTGCCAGTCCATCGCTTCGTCTTCCGCGCTTCAGCCGAAGGAGCCGGCGCTTGTGATCCGCTTCACTTCGACGATCGACTTCGCGAAGAACTTCTTCGGCAAGGATCTCGAGGCCGGCGACCACGCGCTCGATTCCTCCTACTACGCCACGAAGATTGCCGGAGCTGGCGTGAAGTTCACGGGCTATCCGACGGACTCGCTCGCCGCGACGCCGGTCGTCTATCTCGTCCCTGCGGGCGCGGACAGAATGCGCATCCCCGGCGGCGGCGAGAACGGGACGGTTCTCGACTGGAACGTCGCCGATCAGGTGATTCCCGTCCCCTATGCAATCGGCGCAACCGAACTTGACGACACGGACTGGATCCCGACATATACGGGCTACTCCGGCGGTATCGACGCGATGGCGAAGATTCGCCGCCTGCCGTCGTTCCGCGCGCTCATCGCGGACGAGGATGACGATGACAAGGCTCTCGCCTCCACGCGTCTCGTCGGGCGCAGCGCCTGGAATACGAAGTGGGTGATGATAATCCCGGCGGGACAGCTCCTCGGCGGAAATGCGGAAGACCGTACCCGCGCGCTCTCCATCTTCGTCAACGGCGAAGACTCGAACCGCGACGGCGTGATCGATCGTTCGGGCGTCGCAGATATCGAACTTGGGCTCAAGACCTACGCGACGTCTGGGAACTGAAGTTGAAAAGGTGAACAGTGAAAAGCGGGAGAGAAAATACTATGTTTGAATTCGCCATTCGTCATTCGTCATTCGCCGTTGCACTGCTGAGTGCGGCAGTCGCATTTGCTGGCGACCCGTCCGTAGCGCTGCCGCCGTTCGTCCTCACGGGGCGGGTTGTGGACTACGATTGCGCCGGACTTAAATCGGCGGAGGTGCGCGTGCGCAAGGGTTCGCTTCTCCTTGCGCGGAGCGCGGTTGGTTCGTTCGGCGAAGATACTTCCGCGAACTACTCCGTGGCGGTGCCGATGTCTAACAAGGAGGTCTCGACGGCGGCGCAGTTCGGCGATACGCTCGCCGTCGAAGTCGATACGGGCGCGGCGGTCTATTCCGACACGAATTTCACCGTTTCCGCCGTGAGTCCCGGGCGCACGCTGAAGCTCAACCTCAAGGCGGCGGTGTGCACCAACGGCAAGGGTGTGGCCGACCAGTATTTGCGCGACATCCGCTGGGATCTCGAGGATATGGGACTTTCCATCTCGGACTACGACCCCAATGCCGACTACGACGGCGACGGCGTGTCGAATTACCTAGAGTACCTTGCCGGAACGGACGCATTCGATTCTGCGGACGCCGGACTGAAGATTCTTTCGTGGCGCGAGGTGGAGGGCAACGAGTCTGTCATGGAGGCTACGTTCCTGCCGGGGCGTGGACGTGCCTACTCCGTCGAACGGGCAGCGACCGACGGGGAAAACCGAATGTCGTTCGAGCATCGCCAGCACCAGACCGACCCTATGCCCGGCGCGCCGGCCAAGAATTATCTCATAACAGAAGACAAGGATCCAGAAATCCGTGCAGTATATCTTTACAAGGAAGGCGCTTCCAGCCTTTATCGCCTGCGTCTTGAATAGCGCGGCGGCGGCAGGTTCGTTCACCAACCACACCGGACGCGCCGTAAGCGGCGAATTAACGGCAATTTCGAACGGTGTGGCTGTGATCGGTTCGCGCGGTTATCCGCTTTCCATCTTCCCGGAAGCGGAGCAGGTCAGGATGCGCTCGCTGCTCGCGCTTCCCCCGCCATTGCCGCCAGACCTCGTCGCGCTTCGCCGCAGCCTCGACGAGCGGTTTCGTCGTAACGAGGCGCTTCTCAAGGCCGGCGCGAAAACGGAAGCGCAGGCCGCCGCCAAACGCGCCAAACTGGAGGCTGTCTGGCAGCGCGCGCTTCGCGCTTCGCGTGAAAAGCAGCAAAGTAGGAAGTAGAAACCAATTGCAAGGATCATTTCTCCGGGTCTGGGCATGTTGATCTGCCTTTCGCCGTTTTCAAGGCGCTCAGGACTGGGAGCGCCGCGGTACACCTTCGAGCACGTCTCGCCCAATGTCGCGAATCCCGTGCGGCGAGAGTGCGAAACGCGGAGTCGCCGCGTTAGTCGGGACGTGCCTCCCGTCTGGAGTTTTTTTGGGGTAAAAGGGTCAGGTACGCCGAGCAA
>DFLH01000044.1:12867-21820 GCA_002373695.1 Verrucomicrobia bacterium UBA3624
GTCAGGTACGCCGAGCAAAACTCGGCTGGACTAGCAGAATGAAAGGAGTCTGCACTGTAGAGAAGTCGGCATACAGTTAGGACGGTGAGGCGTGCAGAGGGCGACCGATGTGCGCGAGTCTCGCCGGACGAACGGATAAGCGACAACGCAAGTGAACCTTTTTCGTAAAGCCTCGTTACCACAATCCCGCGTGGCCAGTGTCGTGTCAACATGAAGCCTACATGAAACCGTCGAATCGACTTGGGCGGCGGAAACGCGGCGGGGCATAGGAGGGTCGCGTGTCCGGAAGGTCCAGCAAGGGAACTCGGGAGGCCTCGCAATAGCGAAAGCGAAGCGAGGAGTCGGACGAGGCCATAGTAGCGGGGAAGCGGGGCAATGCCCGTGGATGCGAAGGGCCTCTGCGTGTAAAAGGGATGTTTCAAACGAAAGGGCGGAAACCAGATTGATTGAGAAATCCTATACGGACGAGGAGATCGCGGCGATTGCGCAAAAGCACAAGATGCCGCGCTATCCGAAGATTGCGCTCTTGAGGTGAAGCATCACAACGGCTGGTCCATCTGACCGGGGGCGGAACGTCAGGCATCAGCCGCCGTGCATGGCCGGCTGGGCGAGCTGTCGGCGCGGTAGGCCGTCATCGACATCCCGAACCGCGCCTTGAACAGGTTCTTCGCGTAGTTCTCGGACCCGAATCCGCACGCCGCCGTGAGGCTGGCTATGCCGTTCTCCGTCTCCCTCAGCTGCCGCTTCAATTCCTCAAGCCGCGCTTCGACTATCGCCTCGTGTATTGTCTTGCCGGAGAACTCGCGGAACCTCAGGTCTGCCAGGCGCCTCGACACTCCTAGATGCGCGATCACGTCCGCCGTGGATATCCCGCGCGTGGCGTTCCTCGAAATGTATGCGATGCCCCGGGCGACGAGCTGCGCCGCAGGAGGGATCGGCCTTGCCGACTGGCGCTCCACGATCCTTCTCCGCGAAGATTTGCGCAGCCGCACGATGTTCCCGGCAGGGGCGCCCATCATGCGCTCCAGCTCCGCGGCGGCCAGCTCGCCGTTGTGCCCGTGGTCCGGCTCGATGCTTGTGAGCGGAGGGGCGGTGAAGTCGCAGATGAGCTCGTCGTTGTCAACGCCCAGCACCGCCAGATGCCCGGGCACCTTCAGCCCGCACAGCTGCGCGGCCTCCAGAAGATGCGCTGCGCGCTGGTCGAAGGCCGCCATCGCCGCTATCGGCTTAGGAAGCGTGCGCAGCCATTCCGCGAGGGACTTGATCTCCTCGTAGCCGCCGTCGAGGCGAGAGGGGTCGATGTGGAACGCCCGCACGGCGATGCCTTTCTGGCGCAGCCTGTCGGTGAAGCCGCCTTGGCGCAGATGCGAGGCGTATGAGGGCTGGTTCGTGGGGATGTAGACGTAGGAGCGGAACGCGCCGAGGGACGTCATGTAGTCGGCGCCCACCTGCCCGATGGCGTAGTCGTTGTTCCTCACGAAGACGAGCGACCGAGTCCGCCGCCCCAGTTCCGGCGTTCTGGCGCCGAACGCGACAAGCGGGATCGATGAGCCCTTGAGCATGGAGGTGATTTCAGGGAAGACGACGCCGTTGAGGATGATGCCGTCCACCCTGCGCGCAATGGCCGTCTTGAACTCGCTCACGGTGTCGTGGTCGAAGACGTTGATGATATGAATCCGCCAGTGGCAGTTCCTGCTGGCGTAGCGCGAAATGCCGCGCAGGATGTCCCTGCCGGACTTGAACCTCAGCCGGATGCCGAGCGCGACGTCGCGTATTATCCCTTTCCTTCCTATGACCATTGCGGAGATTGTACCACATCGCCGCTGCAGTGTCAAATATGTGATGTATGTTTTGCCAGAACAATGATGCCGTGGTTGCCGATATTTGCTATGATATCTTCATTCTCATCGAAGGAGTGTTCATGAAAACATCCGTTATAATTGGCGCGGCTGCATTCTGCTCTTGCTTCGTGGGCGGCGGAGCTCATGCCGGCGTAGTGGTTTTCGCCCCCGGGGACGGCGTGGCGACTAACGTCATGGAGCGCATCGTAGGCGCGAATGACGTAGTGGCGAACAGCGGCGCGACTGGCGGCGGCGTCGTCACGCTCGCGAACCCGTACAGCTCCTACACCGGCACGACAACGCTCTACTGCGGCACGCTCGTGGCGACGGCGCTTGGCGGCGACGCAGGCTCCAGCCTCGGCTTTTCGAGCGGCCTGACGCTCGGCCCCGGCACGTTCCGCTACGCCGGCGCGGACGGCGGATCGTTCGCCGCGCCGATCACGAGCACGGTATCCTCGACAACGGCGACGGTGCTTGACATCCAGAACGATCTTTCTATGTCCGGCGGCTACACTCAGACGGATGGCGCGTTCATAAAGACTGGCGCGGGCACACTCACGGTCATGGACGGCGACAACCTCTTTGACGCCTCATCGCTCACCTCGCCCAGCAAAACAAGCATCGCGCTAGCCGACACCGTCAAGCCGCTGAACTTGAATGCAAACGGCGACGCACCGACGCAGGGCTATGCAGGCTTCACCGTGGCTGAAGGCACGTTCCGCATCGTTGGCGGACGCAATGCGTTCGGCGCAAATCGCTTTTCGCAGGTGGGCGTGCAGGGAACGGACGCGAAGGAGGCAACGCTGGAGATCGCCGGCGGCGAGAATTGGCTTGCCACGCATTTTGTCGTTTGCCCGCCGCGCAACGTTCCTGGTTCGCGCGCAGGCGTGCGCATTACCGGCGGCAATACAACGGTCGGGAACGACAATTCCGTCTTTTTGGGATGTAACAACAATACGCGCACTGCCGTGCCGGAAGGCGAGTACGAGGCATTTTGGGAAATGACGGGCGGTGAGTTCTCCGCGCCGTCGTCCAGCAGCAGTTTCTTCATCGGGATGGCGGGCAAGGGCAAAATCAATGTCGATATTTCCGGCGGCACGCTCGCCTTCGGCAAGAACATGGGATTCGACTTTGACGATGCGGCGGGCAATGCCACGAACGATGTGGCGTTCACGATTCGCGACGGCGGTACGGTCATCGTCAGCAACGCCGTGTATGTCGGTGCGTCGCCGGTCACGGAGTCTGTCTATCGGCTGAACATCCTTGATGGCGGCAAACTCAGTACGCCGCAGACGTATATCACGTATGTCAACAACGACAGCTCGTCACCTCGCCCCCAAATGCATGTGCTGATTGATGGCGGCATTGTGGAGTCCTGCGCACGTGATGCCAAGACCGTTCTCCATGGGCAGTTTGCTTCGGATGACATCCGCATCGGCACGAAGGGGGCGACGTTCTGCGCGACTACATCTATCGTCGCCTCCATCACGGCGAACCTCGTTGCCACCAACTCTGTGCCGGGGATGGCTCCCAAGGGGGTGACGATTGCCAAGTGTAGCGACTTCCCGGGGATTATCCGCCTCCACACGGCCGGTGCGTGGGATGGCCCGACGGTCGTGAACGAGGGGGCGATATTTAGGCTCCATAGCGAAGGCGGTCTGCCGTCCGCGTCTGATGTGACGGTGGACGGGATACTGGAGGTGACACGCGACGGCACTGTCGCGGCGGGACGTTCGCTCACGGTCAACGGATCGGTCAAGCTCTACACAGGCGCGACGCTTGCGTTGGATGGCCCGATCTCCGGCGACGGAAAACTGCTTCTCTACAGCGACACGGGCCTGTCGGCGAGCAGTTGGACGAATGGTCAGGTTCTGCCGCTCGTCACGGCGCCAATCTCGGCCAAGGATTCGCTCGTCGCTTTTGCCAGAAATTGTGCGGCTGGCGTAAGGCCTGCCAATGACAAATGCCATTTGCAATTCAATGTTACGGATGATGGCTCGAAGGCAACGCTTTCGATGACATATGTGACAAGTTCCTCCTTAGTGTTAGATGCTGACAAGGGCTATACTGTCAGTGGAGTAACCTTCCTCTCGGTTGCCCGGCTTTTTATAGATGCTGGGTATGCTGGACCCACTCCCGTGAGCATAAAAACTCGTCGCTTTACGCTGAATGACGGCTATGTAAAGTTGTTCAATACAAATGAGAATTCGAAGATGGCTCAACTGGCGAAGTCTGCGGAGACGTCTGGCGTGGAGCCGCTCGAAGCGAAGATGATTTTGAATGGTGGGACTCTTCACATACCGACATCGCTTTGCATGAGCATCGACAATCAGACCAAGACAGGATATGCCTCTGTTTTCGTCAACGGCGGTAACCTCATTGTCGAAAAAACCATCTACCCGAACTACATCCCGACGGCGGCGGCGGTCGGTAACTCCATTACGCTCAACAGCGGTACGATATCTTGCGACCTGTTGCGTTGCTCCGCGTCCACGGCTACTGTCGAGGGCGTAACCTACCGCCCGGCGACGATTACGCTCAATGGCGGGCTTTTCAGCGCGAAGCAGCTGGTGGATCTCTGCTATCAGAGCGCGGCGAAGTCTGCTGGAGCGGGATCGCTTCTCCATCTCAACAGCGGCTCGACGCTGCGTGCGCCCGGCATCCAGCCGACGCAAAGCGGAACGGGCGCGGGCAAGGTGTGGTTCGACGGCGGCACGATGCAGGTCGTGCTGACGTCTGGAATCAACAGCTACGTCCAGAACTGCGAGGCCGTTTACGTGGGCGAGGGCGGGGCGAAATTCGATATGACGCTCAACAAGGAATGGCTGAACACGAGCAAATACATCAACCTCAAGCAGTCGTTCCTGCACGACCCTGACTTCGCAGGAGCGGACGGCGGGGTGACGATCTTCGGCGAGGGGCTTGTCCTGTGCGGCAGCGGCTTCGCGAACAGCACGTTCACCGGGCCGATCGTCGTGCGCGACAGCGGAAACTTCATGGCGCACCGTCTGGCGTTGAGCGGACACGATCTGGTCGTCAAGCCAACGTCAATCTTCCGTCAGTACCAGAAGGACGCCGTCCTAACCGTGGACAATCTGACGTTCGGCGAGGCGGGCGCGACTGAACCGGTGGCGATCAAGGCCTACCGGAACGGTACCGCGAGCCTGCCGATGGCGCAGGTGACGGGCGCGCTGAACGTCCTTTCGCCGGTTCTGGTGGGCGTGACGGGTGGTACGGACGGCTGGCAGTACGCCCCGACGCTTGACGCGAACGGCGTTTACACCACGCTTGTGTACAGGGCGGAGAACTCGAATGTGGATGTTTCGCTCTTCCGCGGCTATCCGACCGAGGGCAGGACGGCGACGTTCGAGATCGTCGATTCGGCCTACGAAGGCTACAAGGCGGTCGTGATGACCGTCGCGGGTGGCAACGATCCTTCTTCCGTCGCGACATATTCGCTGGTGAACGGCGAATGGACGTTCTCGCCGTCCGTCGGTGGATTGAACAGGATGCTTTCTGCGGCGTCCGGCGCAAGCGCGGCGTTCAGAGGAGACTCGCTGGACGATTTCGACGGCATTCTCTACGTGAACGCCGAGCAGAGCGCGGAGAACAGGGGAACGTCGGGCGCGGTGACGTTTGGCGCCGGTGCGCTTGACGGCTTTTGCGGCATCCTCTATCCGCGCAGCGGAACGGTGACGATTCCGTCGCTTGCGTGGATGACGGACTACACGCAGCTGCGGCTGGGCTTCGGCACGGTGCGCTACACCGGCGCGGGCGAGACGATTCCAGGCTTCCAGACATATGCGACAGGCAGCTACATGGCAAATCTGGAGATTGAGAACGACCTGGCTGTGAACGGCAGGACCTCCGCCGGCGCGACGGGCGCGTTCATGAAGACGGGTGCGGGTACGCTGACGTTCAAGGGAACGGGCGACTACGCGCTCGGCAACAACAACAACATGGCAATTAACAAAGGAACGTGGGCGAACAATCTATTGGCTGAAAACGGCGACAGCGCAATATCCGCCACGGTCAACCTCTCGGTCGGCGCGGGCAAACTGGTGGTTGGCGAAGCGGACGACGACGCCGACAGTCCAAGGGTATCGACCACATCGACCATTGCCGTCGGCTTGCCGTCAGTCGAAGATCCTGAGACAGAGGCCGAGCTGGAAGTCAACAGGGGTACGTTGAGCATTGATAAAAACAACATGTTCATCGGCTACTACAGCGGCGTGACACGCGTGACTCATCCGAAGTTCACCGTCAACGGCGGTGCGGTGACGGTGCCGAAGTGCATCTACACGGCGTATGAAGACCTCAACAAGGAGACGTGCAACACGGCGTGCAGCCCGACGGTCGTCGTCAACGGCGGCACGGTGGATGTCGGGGACTCGGTCGTGATGAGTGAAAGCTTTGCAACGAGCAGCGCAGCCACGACGGCGGATACGGTTTCGACCTTCACTCTGAACGGCGGCGTGGTGACGGTCCAGACGAATTTCTACGTTGTTCACCGCGAAGGCAAGAGCAGCCGTGCGCCAAGGGGCGTCGTGAACGTGAACGGCGGCGAACTGGACGTCAAGGGGACGCTTGACCTCTGCCGCAATTCAAAGACTACGGGTACGGTGCGGCTCAACGATGGCGGACTGTTGAAGGTGGGCGATATCATCGCAACGCGCGCCGGCGGCTTGCTCCACTTCAACGGCGGCGTGTTCATGCCGTACGGTGTATTGCCAAACGGCACGGCGAAGGCGACGCTGAACGGGACGGCGGCGTCTGACGGTGGCGAAATCGGCTTTCTCGTTTCTGAAGGCGGCGCGGTCGTGGACACGTCTGTGGCCGCGGGCGGCATCTACACGATTGCGGCGGCGCTGACGCACGATGCCTCGCTTGCCGGCGCCGACGGCGGCCTCGTGAAGCGCGGCGCCGGGACGCTCGTCCTCTCCGGCGAGAACACTTATATCGGCGCCACCATCGTAGAGGAGGGCGTCCTCCAGATCGGCGGAGCCTCCGCCGTACCCGGGCTCGTCCGAGTGGACTACGGCGCGGCGCTGGACCTCGGCGGCACGAGCCGCACGCTGGCCGGCGTCGTGGGCGGCGGCCTTGTGAGGAACGGCATGCTCGTGATCGCCGGGACGATGCCCGTCTCCGCCGAAGTGCCGTTCTTCGACTGCGACCTCGCCACGGAATCCGGCGCCACGATCGACTTCGGCCACGACGCCGAGAACGATCCCGTCCCCTACGGCACCAAGGTGTGCGTGGCGCAGCTCGCCGGCAGCCCAGTGGGCGAACTCCGCTTCAAGGCGGTGAACTGCTGCACGCCGTGCACGCTCGCGACGAGCGTTGAGGACGGCTTCCTCTACGTCCGCGTCAAGGCCGGCGGCACGGTGATGATCCTCAAGTGAGCCTTCAAGCTTCGATCCTTCAGACGCTTCAGACGCCATGTTGACGCGTAGGCGGTTCCTCAGTCTCGGAGCATTGGCGGCCGCAGGGGCAGGATGCTCGTCCGCGCGCGCCGGGGAGTCGGCGTATTCCGTCCTTGTGCTGGGCGACGTCCATTTCGACGCGCCCGAGATCGGCGTGTACCACGCGCACTACAAGCCGAAGCCAGGCAGCACAGCCGCCAGGATATTCCCCCTCCGCATGAAGCGCGAGCACGACCAGTGGAGCGGGCGCATGCAGCGCCTCGCGGCCGCCGCACGGCGCGATGTCCGGCCAGACACCAGATTCGTCCTGCAGCTCGGCGACCTCATCCAGGGCAACTGCGCAACGGCCGCCGTCCACGCCAAGATGCTGGAGGACGGCTTCGCCTACTTCAAGCGCACCGTCTCCCCCGATCTGCCTTTCGTCCCCGTTGTTGGCAACCACGACGTGGACCAGAGCTGCTGGCTCGACAGGAAGTCCGCCAAGGACGCCTTCTGTGAGACGATGTTCCCCAAATGGTCCCGCGAGCTTGGCCAGGCCGTCGACAGCACCACCTTCGCCTTCCGCCAGGGGCCGGACCTCTTCCTCTACGCCGACTTCAACCACCCCGACCTCGAACGGATCCTCGGCCTCCTTGAGGACAACGCGGACGCCCGCTACACTTTCCTGGTCTCCCACGGCGCCATCGTCCCCGTCTGCCCCGGCCCCCATTTCCGCTGGTTCATGCTTGGCAGGAAGGGGCATGACGCCCGGCGGCGCAAGCTCTTCTCCGGGCTTTGCCGTCGGCGCGCGATCGCCCTTGTCGGGCACAACCACGTCACGGCCTTCGCCGACATCAAGATGCCGGATGGCGGCCGCCTCACGCAGTTCATGGCAACGAGCGTGTGGTCCGACGATCCGCAGGCCAGGAAGCCGCCGAAGCATGTTTCGCGCGAAGGCTACGCCCGCCTCCCCAAGGCCACAAAGGAATACAACTTGGCCGACGCGCGCGCCCTCTTCGGCGAGTACCGCCCGCACGTCGGCGAGTTCTTCTTCTCCGGCCAGCAGGGCCGCTGCCTTCTCGAAGTCTCCGACAATGCGGTCACCATGACCATGCGCGGCGGCGATCTCGCCGAGCCCGCCCGCACATTCTCGCTGCGCGGCTCGGAATTTGCATGATGAATAGGAATGTCGTTCTTCTTCTCGCGGCAGGCATCGCCTCCGCGACGTCTTTCGCCGGGCTTTCGCCCGAAGAGTTCCGCTCCCCGCCTCCAGCGGCCCGGCCCCACACGTGGTGGCACTGGATGAACGGCAACGTCACCAAGGAGGGCATCACCGCCGATCTCGAGGCGATGGCCCGCGTGGGGATCGGCGGTGCCCAGATGTTCGACGCCGGCCTCGCCCTCCCGAAGGGCCCCCGCTTCGCGTTCAGGCGCGTGTACGGAGTCCCGCCCACATTCTACCGCAGGCAGCCGCCATCCCCTGCCAGAACGTGAAATCACGACGGGGAAAATCGTTACGCCCGTTCCGCCGCAACCCCGGCCACAAGAGCGGACAGGCTCCCCTGTTGCAATCCGCGAGCAAGCGGACCGTCGCAGGATCAAAAGGGGTGCCGTCGTGTCCGAAACTAAACGCAAGTTCTGGAAGTAAACGCAAGTTTATCCGATAACTTCTGGCAAATCCCTTTGCGTCGTGTCCGAAACTAAACGCAA
>DFLH01000023.1 GCA_002373695.1 Verrucomicrobia bacterium UBA3624
TCTTCTACTTTCTGCGCAAGAACCTGTCGCTTGCAATGCCCGGACTCGCACAGGACTGCGGCATCACGAAGACGTCCCTTGGTCTTTTCCTCACGCTGCACGGCGTTGTATACGGCGTGGGCAAGTTCGTGGCGGGGCCGATCTCGGACAGAAGTCGTCCACGCCTGTTCTTGATGGGCGGGCTTCTGCTCGCGCTCATCGCGAACGTCGTGTTTGGTTTCGGACCTGTGCTGGCGAAACTTCTCACGGGCGGCGTGGAAGGGGCGGCGTTCACGACGGCGCTGATCACGCTGCTTGGTGTCGCGTGGGTGGCGAACGGATTCTTCCAGTCGATGGGCAATCCGCCCTGCCTGAAGTTGCTGTCGCACTGGGTGCCGCCGGAGGAGCTGGCCACGAAACTCGCGATCTGGAACTCGTCGCATTCCATCGGTGCGGGACTCATCACGATCCTCTGCGGCTACATCATGGGGCTGGGCGCGCTGGGGGCGGATGGCGTGGGCATCGGCATGTGGCGGTGGTGCTTCTGGACGCCGGCGATCATTGCGGGCGTGGGGCTGGTGTATTTGTTTTTCTCGTTGCCAGGCACGCCCGAGGAGGAGGGGATGGGTAGGGCGGGCAGCCCTCTGCCCGCCGAGACGGCGGTCGCGGGGCGTCCGCCCTACCAGGTGGATGACGGTAGGGCGGGCAGCCCTCTGCCCGCCGCCGACACCGCTTTGCGCCGTGTCTACCTGAACCCGGTGATTTGGATGGTGGGTTTTTGCTGCTTCATGGTCTATCTCACACGCTTTGCGATCCTCGACTGGGGGCCGATGCTGATGAAGGAGGCGAAGGGAGCGTCCCTCGCGGGCGCGGGTTGGACAGTGGCATGTTTCGAGGTCGCCGGCATCATTGGAACTCTTTTCAGTGGCTGGGCGACGGACCGCCTTGCGGGCGGCCGCGCGCCGCGCGTGTGCCTCTTCATGATGCTCGGCGCGGCGGCGTTCATGATGGCTTTCTGGCTTGTCCCGGCGAGAAGTTCCGTCGCGCTCTATGTGGCGACGCTTGCGGGCGCGGGCTTCTGCATCTATGGCCCGCAGGCCATGACGGGCGCGACGGCGGTGAACCTCGCGACGCGCCGCTTCGCGGGGACGGCCGTGGGTTTCACGTCGCTCTTCTCCTACGGAAGCGTGCTCTTCAGCGGATGGGGGATGGGTTTTCTCGCGGAGCGGACGGGCGGCTGGGCGACGCCATTCCTCGCCGTCGTGGGCGCAACGATCTTTGGCGCGGGGCTGTTCCTTGCGCTCTGGAACACGAAACCGAATGGATACAATAAGGAGGTCAATGATGACTGAACAAATTAAAACTCATAATTTCGGCATGGGGTGGGGTAAAATATTAATGAGCCTCTTCGCGTCCTGTCTGTGTGGTGGTGTTTTGGCAGACACATGGTCTGCCAGCCCGTCATCCGCGTGGGACACGTCCGATCCTTCAAAGGTCGTGTTTGACAGCGCCGGTGCGGGAACGCTCGATTCTACGACATCCACGCAATCCACATCTGCCTCGGTTGGGCTCTCCGGTGCGGTGTCGCTGGAAAAAAGCGGCACGGGAACGCTAACAGTGAACGGTGTCCACGGGTTCTCCGGCGACATAGCTGTAAAGGAGGGGACGCTTGAGGTCGGCAATGGAACGCATGACGTTGCAAATGCCCGCAACTCCGCGTTTGGCGACCCTCGGTCTATCAGAAAAATAACGGTCTGGACGAATGGAACGCTATCCGTCACCAAGGCCGGCCTTTTCGGAAACGGGAAGACATCCACCACGGACGTTCTTGCCGACCTGGAGATTCGCGGCGGTACGCTTTCCGTTGCGGACGGCATTGGCGAAGAGTTTGGCAACGTCCTCCTTTTCGACGCTACGGTGAACATCGGTAATGGCACCGGGAGCGGGAAATGGCCGGGGTTTATGCTGTCTGGTGACTGGCTTGAATTCGGATCAAGCACCGCCACTCCCTTTACGCTTTCGACATCGGGAGGTGTCCGATTCGGCAAGCGAGAACCAGTCGACATAAGAGTTCCAGACATCACTGGCGACGGAGATTCCGATGTTGTGTTTTCCGCAGCTTTGACCGATTCTGACGGCACGAACTGGGACAGCCCGACAAATTTCGTAAAGACTGGGAGCGGCACTCTTGAATTCGCGCATAGCAGCAGTACTTTTTGCCGCGACGCGGTGATTTCAAATGGCACTCTGAAACTCTCAATTGGTTCAGCTCGAATAGGCAACGCCGCGTCGGCACTTGGCAGCACGGTTGTTCCGCACACTATCTACGTTGAAAACGATGCGACCCTGCAATTTACCAAGAGTGACCTTTTGGGGCAAATATACAATAATCCGACCGGCGTCTGCATCCATGTCCGCAGAGGAACCCTTGTGCAAAGGGAAGGATGCAGCAATCCGCTCGGCCCTCTAGTTCTTGAAGACGCAACGCTTTCCTATGGATACGGTGGCTGGTATCAGAGCGGAGCGCCTCGCTGGCCGACGTTCGCGTTCTCGGACGTGACATTCAAAGGGACAACGGCGTATGATGTTACAGAAGTTTCCAGCGGATACTTTGTCATAGGCATGAACGGTATGGGAAATGTCAGGGTTGAAGACATTGTCTCCGGGGGCGTGTATTCCGCCGCGCCCGACGTGACGTTTTCTGCCCCAATACATGACTGTTTGGCAGTTTGGGGAGGCAACGGCCCACGAGCATCGACTTTCCGAAAAACCGGTACTGGAGTAATGAAGTTGGCGAATCTCAACAGCTCGTTCACAGGTGACATGGAAATAGCCGAAGGCGTCGTCACGCTCTCAAAAAAAGGGACGAACAGCGGGTACGGACCAACGTCTGGCCCCCTCGGAAATCTAATGGTGGAGCGAACGATTATGGTTTGCGGCACTGGCGAAATATACTATTCGGATAGCGACCAGCTAGGGCAGGCATGTGCCGACTACGCGGCGTCGTTCGTGGTTTCGAACGGAACCGTCCGCTTCAAATCCGGCACTGTCAACGCCTGGCCGACCGTGAAGTTTTATGACGCGAATCTAATCTACGAAAACGGCGTCGGCAGTTCGGGGAACGGCGATTCTGCATATTGGGGTCTTTGGGCGTTCCGCTATCCTGTCACGTTCGACGGTACGAAGACTTTTTCATTGCCGTCCAAAGGCGCCAGGTGTATCATGTCGCTCGGCTATTCAAGCGACAGCAGCGAGGTGATTGATGGAGACTTAACATATTGCCACGGCCGGACAGAATTCCGAGTCGAAGACATGACCTCCAATGGATGCATAGATGTCGATATCGGAATGGATATACAATCTCTGCCGTATTGGAACAGTGGCAACAACAAGGCCAAGACCAACCACCGGTACCGCTGCGGACTTCTGAAGACTGGACCGGGAACGCTTCGCATTGGCGGCAAGTTTACGTGCCCGGAGGATACGCGCATAAACGAAGGCTCCCTAGTGTTTGACGGAACGCTTGCGGAGCAGCAGTCTGGTTGGGGCAAGAGCGCTATGCAGGTGCAGGACGGCGCGTATCTCGGCGGCACGGGTACGGTCCAGAGCGTGACGATCGATGAGGGCGGCGGATTCACTTCCGCGATTGGGCAGACCGGTGCGCTTGAAATCAATGGCACGGTGACATTGCCGGCCAGCGGAAATGTGCCGCTGAACATCGTCTGCACCAACGATCTGGAGACGCTTGTCTCGTATAGGACTCCGATCGTGAAGTCCTCAAAGTTGGGCGGCGCGCGGTTCGTGCCGGTGTTCAACGGCGGTGCGGCGCTGCCTCCGAATCTCGGCTTGACAGTTTCGGAGCAGAATGGCGTCATCTATGGTATAATTTCGCGAAAAGGCATGACGATCATATTCAAGTGATAAGAATGAAGGCATTGATTCTTGAGGAAAACGGAAAGCTCGCATGGCGCGAGCATGAGCTGCGGCGCGTGGACGGCTGGTATCGGATGCGGGTCGCGGCGGCGGGCATCTGCGGCAGCGACCTGGGGCGCGGCTTCAAGGGCGGCGCGTACCACTACCCGCTCGTGATGGGGCATGAGTTCTCGGCCGTGGTCGAGGAGACGCCTGCGGGCGGCAGATACGCCCCCGGCACGCTCGCCGCCGTCTATCCGCTGCTGCCATGCGGCAAATGTGCGGCATGTTCGAAAGGCCACATCCAGCTGTGCGCGCATTACGACTACTTCGGTTCGCGTCGCGACGGCGCGTTCGCGGAAGAACTGTACGTGCCCGAGTCGCACGTCATCCCCGTGCCGGCCGGCGTGACGGCGGAGGAGGCCGCCATGACGGAACCTGCCGCCGTCGCCTATCACGGCACGCATGGCTTCGAGCTGGAGAAGGGGGGGCGCGCGCTTGTCATCGGCGGCGGCCCGATCGGGCTCATCGCCGCGCAGTGGCTGCGCATACGCGGTGCCGGAGAGGTGACGGTGGCGGACATCGATCCCGCGAAGCAGGCGTTCGCCCGGCGCTTGGGATTCGATGCCGTCGATTCGGGAAAAGGCGTTTCCCAAGAATTCGACGTCGTGATCGAGGCGTGCGGCCTGGCGGCGACGCGGACGCTGGCCGTCGAATGCTGTGCGCGGAAGGGCGTGGTGTCGTTCATCGGCAACCCAGCGGACGACTGGCTGCTGCCAAAGCCGCTGTTCTCTTCGATCCTCCGCAAGGAGCTCTCGTTTCACGGCAACTGGAATTCCGTCCCGAACCCGGACTGGTGCCAGGTCCTTGCACACGCCGGCAAGGATCTCAACCTCAGGGATCTCGTCACGGCGCGCGTGCCGATGGCGGATGGCGCGTCGGCGTTCGCCCGCATCCTCGCCCGCGAGGGCTTCCACTGCAAGACGATTCTCACGCCATGACCGATGTAGTCGCATTTGGGGAAGTCCTCTGGGACATCATTGACGGCATGCCGCACATCGGCGGCGCTCCGTTGAACTTCGCCGCCCACGTTGCGAAGTGCGGCTTGACGGCTTCGCTCGTTTCGTCCGTCGGGAAGGACGATCTCGGACGCCGGGCGCTGTCATGGGCCGAATGCCTCGGCATCGACGTTTCGGCGGTACGCGTCCATCCGTCGCTTCCAACCGGGACGGTGAACGTGACGCTGGCGGACGGGATTCCGTCATACGAGATCGTGAAGCCGGTCGCATGGGACGAGATCTCGGCGCCGACTCCGTCCGCCGCCCCCCGCGCGTTCTACTTCGGGACGCTCGCACAGCGTTCGCCCGTCTCCGCCCGGACGCTTCAATTGCTCCTTGCGGCGTTTGGCGGGTCGCTCGTGTTCTTCGACGTGAACTTGCGCCAGACCTATTGGAGCAGGGAACTCGTCGCGGACTGCCTGAACGCGGCGGACATCCTGAAGGTGAACGACGAGGAGATGCATGCGCTCGGGTTCGACCCGCTTTCGCTTTTCGCGGAGCATCCCCGCCTTCGCACGGTGATCGAGACGCGGGGCGCGGACGGATGCGCCGTCTGGTCGCGGAGGGGCGATTGCTTCACCAGCCCTGCGGTCGCCGACGGCCCCGTCGTCGATACGGTCGGGGCGGGCGATGCGTTCTCCGCCGCGTTTCTGGCGGGCGTTCTGGGCGGCAGGTCGCTCGAAGAGGCCGCGCGTGCGGGGAATGTTCGTGCCGGGAAGGTCGCGGCCCGAGCGGGGGCTGTCCCGGACGGCGTATGAGGATTGTTGGCAAAAAACGAAAGGAACATGAAATGAAGAAGATCATGCTTGTGGTCGTCGGCGCGTCAGCGCTGGCGCTTTCAGCCGGCCAGTGGCCAAAGCCCGCCCCCATCCCGCGCGAGAAGGGGCTCTTCCGTTCGCAGATCCACCGCGGCGGCGGCGCGAGGTCCCGGCCCGACAACTCCCTTGAGACGTTCCTCTGGTGCTGGGGCCTGGGTTTCGCCCCCGAGGCGGACGCCCGCCTCACGAAGGACGGCGTGGCCATCGCCATGCACGACGGCAACCTGAGGCGCATCGGGCGCGGCATCGCGCCGGATTTCGCCGCGAAGAAGATCAAGGATCTCACGTGGAACGAAGTGCGGGACGTCGACACGGGGTCATATCTGGGGCCGCAGTACGCCACCACGCGCATTGCGACGATGGAAGCCGTTTTCGCGGCCATGAAGGGACGCCCCGAGCGTCTGCTGTACGTTGATGAGAAGGGGGCGCCGCCGGCCATGATCGCAGAGCTGGCCGAAAAGTTCGGCGTGATCGAGCAGACGTACTACTGCTCGCCAAACTGGCGCAGGGTCGTCGAGTGGCGCAAGGTCGCACCCAAGGGCCGCTCGATGGTGTGGCTGGGCAACTTCCCCCGTGACAATTCGCCGGAGAACATCGCCAGGACCGAGGCCTTCGTGCAGAAGCGCCTGGACGAGATGTCGGCCACGGGCTTCGACGGCATCGACCAGGTGCAGATACACGTGAGGACCGATCTCTCGAAGGAGGATCCGTTCTGCCCCTCCACGCCGTTCATCAAGAGGGCCATCGAGATGATGCACGGATACGGTGTCACGGTGAACGGCGTCACATGGACCGAGGGGACGAACGCCGAGGTGCACAGGCGCATGTGGGAGATCGGCTTCGACCATTTCACGAGCGACTACCCGGAGTTCTTCAGCGCGTTCGCCAAGACGATCCGCAGGTGAAGGGAGAAAACGGAATGAAATACGGCATCTACTACGCCTACTGGGAGGACCAGTGGAAGGCAGACTACTTCCGGTACATCGAGAAGGCGGCGAAACTCGGCTTCGACTTCCTTGAGATCGCCTGCACGCCGATAAACGGCTACAGCCGCCAGACGCTCAAAGACCTTCGCCAGGCGGCGAAGGACAACGGCATATTCCTCACCGCAGGGCATGGCCCGGGCGCCGACCAGAACCTCGCCTCGTCCGACGCGGCGGTGCGCCGCAGCGCGAAGAAGTTCTTCACGAAGCTCCTGAAGAACCTGGAGACGCTCGGCATCCATTCGATCGGCGGCGGCATCTACAGCTACTGGCCGGTGGACTACTCGAAGCCGATCGACAAGCCTGGCGACTGGGCGCGAGCGGTCAAGGGCGTGCGCGCGGTGGGCAAGGTGGCGCACGACTGCGGCGTGGACTATTGCCTTGAGGTGCTGAACCGCTTCGAGGGCTATCTGCTCAACACGGCGGCGGAAGGCGTCCAGTTCGTGAAGGAAGTTGACGTGCCGTCCGTGAAGGTGATGCTCGACACGTTCCACATGAACATCGAGGAGGACTCCATCGGCGGCGCGATCCGCTCGACGAAGGGGCTGCTCGGCCACTTCCACACGGGCGAATGCAACCGCCGCGTGCCGGGGCGCGGACGCACCCCGTGGCATGAGATCGCGACGGCGCTCAGGGACATCGGCTACGACGGCAACGTCTGCATGGAGCCGTTCGTGCGCATGGGCGGCAAGGTGGGCGAGGACATCAAGATCTGGCGCGAGCTGGAGCCGGGCATCGACGAGGCGAAGATGGACGCCGACGCGAAGTCGGCGCTCTATTTCGAGCGCATCGTGTTCGAGGGTGTGCGATGAGAGCGTGTCTCGACTGTCTGCCGTGCTTGGCACGCAACGCAATCGACCTTGCGCGGAAGTCTGCGCAAGGCGACGCTTCGCTTGAGGCGCGAATCGCCGCCGAGGGGATGCGGATACTTGGGCGGGCGGCAGATGAGGGATATGCGCTCCCGCCGCCGTGCTATGCACGGCAACTCATCGACAACGCGCTTGAGATGAGCGAGGGGCGTGTGCCCGATCCTTGGGCTGCGGAGAAGAGAACTTCCACCGAACTGGCGCTCAAGCTGATGGACTGCCTCGAAGAGATTCCAGACTGGGATCCTGACAACTTTGAGAGCCGCCTGCGCCTTGCCATCGCCGGGAACATCCTCGACTTTTCCATCTACTCCGATCTTGACATTGCGGCGGCGATGAAGACGGTGGCGGGGGCGTTCACGAAGCCGGTTGACACAGCGTCGGTTGACGAACTGAGACGGCGGATGGACGCGGCGAAGTCGATCCTGTGGGTCTTCGACAACTGCGGCGAGGCGGTGTTCGACCGTCTGCTAATGGAACCATACCGCAAGAAGATCACGCTCGCCGTGCGCGGCAAGCCCGCGTTCAACGACCTCACCCGCGTTGAACTCGTCGAGAGTGGCTACACTGCAGATTTCGCGGTGGGCGGCGTCGTCTCGAATAACGACGGCGTGCCGGGGGTGATAGATGCCACCTGTGGCGAAGAATTTCGTGCCGCGTTTTCGTCGGCGGATCTGATCATCGCAAAGGGGCAGGCCAATTTCGAGACGATGAGTGAGCGCATGGACAAGCCGATCGCGTTCCTGTTCTTGGCCAAATGCCCCGTGGTGTGTCGAACTGTCGGAGCCGAGCAGCATACGATCCAGGTCCTTCTGTACAACTTTCCCGCGCAGCGATGCAGCAAGAACGGCGACTATGGCAGAGGAGCAGAGGGTCTGACCCCATTGGTGGAGTAGGAATGGTGGAGTAGCGGAATCTTTGATATACTGCTCGCCATGCGACGACTGCGGAATTTCCAGACGGACATGTGCTACCACCTGATAAGCCGGGTGGCGCATCGCGCCTTTTTCCTGAACGAGGAGGAACGTACGCGGTTC
>DFLH01000034.1 GCA_002373695.1 Verrucomicrobia bacterium UBA3624
CCCCGGAGGGTCTGACCCTATTGGTGGAGTAGGAGTGGTGGAGTAACTTCATGCCAGCACCCTCCTGCCCTTCGCCGTCAGGCGATATGTCCGCTGCGGCGAATGGGGGGCTCCTTCGGACGCAATGAAGCCCGCCGCCACAAGCGGCGTCAGGTAGCGCGAGGTGAAGTAATTCGGGCTGGAGACGCCCAGTTCCCTGCGAAGTCCTGCGGGGCGCTTCGGGCCTTCTGCAAGAACGGCGAGGAGATCGCGCACCAACTTGCTGTTGCCGCGTGGCAGCAGACGCGGCACGCGTGCCGGCAAAGACGACTCGATCTCCGCCCAGCAAGGTTTCGTCGTCCCGACGGGCGGATTTGCGGGTTTAGCGTATCTCAAGCACAAGGCCGAGCGGCCGCGGGCTCCACGCGATGAGGATCTTGCCCATGTTTTCGGTGTAGGCGAAGGTGTTGCCGCAGTACCACTTCTTCTTCTTCGCGCTCCATGCACCGTCCACCCACGTCGAAACATGGCATCCAGCGACTGGCTGCAACGTGCCGGACGAATCCTTAACCTGCGTCGCGGAGAACACGTGCGCGCCAAAAACCTCGTACGCGCCGACGCCTTCCGCGAGAGTTTCGCCCGTGCCGTCGCCGTAGCGCGTCTCTACGACGACGTTGGTGGTCGCGAGCGCGCCGAAGTAGCGGGCCGAATCGACAGAGCGGTTCCACGCGAGCTCGTCCTCGCTCAGCATACGGTCGTAGAGACGGACGGACTTCACGTCGGTCGTGATCTTCTGGTTGCCCTGATAGTCTGCGCCGATAGTCCAGATGCCGGCAGATGCTGGATTGTTCTTGGCGCCTCCGAACCAGTCTATGATTGAATTTGACGATCCCTTTGTCCCCGTGGTCTTCGGATGGGTCATACCCGTCGTGATGGCGGCGCGATTGCCGTTGCGGAGGGCTGTGAGATAGGTCGCGGTAGGCGGATTGCTGATGCCCGGGCATGCGTTCCATGCCGAGCCGAAGGCTTTGTCCCCGCGGAAGAAGATGTTTTCATCTTGGTTCTTCCACCAGATGGCCCCGTCTGCAGTGCCGCCTTGCGGGGCGAGGAGCATCCTGTCTCCGTTCTTCATGTCGTCGCGTTTCCAATCGACAAGCATCTGCATCGTGTAGATGGTACCGAGCGTGAAGGACGCGGAGGTACGGAAGTAGGCATCGCCCGCGAAAGAGTAGCCATCTTTCGTCCAGGCGCTTGCACCGCCCGTCGTAAGCGTCGCGTCGCGGCCGTTGCCGGAAAGGTCGCTCCAGACGGTGTCGCTGTCTCCATGCTCCTTGCCGTCGAGATGCCACGCCATGCCGCCCACGACATAGTCTTCGACCGCGTAGTCGTCCGCCGTACGAACGCCCTTCACAGGCTTCCAGAGCCATGTGAGGCGAACCGACGGGAAGGAGGTGCCGGAGGGGGTGTATTCGGCGACGTTTCCGCCGTCGCACGGAACCGTCTGCTGTGCGCCCCAAGTCGAGCTGTCATCGTCCCACGTCTGCATCTGATAGCCGACGCACTGCCACTCAATACGGCGAACGGTTTGCGTAGCGGAGCCTGCCGTGAACGTCCAGCCGTCAGGGAAGTAGAGACCGTTCGGCTCGCGGCCCTCGAGACCCGCGATGGCGCTCTGCACCACGACGCATCCGGTCGCGGGGACCTTGCCGAAGAAGCGGGCCTCGTCCACCGCCCGGTTGCGGGCGAGTTCTTCGTTCGTCAAAAGGCGCGTGTAGGCACGGAAGGACTTGAAAGTGCCCTTGAAGTTCCACTGATTGGCGCTGCGGACGGCCGTCGCGCTGTTCGCGCCGAAGCACCAGATGTCGTCTGGCGGAACGTCGTCCTTCGCGCTGCCCGCCCACTGGCCGGACGGGGGAAGGGCCGCCGCATTGGTAAGCGAAACGAGCGGGCCGTCGCGGAACGCCGTGAAATATGAGAGGGTGGCATCGTAAAGCGTCGTGTTGGCGCTCCCCCACACCGCATCCGTGACGTGAGCCGCCAGAAATATCCACTTGGTCTGTCTTTGGTGGTAATACAGGTTTCCGTAGTAGGACGGATTCCCGTTGGAAAGATTGTTGACGCTGTTGCAGAAGACCTGCCCGTTCACGCCATCGCTGGGGTAGTCGGTCTTGGCGGAATCGACGAGGCCTTCGATGGTGTAACGGTTGCCGAGCTGGAACTGCGCCGTCGTGGCGAACACGGCGTTCCGGTTGAAGTAGAAGCCCTTGTCCGTCCAGTGGCTCGTGCCGTCGGCGTTGCCGGCAAGATATGCGTCGCGGCCGTTGCCGGAGAGGTCCTTCCAGACGGCGGCGGAAGCGTTATGGACGCCGACGCCAACGTTGTCGATGCCGTCGAGCCGGAGGGCAAGGTCCTCCGTCAGGTATCCCGCGTCGAGCGAACCGGTGGCCGCTTCCCACTGCCAGGTGATTTTCACCTTGTCGGAGGAAGAGACGGAGACGGCGAAAACTCCGTCACGGATTTCCGCCGCGCCCCAGTCGCCGGTCGCGGAATTCCACTGCGCGACGGTGCAGCCGGAGAGCGCATAGGCGACGCCGCCCACTGTGGCGCAGGCCGGGGCGCGGAAAACGTAGCCGTCCTTGTCAACGGCGAAGGCGCCGGTTCCCTCCGGCCCCGCCGCGCCGGCGAGCGTCGTCGCAATCACGGCGTTGGTGACTGGGATGCCGGTGATGAAGCGATATTGGTCGAGCTGCCAGTTTTGCTGGATTTCTTCTGCTGTCAGCGCACGATTGTAAAGACGGAACGCATTCATGGTGCCATTTATCGTCCGTTGCATATTTGCAGGAGTGTCGCCGATATAATACGATGTGCCTGGAATCGCCTTTTTGTTTGTCCTTGTCTTCGTGCTGACCGCAACGCCTTCTACATATATGCCCTTTTGTGTATCGGACATAAAACACGAGAAGTTTCTGCCGCTCCATGAAGAAACTGATGTTCTGTTATTCGACCCCGTATCGGCAGGATCATCCTTGAACGTCAAACCAGCCTTCCCGTCGCTGCTAGGATTCCATATATTGAACTCGCTCCCGTCCACATTGCAGAAGTAGTTCGGATAGTTTGTATGGCGGTCGGCATTTGGAAAATTGCCTGTCATTTCGATTGTGATGTTTGTCGCCCATCCAGACTCGAACCCTGTCCCGTAAAAATATGCAGCATTGGCAAACGAGAAACCAGAATCCGTCCATCCAGCCGTTCCCATAGTGCCGCTTGAGGCCGCAGGTGTCATGCGGGTGAAATAGCGCGGCCCAGACGACGCAAGGTTGCACCATACAGTCGAGGAGCCGTCATGCGGAACGTTCGCACCAACGTTGCGTATACCGTCCAGATGAAGCACAAGCGCATCCTGTGCGGCGTAGCTGGACGGCTCGTAAAGAAGTCCCGCCCGCGCGCCCGGCGCGAGCATTGAGAGGAGTATCAACGCGCTAATTGCGCGAATTACCCCCCCCCTTATTTCTAGCACTTTCGACAGTTTCATACTACTTTACTTCTTTCCTTTGGTTGTTTGCGGACAGTCAGGAAAGGTGATGCCCCTCCTGCAATTTGAGGGCAGTATAGCAAAACCACTTGTTAAGCGCAAGCACGGTTTCGGTGCAGTGGGAAAAGTTACGCCCCGAGCACCCCGGAGGGTCTGACCCTAT
>DFLH01000028.1:0-538 GCA_002373695.1 Verrucomicrobia bacterium UBA3624
AGGATCTCCGGCGCGACCTCCCAACGGGCGTGGAGCGTGAAGTCCTTCGTATAGGGGGACATCACCATCGTCGGCTTGTAGTCCGGCCCGTAGACGCACGTGCCGTCGTCCGTCCAATAGCCCGCGAAACGGTATCCGGCGCGCTTGATGCGCGGGTTCACGCCGCCCACCTCGATGTCGTCGAGCGCCTTCATCCCGTATGCGAAGGGCTGCTTGAAGGTGGTCGTCACGGGATTGCCGCCGGCGTCCGTCATCCCGAGGTCGAGCGTGACATCGACTTCGAGGAAGTTCACGAAGGCCTGCGCGTCGAGCGCGTCGCTGGCGCGGTAGGGCGAAATGCTGAGGCCCACCGACGGCAGCACGTAGAGTCGGCCGCCGGCGCCCTGAGCACGGCCCTCGCCGCCGTCGCCGCCGCTGCCGGCCTTGGTGGATTTTTCACCCTGGTAGTTGTCGTGGCTCTTGCCGGCCTCGCCGTAGGTTTTCGTGCCGGTGCCGCCGCCACCGCCGTTGCCGCCGCCGCCGTTGCCGCCGTTGCCGC
>DFLH01000028.1:649-39042 GCA_002373695.1 Verrucomicrobia bacterium UBA3624
GTAGATGAAGAGGTTGAGGTTGTCGGGATCGTCCCAGTCATCGACCACGACGAACGCGCCGGAGCCGCCGCCGCCGCCGGAGCCGCCGCCGCCGCCGCCGCCGCCGATGGCCATCGCCGCGCCGCCGCCGCCGCCCGCGCCGCCGGGGCCGCCGCCGCCCGCGAACCAGTCGTCTTGAGCCTCTTCGATGGAATACTTGCCGTAGGTCCCGTTCGGCGCGCCGGACGCGCCGGCCGAACCGCCGCGCACTGTCACGGAGACGTCACCGAGGATATACACGGAGCCGCCCGCAGAGCCTGCGGAATTATCGGAAGAAGTGCCGCCGTCATTGCCGTTCTTGGCAAATGACGAACCGCTGGACGCTCGCGTATCGCTCGCGCCGCCGGAATTCGCGGAAGCGCCCTGGCCGCCCTTGCCGCCGATGGCCGCCGCCGCGCCGCCGCCGCCATGGCCGCCGTCGCCGCCCTTGCCGCTGGTGTGGCTGGACCCGCTGCGGGAGGCTTTGCTTCCGGCGCTGCCGTTGCCGCCTCCGGCGGCATTGCCGCCGGTCGCGACGAGACTGCCCTTGCCGGTGATGTAGAGCGTCATGTCGCTCGGCAGTTCGATGCCCGCGCCCGCGCCGATGCGCCCGCCGACATTGCCGGCGTTGCCGCCCGTCACCGTGAGCGAGCAACCCTCTGGAATGTCGATAACGACGCGCTTGCCGTTGTCCCCGCTGCTGGGCTTCACGATCAGCGCGCTAGTAGATGTATCGCCGTTGAGCAGGACTTCACCCTGCACGGTATAGACCATGCCGCCGAAAATCTCCCTGGTGGAAGTGGTGATCGTGCCCGCACCCATCTCGGCGCGCGCCGGGAGGATCGCGCTTGTCGCGACCGCAAACGCCAGAAAAATGGCAAGTTCCTTCATCTTCTTCATTCTCAGTCTTCCTTTCAAAGTTTCTTTTGGACAGGATTTATGAGAGGTTTGAACAATCCTGTCAATCCTGTGAATCCTGTCTAAAACATTTCCTCACGGATTCCCGAACGCCGTGCCGTAGATCGTCTGCACGTTGGCTCCCGCGCCGACGATCTTGCCGCCCGCCGGCACGAGCACGTTGAAAGCGCCGTCCTCGCCCTCGCAGGCGAGGATCATGTCGCACGGCGCCGAATCCGTGGTGTATTGGAAGCTGCGCTCCACGAAGCTCGCCGGCCAGCTCGGGCGGGGCGAAGTCACGTCCCGCACCGTGATCTCCGTCGTGCCGCCGCCGAGTTCGCGCGTCTTGCCGAGGTCGAGTTTCGTGAGGGTGCAGCTCGGGGGGAAGGCGGCAAGCGCCGCGCCTTTCTGAACCGTCACTTCGCCGACGGCCGCGATGTCGATATCGACTCCCTGCGCGTATGCGCCGGTCGGCGCATAGACGACGTCGGCGGCCTTGGCGCGCGCCGCACGGGCCGCGCGCGGCGCCGTGGCGAGAGACTGGCGCGGCTTCAGCTCCGGCGCGTTCGGCGGCGTGAGGCCGATCTCGGGCGTTCCCTTTATAGCCCCCATCGCGTCGGCGAGCGTGTAGCCGATGCCGTCGGGATCGTTGCCGTTCGTGTCGGCGAGCTCGGCGTAGAAGACGCCGTTCGTATCGACCGGGACGCGCATCGTCCGCGCCCAGAGCGCCGTGTCCGGCGCCTTCGAGTCGTAGAGGCGGAACGTCATCTCCAGCGACGTGGTGCGCTCGTATCCGCCCGTCCGCCGCAGCACGCCGCGATAAGTCAGCACCTGCGACACGTCCGCGAAGGACGCAAGGGACAAAAGAGACAAAAGAGACAACAAAGGCAACCTGCTTGTTTTCTTCATATGCGTTTTCCTTTCAAATTTCATTTGTAAAGTGTCGCTATTGGCAACATTGGCATTGACAATTGGCAACATTTCCACAATTCCACATTACTCCAGTTCCTTCGCCTTGAAGACGCGCCGGAGCGCGAACGTGCCGACAGACTTGATCGGTCCCTTCGCGGAGAGTCCCCGCACTTCCCAGGTCACGATGCCGGAGGTCGTTTCGTCGGCGTTGTAGGGGAAATGTACCGGCAGCGCGCGATTCCCCTGCTCGTGCCAGGAGAAGTCGAGGCGGTTCACGATGCTCCAGAGCTCGGGCTTCACGGGGTTTTTGTAGTTGGCGAAGTCGTCGCCCGAAGGAGCCGGGCCCTTATAGTCCGCCTTCTTGCCGTCGTGGTCGGGGTGCCAGGCGTGGCGGAACGGGTTGTCGCGCGCCTTCGCGTCGACTGTCCACGAGAAGCCGGCAGCGTCGCCGAACGCGGAGCCGTCCGCCGCCGCCACGACGGGCGTATCGACGCTCATCATCACCGTCGAGATGCGCCGGGGATTTTCGATTTCCTGCGGCACATTGTCAAGGTTCTTGAAGAGCCGCATCACGCCGTTCGTGTCAACCCCCGCCACGACGCGCTGGAGAAGTCTGCAGATGCCGTTTGTGTCCACGTGAACCATGACGTTCATCTTCAGCGTTCCGCCGGCCTGTACTGGAATCGCGTTGGTGTCGTCGATCCCGGAAACCTGCGAAAGCGCGATCTCGCCTGCCCAGAGTCCGACCGGATAGGCGACGACGTCCGAGGAGCCGACAGCGGCGACGACCGGCACGCGCACGCGCATCTTGCTGGCGCCGAGGTCTTCAATCGCCAGGATTGCGCCGTAGGTGATCCCATTGTCGAGTTTGGAGCGGTCGAGGCTGAAGACCTGATCCGTGTGCTCGCCAGCGGCAAGCTCGACCGTCCATGCCCCATCCGTCACGTTCGTGTATCCCGGCACGCTGATCGCGTCGACGCGCGGAAGACGGCGGGACAGGGGAGGGACGCTCTCCGTCTCGTCCGCAGATGCCGAGATCGAGAATTTGAACACATGGTTCGTCGTGCCGCAGTTCCTAACCGTGATCGAAGCGTAGTTCGCGTCCGCGCCGAAGACGACGCCGTCGCCCTGAACGCCGACGACGCCCGGCCAGTCGCCGTCCTTCGTCGCCGAGAAGGCGTACGCCTGACCGCCCATCACCTTCGGACTGGAGGCGAGCCCCAGCGAAAGGAACGTCGGCGCGGCCGTCTTGGTTCCGGCGATCTTGTAGGCTACGCCCGACGCCGTGCCGAACGGCCCCTCGCCGAAATACGCCTTGGCGGTGACGGAGGCGTTCGTGTCTGCGGAAACGCCCACGAGGTTCATGAAGCCGGTGTCGCCCGACGTCGCGCGCCATGTCTGCCGCGGCGCGGCGGGAACGCCGAGGAACGTCGTCGTCCAGACATCTTTCGCGTAGATCACATAGACGCATCCGCCCCTGAGCGCGGTCAGCGTCGAGGCCGCCTCGTCGCCTGGAACCCACACGCGGTAGGAGAGCGGCTTCTGGGCGATCTCCGTTCCGTCGTCCGCGATCTGGCGCGTGGAGGAGTAGGCGTCCGAATGGTACGACGCGACGCGCTCGACCGGCGCGCCGGCGAAGAAGTCCGCGCACGCCGCGTTCGTCGGCGTCGATTCGAGGTAGATCGCGTTCCACCCCTTCGCGAGCGTAATCGTCTCTTCGATGTGCGCCGCAAGGGACGGAAGCGACACAAGGGACATAAAGGACAGAAGCGACAAGTATCCAGTAATGTGTTTCATGGCTTTCACTCTTTCAACTTCAAACTTCAAACTTCAAACTTCAAACTTTTACTTCGCCTCCAATTTGAAGAACTGGCTCTTCGCGCCTTCGGCGGGCACGACGTAGATCGTCGTCACGCTGCCCACGTCATCCTCGTCGGCGGACGGCATCACCTGTTCCTGTTCGGCATCCGTCTCGGTCTTCTTGACCTTTTGCGTCGCCCACTGGGGATTCACGAGCGAAAGCGTGGTGGCGACGCCATAGACATGACCGCCGACATACTCGAAACTGATCGCATGGGGGGCGTTTTGAGACGCAGAATAGGTGATGATCGCAAGTTTATCCGATGCGATGAAGGGATTCGTCCCCGCGCGGTATTCGTCGTAGTTCGACACGCCATCCTTGTCGTAGTCCGCGAATGGATCGTAGTCCCCCTCGATCCCGTACTCCTCGGCGTAGGCCTCCATCCACGGGGTGATCGTATCGATGTATTCCGCAGGGACGTTCGCCGTCGCGCCGTCCGCCGAAGTGTAGCTTTTCATGTCGACATACGCGAGAGAGACCGACGAGACGGCGTTCGCCTCGCCGACCTTGATAGGATCTACGGCAAGGGACAGACCGGAATCCTGCACGAGGACGCAGTTGAGCGTGTCGCCGACGGCCGCCGTGGAATCGGTTGCCTTGGAGGAGAGCGGAATCTGCAAGAGGAAGTTGTAGCCGTCCGCCGTCGGATTCGCCACCTTGGTGGATGCGATCACGTTTCCGTTCGTCGAAACCGCCTGGACGGTAACTGCGGCGGAGGATGTCAGCACCTTGTTCTGCCAGTCCTTCAGCGTCCCTTTGACGAGATGAGTGCCGACCGGGAAGTTCGCAGCCGCCGCGACGCTTGCGGCGGTCATTGCCGCAAGGGCAATCGCAAGCACAGCCTTCATTGGGTTGCCCCTCTTCTTTGTTGCCATTTTACTTGTTCCTTTTTACCTTGAAATCAACCGAAAGCCGCCTTTTCCGTACCCTTGTTTCATTCATCCAATCTCTCGAAAGCGTGAAAAGGGCCATTATATCATTTTCCGCTCCCCCCCGAAAGGGGCTCTTTGCAAAAAACAAACAACCGCACAATTCGCGGATACGCCCTCTCAACGGCCCCGGCGGAACATGAACTCGCCGGAAATGTCGCTGGGAACGTGCCATGCGGACGGTGACAGATACACGGAAAACACCTGGACTCCATCAGGTGCGCAATTGCGCTTGAACGCCTGCGAGAAGAGGCGCTTCAAAAAGACGTCCAGCCATCTTGCAATAGTCTTCTGGTCGTACTGCCCGCGAAACGCCTTTTTTGCAGCCGCAAGGATACTCCTGCGATCCTCGCGCTTCTCGATGAAATGCCAGAGGAAAAAGTCGTGAAGCTCGTAAGGCCCCACCTTGTCCTCGGTCTTCTGCGCGATCTTTCCCCGCTTCGCGGGCAGCAGCTCCGGACTGATCGGAGTATCTGAAATATCCGTCAACGCCTTGGCGGCGCTGCCTGGATTCCCGTCTGCCCACCAGCGGCAGACTTCACGCACTGCAGTCTTTGGCACTCCCGCGTTCACTCCGAACATGCTCATGTGGTCGCCATTGTACGTGCACCATCCAAGGGCGATCTCGCTCATGTCGCCAGTGCCCACCACGATACCGCCGACCTGGTTCGCCTTGTCCATCAGAATCTGCGTACGTTCGCGCGCCTGGGCGTTTTCGAAAGCCAGGTCGCGGCGAGACGCCGGCTGCCGGATGTCCTTGAAATGCTGGCGACAGGCAGGAGTGATGTCTATCGTTTCCATTTTAAGGCCAAGTCCCTCCGCCAGCAGGCATGCATTGCCTCGAGTCCGCTTCGTCGTGCCGAACCCTGGCATGGTGTAGACATGTATTCCACTTCTGTCGAGGTCAAGCATGTCGAACGCCTCTACTGCGACTAGAAGAGCCAAGGCGCTGTCCAGGCCACCCGACAGTCCGACAACCGCATGCTTGCAGCCGATGGCCGCCAACCTGCGCGCGAGACCCAGACTCTGCGTTGCGAACACCTGTCTCGGCGAGCCGCAAAACGGGAATCTCGGATCGGGTCCCGGCTTCGCCAAGACGGTCTCGACGATAGAGCATCCGAAATCATCGGTGAAATCCTCTGGAAGCCTGTCACCTTCAACCCATACGACTTTCGGAAGGTTCCTTATCCTGGAAAGCCCGTCAAGAAACCTTGTCTCCGCCTTTGCCGCGGCCGTGCGAAAAGACGGGCATTCCTCCAGAGAACCACAGTCGCCTCCCCGGACGGCGTCGGCAGGAATCACAAGCTGGCGATGGCCGGCCTTTGCGCACGCCCGCGCCAGCCTGAGGAGAATATTCACATTCGCCGCCAGCGCACCTGGCCTGCGCAATATTAGAGCGTCACGGAAAACCTGCGGAAGCTTCTGTCTCAATTCCAACATTTTTATTCCCTGTCTGCTGCTATGGCGCTGCAAGCGCAAAAACGATTTCGGCGATACGTGCGGCGAATAAGCCGGATTCTGTTCACCTGGCGCGAACGCCAGGCTCCGATCATTCATCTCAGCAATCAACCCGGGATTTCATCGTCTCTCACTGGAAACGAACCGGACGGGCCGCCCGTTCAATCCCCTATTTGATCTTGCTCCGAGGAGGGCTTGTCCTGCAGGCTCGCTCACGCGCCGCCCCGGTGGTCTCTTGCACCACCCTTTCACCCTTGCCGTCTTTCGATGGCGGTCTGTTCTCTGTGACGCTTTCCCTTTGCGGCGGTTGCCGCCGCACGCCCGGCCTTGACGACCGGATCCTCTGCCCTGCGGAGTCCGGACTTTCCTCACCCTTTCGGGCGCGACCGGTCGCTCGCACGGATCGCCGAAAATCAAAGATCGCGGTAAAGTATGCGTCCGCACATCGTGCAGGCCACGAGGTCGGTGTTGTGCTGCACCATCTGGTCGACGAACGGCGGCTGCTTCATGTGGCATCCGTCGCACACGCCATCATGGTTGAGCGTCACCACCACCGGCCACCGCTTTGTGCGAAGACGCTCGTAGTAGAGCAGGAAACGCGGATTGGCCCTGGAAACGGCTTCCGCCCTTTCCGCACGCTCCTTCATCAGTCCGGCCAGGGCATCTTTCACCTCCGCAAGGCGCGCATCGAGCTCGGCCAGGTAGTCGTCCACGCCGCCCTTGTCGGCATCGACCTTGGCCTGGGCTTCCGCCACACGCCGCTCCAGCACGGGGATATCGTCCATCTGGAGGGCGAGCGCACGGTTTTCCGCAGCGTCGGCTTCATGCTCCAGGCCCTCGACCTGCATTATGGACTGCTGCATTTCCTTGTTCGACTTTATTGCCAATTGCGCGGTCTTCAGGTCGCGTACCTTTTTACGGATCTCTTCGGCCTCAGCCTCTTCGTTTTTGATCCGCTGCTGCATGGCCGCCAACTGGTTCTTCGCAATCTCAAGCGCCGCATTGACACCTGCCAGCCTCGCGTTTTCCTGCGCTTTACGCTGCGGAATATCCTTCGCCTCCCGTTCGAGCTCGCGAATCTGCCCGTCCGTCTCTTGAAGATCAACAAGCGGCTGTATAGCGTTCACCGACGTACTTCCTTCCATCATCTGCCTAGGGTTTGAAACAGTGGGACATTATACCGAATCCTTCCGCCCACGTCAAGCGCGATGGCAATCTGCCGGTACGCATCGCCCGCAGGTTTTGCACGGGTACGATCAGAAATCGTAGAATGCCGTAAACTGGAAGCGGTCGTCGTCCGCATCGCCCTGATAGTAGTATTTCGTTCTCAAGTGGGCGTATTCGAGGCCGAAGTGGAGATTGTCGTTGAACTGGTAGAATATGTCAGCGTACGCACGTTCGTTGAACACGCGGTCTTCGGCGTCTTTCGCCTCGGAATCCGTAGGATCGTCGAAACCGTAGCCAAGGGCGAAAGCCCACTTGTCGCTGAAGTCGTACCTTAGGTCGACAAAGCCGCCGATGGTGGAAACCTCGCGGCCCTTGCGCGCAGGATCCGGACATCCGATGCCCTGGCCGATGCCAGCCTGGATTCCGTCCAGGTTCTCGCCTGCGAACAGCTGGCCGGTGAGCGTGAACTTGCCGAAGAGCGGCAGCGACGCGGCGACCATGACCATGTCGGTGTCGTACTCGTCGGATTTGCCGAGGCTTTCGGTATTCCCGGTTTCCTCGTCGCGGAAGAACCTATGGCTCTTCTCACGCCCGTACATGCCGCCGATACCGACGAGCCAGCGCCGGTCGGAGTCTTCCCAGAACGCCTTGCGGTCGTAGACGACAGCACCCTCGATGAGCCCCCATGCGGAAGCCGTATCGTCCTGGTTCGCGTCATCGTCGCGGTCGCCGCCCATGCCGTTGCCGTTCTTGACGATGCCGGCACGGATCTCAAGCGAACTGTCCTCCCAAGCAAAGCGCTTCGTCACGCGGATCTGCGGGCTGCGACGGTACGGATGGCCTGTCTGCTCCATCCAGGCACCGTCTATTTCGTTCGGCGTGACCATCTTCCAGAGGTGCCAGGTCTGGCCAAAGAGGATGTTCCAGCCGCTGGCCTCGTGGTCCATCGCGAAGTAGAGGTGGCGGAAATGGAAGTCGGGATGGTCCGCGTCGTCGCCAGCCAGGTCGAACTCGAACTTGCCGGTAAACTTCCAGCCCTGATACGTCTCGGGAGCATCGAAGTTGAAACCAAGGATCGAATCGTTCATGCTGAACACGGTCTGGTGGTCGCCGTTCTTGCCGCCGTTCTTGCGCGGACGGACCCAGTCGGTGTAGATGTCTACATCGGTCTTGTGCGTGTTGTGCACGGCCTCGAAAGTGAGGTATCCGTACGGCGTGATGCGCAGACCGGACTCCGACAGAGGCTCGAAGATTCCGGCCGTCTTGTCCGCAAGATAGAACTTTGAACCGTTGGAAAGCGACCAGATGCGCCCCGTCTCGTTAGTAGCCGTACCTTCGCCCGGAACGATTGCCGTCGTGGCCTGGGCTTCGGCAACAGCTTCCGGCTTGGCGGCGGCCGCCTGGCGGCCTTCCAACTCTGCGATACGCCTGGCTTGCGCCTCGATCTTCGCATTCTGCTGCTCGATCAACGCACGGAGCGCCTGCAGATCGGCCTGCGTCACCACATCGGTGGGCGCCGCTTCCGCAGCGGCGACAAGACCGACGCAAAACAACATAGCAACAAGTGTTTTTCTCATGTCTATTCCTCTTGGGGCTGAATTCTATCAAAAACCCCATCGCCCGTCAAACCGGCGAAGTCAGTAGCGCAGCAGCAGGTCGAGCATCTTGCGGTCAAGCTTGTGGCCCTGGAACTCCTCGTACTGGACATCCTTGCGGTCGCTGTCAAGAATGCCAAACGGCCCGCGGAAATTCCATAGCGCCCATCCAAGCCCCTTTTTCTTCCAGCGGCGCAGGTTGTCTTCCAGCCAGCGCAGCGCCACATCGTGAGGAGTCTTGTTGTATACGCCAAACTCGCCCACCATGACGAACTGCCCCGAGTCAAGGACGGGTTTCCAGGCGGCATTCTTGCATTCGTCCAGATACATGTCTCCCGTGTAGACGGCACCATCCAATAGCGCAAATGCGGGACAGGTATCGAATCCCGTGAAGCGCACCTCCTTGCGGGACCGGGAATCCCACTCCGTCCCGAGCTGCAGGGAGGCCGTCTTGCCTCCGGCGGACAGGACTATCCTGCGCAGCTCCATCCAGTCGCCGCGCCCCATGCGTATGGCCAGCCGTTTGCATGCAGGCACATGGAAACCAATCGGCTCCTTCAGGCATCCACCCCATTCCTTGACGTTGCCGGGCCGCTCGACCAGCTTTTCCCAGCCATCGGCGTCCGGCGACGGAACATAATGCCTGGAGAAGACGACTCTGCCGTCCGCCTCGACAATCAATTCCACCTCGCGGTTCAGCACGCCGGCATGAAGAGCCACGTCACATGCCGGAACGTCCCACACCACTATCGGCACTCGCTTGTTCTCCGGCTTGCGGCTGCCGAAGAGCGGACTCGTCACGGGCAGCGGCGGCCATATGGGCACGTCCCAGTCCTGCGCACCGATCACCCAGCTTGCCTTGTACGAGGTGACGGACATCGGCACGTATGCGTGGTGGCTCTGGCCTACCGGCATCTTCATCGCGGACTTCACCGGCTTCCGGCCCCAGTCCAGACCGTCAACGATTATGAACCTTGCAGGATCCTCCGCATGGATCGCCGCCACCGTCTTTTCTATCAGCGGCGCGTAGTTTTCCTCCGTACCGTTCCATTCGGGCTCGTTGAACAGGTTGAAGCTCAGGTCGTCGTTTGAAACATCCCTGTACCTGCGGGCGAAATATCCCCAATGCGCAGCCATCGCCTGCTGCGCGACAGGGTCGGTGAAAAGAGCCTTCTTCGATTTGGTGTTTACGTCGATGCCAGGCGGAAAGGAGTAGCATATCTGGATGTGGACCTTGTACTTCCTGCCCCATGCGACCATCTCGTCGATCGGGCCGAACTTTCCTGGATCGGGCCGCGTCCAGTCGTCGTCCATGCACCAGTAGCGGTAGTCGATCATGATACGCGCGAAGTTGAACCCGAGCTCGTGGATCATGCGGATGTCGTCCTCGCGCCATTCGCCCGAAAACTTGCCTTTGATGGCCTTGCCTTCGAGGTTGAAACCTCGCCAGCGCTCGCGTGGCCGCCATGTGGCTGGGTTGGGCGAGTCCGCTTTATGCGCAGACAGATCGGCGAGTTCGCGCCTGGCATATGCGACGCGCTTGTCCTGAAAATGGCGGAATGCGGTCTTTTCCTCTTCTGTCCAGGTGTTCGCCTCCGTGTATGAACCGGCAAACGGGCAGAGCATGTCGATCCAGCATGCGAACACGCGTTTTTCGTTGTCCGTGAGCTTCACGCCGTGGTGCGAACCATCGAACTTCCCGAATATCGCGCTCTTGCTGGAACCTGTATGGTATGGAGGCAGCATCATCGTGCGGCTGCGCGGCTTGAGCCACTTCATCCACCGGCACTTGTCGGGGTTTCCGTGCGCCGTCAGATTTACGTAGCTCTGCGTCCATGCGCGTTTTGGGTTGTAGTAGGACGGAGAGACGCGCCACACCTTGTCCTCCGGGAACGGTTCTCCTGTGAGGTTGAGCTTCGGATGGCTGGCACCATGGCACTTGACGCAGGCCCTATCGAGGATCGGCTGTATCTCGCGGCGGTAGCTGAAACCGTCCGCGGGAGCGTCAGGATCTGTGGAGCGTGGGGCGTTCACGCCCAGGAAGTTGTCGAGGCTGCCGTACCATTTCTCAGTTCGCAACCGCGTCACCAGCGGATGCTCCCTGGTTCCGTTCGCAAACGGCTTCAGCGTTTGCGGCGGTTTTTTCATCGCGGCTGTAGCGTTGCGCGTGTCGGGCGGCAGGGCACCACGTTTCGGCTCGTGGCAGCCTATGCACCCGAAGTATTCGCCCGGCTGCAGCGTCGCCCAGCTGCGCATAGACTGGACGCACTTCCCCTCGCCGTCCAGCAGATGGAAGAACACGGCCTGGCGGGCAGGAACCTTGAACAGGCAGCTTCCATCCTCCTCGACGTCTACCTCTCCAAGCACGTGCTTCACGTCCCACGCGCCGGAATTGAGAGAGATGGGGGTCTGATTCAGTCCAGTCTCGTACTCGCCGCCATTGCCGCACCAGCCGACGCGCGCGGCGCGGTATTCGAGCGCCATCACGCGGAGTTTCTTGACGGTACCGCGGGGCACGCCCTCAAGCCCGGGTCCGAGATACACGTCTTGCACGTAGAACGTGCCGTCGTTGTCTTCTGGATTGGTGAGATCGGCGCGCTTCACCGGAGGCTTGCGGGGCATCACCGGCACGATGCCGCCCACGCACTGCCGCCAGTCGTAGGCCAGCAGCTCCCGCTCGCCGCCGGCAGTCTGCCAGTATGCGCCGAAGCGTGGCCAGTACGGGCCGTACATGAAGCAGCAGCCTTCGGGCTGGAAGGAAACGAGGTACTCCGTTTCGTTGAACGCGAAACAGGATGTCCACTGCGGGCCGTCCTGGCCAAAGATGTCGATGCGCAGGTCGTTGAAATGCCTCGGCTTTACGATCTGGCGCTTGCGCCCTGGCGTACGGTCGGGCGCCCCGCCAGCCACGAACTCGATTCCCTCTCCGGCCTGCGTACCCTCCAAGCGGTCGACAAGGGCCAGCTTGCCCTTGTAAGGGGCATGGTGGCCGGCTACAAGACCCAGAAGTTTCCTGGATCCAGGCACTGGTGTTGCGTGGATGATCGAACTCGGGAAATCGGAGTTGTTGCCGTACCATTCCGTCTGGCCAGTGCCATCCGGGTTCATCACCATGAGCGGATGGAGGTACAGCGCGGTACGGTCGTTGTACTCCCAGCGCGTAAAGACGATGCGGCCGTCCTCCGTCACCTGCGGCAGATGGCTCATCAGCTCGTCGTTGGTAAGCCTGCGAAGGAAGGAACCGTCGGCCCGGCACGTGTAGATGTCGCCGCCGGCGCGATACCAGCAGTCGCATATGCGGGAATAGCGCGTGGACGTGAAGACGATGTCGCCGTTCGGCAGCCATGCCGGTTCCGTGTCTGTGACGGCTAGCGGCCTGCCGTCGGGCCCCTTCTCCGGGAAGGTGATCCGAACCGGGATGCGCGTGGCGAGATCCATGGTGTAGAGCGACACGCAGTCGTTCGTGTAGTTGTCGCGCATGGCGAACACGAGCGTCCTGCCGTCCCACGAAAGGTTTGGATGGGCGATGAGACCTTCAGGCCGGTCAAGGACGACCTCATTGGAAACCGTACCGTCCTCGTTGATCGTGCCGATGCACAGCTGGGAGCCGATTTCCGTCATCGGGACGCCATCGGTGGCCTCCTTCTTGCTGCAAGCCCATCCCTTGAAATTGCCCAGTTCGGTCTTCGCCTGGTCGTCCCACTGGTCGAAAGCGCACACCAGTCCCTGCTCGCCGCCGAAAACGTGGTTCTTGGCGTATACGAACTGCGTGGCGTTCGCACGGAGCTTGGCAAGCCGCGCCCGGCGACGAGCGGCGCACACGCGCAGGTACAAATCCTTCCATCGTGGATCGCAACCTGCCGTTTCCGCGCTGCTCAGCTTCTCGAACTCCGAAAGAAACCCCTCGTGCGCATCTCCTGGCGGAACGCCGGCCAGGGCTTTCGCGATCATTCCGCGTTCCGCGGCGCAGTCCATCCCGGAAACAAACACCTTGGCGAGATCAAGCCCTGCATCCTGGTACATCCAGTCGCGTTCCAACCGTTCGCGGGGGAACGCCTCATCGGCGGCGTTCGGCACGGGCAGGTCGTCCGGCGGCACGTCGAACGCCACGACTTCGGCGATCTGGCAATTGTGCCATTTGCCGTCACCGGTCAACGGATCTCCGTTCATCCTCGCCCACTCCCACATTATCTTGTGGCACCATATTCCATTGATCGGCTTGCGGTTCGCATCGTTCACGCGCACCTTCAGATAGCGCGTCCTGGCCTTTGGCCACATGACGCAGGCCGAATACGAATTGACGACAGGCGGAAGCGGCGCGTCCATGGCAAGCGGCACGAGGCCATTTCCTTTTCCGTCGGCACAGGCCCACACGCTTACGCCTGACGCCATTGTCGCCGCCCAGCAGTTGCGTGATGTAAACTTCAGGCCCGCCACCTCGCGGGCTTCGCCAAGGTCGAGGACGAACGAGCAGGTCACGGGAGCGGCGGCAAACGGCGGATCGGCCTTTGGATCCTTTCCGGTCCGCGTATCGTCCTGAAAGCACGCATATGTGCCAAGATCGCCGTCTATCATCCTTTCTGCGGAGAAACGCGCGTCATACGTTTCCGTAGACGACGCCACGGCCACGGGACGATACTCCGCCGCCTGCGCGGAGAGCGCGATCGCGACCAGCGTGAAACATGTTGCCGACATCCGTATCTTCATCCGTAATCTCCTGAAAACGGGTGCATTATCTCACAGAGCATGAAACGTCTGCTTGTAAAATCCTTCATAAAAAATGTAAGTTTGTCGTTTCTCCGGTCGTCTGAGTTGCATTTCGGGCAAAAACATGTTAGAATGGTCTCAATTTTCGCCCGATAGGGTTGTGTAACAACAAGGAGAACGCTCGTGACCAGTCCATTGCCTGCCGCTAAATCAGCTTACGCCGCTGCCGGCGTCAACATTGACAACAAGATGGAAGCCCTTAAGGCGATCAAGACCATGGTGGGCGGCACCAAGACGGCAAACGTGGTCGGGGGGATCGGATCGTTTGGCGGCCTTTGCCGTCTTCCCCAGGGCAGCCCCAAGGACACGCTCATCGTTTCGTCTACGGATGGCGTAGGCACGAAGCTGAAAGTCGCCTCCATGATGAAGAAGCACGACACCGTGGGCCAGGATATCGTCAACCACTGCGTGAATGACATTCTGGTGCAGGGTGCTCGTCCGTTGTTCTTCATGGATTACGTGGGAACCTCGAAGTTCGACGGTCCGATCTTCAAGCAGATCGTCTTCGGGCTATGCAAGGCGTGCAAGGAAAACAAAATGGCCCTTCTTGGCGGCGAAACCGCGGAGATGCCCGGTCTCTACCCCATGGGTGAATACGATCTGGTCGGGACTATCGTCGGCACCGTTCCCCGCAAGCAGCTGATCACTGGCCAGTCCATCCGTGCAGGGGACGTTGTCATAGGCCTGCCTTCCTACGGACTGCAGACCAACGGCTATTCGCTTGCCCGAAAGGTCTTCTTCGACATCTGCCAGATGTCGCCGTTCGACAAGCTGCCGGGTACGAGCCTGACCGTCGGCGAGGCGCTTCTCGCAGTGCACAAGAGCTTCCTCAAACCGGTGGGACGGCTTCTAGACAACAAGATAAAGATCAATGGCATGGCCCACATCACCGGCGGAGGGTTCCCCGACAACATTCCGCGCGTGCTCCCCAAGGCCACGGCGGTGGAAATCGACCGTACCGCATGGCCGGTCCCCACCATCTTCAACTTCATCGAACGCCAGGGCAAGGTCGACCACGATGAAATGTATCGCGTCTTCAACATGGGCATCGGGTTCGTGCTGATAGTGCCCAAGGCGAGCCTGCCGCGCATCAAGACGGTATTCCGGAACATCCGCCAGGCCTGGTACCAGATTGGCGTCGTTCGCGTGCGCAAGGGCAACGGTCCGCAGGTCTACTTTTCGAAATAGCAAGCCGCGAACCGGCTGTCTTCAGTCGTCCCCCGGATGTATCTCCATCGGGAACCACACGCGGTAGGAATTCATCGGATTCCAGCGGTTGCCGGCCGATGCGTAGTCGCAGAACATGACAGACGCTAGATTGCGGCCTTCGGGGTTCTCGGTATGGGAACCGACCGGCAGCATCGCCTGATATGCCATCCAGAACTCTTCCGACGGAGCGCGGGCGGACGAGATGGACACTTCCTGGCCATCCTTCATCGAGTTTCGGCGGAACGTTTCCGATATGCTGCCGTCGTGGAAGCGCGTGTCGCGGGCGAGCGCGATCGGGCCGCGAGTGAACGCGACATGGCGGTTCATGACGTGCGCACGCGCCGTCATGTCGAACGTCACCTCCACTATGTCGCCGATCGTCCAGTTCCGGGCAAGCGCAAGATACGTCCCAGCCTTGACATCTTTCACGGCCGTCCCGTTCACCTTGACCGACGTTCTGGCGCTCCATGCCGGAATGCGCAGCTTCAGCGTGAACGCGAGCGGCTTGACGGTATGGTTCACTATGCGCACGTACCCGTCCTTGGGATAGAGCGTGTACATGTCGAAGGTCACGCGTTCGTCCAGTTTAGGCAGCACGACCGTCTCGCTGGAGGTCGCGTACATGTTCATTACAGCCGCATCTCCGTCCGCCTGGAACAATGCGCGGAGAAACGCCAGGAAACCACGCGGCCCGTTCGCGTTGCAGCAGTTCGTGTGCATGTAGCAGTGGTGGTGGCCGCGTGAACGGTAGCCGTTGAGTGGCGTATAGGCGGCGAACTCGGTGGCGTCGCGGTTGAGCGAGGCGAGGTAGATGTTGTAGAACGTCTTTTCAAGTTCGTCCGCATACTTCGGCTCGCCTGTTAGCTGGAGCAGCTTCTCGACGAAACGCATCCACGTGGTCACGACGCACGTCTCCTGCTGGTGCGTATAGGGAAGATGCTGCTTTCTGGCGCCATGGTACCACGCCTCCGATGCCGAACAGCCGCCGGCGATGTTGATTTCATCCTTGATTATCTGGTCGCACGTTGCGATGGCGGCATCCAGGAGGTCTTTTCTTCCAGTCGCCTCGTAATATTCGACCAGGCCCTGGTAGCAGCTCATCATCTCGTACGACTTCCAGCGATTGTGCTTCATCACGTATCCGCCGCCCTTCTCGGCCTTGTTGCCGTAGCCGTTGCGGTCTGCCACGGAAACGCCTTTGAGAGCGAGATCCAGCAGCCTGGGGCCGGCTTCCACCTCCGTCATGTCCTTCACGAGGTACGTTGCGAAATCTAGATACTTCTGCCGCCTGGTGCGGTTGTAGAGCCACACCACAGGTTCAAGGATCGACGAGCTGGCGAATCCGCACCAGTTGCCCGTTTCCCACAGGTGGCGGCCTCGTTTTCCGTCCGGGCCCAACTGGTCGATCACATAGTCGCACAGGCGGCATGCCGCCGCCAAGGTCTTCTTGGCACGTTCGTCATCCGCCTGCAGGCCGTCATGGTAGTGCATGAGCCCCATCATCGTGTATTTCATGCCCCAGACGTCCCAGCCTTCGCCGCACCGCAGGTCGTCGGGATAGTTCCCGATGTATCCGTCCGGTTCCTGCGAGGCCAGGATGCATGCGACCCCCTCCTCAATGTTCGCCTTCAGCCTGGCATCCTTCGTGTATGTCCAGAACGGCATGGCCGAATGCATGTACTTGCCCCAGAATTCCGTCTGCCACCACCGCCTGCGTTCGGTCTTCTCCAGAAATGGAGCCGTTATGTAGGCGGTATCCGTCGCACGGACATGGTTCTTGACCATCTGTTCAAGTCTTTCGCCGATCGGCCCTTTCAACCTGACGTCGCCGTAAGGAGGTATCGTATTCGCCGCCCCGGCGGCGAGCACGCCCCAGGCCATTCCTGCCAATACCGTCGTTTTCATTGCATTCTTCTTTCCGTCTCTTGATTACCGCATGTATCTGTCGGCGAAATCCATGTACTTGTTCCAGTCGTATTCCGTCAGCTTGTGCCTGCCCTCGCGGATGTGGTATCCCATCCGCTCCGGGCAGCCGTAGGCATCCCAGATGTCATGTGCGCGTTTCCACGCCTCCTCCTCTGCCGGCGGTCCCGCCCATGGATCGGCGGTTGCGCTCGCGACATAGCACAGGCGCGGCGCGATCAGGCGCAGGAGATCGTCGGAATCGTGCGTTATGTCGGCATCACGGCCTATCCACGAACGGTAGTTCATGCAGAACCAGTTTGGAAAGTTGTGGAGTATCTGGGCGATGTGTTCGCTTTTCGGGCAATCGAACGCGTTCAGCTTGGCGCCGCCGCAGCCGGAATTGTTGGATATCCCCATGGCGAACCGTTCGTCTTGCGCCGCAGCCCACAAGGCCGTCTTGCCGCCACGCGAATGGCCTATGACCGCCACTCGTTTCGCATCAAGCTCCGGACGCGTCTCGACCCAGTCCATGACACGGCTGAACCCCCACGCCCACGCCCCGATCGTACCCCAGCTGGAAGCGGTTCGCGGAACGTTGCGCGACGCCTTGTCGCCCGTCGCAAGATAGGCCACGATGCCATACGCCCAATCGTCCAGGTTCTTGCTGTAGCGCGTTGCGTTAGGGCACACGTCGTTGAAGTTCCATGTCACGTACGCGTACCCGCGCGAAGTTATCGTGTTGGTGGGGATCCCGTCGTATATTCCCTTTGTGAATGGCGGAACCGGTTCATTGCCACCCGAATGGTCGCCAAATATGAATACAGGCGCGGGATGTTCCGCCGAGGCCCCTTCCGGCAACGAGACGTGTATGTCGATCTTTATCGTCCCGTTCGCGAAGGAGACCGAGCGCTCGCCTATCACCTCGTCCGCCGGACGGCCGACCGGCGTGACGCCGAACTGGTTCTCGCCGAACCACTTCAGGACGGCGGCTCGGCCGCCGTCCTCCCATGCGGCACGGGTGCGTGCCGATCCGCCTAGCCATGCGCAACCGGCGGTCAGCGACAATACCATCGCGATTCCTGCTAGTTTCTTCATGGCTACAGTATAGCATATTTCCGTACACCCGCGCCCATTGGCCTCTTGGCACATCGGATCTCGCGTCGTCACTCATGCTGCCGTATCCCATGCCGTCACGATATTGCGATCTCTGGTTGCAAGGGATAGTCCATGGTCCTGCGCGGTCAGTCGTCGCCGGCCTGGAGTGCGGGATTGACGTCGACGGCGAGGGCGGCCTCGCCGGTGACGTTGCGGCGATAGTACGCAAGCCCCGCAATCATGGCTGCGTTGTCGCCGCAATATTTCGGGGCGGCCAGCATCAGCGGCACGTCCGCTTCGGCAGCCACCTCGGCAAGACGTGTCCGCAACCGGCCGTTGAGCGACACTCCGCCGCCGACTATCAGGGCCTTGTACCTGCGGCGTTTCAGCGCGGTCGCCGTCCTGTCGGCCAACGTTCCGACGATCGCCTCCTGGTAGGCGGCCACCAGCCCGGCCTTCTCCGCGTCGTTCGATGGAGGATGCTGCCGCACATGGTACAACAGCGCGGTCTTCAATCCCGAAAACGAAACGCACAGGCTTGCATCCAGCCCGGCAAGCGCCGCGGTGCCGGCGCGCGGATGGCCCTTGGGGAATCTCGGCAGGCCGTCAGGCAGACGAATCGATGGCGGATAAGCCAGCGTTTTTAGCACGGCCGCATCGGAGTAGTCCGCAACTCCGTTCCAGAATCCCCTGGCCCACCGGTCGATCACAGGCCCGCCAGGATAGCCGAGCCCCAACAGCTTTGCAGCCTTGTCGAATGCTTCTCCGGCCGCATCGTCGAGCGTCTGGCCGATGATCTTGTATTCGCCGTATGCCGGCATATCCACCCATGTAGTGTGTCCGCCGCTTACAGCCAATCCCAGCGCCGGCATAAATGCCGTGGGGACAGACCCTTGAGCTGTGGGAACAGACCCTTTCTGCAACCCTGAATCTAGCAAAAACGGCGTATGCAGATGTGCTTCTATGTGATTTACACCTATAAGCGGGACGTTCAACGCAAGGGACAGACCCTTCGCGGCATTCAATCCCACCAGCAGCGAGCTGGCCAATCCTGGACCGTATGTCACCGCTACGGCATCAATAGGCTCGCCCTCTTTCATGGCCTCGGCGACCACGCCGGAAATTTTTTCAATGTGCGCCCGGCTTGCCACTTCTGGCACAACGCCCCCATACGGCTGGTGCAGGGGGATCTGCGTATAGACCACGTTCGACAGCACCTCGCGCCCATCGCGCACTATGGCACACGCCGTCTCGTCGCAGCTCGATTCAATTCCAAGTATATTCATTCTATCCTACCAAAATTTCCACCACGCCTTTTTCACCGGTTCGATCCCGCCGGATTCCTTGTACAGCTCCTTGACGCGCTCCGCACCTGCCACATCGGGATCAAGCATCAACTCGTGCATGTTGAACTCGAAAGCATCCGGCAGGCTCCAGAACTCGGTGCGGATGAACGCATCCCTGGCTGAACGGTGGAGAGTAACCACCTCGCCAGTCGGCAGCACGGACACCTTCGGACGCGTCACGCTCATGTACGGCCCGAGATCCGTAGTAACCCAGACCTGTTTCGACGTACCCGCATCCTTCGCCTTGAGAAAGATGTGCTCCACCTGGTCGCGCCCCCAGTGGACCAGTTCGAACTCGCGTCTCAGGCCCTCTCTGTCCGCGAACATCTGCATTGCGCCGCCGCATCTCAATCCGGGCACTATGCTGAACGACTTGAGGGAGCTTTCGTACCGCATGCGGTTGTGGATCAGGACCGCCCTGGCGAAATAGCGCGTGGATTCGACAATCGGAAAGTGCTCCGCAAAATACGTCTCCATGCGCTGGCCTTCCCCTGATAGAAGCGCGAACGACTCTACGTACGGCTTGTCGGACACCTTCTCATACTGGAACCGGTCGCTTGCCCGGTACAATTCCAGCACGAGCTTGTCCGGCGAATCAGGCCCGCGGGCATCGATAGGATCTGGCGAGGCGTTTGCGACATCCACGACTGCCGCAATTCGCTCGCCCTCGATATAATCGCCGGTCCGCAACTCCAGCTTGACGGTCAGTTCGCTGGGTTTCGCGGCGGCGTGGATTTCAAAGCAGACGGATGCGGCGGCAAGAAGCGCCAGTCTAGAGAAGGTCTTTGGGATCATGGCTACCGACCGTCCTTTACACCGCCGAAGCGGTCTGCGTCCTTGATGGTTGGCGCCGTCTCCGAAAAGGTGAAGTCCTTGCCGGGAAGAACGGCGTTGAGTACGATTCCTATGAGCGCGCCGACCGCAAGCCCGGAAAGCGATATCTTGACGGATCCTGCCGAAAATGCGATCGCACCCGCCTTGGAGAAGGATATGCCGAGCGTCAGCACGAGGATCAGCGCCGCGATGAGCATGTTGCGGCCCTTGCCGAGATCCACCTGGCTTTCCACCAGGTTGCGTACGCCAACGGCTGAAATCATCCCGTACAGGATGAACGACACGCCGCCGATCGTAGCACCTGGAATGGTACCTATGAACGCCGAGAACTTCGGGCAGAACGACACGAGAATCGCGAGGCATGCGGCGATACGGATGACGCGCGGATCGTAGACTCGCGAAAGCGAGAGCACGCCAGTGTTCTCGCCGTATGTGGTATTGGCCGGCGCACCGAACAGGGAGGCCAGGCATGTGGCGAGACCATCGCCGAGCATGGTACGGTGCAGACCGGGATTTTCGAAGAAATTGCGCTTCACCGTGGAACTGATGGCCGAAACGTCGCCTACATGTTCCATGATGGTGGCGAACGCAAGCGGGAATACGATCGCTACGGCGCTCACGATCTTGCCCCAATCGGGATCGGACAGCAGCGGGAACACCGTGTTCTCCATCTTGACAGGCAGGCCGATCCAAGCCGCATCGGCCACTGCCCTGTAATCGATGGCGTCGCACCAGCCGAACTTGCCGAAGACCACTGCGGCGACATACGAGAACATGACGCCCATGAGGATAGGGATGATCTTGAACATGCCGCGCCCGAAGATGGAGAATGCGATCACCGTGACGATTGCGACGATTGCAACCGGCCAGCTGGTAGTGCAGCTGTTGATCGCAACCGGAGCGAGGACGAGCCCGATGCCGATGATGATAGGGCCTGTAACCACCGGCGGGAAGAACTTCATCACCGTCTTCACCCCGCAAGCCCTCACAAACCCTGCCACGGCGAAGTAGACCAGCGACGAGGACGCCACGCCCAGGCAGGCGTACTGGAGCATCGTCGTCTTCGACACGCCCTCGTAGCCAGCCGTTCCGGCCATGCCAGCAAGTGCGAAGTAGCCGGCCAGGTAGGCGAACGACGACCCCAGGAACGCCGGCACAATCCGCTTCGTGACAAGGTGGAACAGCAACGTGCCCAGACCCGCCCACAGGAGCGTGGCGCTCGGGGATAGACCCGTCAGTATGGGTACGAGGATCGTCGCGCCGAACATGGCAAACATGTGCTGCACGCCTAGAACGCCCATCTTCAGCAGCCCAAGCGTCCGCGCATCGTAGACGGCATCGGCGGCCTGATATTTCGCTCTCAGGCGGGCAATCGCCGCTGCGAGCGCGGCGGATTCATCGTCAGTGACGATGCCATCCTCTGCTATCGACACAAGCAGCCGTTCGAAACCGGCCAGATCGGTATCCTTCCCGGCAAACGGATGTACGAGGCCGATCAGCGCCCTCGTCTCGTTTATGTCCGCACTGCCGTCCTCAAACGTGAACCTCTCCGCAGCCGCAATCAGCTGCGCCAGCGTCCACGAACTTTCATTCTGTCGTGCAGCCACGATCTCTCCTTCTTTATAGTCTTTGCAAGTTGTTTTCCTGCCTCAACCCCGCAACATCACATCAACGCGTACTTGGCGATGAAGAGCGCGGTCAGGACGTACATGATCCAGTGTATGCGCTTGAATTGCCCGGCGCACGCGTTGATGGCCGTGTATGCAATGACGCCGAACATGATGCCGTCGGAGATGGAGTATGTGAACGGCATTGCGGCAACCGCCAGAAATGCCGGCACAGCCTCGCCGGCGTCGCGCCACTCGATGTCGGCGCAAGAAGATAGCATCATGTATCCCACTATGATAAGCGCGGGGGCCGTCGCAAAGCCTGGGATCGCGAGAAACACCGGCGCGAACACTATCGACAGCGCGAAGAGCGCGGCGGAGGTTACGGCCGTCAGGCCCGTCTTGCCGCCAGCCATCACGCCAGAAGCCGATTCCACATAGGTGGTGGTGGTAGATGTGCCTAGAAGCGCCCCTACGGAAGTGGCGATCGAATCTGCGCACAACGCACCGGAGATTCGCGGCAGCCTGCCATCCTTGTCCAGGAACCCGCCCTTCATTGAAACGCCGATGAGCGTGCCGAGCGTGTCGAACAGGTCTACGAAGAAGAACGCGAACATGACCACGAAGAAATCGAGCGTCTTGACGAGACCCCATCCGGATGCGACGACCTCGCCCTTGACCGTATGCGTCCAGCCGTCCGGATTGAAGAGCGCGCCGACGGTCTGTCCGAATTCGCTGAAGTTCTGGGCCAGCCCCTTGACGGAGAAGTCCGGGTAGAGCGGGAAAAAGCCTGCGGCAGGATCAGGCACGTACACGCCGAAGGCCTGCGCCGCCATGCCAAGCCCCCATGTGAACAAGATACCGAAGAGTATGGCCCCCTTCAATCCCTTGACAAGCGCGTATCCGGTGAAAAGCGTGCCCGCAAGCGCCAGGATCGCGCAGATGCCGTGCGTATGGAACGCCACATCCTTGAAGCGCACCATGGACACGAGCGTAGCCGGGTTGTCCACCACCACGCCTGCCGTCTTCATCGCGATCAGGCAGATGAACAGGCCTATGCCTGCAGCCACGGCCTTCTTTAGCGAGATAGGTATGGCATTGAAGATCCCTTCGCGCACGGGAGTGAGCGAAAGAACGAGGAACACCAGACCCTCCACGAACACCGCCAGCAGCGCGAACTGCCAGCTGTACCCCATGCCAAGCACCACGCCGAAAGTCAGAAACGCGTTAAGCCCCATGCCCGGAGCCAGCACGAACGGGTAGTTCGACATGAACGCCATCAGCAACGTGCCCACCACCGCAGCCACCGCCGTCGCGACGAACACCCCGCCGCGCGGAATCCCTGCGGCCGACAGGATGTTCGGGTTTACGGCCAGGATGTAGGCCATTGTCATGAACGTGGTGATGCCTGCCACGACCTCGGTCTTCACCGTCGTACGGTTCGCGTTCAGGCGGAAAAGCCTGCCAAAGAATCCCGCATCCGGCTTCGTCGGCTCGGTCTCCCGGGCAAGCCACTTCAGGTGGGCGCCGATGCGAAGCGACTCTTCTGGCGTGATTACACCGTCCGCGCGCACGTCCTCCAACGTGCGGACGAACTCCGCCATGTCGGGATTCGTCGCGGCCAGCGGCTTTGCGAAATTGAGCAGCAACTCCGTTTCCGCGCGGTCCACCTTGCCATCTTCAAGTATGCTGCGTTCCAGATTCCTGACGGCATCCAGCACCGCTTTGCTTTCCAAATTCCCTTCCATCGCCGTTTCTCCCGTGCTTTTATCGCGCACTACCGACGCACCGCTTCAACAATGTCGCCCGGCGCAACCTTGTGCGTTCCGTCAACCACGACACGCTCGCCGGCCGAAAGGCCGGATGCGACGAACTGGATGTCACCCACCTGTCTGCCGCGAACGATGCGTCGCTTCTCGGCCTTTCCATCCTTGCCGACAACCCACACGCAGGCGCCCTCGGAATCCTGCATGACGGCAGCAGGCGAAACTGCGCACGTCTTGACGCCATCCTTGTTGCGCAATGTCAAGCCTACAGACGAATACGGCTTCAGGATGTAGTCGGCATTGGGGAATGTGGCGTAGACGCGGATCGTATCCGTAGACTCGTCGGCCACGTTCTCGGTGTATTCGATATTCCCCTTTTCCCCATACGGCGTACCGTTTGCGAGCGTGACCTCTACCTCGCCCTTCTCGGCCAGAACCCGTCCTCTCGCTCCGAACATCGTAAGGTAATCGGCGTTGGAGAGGGAAAACCTCACTCTTATCGGCTTGATCTGCACGACCGTCACGAGGGGCGTGGCCGGCGAAGCCGGATTCCCCTTCGTGAGACGCGTGGTTCCCGTGCGCCCGCTGATCGGCGCGCGAATCTCGCATCGTTTCAGATTGTAGTCCGCCACCGCCAGCTCCGCCTCCGCGGCGGCAAGCGCGGCGGCGGCGATCTCACGGTCGCTCTTTGCGCTGTCCACGGCATCCTGCGACACCGCCTTGGTGGGCGCGAGCTTGGCGTGGCGTTCGTAAGCGGCATCCGCATAAACCTTCTTCGCCTTGCATTCCGCCACCTTCGCCTGCGCGTTCTTCAGGGCGCTCGTGTATTTCACAGGCAGCAACCTATAGAGGACATCCCCCTCCTTTACGAGCGAACCATCCTTGAAGCAGACTTCAAGGATGTCGCCGGACACTTCCGGGGTGACATCCACACGCTGCACCGGAAGGACCCTGGCCGGAAAGGTCTTCGTCTGCGGATCGGCCTCAAGCCTCGCTTCTTCAACTGGCAACGCCACCGTCGCCGCGCGCGCGAGACATGCGCCGGCGGCAAGCAGCGGAAGAACTGTGGTCTTTGTCATGGAGCGATTATAGCATACCTGCGAGACGGCGTAAACGCCATTCCAGACCGGGTCGCGGCCGGCACGAAAGGCTCCGCCATCAACGCACTCGCCGCCGCAGGCTCGCCAGAAGCTCGTCGGCGCAACGGTCCACGACGCCACGTCTGCGCTCCACGGCCTCGCGCGCTCGCGCGCCGAGTGCGGTCCTTGCAGCTGGATCGTCAAACAGGCGCAGCACCTCCTGCTTCAGCGATTTCTCGTCAGGCACCTGCAGAATCGCGTCCGACGCCAGCAGATCGCTCATCACCGGACGGAAGTTTTCCGTGTACGGCCCAACGAGAGTCGGCACGCCGCACAGGCACGGCTCGATCATGTTCTGCGACCCGTGTTCGCACAGCGACTTGCCTACAAACGCCACGGCAGCTATGCCGAAGAGTCCCATCATCTCGCCCGTCGTATCGCAGAGGAACACCGGCGCCTGGCGCCGAACGCCTGGCGTGCTGCTTTCGCGCCCGTCCACGCGCTTCGGTTCCGCACCTGGCGAACCATTGGAACGGCGAACACATTCAAATCCCGCCCTGCGTATGTTCGCCTCTACAGCGTCCGCCTTTTCGAAGTGCCGCGGCGCGATCACGAGTTTCACGCCCGGGTGCGACCTCAGAAGCTCGGAATATATGCGCAGCATCACAGCGTCCTCGCCGGGCCACGTGCTGCCGCCAAGCAGAATTTCGCCATCGCCGATCCAGGCGCGAAGCTCATTCTCCTTGGACGGGTTGCGCTTCGCGACATCAAACTTGAACGAGCCTGTCACGACCACTGCCGCCGAATCCGCACCGGCATCCACCAAACGCTGCGCGTCCAGTCCCGATTGCGCGAATATCCTGGAGAAGCACCGCAGAACCTCGCCGAAGAACCAGCGCAACCTGCGGTAGCGGGGCGCACTGCGATCCGAGACGCGCGCATTGACGAGGAACAGCGGGATGCCGCGTCGTTTTGCGGCACGGATGAAATTGGGCCATATCTCGCTCTCGGTCAGGATGATGGCGCGTGGTTCTACCGCGTCGAGGGCGCGCCGCACGCATCCGCCGAAGTCGAGCGGATTGTAGATCAACGTGTCGCCAGGCTCCAGCAGCCCCTCGGCCTGCCTCCAGCCGGTAGAGGATGTGGTGGAGAACGCGAAGCGTACTGAAGGATCTTTCGCCCTCATCGCGCGCATCAGCTGTCCGGCGACGGCCACTTCGCCGACGCTTACGGCATGGATCCAGATTCGCGGCCCGGCACGCAAGGCGGCGATCACATCCGCCGGATAGCGGCCGAACCGGTCGCCCATGCGTGCGCGGTAACCGCCACGCCTCTTCATGCGCAGGAGAAACGACGGCAGCATCGCCATGTAGACGATGCCGAACAGAACATTGTATGCAAACCACTTCACGGCGGCTACCCCATCATGTTTCGTACTTTCGTTCAAGACAAAGAGCCGACAAATGGCCGGCCGGTTTCATCACATGGCGCGGAGGGACTTCAGCATCGCCGCACGGTCGGCCCCCACGCCCGTCCACAGCTCGAACGACTTCGCGCCCTGCCCCACGAGGAACTCCAGGCCGTCCGTCGCGTCCGCGCCCGCAGCCAGCGCCGCCGCCGCCGTAGGCGGCATCGTGGCCGTCGGCACGATGTCCAGCACGAACTGCCCCGGATGGAACGCCTCTGGCGGCAACGCGCTCGGTTCGCCGGGATGCAACCCGAGCGGCGTCGCGTTCACCACGATCTCCGCCTGCGCGGCCGTCGCACCCCACACCGCCCTGTCCGTGAGCGTCGCAACACGCGTGCCGGTGTCGAGCGTGGCCAGCCTTTCCGCGAGCGAATTCACGCGCGCGGCATCAAGGTCGGCAAGGACGAGCGAGGCGGCCTTTTCGTGGCAGCACACGCCCGCGAGCGCCCCGCCCGCCCCGCCGCAACCCACGACGAACACCCTCTTGCCGCCAAGCGCGCGCCCGTGCGCGCTCAACACGTCCACGAAGCCGATCACGTCGGTGTTGTATCCCGTGATCGTGCCGTCGCTCTCGAATTTCAGCGTGTTGCACGCGCCGTAGCGCGCCACGCTCTCGTCCACATGATCGAGGAGAGGTATCACTGCCAGCTTGTGCGGCACGGTGACGTTCAGCCCGGCGTACCCCTCCTTCTGCTTTCCGCGCACGAAACTTTCCACGTTCTCCGGAGCCACGTCGAACTTCTCGTACGTCCCGTCGAAACCGATCGCCTTGAAGTTTGCCTCATGCATTCTGGGCGAGAGGCTGTGCGCCACCGGATGTCCTATGACAGCGAATTTCATGATGTCTACGCTTTCAGTTTGGCGACGGCCCGCTTGAAGCCATCTGCAGAACGGGCTATAATTTTCTCGTCTACGCTGCACGACAGGCGTACGAAACCCGCCATTCCGAACCCGCGTCCCGGCACTGCGAGAACAAGTTCGTCCTGCAACGCGTCGACGAATGCGAGATCGTCACCTCCCGGCGCTTTCGGAAAGAAATAGAAAGCGCCGCGTGGCATGGTGAAATCCACTCCGGCGTCCGTCAGCACCTTCGCCATCAGCTTGCGGCGGCGGTCGTACACGTCAAGGTCTGCGGTTTCGTCGAGAAGCGCCGCCGCAAGGCGCTGCCCGATCACCGGCGCGTTCACGAACCCGAGCGTCCTGTTCGTAAGCGTGACGGCGTTCACGAGCGTCGCGCCATCTGGCATCTGCGGGCTTACCGCCACATACCCGATACGTTCGCCTGCGAGCGAAAGCGTCTTGGAGAAGGAACCCAGCACCACCGCATACGGCGTAAGCGGCAGCACCGGCGGAACAGTCGCGCCATCGTATGCGAACGCCCTGTACGGCTCGTCCGAAAGGAGGAACAGCGGACGCCCCTCGTCGCCACGTGCGGCGTTGACCTTGTCCACGACCGACGCCAAACGCCGCATGTCCTCTTCGGAATAGATGCAACCTGTAGGATTGTTCGGCGAGTTGACGAGGAGAGCGCGCGTCTTGGGGGTGATTGCCGCTTCAATGGCGGCCACGTCGGGCCGGAATCCGTCATCGGCGATCGACGGCACCGGTTTCAGCACTCCTCCGAAATGCCCGCAGTAGCTGCCATATTCCACGAAATACGGCGACGGGCATATCACCTCGTCTCCAGGCGCCACGACCGCACGGAAGAAGCTGACAAGCGCTCCTGCCGCGCCAACCGTCATCACCACGTTCCCTGCGGACACCGGCGACTGCTGCTGGCGGGCCAGATACGCTGCAATCGCTTCGCGCACGGCGGGGATGCCCGCATTCGGGCAGTATCCCAAGCCCAGCGGCTTCACAGCCTCCGATGCCATGGCCTCCAACACCGCCTTGGTCTTCGCCGGCGGCGGGACGTCAGGATTCCCCAGGGAAAAGTCGCATACCGCCTCGGCGCCATGCTGACGCTTCAGCTCCATTCCCTTTTCAAACATCTTGCGTATCCATGACGAACCCGCCATGGAAGCCTTTATCTGATCTGTTACTGTCTGCATGGCGAAAATTATAGCACAAAACGGACGGCAGGCCGATAATTTATGCTATAATGGCGGTCTTGGGATACTGCAAGACGATGAACGAAACCTCTCAACTGGCAAAAGCCATACTGAAATCTACAGGTCTCTATTCGGACGACGCGCTCGTACGGATAGAAAACGGTTGCGCGGACAATCCTGGAATGGGACTGGCGGAAGCGGCCGTCAAGTTCGGCGGCGCGCGCGAAGACGCCTTTCTCCAGAAGATAGGTCCTGTCCTCGGCATGGACTACATCGCGCTTGAAAACGTGCAGCCGCGCCCTGACGTGCTGCAGAAGCTGCCCGCAAGCGCCGTCTACCAGTACAACGTGCTTCCCGTGAAGTTCGAGAATGGCATCCTCACCGTGGTTTCTTCAGATCCGTTCTCGACCGTGGCAGGCGATGGCCTGCGGCTTGCGGCCGGCTGCCCCGTGAAGATCGCCCTCGCCCCGAAAGAGGATATCGACAAGGCCGTCAAGAAATTCTACGGCGTAGGTGCCGATGCCATCGAGAAGATGATCGAGGACGGCCGCTACGCGGTTGACGACCTCGACGGTTCCATCTCCAAGATAGATGTTGGCGCCGAGGGCGAGGAAGCTTCCATCGTAAAGTTCGTGAACAGAATCATCGCAGAGGCCGACCGCCAGGGCGCGACGGACATCCACATCGAACCGCAGGAAACGGAACTTCGCATACGCTATCGCATCGACGGCATGCTGCACAAGGTGGACGTCCCGCCGCAGCTGAACCGTCTCAAGTCGGCAATCATCTCCCGCATAAAGGTCATGTCAAACCTGGACATCGCCGAAAAGCGTCTCCCGATGGACGGACGTATCGGCATCCGCCTTGGCGGCGAGGATATCGACATCCGCGTGTCCACGATGCCTGGAGCATGGGGCGAATCCATTTCCCTCCGTCTGCTTGCCAAGAGCGGCAACTTCGTCAAGATGTGCGACCTCGGATTCAACGACCGCGATTTCGCGGTGGTTGACAAGATAATCCGCCGCCCGAACGGCATCTTTCTGGTAACCGGCCCCACAGGTTCCGGCAAGTCCACCTCGCTCTATTCGTTCCTCCACGAGGTCAATACGATGGATGTGCGCATCCTCACGGCGGAAGACCCTATAGAATACCAGATGGACGGCATCATCCAGGTGCAGATGAACAAGGACATCGGCCTGGATTTCGCCCGTACGCTTCGAGCCTTTCTGCGCCAGGACCCGGACAAGATCATGGTAGGGGAGATCCGCGACCGCGAAACGGCAGAGATCGCCATCAACGCCTCCCTCACCGGCCACATGGTGTTCTCCACGCTCCACACGAACACGGCAGCCGGCGCATTCCCCCGCTTGACAGACATGGGCGTAGAGCCGTTTCTCATCGCCTCAGCCGTAGCCGGCGTGATGGGCCAGCGCCTATGCCGCCGCCTGTGCCAGAAATGCAAGGTGGAAGTGCCGCTCGACCGCAAGTACTACGATCTTTCGTACCCGCCAGAGCGCGAAACGGTATGGGACCCGGCGGAGCACGGATGCGAAGCTTGCAGCCGTACGGGCTACAAGGGCCGCAGGGCGCTTTTCGAGGTGCTGGAGGTGGACGAAGACATAGAATCCGCAATCATCCAGCGTCAGAACGCCACGCAGATACAGACGCTGTCCCTCTCCAAAGGCATGAAGACCCTGCGCGAGGACGGCTGGGCCAAGGTGTTCAAGGGCGTCACTTCCGTCAAGGAAATCCGCCGCGTCACCGAAGACCAGTAACCCGGTCGCGGATCGCAAGCGCGGCGTAGACCAGAAGCCCGGCGCCAATGATGATGAAGCCGAGCACCGTGTCCTCGCGGCTGATGTCGAAGAGCGCCTCGCCATCCATCTTGTTCGCGATGCAGTCGACGCTCCACATCAACGCGGCGCCCCAGAACATGAGCATCGTGGTGAACACCGCCTTGCCCGGCCGCCCGCTGCGCTTGCCGGCGATGAAAAGAGCCGTGAACGCGAGCGCGGCTGCGATCGTCATCATCTCGCACATGGTCAAGCCTCCTGCGCAACTGCCGTCTTGGACCGTTCCAGCCACGTCGAAACGCAGACCATTGCGACCCACACTGCGCCGAGCAGCACGGCCATTGCGACGCCACGCGTCGCCATCTCGTGCAGCATGTCGGTCACAGTCCCCTCCTTGACGGCCGTCAGGAACGGAGGAGTGAAAGTTATCTCGCCATGGTACACATGCTCGATGGCAAGCAGGAAGCTGCCGCCGAACATCATCTTCCCCAGCCAACCAAGCTTCGCGACGAATGGATTCGACTGCGCCGACGCCGGAACCGCAGCCTTCGCTGCGCTCGCCACGACCGCGGTTGCAAGAGGAACTGTGAAACAAGCCATGATATCTACTCCTTGAATGGTGGTTGACGGGATGAAGGATAGCACATTCATGCCGGAGTGTCAATACCGCAGCAGGCAGGCGGCCATTCGCAAACACTTGCCTGCATCAGGGTGATTCTGCTATACTAGCGCCGTTTTCGCATAGAGGATTTCCATGTTCAACAGCAAAGTCTACCATAGAATCGACGCCCTGTCGGGTTCGATCGCAACCCTTCGCGCCGAGGGCGTGAAGTACAACGAGATCGCAGAAGTCCAGTCGCGCGCAGGCACGTCGTTGGCGCAGGTCATCAAGCTGGACGGCCCCAATGTCACGCTGCAGATCTTCGCAGGCGCCCGTGGCGTGGACACGGACGCGTCCGTCCGGTTTCTCGGTGAAACCATGCAGACCCCCTTCTCGGAAGATCTTCTGGGCCGGGCTTTCACCGGCGCCGGAGAGCCGCGCGATGGCGGCCCGGCCATAACCGAGAACAAGGTTCCGATCGGCCAGCCGTCAGTCAATCCGGCAAAGCGGATCATGCCCAACCAGATGGTGCGGACGAACATTCCTATGATCGATCTCTTCAATTCGCTCGTCAAGAGCCAGAAGCTGCCGATCTTCGCCCGCGCCGGCGAACCGTACAACGAACTGCTCGCGCGCATCGCGCTTCAGGCCGATTCCGATGTGATCGTCATCGGCGGCATGGGCCTGAAGTACGACGAATACCTGAAGTTCCGCGACACCCTCGACAAGTCCGGTGCTCTAGCCCGCACCGTCATGTTCGTCCATACCGCGGCAGACCCCACGGTCGAATGCATGCTGGTGCCGGACGTGTCTCTTGCAGTCGCCGAAAAGTTCGCGCTGCAGGGCAAGGACGTGCTGGTGCTGCTCACCGACATGACATCCTTCGCCGACGCCATGAAGGAAATCGCCATCACGATGGAGCAGATTCCGTCAAACCGCGGCTACCCCGGCGACCTCTACTCCCAGCTTGCCGCCCGCTACGAGAAGGCCGTGGATTTCGACGGCGCGGGCTCGATCACCATTCTTGCCGTCACCACGATGCCTGGCGACGACGTGACGCATCCCGTTCCGGACAACACCGGCTACATCACCGAAGGCCAATTCTACCTCCGCAATGGCCGCATCGAGCCGTTCGGCTCGCTTTCCCGCCTCAAGCAGCAGGTGAACAAGGGCAGTTCTCGCTCGCTTCTCCAGGACAAGGTGCTTGCAAACGGACAGAAGCTCGACGTGTCGGGCCTTTCCGAATCGGAAGCCTATCGCCTTGCCAACACCACCCGTGAAGACCATCGCGCCATCATGGACGCAATGATCAAGCTCTACGCCTCCTACAAGGAGACGGTGGAGAAGCAGTCCATGGGCTTCCGCATGAGCACATGGGACCAGAAACTCCTCAAATACGGTGCCGCGTTCGAAAAGGAAATGATGGACCTTTCGGTAAACATCGACCTTATCGACGCTCTAAACCTCGGATGGAAGATTCTCGCCGACTGCTTCGACAAGTCCGAGGTGGGAATCCCCACCAAGTTCACCGACAAGTACTGGCCGGCCAAGTAGCCTGCCACATCACGCGCCAAACACAATCCCGCCCTTGCAGAACTGTCATGCAAGGGCGGGAGTCGTTTTTGCCACAGACCGTCGACCGGGACTCTCTCTGTCCTATTCGCCGATGTGGAACGCGCCGAGCGGCAGGCAGCTCTCGTTGTAGAGGCATCCAAACCATGGCCTGGAATAGAGGTAGCGCAACTTCTTCGGCGAAGCCACTCCATCGGCACTGACGATCAGCTCGGTTCCCTTGATGTTGCCATCGCACTTGTCCTTGCCGCTGCGGCGATCCTTGTACCAGACCAGGTTCTCGATCTTCGCCGGAACGAACTTGCCGTCCGCGCCAGCTATCTCGAAACCGGTCTGGAGGCTGCGGTCCGGGTTGTACACGTACCAGCCGTCCGCATCGTCGAACGCGAGACGGAACTTGTTGCCGTCAATCTTCCAGCTTTTCAGCGTCGGCGAATTGTCGCGGAGATCCGCATAGCCGTAGTCGCGCTTGAGAGCATGGGCCGCGAGCCGCTTGGCAACGGTACGCTTGTCGTTCGGATGGATGTCCGCAAGGTTGCCGACGTCGTTGATTACGGCCATGCCGGCGTTGGGCTCCTCGGCGTCGAACTGCGCCTGCGCTTCCTGGATGTATGGAATGCCGACATTCCCCCACGGCGCGAGCTGCACGAAATAGAGCTTCAGGGCCGGATTCTGGAACTCCTTGGCCCAGCCGTTGTACAGCGCATGCATCTTGGAACAGTAGCGCTGGTACTCTCCGGCGTTGTGGCAACCCTGATACCAGATGAAGCCGCGGATAGACATCGGCGCATACGCCGCCACCATGCCGTTCCACAGAACGGTGGGTTGCTGCTGCGGGCTTCCATAGATGTTCTTGCCGGCATAGACGCCCCCGTTCTCCCTCGCCTTCTTGAACGCCGCCGCATCGAGGACCGGAAGATCCGCGACATCCTTCAGGTCGGGACGTGTGGCAAGGCCGCTCTTCGGCATCCAGGCGTCAATGTTCGTGCCGCCCCAGCTGGAATCCACAAGCCCCACCGGAATCGCAAGCGCGTTGTAGAGCTCCAATGCGTAGTAGTATCCCATCGCAGACGGCATGCGACCGCCCTTCTTGAAGGAATCGAACAGCTCTGGCGTCATCTCCTGCCATTTCGCCTGCACGTCCATCTTGGCGCTCTCGGCCCAGACGAGCGGCGTCTTGACGAGGCGCACAAGCGGACGCCTCGTCATCTGAAGCGTCAACGCGCCATGCCCGTCACGGTAGCGAGGACCATTCCCCCAGATAGGACAGTCGGTGTTGGACTGACCCGAACAGAACCAGACCTCGCCGACAAGCACATCCTCGATCATCTGTTCGTTAGTGGCGTTCTTCGCGGCCCAAAGACCGAATCCGTTCAGCCAGTGCGACGAATCGGGCTTGCTGCCCGACACTGTCATCGTACGCCCTTCGCACGATGCCGGCATCGCATCCAGCTCCACCAGCCACGTGCCGTCATCGCCTGCAACGACACTCTTCTCCTGGTCTGCAAAGCGCACCGTCACCGTCTCTCGCGGATCGGCGTAGCCCCACACGCGGACGGGCATTTCGCGCTGCAGAACCATCTTGTCGCCAAACACCGGCGCCAGACGAACATTCGCCTCGGCAACAATCATAGCCATCGACGCGAACGCCGCGGCCGCTATTAGTCTCTTCATGAACATTCCTTTGTTTGTCGTGAAACGAAAACGTGAGTATACGGCAAAAACCTGGCTTGCGCAAGGCGAAACTGCAAGCGCAACCGCAACTATTCGCGGTCAAGGAGATCTTCGTAGAACGCAGCGTACGTCACACCCATGTACGGCCCTGCGACAAGGATTGCCATCCCGAACGTTACGAGCACCAGCAGCCACCATCCGACGAACGACGCGTCCAGACAGGCCAGCCGCCATTTGTGGCCGGACATCATCCGCTTCGACTCCGCCAGCACGCGGGCAGCCGACCATTCGGGATGGTCGGCTTTCAGGAAAAACGACATCCTGTAGGAGTAGCAGGCTACGAAACCAGGCACGACCAGCAGGAGCGACCATAGGACGATACGGGCCGTCCGCACAAGCATCAACCACCCCATGGCGGAGAAGCGGCTGAATCCGCTGAACACCTGGAGCGCGTTCGCGCCAATGCGCATGACCGACACCGTGAACACAGCCCACCCCGCCGCAAACACACCGTCCAAGAAGGTCGTCGCCACGAACTGAATGGCCTGGAAGTAAGGCTTCGTCACAGGAAAGGTGCACGCCATCACATCCGAAGGCAGGTTCTGCGGCATCGCTATTCCCATTTGCCCGAGAGATTCGCCAAACCGGCGGAAAAACTCGTCGATAGACATCACTTCGATCCCGCCCGTAGCGACGCCAACACGAAACATCAGCTGCGCTGCGACCGTTCCCATCAGCCAGTAGATGCCAAACGCACCCACAGCCTTGAGCCAATTTCCCTCTCCAAGCTTTTCCCAAGCCCGTTCCCTGATTTCCTTTGCGCTAACCATGACATCCTCCGCTCTTTTCATTCGTACACGATATCCCCTCCCATCCAACGGCAGCCAACCGCCGACAACCGGTCAACCAGCCGCCAAGGACTTGCCATCACGCCCCGAAACACATGATCTGCTTTTCGAATCCGAAAGTCATGGCGATCAGCGCACTGCGGATCCACATGCCGTTGCGCATCTGCCGCCAGTACATGGCACGGGGATCGTGGTCGCAGCAGGTGGCTATTTCGTCGCGGCGCGGAAGAGGATGCATTATTATTCCATCGCGAGGAAGGAGTTTCAGCTCATCTTCTCCGAATTTGAATAGATGCGTGTCGATACGCGCGCTCTCGCCCTTGGAATTGTCCCACTCGTCCTGTATGCGCGTCATGTACACGGCATCCGAAAGGGAAACGGCCTCGCGGAGGTTGTAGGATATGGCGTACTGCACGCCCTTCGCGCGAAGTATGTCCAGGACGTCTTCCGGCACCTGCAGCTCCTTCGGGGCGACGAAAACCTGACGGATGCCGTCGAAGTTCGTCAACAGATAGGAAAGCGAACGGACGGTACGGCCGCGCAGAAGGTCGCCGCAGAACGTGACCGTGCGATTGCACAACCCGCCCTTGGCCGCAAACGAACGCAGAAGAGTGTATATGTCCAGCAACGCCTGCGTGGGATGCTGGTCCTTTCCGGAACCGGCGTTCAGGATCGGGATCGGACGGTCGCTGTTGGAGAGTTCCCACGCCATCTGCTCGGCCAGTCCCTTTTCCGGGGTGCGCATTATGATCATGTCGAAATAGGACGAAAAGGTGCGGATGGAATCTTCCCGCGACTCGCCCTTGAATTCGCTGGACGTGGCGGCGTCGCGCACGCTTCCCGTCGTCAGGCCGAGTATCTGGCATGCGGCCAGATGGCTGAGAAACGTGCGGGAGCTTGGCTGGGAGAAGTAGAGCATGGCCCGCTTGTGGGGAAGGAGCGACTTCAGATACAACGCCCCTTCCTTGCTTTTCGCCATGAAACGGATGCGATTGGCGAGTGCGGCAAGCCGCTCGAGAAGATCACGGTCGAACTGCTGGGCCAACAACGTATGGTACGGGGTGTTCGGCAATTCCGGATTGGCCAGATACGGCCTTTTCGCTTCAAGCGGCAATTTCTCGAACGCGTCCCAATCTATCTCCGTAAGCTTCGCCATCTACAGTACCTCCAAGCCGGGCCATTATACCAAAGCGCCTCCGTGCCGTAAATGATTTCCGTTCCTTTCGAATCGTCGGCACGGATGCCGCTTTTTTGCTATACTAGTCCGCATGTCTTCAGAGAATCATGAAAAACGCGAAGACGGCAGGTCGGCCACGCCAAAGAAACCCCGTCCCGTTCCTGCTGCGAGCAGGGCGCCCAGCGGCAGGAGCAGCTGGGTTTTCTTTGCCGTCATCGCTGCAACGTTCATTGCAATGCGGTTCTTCAGCCCGGAAACGCGCAAGATCAAGGACCTGTCGCAGACGGAATTCCGTTCGGCGGTGGAGGCGAACCAGCTGGAGCGCGTCGAACGGGTAAGGCGGCTCGATTCAGGAAGCACGTTCCTCGTCGGACGGCTGCACGGCGACGACATCGATTTCCGCGTGAATCTCGTCCCTAACGAAAACGAACGGCTGATGGAGTTCCTCACAGACAACGCCATCAAGTGTCCGATCCGCGAGGAAGAGCCGCTCTTCGGACCGTTCATGCAGCAGCTGCTCATCTTCGGCGTGTTCGCCGCGCTGATGTGGTTTTTGATCTATCGCAAGATGATGGGTGGCGGCGCGGGCGGCATGTTCTCCTTCGGCAAGTCGAAGGCGCGCCTCCTGGACGAGAACAAGGGCAAGGGCAAGATAACCTTCAAGGACGTGGCAGGCGTGGACGAAGCGAAGGAGGAGGTGCAGGAGATCGTGGAGTTCCTGAGGGATCCCGGCAAGTTCACGAAGCTCGGAGCCAGAATCCCTCGCGGCATACTTCTTGTGGGGCCGCCCGGCACGGGCAAGACCCTTCTGGCAAAAGCCATAGCAGGCGAGGCGAAGGTGCCATTCTTCTCCATCAGCGGCAGCGACTTCGAGGAGATGTTCGTCGGCGTAGGCGCAAGCCGCGTACGCGACCTGTTCGAACAGGGCAAGAAGAATGCCCCTTGCATCATCTTCATCGACGAAATAGACTCTGTCGGACAGAAACGCAACGCAGGCGGCATCACCGCCGTCAGAAGCGCGGACCAGACGCTTAACGCAATGCTTGTGGAGATGGACGGCTTTGGCACGAACGACGGCGTGATAATCATCGCCGCCACAAACCGTCCGGACATCCTCGACCCCGCGCTTCTACGTCCGGGACGCTTCGACCGGCAGGTGCATGTGGATCTCCCGACACTGAAAGGCCGCGAGGAGATACTCAAGCTCCACGCCGCAAAGGTCAAGCTGGCTCCGGACGCAGACCTGTCCCGCCTTGCCCGCGGCACATCCGGCCATTCCGGCGCCGACCTCGCCAACATCATCAACGAAGCCGCCCTCCTGGCTGCCCGCAACGGCATGAGCGAGATACCCCACGCCATCCTCGAGGAGGCGCGCGACAAGGTGTTCTGGGGCCGCGAACGCAAGAGCGCCGGCTTCACGCGAAAGGAGTACGAGACCACCGCCTGGCACGAGGCCGGCCACGCCCTCCTCCAGCTTCTGGTGGAGAACGCCGATCCGCTGCACAAGGTGTCCATCATCCCGCGCGGACGCGCCCTCGGCGTCACCATGACCCTCCCCGAGAAGGATGTCCTCAACCGTTCGCGCACGTACTTCCTGGACGAGCTTGCCGTCCTCTGCGGCGGACGTATCGCCGAAGAGATGCACACGCACGACATGTCCACCGGCGCATCGTCAGACATCGCCGTCGCCACCGACATCGCCCGCGCCATGGTCTGCCGCTATGGCATGAGCAAGACGTTCGGCTTCCAGGCGTTCATCGAGCCAAACCAGTTCGCCGCCGAGGAAGCGCCGCCTCCCTACTCCTCGAAGACCGCCGAAGCAATCGACGCCGAGGTGCAGGAACTCATATCCTCCGCCTACGCCCGCGCAACCAAGCTCCTGAACGACAACCGCGACAAACTGGAACTCCTCGCAAATACCCTCCTGGAAAAGGAGACGATGGACGGTCGCGATGTCGAGAAGCTCCTCGGGATCGAACGCCCTTCCTACGAGCCGGCAACCGTTGCTAACGACGACGCCGACTTCCCGCCAAAGTCCACCTTCGAGGCATGACTGCTGGCATGACAGTATAGAGATCTCTGAAGGAGCGGCGGCCTGGCGCTTATTTGGCGGAGCCGCTGGGCCGGATGGGCTCGACCCTCATGGTGAGGTTGTCCCGTGAAACCACGCGAACCTCCACGCCAGGATCGACAGGCTCCCCGGCAGTTGCGCTCCATTCCGAATCTCCCAGCACGATCCGCCCGGGAACTTCCGGACGGATCGCCGAAACCACCCTGCCGATCCTGCCTACGTATTCGCCCTTCAATCCCAGGCTCCCCTGGGCATCGCCCAGAAACAGGTTCTTCATGTAGCGGCGCAGAACGACAAGATAGATCACGGAACATATCGAGAAGAGCGCCAGCTGCCACGAGAGCGGCATCGACGGGACCAGCCACTTCGCCCCTGCGACGGTTACAGCTCCCAATCCAAAGAAGAAGATCACAAAACCAGGGCTTACTATCTCAGCAAGCATCAGGAACGCGCCAAGATACAGCCATAGCCAGGCTGCTGCAGTAAAGTTCATCGTAAACCTCTCATTTTCAGATGTTGAACACCTTAGACCGGCCACAGGCCGATTTTTCCGAGACAAACGCCGCCGAAGCGGCCGCAGCCGACATTGCGGCAGATGCAGGATTCAAAACGTGTTTCATGCCTCTATTCTAGCAGAAGCGCCGAATGGTGGCAAGTACGCAACTTTATGGAGTTTACCCATTTTTTGATACG
>DFLH01000005.1 GCA_002373695.1 Verrucomicrobia bacterium UBA3624
TGTGCTCGGTCATGACATATTCGCCCATCATCCGCCGCGCTTCCCGCACATAAAGCTGTTTCTGCCATCCATCGCCGAATCCGTCCAGGAATTCATCCTTGCACGTACCCCAGCGCGACACTTCGTTCCGTATGCTCTCGGGGACTCTCGGATGGTTGGCGAGCGTCCACATCAACCCTTTTTGATACTTGAGGTGCGCGGCGAGAATCATCTCCCGCTCTTCATACGTCGCCTCCGCCCAGCGCCAGCTCTGACCGATGTAGTCCATCGAGAAACCACGCTTGTTGTTCGTGTCCGTCTTGCGGTTCGGCATTTTCGAGTTGATCCACGGCGGCGCGAACTTCTGGCCCTTCGGCGCGGCTTCGTAGTGGCGGAACATCAATTCAAAGTCCCTTTCGTCGTAACCTTCCGGTCGGACGAACGGAATTCTGTTCATGGGATCGTCAGTCAAGCACATTCTGAAGCAATATCCCTGAACGCGCCTGTCGCCGTCGCCAGTCCTGAAATCCGGGTCGTACGGCTCTATGCCGGGAAGAAGTCCGCTTGACGGGTCGCCCGGCACGACATACGGATCCACGCCGGGACACAGCTGGTGGTGAACGGCCAGTTCCGGCTGGTTTCCGTTCAGCGTCTCGCCGTAGATGGAATTCGCCTCGCGTCCGACGCGGTACGAAACACCTGCCGCCGCCATAAGGTCACCCTCGTATGTCGCATCGACGAACACCTTGCCACGATATATGTTACCGGAGAGCGTCTTCATGGAGACGATGCGCCCGTCTTTCTTTTCCACGCCGTCCACCCGGTCCAGCCATTCGCCACGCCTGATGTCGAGCGCGTCGCGCTTCTCCCATCCTTCGAGAATCGACAGCGCGGCGGACGGCTCGAATCTCCACTTGTCGGTCTGCTCGCCGTAATACTTTCCGACGGCCTTGTAAAACTCGAGCGCGATTCCGCCGAACGCGGCCTTGTTGCCAATGTCGGTCTGGCCGAGGCCGCCGGTCGTGAGCCCGCCGATGCGCGTCTCCGGCGAGACGACGACCGCGCTCGCGCCCATCCGCTTCGCCTGCACCGCCGCCGAAATCGCGGCAGGGCTGGAGCCGTAGATCACCACATCGGCATGAACCACTCCGTCCGATGCGCCAAATGCCGAAGCGGCAAGGACGGCCAGCCCGGCTGCAATCAAGTGTCGGTTCATTCGTGTTCCTCCTATTTCAAAGGTGCGCAGTTGACGTGTTCGCGGATGAGGCGGCGGCGATGCTCCGCCGCACGGGCGAAGAACTCCCCGAAGTCGCGCTTGGACGGCTCAGGGTTCGTCCACAGGATTTCGGCGAGCGCAAGGCCGCGCGGCCACATCTTCCATTCAAGATCGCAAAGGTTCAGCGTCTTCTCCGTCCAGTTGCAGCACTGTCCGCCGACGATGTTTGCGCGGCTCTCCGCCGCCACTCCCTCGAACGGATCGAAGCGATAGACCTCCTCCAGGGGAAGCCAGCGCTTCTCGGGGATGAAATAGTTGAATGGATCGTCTTCAAGCTGCTGCGTATAGTCGAAGTAGCAGTGCCAGTTCGGGCACGAGACGACCGGATAACCCATGTTTGCCGCCATAGCCGCAGGCTCCTTGTGGTAGCCCATGACAAGCACGTTTTTTTCCGGAAGGAAAGACGACTTTGCGCCGTCTTTGTTCTCGCTTTCGCCATTGGCGTCCGCCTTGCCGCGCCCGACAACAATCTCCTCCCATCCTATGGCGCGGCGTCCCTTGGCTTCAAGATAGGCCGCAAGATGCCGCGTCAGCCACGGCTGGATGTCCTCTGCGTCTTTCAGTCCCTCGCGCTCCACGAAAGCCCGGCAACGGGGGCATTTCGCCCAGAACTTGCGAGGGCATTCATCGCCGCCGATGTGGATGTCGTGCGAGGGGAAAAGTTCGCATACGTAGTCAAGCACCTTCTCGGCGAATGCGATGGCGTTCGTGTTGCCCACGCACATGACTTTCCCGCCTCCCTTGCAGGCAAGGTCGGGATAGGCGCGGCAGGCCGCCGCGAAATGCCCGGGGAAGTCGATTTCGGGAACGACTGTTATATGCCGCTTCGCCGCGTATTCCAAAATCTCCTTGACGTCGTTCGCCGTATAGTAGAACGGCCCGACCTTTTCGCCGAAACTCTTTCCCAGGCCTTGGCGGACGAGCTTCGGATAGCCCGGCACGTCCAGCACCCATGCCTGGCCATCCGTCAAATGCCAGTGAAACACATTCAGTTTGTACCAGGACATCTCCTCCAGAATGCGCTTTACCGCCGTCTTGCCGAAGAAGTGCCGCGCCTCGTCGAGATGGACGCCGCGCCAGCGGAACGCGGGAGCGTCCTTTATCTCCACGCACGGCAGCGCTCCGTCCGTCGCCCCCTCGCGCAACTGCTTCAGCGTCATTTTCGCATAGAAGAGTCCAGCGTCGTCCGAATGGCGAATCGCTACGCCGTCAGGCGTGATTGACAGCTCATACCCCTCCGGCGGAATCGTTGCAGCGATCTCCGTCCTCGGCCCGTCAATTGCACGGCATTCGCCGTCAGACGCCTTCACTTCGCGTGGCATCGGAATGAGGTCAAGTTTCGCGGAAAGCGACATTGCCGCGCCCGATGCAACCATCATCGCAAAAAGCAGCTTCTTCATTTTGTCGTCATTGTCGTTTTTTTGATGCCGGTTATTGAGATCATACTTTGAAATCCATCATTATCGGTCTGCCAGCCGTGCCGAGCGAGGTAAGCGGGCGGACGGCGAAAGTAAGCGTTTCGCCGGGCGGAAGTTCCTCCTTGGCGATTTCGAGCGTCGTGACGCCGCCGTTCGGCTCGTGGCCGATGCCCATGTTGCACCCTGCGGCATACACGGCCTTGAAAAGTTTGGCAGGGCGACATGACCCCGTGCCGCCGGATTCGCCCGTTTGCGGCGCGATGGGGTCATCGCGCCCTACCACGACAACCTCGTAGGCATAGACCCGCGAATCTGGATTGCCGTCGGCAAGGGGGATGGAAAGGCGAACCGCCTCGTCCGTACCCTCCAACTTTACACTCTCAACTCTCAACTTTCCACTCTTCGAGAACTGCGGTTCTCCGATGACCTTCTTCAACTCGTCCTTCGAGAACGGATGCTTCCCCGTTCCCCATTCCCCATTCCCCGTTCCCCAATTAAACGGCATCACCCAATCCGCGCCGAGACTGCCGCCCTCGCCAAACTCCCGCCTTTCAATTACCATCATGTCGTCATAGAGGCTGACCACATAACCTTGGCGAGACATCCCGATCAGGCTCTTGTCGGTCTTTCTTTCGAGCTTGGCGGCGGTTATGTATTCGTCGTGGATGAACGCACCGCTGCCGCGAGGTTCGCAGGACGGAACCTGTATGCACGGGAGCCTCCCGTAGTAAAGGCTGACAATGTTCCAGTTGGACGCACTGCAATGGTTGTGCCCGAACAGGCAGACGGCGTTGCCGCTTCTGACGGCTGTCTTTCTGAGCGGTGCGCCTGGCCGCCTGTGCGTCATGACGAAAAACAGTTTCGCGGGATTCGCAAGTTCGCATCCCTTGGCGAGTCTCCTAAATTCCGCTGGCGCGGCGGAATCGTCCATCATCTCGTAATTGACGCCGAAGAAGTGGTAACCTCTTACGACCTTGTGCCAGACAGGCTCATATTTTTCGCCCCAGATGCGCTGCCAGTTTGCCGCCATGTCGTTGGCAAGGACGTGCTTCGCCCGCTCGTTCTCGTCGGGATAGCAGTTCTTGACGAAATCTCCGTAATGCGCACCGTCCTTGTCATGGTTTCCCGTGACGAACAGCTTTACGACCTCGTGTCCGTCCGGCGCAAGGTTCTTCGGGAACACGCGGTTCCAGACATTGGCATGGAACTGCATCTCCTCCACCTGTCCGCGATGCGCGAAGTCGCCGCAATGAATGACGGCATCGACGTTTCGCGCCTTGAAGTATTCAAGCGCGGCGGCGAAATACTTGTCCGGCCAGTTGTGACCGATCTTGCCACTTGGGCCGCGGCGCGTCCTCAGGTGGGTGTCGCTTACGACGCCGAGCACAAGATTCGGCTTGCCCCCGTGTTTCCAGCCGGGCGGCGCGGCATAGATCCGCCATCCGCCCAGCCAGAACGCCGACGCGCCGGCGATGAATTCGCGTCTGTTCAACATGTGCGTCAGTGGAACGAGATTATAAGTCCCTTTGGCGCGGGATAAAGTCCGCCCTCCTTGACAATCACAGACGACTCTTCACTGCCGGAGACGAGCCTGAACTTGAGCCCTCCGATGTTCGACGGCGCGGAAATCCACGAAACGACAGGCGTGTTCTTCGCGATTGTGCGCGAGCCGATATTGACATAGACCTTCGCGGCATCCGCAAACGCGATGGCGTTGTCATCGAGGCTGAACGCGCCAGCAAATTCCGAAACATCGAGCGTCGCGCCGTCAAGAAGCGTCAATCCTCCAACCGTTCCGGCATTGACCTTGAGCGCCCCGGCAAGCGTCGTTCCGCCGCCATCGAAAGACCCCGCGCCCTCCTTGACAAGCGTGATGTTCCCATCGATCTCCGTACCGACAAACGCGCAGTCGGCATCGAGACCGCCAAGCGTCGCACCTCCAGCCGTGAATGCCGTATCGCTCGATGACGGATAAAATACGCCATTCACGAGATCGTAAAGACCGGCGACACTATCCGCATCGTGCACGACCGGCACCATGTCTCGCCTCTTTGCTCCGTCTGCGCTCGTCACCCTGAACCAATAGATCGAACCTTTGGCATAACTTCCTATCGACGATCCGGCGCTATGCTGTGCAAAGATGAACAAATTGGCAGACGGGGTGAAATTGTTTTCCGCTATTCCGTCGGCAATCGCCGCTCCATTCAGATAGCCACACCGAGTCGAACCATCTAGCGCGACAATGAAAGGACCATACTCAAAAGGCGGTTTAACTAACGAGTTCGTTTGAGTGTAATTGAAGTCGAAGCGTATTCCCTTGCTAGCACCGTTAAAATATAGCGCCCCAAATTTTTCGTTGGAGGAACTGTTGCGCGAACAGAAGAAACCATATGTCCCGCTCAAATCCGGAAGGCTGAGTTTCATCTCGACCCGATCAGTGGAGGCGGGAACAAGTCCGGTGTCGATGTACTGGCTGCCAGTGCCAGTGATGTACTCGACAACGGTGTATCCAGGGATGAGCCGCTGCCCGACGCGCAGCTCGGAGGCTGTTTCGCTTGAATTGATGAAACTGGGCGTTGCGGCACAATCAGGGAATGCCGTGGAAGTGCCGCTCGGGTAGAACGCTTCTCCGACCGTGTCGTAGAGGCCAGTCGCGCCATCGGAAAGGCGGCGGACGGGGCGAAGGTCGAGCGCGACCGTGTCATTCGTCGTCACCGTGAAGTAGTAGAGACGGCCAGAGTACGTGCCGGCAAGAGAACTCCCGAACAGGATGAGGTCGCTACCGCCCGTGAATTCGTTAGATTCCGCATCATGCGTCTTCTCGGCGTTGCCGTTCACAGACCATGTCGGCTTAGCGGTCGTGCCGTCGAAAACAAGCTCGTAATCGCCGACCGTAAGCTTAGTATTGCTTCTGGTTTGTTTGTTGTTAAAGTCAAAGCGGACTTCATTATCCTGATTGCCATCCAAAAGTGCGCTGTAGGTATGCCAACTACTGCTTTCGCGCGAACAGAACAGCCATTGCGTTCCGCTGACTGCAAACGGACGAATCTTCAGTTCAACCCTCGCTGTTCCTGGCAGTCTGAAACCCGTAATCTGCACTGCTTGCGCTTTCGTGGCCGTTAGGAACGCGAGATCCTGATATCCAGAGCCTGCAAAGGCAGAAATCGAATTCGTCGCCACTGCGGACATCGCCATGTTATGCCCGTTGAGATCGACCGTCACTCCACCGCCAATTGCGCACGTATCCGACACGTCCTCATCTGCCGACAGCGTGCAAGCGCCAGTGAACGGATTGCCGTGGACAGGCAGAAAACGTCCGGCGACAAGGTCATATAGGCCAATCGCCTGCTCTACCTCGCCATAGACGGGAACGATGTGGCACTGAAGATTCACCTTGTCCTTCGTGTCCCAAACCTTGAAATAGTAGAACCGGCAGACGGAATTGCCGTTGACGGCCGTACTGTCATTAAGGCCATTCCCCTTGCTGCTATAGCCACCGAAGAGGCAGAAGTAGTCACCGGCACCCGGCGTGAAGTCGCTGCCGGTCACTTTGGCACCTGCCTGAACTTCATCAATATAGCCAGTAAGACCTGTCACAGCCGTCCCGTCCCATTCTGGTGCCGCAAAGAACACATGAGGGACAGAGAGCGTGACTTTTTGAGACTCGGTACCCGTGCTGTTATTGTTACTGTTTTCAAAACCGAACGCGGCGGCTCCAGATCCTGCATTGGCGCTAGTTCCTTTAGTGACATAAAGCCAGTGTCCTTGTTTGGATGTTCCAGTAGTATTGTTTCTGCTGCAATACAGGTACTGCGCACTTCCAGGCGTATTGGTGAAACTCGCCTTGATTTCAACCGCATTCGTGCAAGTCGGGCGGAAGAGCGTATTGACCCACTGGTTGCCGTCGGTATCGACATAGTCCAGCTGCCTGTAGCCGGACGGCAGATCGGCCATTGCCGGAAGCATCACGATTGATGCGAGAACCGCGACAAGTGCGGACAGCGTATGTTTCAGTGTTTTCATCTTTTTGCTCCTTTCTTGTGGTTTGGTTTTAGAAATTCACCTGTCATAAAATCCCATCGCATTCTTGCAGCGCGGCGCGAGACGTTTTGCCTGCATTTTCCCGTCCGTGGCGGAACCGGACAGGAGGCGATCCGGCTCAAGGCGGAGAAGATACTTGCGGTTCTGTTCCTGCTGCGTCTTGAGGACGCCATCCTCCAGCCGGATGCGGCTCAACGGGAAAAGCTCCTCTTTCGCCTCCTTGACCTTCGGCTCCGGGATCCACACAGCGGCGCGACCGGCCGCGCGGTTGAGGCGCGCGAAATTCGGCACGGCGACAAGTCCGCCCGCGCTGCGGATGGCGACCACTCCGCCGAACAGCCCGGGCATCCAGAACGCGGAGAATTCATCGTCCGGCGCGGCCATCGCCGCCGAAAGCGGCATCTTCTGGTCAACCTGCTCGAAGCTGTACACGATCGGTCCTCGCTGGAATGCGACGAGTCCGCGATTCGCCGCAACGCGTTCGTCGCAATGGACGCGTTGCACCGGCATCGGGAACTCCAGCGCCACTTCGTCGCCGTTCTTCCATGTCCGCGCGATGCGCAGGTAGCCGTCATCCGAAAGTGCGGCGTCCGCCTTCTCGCCGTTGACGGTGAGCGTGAACCGGCCGCGCACGTCGGGCTCGACCGTATAGAGCGCGCTATCGATCCTGTTCGGGACGCGAACGGCGAAGGTGAACGCGACAGGCTTTTCGGGCGCAAGGCGGAATGTCGCCTTCCCGTCCCACGGATACCCCGTCTGCTGACGGATTGACATTTCAACGCCCGCGACCTTTCCGACCGCGCCTTCCAGCGTCAGAAAATGGTCTGCGTAGAGCGTCCGACCGTCACCCGACACGGAATAGGCGTTGTCCTTCAGCGCGAAAAGCGTACGCGGCACATTGCCGACGCAGCACGGGCACTTGTGCCACGGGTAGCGCTGCTTGTCGCTGTCGAGAGGATTCTGGTAGAAGAACTTCTCGCCGTCCTCTGATATCGCGCCCAGGAGATTGTTGTAGACAAGCCGCTCCTGCACATCGACCGGCCACGTCCCCGGCTTGCGGCGGTGCTGCTCGATCGTCCAGAAGCTCATGCCGCACGACGCGCACGACTCGCAGTAGCCGTTGTTGCCGAGCTCGTAGTCCCCGGCGAACGCCTCGCCGTGCCACGCCGCGCCGACGCCGCCCGTCAGATACTCCTTGCGGTTGATGGCGCTGTCGAACAGGCGGTCGGCTGCCGCGCCGAGCTCCGCGTCGCCGAGGCGCGACGCGAGAGCGGACATCGCCGAATAGAAATAGACCGCGCGAACGGCGTGGCCCGACGCATCCTTCATCTCCCATGCGGGCAGATCAGCCTGATGGTAGTCCTTCCTCCACTTCCCGTTGTCGCCCTCGGCCCGGTACTGGTTGCGGATGAAGTGCCGCGCGAGACGCGCATACTTCTCTCCCTTCCCCGCGCCCTCGGTGGCGTTGACGGAATCGGCCAGACGGCAGAGCGCGTATTCAAGCCCCGGATGTCCATTCAGCCATGTCCTCTTCGGCGGCGGACCGAAGACGGAATCGAGATGGTCGGCGCAGCGTATCGCCGCGTCGTAGAGCCGCCTGTCGCGTCCCTTCGTGGCGCGGTAGTGCGCAATGCCCATTTCGATGAAGTAGCCCATCACGTAGAACTCGTGTTTCGCCGCGTTGGAGAAATGCGGCTCGCGCCGGAGATCGTGATAGGAGTGGATGTAGCCCGACGGTTCCTGCGCGGCGAGAATAATGGGGATCCACTCTTCCATCTTCGCGCGAAGAAACTCCTGCGCCTTGGCGAATCCAACATCGTCGCCGGGATCGATCTCCAGCGCAAGGCAGATGGCCTCGAGAGTGTTGTAGGGATAGGCGTCGCTCCACGGACGTCCCTTGAACTTGACACACGGTTTCTTGCCCGCCAGCACCTCGCCTGTCGCGACGAGGTTCAGAAGCTCCTCGCCTCGTCCGCCCGCCTCCATCTCCTTGATGCAGTGCGGCAGCCATTTCGTGACAAGCAGTCTGTATTCGTCGTGCCAGAACCCGCCGACCTTCGCATCCACGACCGGAACCGGACGGCGCACGTCGACCGCAATAGAATTCTGCGCCACATTTTCGCCAGCCGCCGCCGCATTGACTGCGACAGCCGCGACAAGCGCGGGAAGCATGTGGTTCAGTGTTTTCATTTGTCTGTTCCTTTCGTGTGGTTTATGGTTCTGAGATTGTTGAAATACTTCTCCATGTCATCGGCCCTGCAGGTCTCCTTCAATGCGCGAACGCCGAGCGCCCTGACTTCGCGTATCCAGTTCTCCACCGCGTCGGCGCGCGATTCCGGGCGCGTCCATGGAATGGCGCGCTTTGCGGCAAAGACGCGCAGCACATCATAATGGAGAAGCAAGGCATGGTCGATGCTGAGACGTTCGCGTCTGACGCGGTCTGCAAATACGGCACCGTCCTGTTCAGCCGCAGCCACGGCATCATCCATCGCCGCCGCCGCTCCGAGTTTCGCGGGTGCGCTCAGGAAATGGCAGCTCGTGTAGCGCAGACCGACAACCTTTCCGGATTTTCTCGCGCCTGATTCGACGATTTCCATGAACCGCCTGAGATGCGGAGCGGCCGACGCGCCGTAGTAGCCACGCAGAAAATCATCGACAAGGCGCTTGTCGTCGTCGCTTGGATTCCAGAGAAGATGCGAGGCGACATAATGCATCAGCGGCGCCAGCGATCCCGCGCAGCAGAGCGCGTCCCCCTGCTCGAACACGCCGACCGCACCGTTCGCGGCGAAGAAGCGTATGTCGCGGCCAAGCCGGGAAAAATTCGGCAACGGCAGCATATACCCTTTGAAGTTCGCAAGGTAGTTCCAGATGAACAGCCGTCCGCCTGCGATTTCCCGCCATTTCGGAAGCTCCTCCGCAAACGGGGCGTTCTTCTTGGATGACGGATCGTCCAGCGCTCGTGCAAGATCGCTGCCGCTCGCGCAAAACCTGACCACGACGTTGTGGCGCGGACGGGTCTTCGTCGGAGCCTTGCGCGTGAACTGGTAGGCGAACGTGTCGATCCTCACGTTCGGAAATTCCTTCTCCACCGCTTCGGCGACATCGTTTGCGAACCTGAGGTACGGCCCGGACGGCGCGCCGCCGTCCTCGTCCATCATCGCTTTGCACTTGTCGCATTCGCACCAGCCGCTGTTCACATCGTTCTGCGACACCTGTATGAAATCGACCGACGAATCTTCGCGGAGCCGCCGCAGCGTCTCCTTGATGTATTCGGCTTTCATCTCTTTGTTCGCAAGGCAGAGCTGCCTTGCCTCGCGCTTGCCGCCGACAAGCGAATACCATTCGGGGTGCTTCTCGAAATAGACCTTGGGCGGAAGTATCTCGAAGAAGGAGTGGTAGGCGCTGCGGCGGCCCTCGAAGAAATAAAGCCGGTGGTTGCCGCCCATCTCCGGCGGGATGAATTTCATTTTCGTGAGCATGTAACGCGTCAGCGACGTGAAATTGCCCTTGCTTCTCACCTTGAAAAGCGGATCGAAGCCGTCAAGGTAGTACGTCTCGCGATACTTGAACTGCGGCGCGTATTCAAGTGCAATATCCCTTGCGGGCGCATCAGAAAGTTTCGGATACGTCGCCGCGTCGCTCGTCCACCACCTCACCCCGCAGTATTTCTCAAGATAGAGGTCGACCGCATAGATCGGGGCGCGCACCGGGTCGCCGTCGAGGACAACGCCATCCGCAACCGATTTCAGGAACACCTCGTCGGTTTGCCACGGCTTCTTGCCGCGCACCGCCTTTGCCGCCTTCGTCGCGCCGACATAGAGTTTGACGCCGCCGTTCGCTGCGCCCTCACGCACTATCTCCGGCGTCACTCCGAGGCACTTACCGAGTTCTCCCGCCAGTTCCGATGCAGCGAACTTCTCGACAGCGGTCGGAGTGTCGGGAATGACGACGACCGGCGACGCGCCCGCACGGATTGCAAGCGCCACGGCAATTACGGCTAACTGCATTCTTTTCACTCTTTGTTCCTTTTCGTTTCAGATTCTCCCGTTGTTTCGCCTTGTCCTTGCGCAGCTGTTAGAGCGCAACCTGGACGGGCTCGTTCTTGCACGATAGTGCGAATCTACTGGGCAAATTGACGGTCGTATCGTCAATTTGCCCAGTTCGCCATTGCTTAACGCAACATAATATGATACAATATTCGTATGAAACACATAGAAAGAGCCGCATTTTCCACTGTCCGTGGACTTTCCTGCCAATTCCCTGCCATAATGGTATGCGGAGCGCGACAGGTCGGCAAAACAACACTTCTTCGCTACGCTGCTGAGGACGGACGCAAATTTGTGTCTCTGGACGATCCTGATGTTCGCGCTCTTGCGCGGAACGACCCGGCTCTCTTCCTCCAGACCTACACACCGCCTGTCATCATCGACGAAATACAATACGCGCCACAACTCCTTCCCCTTGTCAAGATGGCTATCGACCGTGACAGCGACAAATGCGGACGATTCTGGTTCTCCGGCTCCCAGCAATTCCATCTGATGCGGGACATCGGCGAATCCCTTGCAGGACGCATCGGCATCATCGACCTTGGCGGAATCTCGCAGGGCGAAGAATTTGGACGGACGGACGACGAGTCGGCATTCATCGTTCCTCCCACCATCGACACCGAGACATCCTATGAAACGCTTCAGGGCGTATTCGCCCGCATCTACAGAGGCTCCTTTCCGGCACTCGTCTCCGGCAAGGTGCGAAACGTCGAAACATTCTACCGTTCCTATGTCCGCACATATCTCGAACGCGACATACACAACCTTGTCCGCATAACCGACGAAGAGCGTTTTCTCGTGTTCCTCAAGGCCGCCGCCGCAAGAACCGGGCAGCTTCTCAACATCTCCGAACTCGCGCGTGACACAGGCATCGCCGCAACCACGGCCCGCGACTGGCTCGGCGTTCTCGGCGCGTCCGGCCTCGTCTATCTGCTCCGGCCGTATTCCCGAAATGTCACATCCCGCATCGTCAAGACGCCCAAACTCTATTTCACCGACACGGGGCTGTGCAGCTATCTTGCAGGATGGACGTCTCCCGAAACGCTGTCGAACGGCGCGATGGGCGGGCCCATGCTTGAAACATTTGTCGTCAGCGAACTGCTCAAGCGATACTGGAATCGCGGCGCGGAGCCGAGGCTCTGGTTCTACCGAGACAAGGCCGGCTCCGAGATAGACATTCTCATCGAACACGACGGAGTTCTTGAACCTGTTGAGGTCAAAAAGACGGCGAGCCCGTCCAAAAGCGATATACGCGCCTTCGACAAGGCTCGTTCTGTCGGTCTGCCGCTCGGCAGCGGCGCGGTGCTCTGCCTTGCCGAAAGGGCAAGACCGCTTACGCAGGATGTGGCGGTCGTCCCTATCGGCTCTCTTTGAAACTGGCGCGCATCCAGTCATTCGCGTGGTCCTTTATTTCGCCTTGTCCTTGCGAAGCTGTTCAAGGGCGACCTGGACGGGCGAGGGTTCTTCGCCTTTCGACCAGTCCTGCGACTGAACCCATTCCTGCGCGGCAAAAACGCGCTGCGCGGCCTCTTCGTAGTCAATTCGACCAAGCTCCATCAGGAGGCGGATGCAGCGGTCGATGAGTTTCTTGTTGCTCATCGACACCCAGCTCATCCAATTGCCGGCGACACGGCCTGACGCCGCCATCGTGCCTGTCGAAAGGCAGTTGAAGGCGAGCTTGACGGCGAGGTGCTTCCAGATTTCAAGCGGCGAATCGGCAATCGGGAACGCAAATGTGAAGTCGCGGCGTTCCGGCCAGGCGGCGGCTAGACGGTCTGCGGCGGCGGCAAACGCAGGGTCTGCACCGGGCACGTTCAGAACTACGGCCACGGCGCGGGAACGGCCGGCGATGCGCTCGGGCGCAGGTTCGTTGCCGATCATGTATGTGATGAGATCCGAATACTTTATGAGCGGCGGATTGTCGATGAACGACTGCGGCATGCCGAGCGAACGCGCGTCTTCGGACGTGAACTCCAGGCAGCGCGGATGGCGGCGCATCATCTCCGACCAGCACTCCTCCGTCGGATGAAGCGGGTTCTTCACAAACGCCCAGCTCTGCGAAAAGCCCTTCTCGCGGCTGGAGCGGAGCGGCGGGATCATGAACGTCGGCGCGCGCTCGGTGTTGTCCGTGAAGAGGTCGAGCATGCACTTGTCGGCGATGTAGGTGACGAGGCCGTGCTGAGCGTAGACGCTCTTTTCCAGTTCGATCTGGCTGGCGATCATCGCGCGTCCCTCCGGCGACTCCAGTCCGGAAAGGAGCTGTTCGAATGCAAGGGTGTAGTCCGGCGCGGTTTCCTTCGCAAAGCGCGGCAGCACACGGCAGAGCGCGGCTTCGAGCGCACAAGAGCCGAGGAGCTGTTCGGAAGATGTCGCCTGCATACGGGTAGAGCCTGCGACGGACATTGAACCGCAATAGAGGTCGATCACCGTCACCTTCGGGTTGTCGATCGCTTCGCGGCTGCGGTCGAGATGGGCACGAAGGATGTCCGCCGGATTGTTGAAGACGAGATAGCATTTCGCGCCGTGCTCCGCCGCATACTGGAGCGTGCCGAGGACGGACGACGTTTCGCCGCCCTCGGTGATCGCGACGAACGTATCCCCTTCGCCCACGTCGAGCGCGGCGGCCTGGCGGCGGCCCCCTTCGGCGTAGTCCTCGAAGAATTCGACGCTGCGGATGAGCGCGAAGTCGCCGCCGGTCATGATGGACGCCGAGCGGTCGGCGAGCTTCAGTTCTTCGGGCGTCAGTTCCGCCGCGCGGCGGTGAAAGAAATCGCGCCACATCGATTCAAGGAGAATCGAGAGGCGGCCCGTCGCGCCGCAGCCGGAAAAGATGATGCGGCCCTTCGGCCCGGTGACCGAGCGCACCATGTCGGAAACGAGGTCTTCGAACTGCTGCGAGGCGAAGACGTGGCGCATCGTGATTGGAATCTGGCGGTCGCCGCGCTGGAGGCACTGCACGCCCGCGAGCGTAGAGCGCTTAAAATCCTCTTCGAGCGTCGCGGTTATGGGGTTCGACTGCTCGGTGGGCAGGAACCCGAGATGGAACTGCTTTTCGTTGTCGATGAAGTCCCGCGCCTTGGCGCGCGCCGTCTCGGAGCATTCGAACGTCCCTCCCACGGCGGCCATTGCCGTCAGAATCGCGAATGATGCGACAGCTGCGACAAGCGCGGGAAGCGTATGTTTCAGCTTTTTCATGGATGTTTCTCCTCCTAGTTTGATGTGTGGACAATAAAGCGCGCTCGTCGAGGCGATACTATCTATTATAATCACGGGCAGTTTCTTCATCTGTTTCATTTCCCATGTCCATTTGGCGTTTGAGAGAGTTCAATCTCGGCGACCAACGGGAAGTGGTCGCTTGGATAGAGTTTCGTGCCAGGGCGGGAATCTGCGCGTGTGGCATACGACTTCACTTTGACGCCGTCCGAAACATAGATGTAATCGATTCGCGCGCCGCAGTTCTCCCACTTGTGCCGACCGTCCGCATCCCTGTCTGCATCCGGGGAACCTTTGCGCGCGTTGCGGACGTCGGCAGGCAGCTTGAGCGCATCAACCGCCGAATATTCCTTCTTGCGCCATTTCCAGCCCGAGAACGAGCGCCAAGGGCCGGACGGCGGCGTCTCGGAGACATACAAAGCATTCTTCAAAACCTTCATGACAGCCTGTGACGGCGCTTCGGTTTCGCGGCAGTTGTGGTCGCCGGTAAACACAATTGGCATTCCCGCCGGAACGATTTCGGCCACGCGCCTCAAAATAAGCTTCGTCCCTTCCAAGCGGGCAACTTCGCTTTTATGGTCTGTATGCGTGTTCACAAAACAGAGCGTCTTGCCTGTGACGCGATCTTCAAGAAGAGCCCACACGCACACCTTCCTGCGAGACCATGCACCCCATACGTCGCCGCCTGGCGCATCAGGTGTCGTGGAAAGCCAGAACGTGCCGCTTTTCAGCGGCGTAAGGCGCGCCTTGCGATAACAGATGGGAGAAGTCACCCCTACATTCTCTTCCGCGCCCTCGATGCTGCCGATCAGCGCATAGCCGGGAAGGGAATTTGTAATGTAGGCCGACTGAGCCGTGAACGATTCCTGAAGCCCGACGACATCATAGTCAATAAGACGCATCAGCGCGACCAGATCTTCTTTTCGATTATCCCAGGCATTCGCCGTTTTTCCATCTGCGGTGCCGACCCTTACGTTGTACGACCCGACGCGCAGCGACGACGATGACGCAGGAACGCTCGCACGATCGCCAGCACGGTTCATCGTCGGAAGCAGACTGCCCATCGGCGCGGCAAAGACACGGGCAAAGCCGAGCGCAGACAAGCCGAGCGCGGCGAGCGAACCTTTCAGAAAATCGCGGCGCGGGAAGTTCATTCACACCTCCTGCGCAAAATGCCGCCGCACGACAACGCGAAAACACGCCGCCGCGCCAAATTTCGATACTGCTTGGGAGATGACCGCCCAACGCGGCGCATCCGCCGCGCAAAATAGCCTATATTGCGTCCATTAAGCTGTGAGGGGGGGGGGTATTAGAAGCGCAAA
>DFLH01000073.1:0-13158 GCA_002373695.1 Verrucomicrobia bacterium UBA3624
CAAAAAATGGGTAAACTCCAGTCAGCCGTTGCATGGTGGAAATGATATAATGTCGGCATGCGAGCGCCATTGGATTTTTCGGCAATACCTCCAGACCTGCTGGATGCGGTCCGTACTGTCGCCAGCCTCTCTTCGGAAGCTGGCGGGCGCGCGCTGATGGTTGGTGGTGCCGTGCGCGACATGCTTGCTGGCGGAACGCGCGTCAAGGACGTGGACATGGAGGTTTTCGGCATTGGCCCGGAACGGCTCCAGCAGATTCTAGGCCGGCGGTTCGCTTTCGATCCGTGCGGTATTTCGTTCGGCGTCCTGAAACTGCATCATTTCGATATCGACGTGTCCCTTCCGCGGCGCGAGTCGAAGAGGGGCATGGGGCACAAGGGTTTTCTGGTGGAATCCGATCCTGGCCTGACGGTAGCCGAGGCCGCCCTACGGCGCGACTTTACCGTAAACGCCATCTATTGCGACCCTCTTTCGGGTGAGGTCGAGGATCCCTGCGGCGGCATGCGTGACCTGGAGGCGGGAATATTGCGCCACGTGTCCGGCAAGTTCGTGGAGGATCCTTTGCGTGTGCTGCGCGGCATGCAGTTCGTAGCTCGTTTCGGCTTGACTCCGGCTCCCGAGACCGTAGCGTTGTGCCGGACGGTGGAACGGGAGGGGCTGCCGCCGGAACGGATGTTCGATGAGTGGGCAAAGCTGCTGACCAAGGGCGTAAAGATCGGGAAGGGCCTTGCTTTCCTGCGCGATACCGGATGGGTACGGTATTTCCCCGAGCTTCAGAGGCTGATAGGATGCGAGCAGGATCCAAAGTGGCATCCAGAAGGTGATGTGTGGAGCCATACATGCATGTGCCTCGATGCGTTTGCGCGGCACCGGACAGGAGATCGCATCGAGGATGTCATAGTCGGCCTCGCCGTGCTGTGCCACGACTTCGGGAAGCCCGCCACCACGCGGCACATTGGCGGACATGTCCGTTCCCTTGGCCACGACGAGGCCGGCGTCAAGCCGACGCTGTCGTTCCTCAAACGTCTGACGAGCGAGGAGCGGATACTCCGCGAGGTTCCTCCGCTGGTGCGATGCCACATGCAGCCGTTCGCACTTTGGCGGGCGCATGCCGGAGATGGCGCGGTGCGCAGGCTCGCCATGAAAGTGGTGCGGATAGACCGTCTGTTGCGTGTGGCGCGAGCAGACGACGAGGGGCGGCCGTTGGAGAAATCCGGCGGATCTTCGTGCGGCGAGGATCTGAAATGGCTTGCGGCGGCGGCGGAACGGTTGCGCATAGCGGCGGCGGCGCCCAAGCCGATTCTGATGGGGCGCGATCTCATGGCGCTCGGCCACAGGCCATCCCCGCAGTTCGGCGCATGGCTCCACGCCTGCTTCGAGGCCCAGCTGGACGGGGCGTTCGCAGATCACGACGGAGCCGTCGCATACTTCAAGGAACATTTTGCCAAATGATGGCGAAGGGAGCGTGGCATGCAGACGATAGAAGACAATACTTTGAAGGCATTGGTTTGCCGGGCGTTGGATGCCGTGCCGCGGGCATATGCGCCGTATTCGCATTTCCAAGTGGGGGCCGCAGTGCTGGCCGGTTCGGGAAGAATCTATGACGGCGTCAATGTGGAGAACGCGTCATACCCCGCCGGGATATGCGCCGAACGGAATGCCATAGCGCATGCGATAGGTTCCGGCGAACGGCACGTTTTGGCGATCGCGGTATGTGGCGGACGGGATGGCGATGTTTCAGGCGATTGCTTCCCGTGCGGCATCTGCAGGCAGGTCATGCGCGAGTTCTGCAACCCCGACGAATGTCTCGTCCTGGTCGTCCGGTCTGCGGAATCGTACAGGACGTTCACGCTCGCCGACCTGTTGCCGCAAAGCTTCGGGCCTGACGCGCCAGGTCTTCGTTCCCTTGATTAGCGAGTCCTGTCGGCGAGCCTTTCGGCCAGATTCCTCAAGAGGGAGACGTCTCCAGGAAGCCCGTCGAGCGCGGCTGTGGCGGCGGCGGTATGCGCTTGTACTTGGCGAAGGGCTTCGTCTCGGCCGATCGGCGAGTCGTCGTCGATGATATCGTCTTCATGCTGGAAAGCCAGTCCCAGGTGCATGGCGAAGGTGCGCAGCTGCTCCACCTGCGCGTCCGTTCCGCCTCCTGCTATCGCTCCCATGCAGGCTGCCGCCACGAAGAGGTCTGCCGTCTTGTGCTCGTAGATGAAATCCAGGTTGTGGCACGACGCGTCAAGGTCTGCCGTCTGTCCGCGTACCACGCCGATGCCGCCGTTTCCCAGTGCCGCGAGCAGCTTCGCCGCCGTTCCTGGAGCTGTTTCCGGCGTTCTTGCCAACGTTGCGAATGCCAGGGCCTGCAGGGCGTCTCCTGCCAATATCGCGACAGCCTCCCCGAACTTGGCCCACGTGCTTGGCCGCCCACGCCGTCGCGTATCGTTGTCCATCGCCGGCAGATCGTCGTGCACCAGCGTGTATGAGTGCAGAAGTTCCACGGCGCATGCTGGCATGATCGCTTCCGCCGCCCGTCCGCCTACAGCTTCGGCTGCTGCAAGGCATAAAAGGGGCCTGAGCCGTTTGCCGCCGCCTTCCACAGCCCAGCGCATGGCTGCGTGCAGCGAGGCGGTTTCTCCATCGGCAGGCGGAAGCAGCCCGTCAAGAGCGGCTTCGATTTCTTTGAGGCATATGTCTGCGTCCATGATTTTGCTGGTTCTTTCTGCAAATGCTTGCCGTATTCTACCACATGGGCGCGGCGATATGGTATACTTTCGTCGTGCGCGTGCAAGGAGCGTCGCGCAGCAAGGAGATGAAAGTTATGCATAAATGGCAATTTTTCAAGTCGGCGAGGTGCGTGCAGGCGAAAGTGGAGACTGGCGACGACCTTCTCGCCCTGAAGGATCTTGACAAGAAATTGTGGACCGTACTTTCGGCTCCGGTCACCGGAGTGCGGTTCGACGCCGCAACGCTGAAGCTTATCGACACTGATGGCGACGGACGCGTCCGCGTGCCAGAGGTGCTGGCGGCGGTCGACTGGATGGCGGCCAGGTTCAAGAAGCTTGATTTCCTGTTTGATGGCAAGAACGAGATTCCGCTCGACGAGATAAGGGAAGACACGCCTGACGGGCAGGCTCTCCTCAAATCCTTCAAGAGCCTTCTCGCTCGCGCAGGGAAGACGGATGCTACCAGGCTTTCGCTCGACGATTCCACCGGCATGACGGATGTTTTCAACGCCCAGCCGTTCAATGGAGATGGCGTGGTGACGGCGAAGTCGACGGACGACGCATCGCTGGCAGGCGCGATCGCGGCGATAATCGCCGCCGAGGGAGGCGTCAAGGACCGCAGCGGCGAAGATGGCGTGGATCAGGGCAAGGCTGACGCGTTCTTCGCGGATGTCGCAGCACGGCTCGCATGGAAGGATGCCGCCAAGGATGCGGCAGTGTTCGGCGACAAGACGGCAGACGCATATGCGGCTTTCAAGGCCGTGGAAGCGAAGATCGACGAATTCTTCACGCCGCCGGAGGACATGCCGCTCGTAACCGACGCGGCAGATCCCGCATTGCCGCTGACCGCCGGCGTACATCCCCTGTGGCTGGGCAAGTTCCGCGCGTTCGCCGAGCTGGTGGTTGCGCCGGCCACGCAGATCGCGCGTGACGAGTGGACCGCGGTCAAGGCGAAGTTCGCGCCGTACGAGGCGTGGCTCGCGGCCGAGGCCGGGAAGCCCGTCGCCGCCATCTCCGACGACGCTCTTGCGGCGTTTGCCAAGGATGGCAAGGTTCAGGCGCAGGTCAACGACCTGCTCGCAAAGGACCTGGCGCTGGCTGACGAATACGGTCGCCTCGTCGACTGCGAACGGGCAGTGCGCTATGCGGCCAACCTTGTGAAATGGCTCCACAACTACGTCAACCAGGCCAACCTGTACGATCCCAAGCGCGATGGCGTGTTCCGCACCGGCGATCTGTACATCGATGGACGTGTCTGTCGTCTGTGCTTCGAGGTGGTGAACGAAGGAGCTCACTCGGCTCTTGCCGAACGCAGCAAGTGCTGCCTCCTCTACGCAAAGCTCACGCGCCCGGCAACCGGCGAGGCGCGCGAAGTGTGCGCGGTCGTCACGGCGGGACCGACGGCCGGCCTCTATGTCGGCCGCAACGGCATGTTCGTGGATTGTGACGGGAAGGACTGGGAGGCCGTCGTTGCAAAGGTCGTCGAATCGCAGGTTTCGCTGCGCGAAGCGTTCTGGGCCCCGTGGGCGAAGATCGCCACGACGATTTCCGAGCAGTGCAAGAAGTTCCTTTCATCGAAGCAGGATGCCGCCGTGGCCCAAGTGGGCGAAACTACGACTGCCGCCGCGGCCGCGCCGAAACCAGCCGAGGCGCCGAGCGGTGCGGCTCTGGCATCCAGCGTGGCTGCGCTAGGCGTTGGCGTTGGCATGGCTGGTGCGGCGATCGGCGGATTGATCGGCCTCGTTGCCGGCCTGCCGCTCTGGAAGGTGCTGGCCGGCGTGGCGGCAGTAATCCTCATCGTGTCGTTGCCAAGCGTGATTCTCGCGTGGTTCAAGCTTCGCGCCCGCGATCTCGGCGCGATCCTGAACGCCGGCGGATGGGCCGTGAACCGTCCTCTCACGTTCTCGATGGGACTGGCGCGCACTTTCACGCATCCGGCCAAGATGCCGCTCGGTTCCGTCGTGGCGCGCGATCCGTACGCATCGCACGGCTGGCTGAAGGCGTTGCTTCTGCTGCTGGCCGCTGCCGGCGTGGCGCTGGCCATCTGCTGGAAGCTTGGCGTTTGTCCTTTCAGCTGCTGCGAGAAGCAGCCGTGCGCCGGAAAGACGTGCGGGTCGCCAGTAACTTCTTCCGCCGCGCAACCGGCGACGCCGGAGACGGCGAAGTGACGTTTGCACCCGCAAACGCGGACTGCGAGACGTTGAACCGGCGCTACGGCGCGCCGGAACGTATCGTGTTCCGCCCCTCGAAGCACGATGTGCCGGTCGTCGTGCTTGCAAACCAGTATGGCACGGCCGAGATCGCCATGTTCGGGGCGCAGACGATCTCGTACCGGCCCACAGGAAACCCGCCCGTGCTGTTCATGCCCCGCCCGTATGACGTGCATCCGGCAGGGGATGAGATACATGGCGGAATTCCGGTTTGCTGGCCGTGGTTTGCCGCCCAGGGCGAACCGGGTTCGAAGAAGCACGGCCTGGCGCGCTACATGGCGTGGCACGTCGTCGGTTCCGAGTATTCGGAGGACATTTCGGAGATTACGCTGGGACTCGAATCCTCCGCAGATTCGCACAAGGTATGGCCATACGATTTCAGGTTGGAGCTGAAGGCGTCGATCTCGATGAAATTGACGCTGGCGCTGAAGGCCACGAATACGGACTGCAAGCCATTCTTCGTGACAGAGGGATTCCACCCGTATCTTCGCGTGAAGGATCGCGACCAGACGGAAGTCCTGGGCGTGGACGGATGCGAGTTCACAGATACGAACGAACCAGGCATCGGACCAAGAACATGGACCGGCGCCTATGCCGTTCGTACCGGCGGAAGCAAGCTGTTTGACGTGACCAAGCGAGAACACGTGCTCATGGACAATGGTCTGAGGCGCGCGATAGCGCTCGTCTCAAGAGGCAACAGGCGGCTGGTGGTTTGGAATCCGGGCGAGGAGAGTGCGGGCCGGGTGGAAGATTTCGGCCCGAATGGCTGGCGGCAGTTCGTCTGCGTGGAGCCGGCCACTACCGGCCGCGATGTCGGTTACGAGCTCAAGCCGGGCGAGACGCACGAACTTGTCATGGCCGTGCAAAGCGTGCCGGACGGCGGCGAAGGGGCATGACGCATGGTGGAGACGCTTCATAGCCTGTTCTGCAAGAACCTTTCCAGGCGCCCAGACGCGTCGGCGTTCTTGATCGCCGCCGGCGACAGATCCCTTCCGATCACGTGGCGGCAGTTCTGCCGCGATGTCGATGCGCTTTCCTGGGCCGGCTTGAAATATGTCGGCAAGGGCGAACGCGTCGGCATCATCGGTGAGAATTCGTACGAGTGGATGGTGACGCACGCGGCGTGCTTGTTGTCAGGCGTTGTGGCGGTGCCGCTGGAGCCGTCGCTCTCCGCGCAGGAGATGGCGCAGCGGCTGGCGTTCGTGGAGGCGCGTTTTGTCGTCCATTCCGTCCTGTACGAGGACAAGGTTCGCGAAGTGACGAAGCTGCTGCCAGGCGCGTTTTTCTTCAGTTTCGGCTCGGCTGCCGTGGACTACATCCTGGATCGGGGCGCCAAGGCGATAGAGACCGGGGAGGCAAGGTCCGTGTTCGCTGCGGCGCCGGACGAAGATGCGACGGCGTCCATAGTGTTTACGAGCGGAACCACGGCCAAGCCGCGAGGCGTGGAGTTGACGCTGCGCAGCTTCTCGATGTTCCCTGCGAGCGCGAAGGAGGTGCTCCCTGTAAAGCCCGGCGACAGATCGCTCATGGTTCTGCCGCTCCACCACATCTTCGGAATCGCGTCTACATATTTCCTGCTGTCGCAAGGTGCGGCGCTTGGCGTGTGCCCGGACTTCCGGCGTCTTTTCGATGCCGTTCAGCGCTTCCGGGCCACACGGCTTTTCCTCGTGCCGGCCCTCGCCGACATCCTGGCGCACAAGATCGAACATCGTGCCGCCATGCTTGAGGAAATGCCTGGCGGCATCGAGTGGATCCTTACCGGCGGCGCGCCGTTGCCACGTCGTACTTACGAGCACCTCCAGTCTCTCGGCATCCGCATGCTGGAGGGGTACGGCCTCACGGAGACGTGTTCTCTCTACTCTCTCGCGCCTTATGACGCCCCTCGCGTCGGGACGGCAGGGCTGGTATCGCCTCTCCCGGAGGTGGAGGTGGGTGTTTCCGATGACGGCGAGCTGCTGATACGCGGCCCTAACGTGATGAGGGGGTACTACCGCGAGCCGGAGGCTACGGCGCGCGTGTTTGAGGACGGCTGGTTCCACACTGGCGATACCGGCACGATCGATGCGAAGGGCTATGTCACGGTGATAGGGCGCCGCAATCGTACGATCGTACTGTCAAGCGGCAAGAAGATCGCACCGGAGGAACTTGAGAGAATCCTGTCTGGTCTTCCAGGGATCAAGGAGGCGTTGGTGAGCGGCGAGGGCGATTCGCGCCAGCTGACGGCGGAAGTCTATTCCTCCTTGCCCGAAAAGAACGTGCGCGACCAGATCGATGCCGCGAACAGGATGCTGCCGATCTACAAGCGCATCCGGCGCGTGATAGTGCGGAAGGAGCCGTTCCCGCGCACGGCCTCAGGCAAGATCAAGGTGTGAAAGAGAACGAAAGGCGAGTTTCAACGAAAGGATACATGCATGGCCTGGTTCAAGAAAAGTGAGACGCCGGCGAAAATTCCGCCGACAAAGGCGCTGTGGCAGGTGTGCCCGCGCTGCGGAAGCTATATACCCAAGGACGAATGGAAAAAGAACAATGCAATCTGCCTGACGTGCAACTACCACGGGAGGCTGGGCGCTCGACAGCGTATCGCGCAACTGGCGGACGACGGGTCGTTCGCAGAGGTGTTTCGCGAAGTGAGCTATTCCGACCACCTGGATTTCCATGACGCGTCCGGCTCCTACAAGACCAAGATAGACGCCGTGATCGCCAAGAGCGGCGAGAAAGAAAGCGTCGTGATGGGTACGGCTGAGATGGGCGGCATCCCCGTAATGCTGGGAGTGATGGACTTCGCGTTCATGGGCGGCAGCCTTGGCACGGGCACGGGCGAGCGCATCGCCCGCGCATGCGAGCAGGCGATCGCCGAGAACCGTCCGCTGGTGCTGTGTTCGGCTTCTGGCGGCGCGCGCATGCACGAGGGAATACTTTCGCTAATGCAGATGGCCAAGACGTCCGCCGCCGTTGGACGCCTGAAGGAGGCGGGGCTGCCATACATCAGCGTGTTGACCGATCCTACGACAGGCGGCGTTTCCGCGTCATTCGCCATGCTAGGCGATCTGAACATCACCGAGCCCAAAGCGCTCATCGGCTTTGCCGGCCGGCGCGTGATCGAGAATACGATCCACCAGAAACTCCCGCCTGACTTCCAGAGCGCCGAATACCTGAAAACGCACGGGTTCATCGACAAAATCGTGGAGCGCAAGAACCTGAAGCCCTTTATCGTAAAGATGCTCCACTACTTTGGTTTCTGAGGAGATTGACATGGCGACGAAGAAGACTGCCGTCAAGATGACGGCGATGGACAAGGTTAAGCTGGCCCGCGATCCGAAGCGTCCGCATCTGCTGGATTTCCTTAAATATGCCGCGAGCGATTTCGAGGAGCTGCATGGCGACCGTCTAGTGAGCGACGACCGCGGTCTGATTGCCGGCTTCGCTACGATCGGTACGGCGAAGTGCCTGGTCCTTGGCCACCACAAGGGTGCGACCGTGGAGGAGAACCTGGAGGCGAATTTCGGCATGGCGAATCCCGACGGCTACCGCAAGGCTATGCGCTTGGCGAAGCTTGCCGAGAAGTTCCACCTGCCGATCGTCACGTTCGTGGATACGCCCGGAGCCTATCCCGGCGATACGGCGGAGGCTCGTGGCCAGGCCGAGGCCATCGCCAAGTCGCTTGAGTTCTTTTCGCTGCTGAAGACGCCGGTCGTCGTGGTGGTCACAGGTGAGGGCGGCAGCGGAGGAGCGCTGGCGATCGCGGTTGGCGACCGCATCCTCATGCTGGAAAACGCCGTATATTCCGTAATCTCCCCGGAAGGATGCGCAGGCATCCTCTGGCGCGACGGAGCAAAGGCTCCGGAGGCGGCGGAGGCTCTCAGGATCACTGCTCGCGACTTGAAGAACCTTGGGGTGATAGACGAAATCGTGCCCGAGCCGGAGGGCGGTGCGCAGAAGAACCACAAGGCTGCCGCACTGGCGGTGAAGAAAGCCGTGCTCGCGGCGATCAGGGAGCTGGAGAAGATTCCTGTCGACAAGCTGGTGAGTGCGCGCTACGCCAAATTCCGCGCCATGGGCAACTTCTACTAACTTGATGTCCAGAAATGTTGCATGGTGTTCAGCCCGTTGGATATTGATGGCGGTCGGCGTGGAACGCGGCGGATGGACGACATGGTAACGCCGAAACGTTTCCGGAATGCCGAGGCCAGGTGTGACGCGCTGAGTTGGCCGCACATCCTTGTAATGTCGATAAAGGAGTAGTCCGTTTCCGCTACAAGCTTGCGTACGTTCAAGAGGCACGTTTCGCGCAGGATGTCGCCAACGCTTCGTCCTAAGGCCTTGCGGCAGTGGTTTTCGAGCGTGCGGACGGTCACGTGCCGCCTGGCGGCCAGTTCCGCGACGCGTATGTTGAATCCTTGCGATTGCCGAATGTCCTCCAGCATGTCGATGACAAGCATGTCGTCCGTCTGCATGTTGGCGGATGAGTCGCGCGCTGCGACAGGAAGGGGTTTGTACAGGAATTGCCGCTGCAGAGGTCTTTCTCCGCGCATGAGAGCGGCAAGAACCTCCGCAGCCTTGTATCCTGCGGCCTCTGCATCGAGAGGGATGGAGGAAAGTGGCGGCAGGCTGGTGTTGCAAAGCGTAGGATCGTTGTTTACGCCAAGTATGGCGATGCGGTACGGGACGTGGATGCCTGCTGCCTGGCAGGCGTCCGCTACCTGCCTGCCACGTGCGTCGTGTGGAGTGAAAACCGCTACCGGTTTGGGTAGCCGCTGGAGCCAGCGGATGATATTCGGCATTTCCAGGTTCCAGTTCAGTGAGAGTTGGCGTGACCTCGGCATGGGATAGATGTGTGCCTTGAATCCAAGTTTTGACAAGCTTTCGAGAAAGGCGTCTCGCCGCATGGTTGACCAGTTCGGTTCATGGATGCCGGTGGAATCGTACTGCATCTGCGGCGTGGACGAGAGGACAGGCCCAAGATAGGCGAAATGCTTGAACCCTCGCGATAGGAAATGTTCGGCAGCCGCATGGCCTACTGCTGCGTGATCGCAGGCGACACGCACACATGACGAGAGGGGGTGGGACGGATCGATAAATGCTGATTGCGGATCTAGAATAACCTTTGGCGCAGGATTGCCGGCAATGCGGGCGGCTTCGTTGAAGGAGGGAACGCGTGCGATGATGCCATTCCCGTTCCAGTTGTCGGGCAGACGCTGGTCGGCAATGCCGCCTGGTGTGAGATCAAGCGTCCAGATCCCGTGCTCGCGGATGTAGCGGATTATGCCGCGCAGCATGTTGCGCGACACTTCCAGCGACATTTCCATCAATATGGCGACCCGTGGCGTCATGGTTTTAGCGTCGTGATTGGCAATACATACACGCCATCGCGCCTCTTGTACGCCGCACTTGAAAGTCCCACGATAATCACCAGAGATCGCGGGGAATGGCCGCCTTTCTCTGCGATGCGGCGCTGGATGTCAAGGAGGTGCTTTGCCGCAGATTCCTCCTGGTTGACGCCGAGCTTGACTTCAACGGCCGTCCATTCTCCGTCCGGCATTTCGACGACAGCGTCAATCTCCCTGTCGTTATAGTCTTGATAATGGTAGAGCGAGGCGTCGAAAGATTCCGTGTAGCAGAGGAGGTCGCGCAAGACAAGGCTCTCGAAGAGAAAGCCAAGCGTCAGAAGATCGCGTTCGAGCCGAGCAGGCGTCGCCTTGAGAAGTGCGACGGCGAGGGAAGGGTCGCAGAAGTGGCGTTTCTCGGCCTGTTTGATACGGATGCCTGAACGAAGGGACGGGGCGAACGGACGGATGTTCTCTGTGACGAAGAGGCGGTTGAAGGCGTTGAGGTATGCCGAAAGAGTCCTTTCGTCGATCTCGACCCTGTCACCGGCGGATATGTCGCGGCGAATGGATGCGATGCTCGTTGCCGCCGATTCGTTTCGGGCAAGGGAGCGAAGGAGAAGCTCTATTTTGTGACGGTCTCTGGGGATGCCGTCCAGTTCCGGGAGGTTACGGTCAAGAAGCCTGTTCGTGTAGGCCACGGGAATTCTCGCCGCCGCGCGCAGAGGAAGCCCGAGACTTCCTGGCCATCCGCCGCGAACAACATATTCGACAATCTCGGAAAGCTCAGGACGCCTGTTGGGAACGACGCCAATGTCCTCACCCTTGCAGACGGCCTCAAGTGATACCTTACCCTCGCTCATACCGCTCTCCCAAAGGCTCATAGGACGCATTCGCAAGTTTGCTATGCGTCCGGCACCGGAATGCAGGACTCCTTTTTCGGGTGGAGTGGAAGAACCAGTCAAGATGATCTGCCCGCATCCGCGCTGTCTGTCGACTCGATACTTTGTGGCGTCCCAGAGCGCGGGGAACTCCTGCCACTCGTCAATGAGATGCGGCGTTGATGCGTTGGCAAAGGCGAAGTTGATGTCCAGCGATACCTGGCGACGGGTCGCAAAGTTGTCGCTTGGATCGGCGATCATGCAGGCACTCTTGCACTGGCGTATGGCAGTGGAAGTCTTTCCGCACCACATCGGACCTTCGACGCATACAGCACCGAAGGCCATCAAGTTTTCGGCAAGAAGTTTGTCTGCAATTCGTGGTTTGTAGTTGTCGTCATTAGGCATAATTTCTCCATCAGCATGTAGGATTATATTAGATTCATGCTGGATTGTCAATGGTCAATGTAGCAGATTCGTGATTTCCAATGTAGCAGATTCGTGATTTCCAATGTAGCAGATTCGTGATTTCCAATGTAGCCAGTCGCCTATGCTTCGTACAGGAATGAACATGAGGATAACTTTTATTGCTTTCGCTGCTGGGAGATTAGGAGATCAGGAGTTTCGGAGGAGATTATAAAGATCCTCCAAGCCTCCGGGTGCACTGCGCAATTCTCCCGCGACCTCCGCCTTCTTCCCATATGACACTTATTTTCCGTTTTGAAGCGCACTTAGCCTTTTGAGGTCCGCTTAACCCACATCTGGCCATAAGATTTCATACTTGCCGTAATCTCATTTTCCGCTTGCCCTCCCGCCGCGCCCGTGGTATCATCCCCGCCATGCAACGGACAACAGGTATTTCTGGGCGGGGTTCCGCCAAAACGACCGCGGCTGCCGCGGCAAAGGCGGCCTCCAAGGCAGATGCGGCTGCAAGAGAGGCCGCCATGGCCAAGGCAAAGTTTGCGGCCACGTCGACCGCCGCGGGCAATCCCAAGGCGTCGGACGGGCTTTCGGCGTGGCTGGCGAGGTACGAGCCGGTCGAGCGCGAGGTCATCGAGGCGCACGAGCGACGCATCGCGAGTCGCGTGCGCAACGACGCGCTGCGGCGAGAGGCGGATGCCAGGGCGTTCGGCGACCTGTGCGAGGCCACGGAGGGCTTCGCTGTCGTGTGGCGGCGCGAGGGGTGGAGCGTGCGCGACATGGTGCGCTGGGCGGACGGCGACGTCCTCACGCTCCTCGCGCTCGCGAAGTGGCTGCGCCGGGACGCGACGCGGCACATCGACCGGGCGCAGAGCCGTTTGCGGCGGCCGCTCTACTACGCGCGGGAGAAGGCGCGGCGGGAGGCGCTCGCCGCGGAGCGGCGGCGCGTGGGCGGACGGCGCACGGCGAGCCCGTGCCCCACGCGCGAGGCCGTCCTCGACGCATGGATCCGCAGGCGGGAGTCGCACGAGGCGGCGGTGCGCTTCGGGAGCATGATCCACGACCTGGAGTGTTACGTGGACAACTCGCTGCTGCGCGACGAGGCCGGCGCGATCGTGGGGCGGCGCGGGGGCGTGAAGGCGTGGCTGCAGGAGAACATCCCAGCCCTCTACGTGCGCTACACGACCGTGATGCGCTACAAGGCGATGGCGAGGAAGCTCATGCAGGTGACGGGCCTCGCCGACCCCGTGCCCGCCGCTGCCGTGCTGGCAGAACCGGAACAGGAAAACGGAAGCGGATGCGCGGGGGACGGAGAACCAGATTACGGTTCGTATGAAATCACAGGGCAAGGGGAGACGAAGGTGCAGGCGAAGGAATCCGTGCCGGAGCTGGCGGTGGTGCGGGCGAGGGCCGTGTGGCTGGACGTGGTTGACGGGGTGAGGGGAAGCGCGACCGCGCTGATGGAGCGGCTAGACGCGCTGACGGACCCTGAGCGGGTGGAGGACGCCGCCATGCTCGCGGGATGGAGGGCGAAGTACGAGAATGAGATTACGGAGCGTATGAAATCTAGGTGGTGGAGGCGGATGCGGCGGACACGGGAGGTCGGGTAGGC
>DFLH01000073.1:13223-17442 GCA_002373695.1 Verrucomicrobia bacterium UBA3624
CGGGAGGTCGGGTAGGCGGACACGGACGGCGAATGGAGGGCGGAGACGTGGAATGGCGTCCGGTGAATTACGCAGATGCGCCCGGTGAACAGTAGGGTATATTTTGGCCGTGTAGAAGTGTAGAAAATGTAGATGATTGGGAGACTAGGAGTTTTGGAGAAGATCATAAAAATCCTCCAAGCCTCCCAAGCTCCAAGACTCCCAGCAGCGAAAGCAATCCATGTCGGGTTGCCGCTTGAGGTTTGTTGTCGGCGCCCTGCAAGGGCCTGCTACGCGAACCGGATGGCGGTGGCCTCGCCCTTGAATGTAGCGCTGCAGACGTACTGCATGGCCGTCGGGGAGAACCGTTCCTTGAAGAAGCGGTGCAGGTGTCCGCAGAGGATCGCCTTCAAAAGCTTCTGCTCCTTCAGCCAGGCGATGAAGTCCGCCGTCGGCTTGTCCGTCTTCTGCTGGACGCTCCTGTGCCGCCACTCCTGCCCCGCGGGGTACTTCTTGCCCGCCTCGTATGTGGATGTGCAAGAGAGCGGCGCGCCCGTCACGTACGCGCACTTGTTGTTCGTCTCCCTCATCACGTACTCGTAGAGCTTCGGCCCGTAGAACGGCACGTGGCAGAGGAGGACGATCGGAAGTCCCTTCTCGATCTCCTTTGCGAAGAGCGCGTGCTGCGCCTCGGTGACGTTGTAGTACACGTCGTCGATCGCGACGAAGTTCACGCCGTTGACGACGCGCGAGGAGAAGGTCAGGTCGTTCGGATAGGCGTCCTGCACGCGCGCGTATGTCCCGCGCTTGTAGGCGTCGTCCTCCTTCGCCTCGCCGACGTACCGGCTGAACTCGTGGTTGCCCGACGAGACGAACCAGTCGCCGGCGGCGAAGTGGACGGCCGCGCAGTCGAGGTTCGCCGCGCTCACGAAGTCGATCAGGTCGCCCGTGTGCAGCAGCAGGTCGCCGCGCTCCTTCGCCGCATGGATCGCCTCGTCGAGGTAATGCTCGCCCCACGGCGCGAAGCGCCGCCCGGCGGCGAGCTTCATCTTCCGCTCGTCGTCGCGGTTGTCCACGCGCACGATGTGGGTGTCGGACACCTGGATCGCCCCGAACGGCTTCGAGGCCCCCACGGGAATCTCGATCGTCTCGAGGCGCAGCGGCAGCAGGGGCGCGCGCTTGGCGGCGAGGACCGGCAGCTCGGCGGCGAGCACCGCCCCCGCGCCCAACGTGAGGAATTCGCGTCTATTCATTTTTTACTTCTCGAACGTGAACGATTCCCACGGGATGTTCACCGGCTTCTTCTCGGTGAGAATCTCGTCTGTATGGAGGAGGAGCGGGAAATCGGCGGCGGCGAGCTTGCCGGCGGCGATATGCTTCTTCACGGCGCGCGCCACGCGCACGGCCACGACGAGCGACTCGAGCGTGACGCCCTTCAACTCCTCGCGCGCCTCGTCGATGTTGAGCCCGCGCCCGAGCAGGATGCCCACGAGGCGCGTGCGGCCGCCGTAGACGGTGACGTACAGGTCGCCCACGCCCACGCAGAGGTTGTCGAGCGTGCCCGCGCCCTGCAGGTCGAGGAGGCGGCTCATCTCCTTCGCGGCCTGTCCGAACACCGCGGCCTGCGAGTTGAAGTGAAGCTCGCTGTCGAGCCCGAACGCCTTCTGGTTGAGGCCGATCGTGAGCGCAATGCCGAGCGCGTAGCCGTTCTTGAGCGCCACCGCGCTCTCGATGCCCACCACGTCGGTGGAGAGAGAGATGTGGTAGTAGTCCGTGGCCATCATCGCCTTGATCTTGCGCAGGACGTCCAGGTCCTTGCCGCAGAACGCCACCTCCGTCTGGTCGTGCGCCACCAGCTCGTAGCTCGTGCAGGGTCCGCCGATCGCGCAGATGTCGCGCTTGATGCCCTTGGCGGCGAGGCGCGCCTCCCACACCTGCGGGTAGCAGAGGAGCGTGCCGTCGTCCTGGTCCAGGAGGCCCTTCGTCACGGAGAGGACGGGGATCTCGACCGGGATGCGCGGCAGCACCTCCTCGCCGAACCAGTCCACGCCGAAGCTGGAGACGCCGCCGATGATCAGGTCGGCGCCCTTCACCGCCTCGTCCATCTGCTCGATCTGGTAGAACTCGCAGCCTGCGGGGAACGGCGGAACGCCCTTCGGGAAGTGCTTCTCGAACTTCGGGTGCCGGTTCGTCGCGCGGCACGCGTCGATGATCTCGCGGTCGAGGTGGGTGCCCACGAGGCGCACCGTGTTGCCGTTCTCGCGGGCGGGGAACACCAGCGCGCTACCCATCATGCCCGAGCCGATGATTGTGATTGTCGCCATGTCTCGTATTCCTTGTTTGCCGAAAACGATTGAGATTATACCACCTAATCCCCGCGCGTTCAACGCCCGCGCGCCGCGAGATCTTGCAGGCGGCGGATGGCGGAGTAGGGGTCGGCGCTCCGGCAGACGGCGCGGACGACGGCGAAGTTGCGCGCGCCGGCGGCGATCACGTCCGGCAGGCGCGCCTCGTCGATGCCGCCGATGGCAACGGCCGGGAACGGCACGGCGGCGATCATCGCGCCCATCGTCACGAGGCCCAGCGTCGGATCCGGGATGTCCTTCGTGGGCGTCGCGTAGACGGGGCCGACGCCGATATAATCAGGGATTGCGGCCGCGCAGGAGCGCGGCCCTCCCGTATGGAGGGCCGCCGTCCCGGCGGCGGCACGGGCCTGCGCCGGATTGTGCGTGGATAGGCCCACTATCTTGAGCGACGGGAACTGCCGCCGCACCTCGGCGACCGGCATGTCGTCCTGCCCCACGTGGACGCCGTCCGCCTCGGCCTCGGCGGCGATGGACGGGTCGTCGTTCACGATGAAGAGCGTATCCGTACCGCGCGTGATGCGGCGAACCTCCCGCGCCTCGCGCAGGATATCCGAACGATCAGCGTGCTTCATGCGCAACTGGACGATGCGTACCCCTGCCTTGACGGCGGCCTCCGCGCAACGGGCGTAGCCGACCGCGGGATTTGTCATCACCAGATAAAATCCAAAGTCCGTCATGTCATTTCTTCGTGCCGATCACGCGGCCTTGCGCATCGCGGTAGGTCGTCTTGCCGTAGCTGTCCGTGGTGGAGGTGCCCGTCACGCGGCCCTGGGCGTCACGATAGGTCGTCTTGCCGTAACTGTCGGTCGAAGCCGTTCCCATCGTCCGGCCCATCGAATCGCGGAAGGTGGTCTTGCCGTAGCTGTCCGTCGAGGACGAGCCCTGGTTGCGGCCCATCGCGTCGCGATAGGTCGTTTTGCCGTAGTGGTCCGTCGAGGACGAGCCCTGCGTCCGGCCCATCGCGTCGCGGTAGGTCGTCTTGCCGTAGCGATCGGTCGTGGCCGAGCCTTGGTTGCGGCCCATCGAATCGCGGAAGGTCTGGCGGTTGGACTGCGCGTGGACGCCTGCGGCGAACCCGAAGGCGATGCTGGCGACTACAACGATCTTGATGATGTTCATGCGGATGTTCCTTTCTGCCGATTGCGGCGCTACAGTCGGCTAGGGATGCTCAGAAGGCGCTTCTGACAGAGAAGAGGACAGAAGACAAAAGACAGAAGACAAAGGGCGAAAGCCGCAATCATTTGTCTTCAGTCCTTCGTCCTCTGTCCTTGATCCTGGCCTTCTGCCTTACGGGGCGACGGGCGTGATCGTGACGGTGCCGGAGCCATGCTGGGCACCAACCTGCGGCGCGGGACGAGGCGGGATGTCCTTTACGAACTCATCCATGGACCGCAAGTCAAGCGTCAGCGCGTTCTTCGCGGCGTCAGGACGATCCCCCGGCTCCAACACGCGCTTTTCCACATATTCGCGCCCGCGCACCGCGTTCTTCGGCAAACCGATGTCCTCCGGCAGGTTCGCCGGATCCGCGATGCCGACCGTCACGAAGATAAGGATCTCCTTCTGTCCCTTGCCGCGACTCTTCCAACCGAACAGCTTCGGGCCGATCCACGGGATTTTCCGCAGATACGACTGTCAAGGGGACAGGCCCTTCATGCCACCCATTGATGGGGACAGACCCTTCATGCCACCTGTCTTGGCGCAGACCGCCCGCCGTGCGACGCGTAGAGGCTAGCGCTTCCGAACGCGCCGACCTTCCGAAGCGTCGGCGAACCGCGGAACTTCGCGATCAGCCGTCCCGTCATCTCGCGCACGAACCCTATTCCGCCAACGACAAGCCCGTTCACGAGGCGAAGATCCCTGTCCGGGGCGTTCGC
>DFLH01000011.1 GCA_002373695.1 Verrucomicrobia bacterium UBA3624
CCCCCGGCTTATCAGGTGGTAGCACATGTCCGTCTGGAAATTCCGCAGTCGTCGCATGGCGAACAGTGTATCAAAGATTCCGCTACTCCACCATTCCTACTCCACCAATGGGGTCAGACCCTCTGCTCTCTCCCGGCATGCCGTCTTTCATGTCCGCGCGCCTGCGGATGATGAACGCGCCGTAGATGCGCCCGTTCGCGCAGGCGATTCCGCCGAGATGTCCGGGTGCGTTGACGTGCTTCACCAACTTCCCGTCCCAGTCGAGCTTGGCGAGGCCCGTCTGGTGAGAGAGGTAGATGCCCTTCCCGGAACAGGCAAGTCCCTGTATATGCCCGGACTTCACCAGCATGTCGAATTCATGCGGAACGGTCAGGATGGCCTTCATCCCGGCCGGCTCCGCCGCGCCTGACATCGCTGCGCAGACAAAGGTGAAAATCGCAATGCAAGAAGTAAGACTTGTCCGTTTCATTTTTTGTTTCTACCCCATTGCATCTTACAAGATGGAGATAATCATTCCGGAAGTGCCGGGCTTCACATAAAGGACACCGTCTATGAGCTGCGTCTTGCAACGGTTGAATTTCCCGGCGTTGCGCGCACGGAGCGAATCGGGCACCGTCACCGTGCCGCTCGCAGCCGCTACGGGCGTCCAGCCCGTCGGCACGACGGCGCATCCGCCGAAATCGACTGCCGAGCTGGCCGCAAGCGTCAGGTCGCCATCGACCGCGAGTATCGACCCCGCGTCATTTGCCGAGATTGCACCGGTCACGGTGAGCGAGCCGTTGCGGACAAGTCCGGAGGCGGCGATCTTGCCAACGCTCACGGAAACGCCGCCGAGGTCGAGCGCCGCGCCATCCGAAACGGCAATGTCGCCGGAAACAGCGTCACCGCTCGTAATGGAGAGCAGACCGCCCTCCACCCGCGTCGGACCCGTAAACGTGTTCGCGCCGGAGAGGACGAGCGTACCTGCGCCGCGTTTCGTGAAGCCGCCGTCGGCCGCGCCATCAAGCGCGGGATCCTTCAGGAGGTTCTGCGCAATCGTGTAGGCTCCGCCGGAAGCAAGCGCGGAAGTATCCACAATCGCGCCTCCGGCGGCTATATTGGCCACGGCGAGGCCGGTGAGCGTCCTGTTTGCCGCCGCCGCGTTCGGCGCGAATACGCCGCCGTCGAAGACAAGGCGCTGATAAGGATTGTTGGCGGCTGTTTGAACGATGTTCGGCGCGGAAAGGACGCCGCCCTTGAGGAATATGCCGCCATCTACAGCGTAGTCGGGGTGGAACTCGCAACGGGAGAGGTCGATATCCCCACCAACCGAGAGCGTGCCGCCGTTCATGTTGACGATGCCTTGCGCAGCACCCCTTGTTGCGTCTGTATTATAGTTCCAGTACGTGAGCCACATTTTGTCGCCCACGGTCATGGCCGCGCCGTCGTTTATGGTGAGCGTACTCGTGCAGCCGCGGCGTTGCCGGTTATGCCCGAACCGCACCTGACCGGTGACTTCAAGCGTTCCGCCGTTCAAGGTTATTTCAGAATTTGCGCGACCGGTAGCAGGATTGTTGGTGTTCACCGACGAAGAGAGACTCGTCACGCTTACCTTGCCCCCGGACTGCGTGTAGGTGCACGTGTGCTTGTCGGCAACACTATCTCCATCGACCGGCAGATTGGCTATGTACAGGTATTGGGCGGAGATCTCGCCGCCGGTGACGGTCAGGGACTTGGGCCCACTACCTTCAATGTCGCCGACATAGATATTGTTGTATGTCGCATCTGCCGAAAGGGTCACATTCGTACCGTCGGTCGCGAGCCTAAGATCGGCCGGGTCGTCTCCGGTGACGGTCAGAACAAGCGCCGTGTATCCGGCATAGTCGCCTTCTGTCAGCGCCAACGTCTCGGCGGTCAGCGAGTAGGTCGTTGCCGATGCCGGCAACTGGAAGAGCGATGCATCAATGGGAGATGTGGCCTTGAACACCATCGCCGTGCAGACGCCAGCGTTCACGGCGGCGGCTCTATTCCATCCAGTGCAGAACGAGATCTCGACCGGCGACAGGACGGAGAGCGACTCCACGGCAAGCGCGGGGACCGGCCCGGCAACCGGTTGGAACAGTACCGGAGCAGTGGCATCGGCCCTGCCGAACGTGAGCGAATTCACCTTCGCGCAAGTCGAACTGTCGTATTGCTTGAAAAGCGAACCCGGCAGAAGCGTGATGGTCTGGTTGGCAAGAGGTTCCGCATGGCTGACCGTAATATAACCGCCTTCCTCTGCCGTGATTCCGCCATTCATGGTGGATCCGACAAATCCCGAACCAAACCCGAGACACACGGGTTCTCCCGGTGTGCCGCGCACCGTGATGCCGCCATCGACCGCCGCGCCAGAAGGATCATGCTCGAACGGGGAGTTGCAGCTGAAGCGAACCCAACCTTCATCACGGCCGCCATCCCGCCAGTGCGAAAGGTCGTATGTGACCCCGCCATCGGAAATGAGTACACTTGAGTATCTTGGAGTATAGAGGACGGCGTTCTCATTCGCTACAAGATAGATGGTGCCGCCGTTCAAGCGAATGGGATGTTCTTCATCGTACGACGTAGCGCTGGCGATATTCATTGCAAAAATCGAGCCTCCCTCGTTGAGATAGAGGTCGAAGGTGGCGTTTTTCACATTCGGCTTGATCGACCCTGTGACATCAAGCACGCCTCCATTCTCCACAATCACTTTGCCGCCGGCGCCTGTGCCGGTGAGATTGCCGTCAATGAGAAGTCTGCCGTTCACGGTGATTGTCTCCGAACCGACGGAAGTGGCGCCAAGCGCGAATTCCTCGCCGGCGGCCACGGTAAAGTCAACGCCGGCGGCAGGTTGGGCGGCGATTTTCATCGAGAGCGTGGCGGTGTCGCCTTCGGTGGCGACGGAAAACGCGTAGACGTTGCCGCTGGAGGCCGTGGCACACGACCACGTTACGGCTGCGAGCGTGGCGGCGTATTCCGCCGGAACCTTCAGAACGGCATAAGTGCCGGGCGCGGTCACTGCGGTGGTGACGGGCGTGTTGGCGTTATACAGCGCGATCTTCGCGTAGGCCGGGAGCGCGAGCGAGCCAGTGACGGTCAGCGTATAAGGCGTCGATGAACTTGTGCCGAAACCGAGGATGGCGTCTTTTTCGAGAACAAGATCCGCGACGGTCTTGTTTCCGCCGCCAGTACACAGTTCGCTGCCGGAACCGACTGTGACGGTCGAAGTGGAGGGGATCGTACCATTGGCATCGAGGAACAGCACCGCCCCGTTCTTGATTACTGTCGGGCCTTCGTAGGCATTGCCTGCGGCGGCGAACTCCCAATCCCCGTTGTTGAACGTCAGCCCCTTGGCGGTCTCGCCCGCTCCGGCGGCTTCGGCGGCGACGGGGATGCCGATTTTCGCTGTACCTGCATTCGCGCTATTCTTGGTTGTGAAAGTCGCGCCCTTTGGTCCGACTTTGAACGACGCTGCGCCCAAGGCCGAAATCCAATCCCTTTCGGTCGATCTGCTTGCAGACGCATTGTCGTTTGCCAGCGTTCCGCCATCGACATTCAGATGCACGTTGGGGATGCAAGAACCCTTAGAGTGTTTCGCCATCTGGAAACCCAGTGTTCCGCCATCGTGGATATTGGCGGAAAGAGATGTGTCGGGATAGCTGACGTATTTGTTGTGAACATATAGAGAGGCGATGTTGCGGAGCTGGGCGTCGCCGGAAATATCGACGGTAGCAGTCGTCACGCCTTTGCCGGCGTTTCCATACAGAAGGAAATTATTGCCGTTCACATCGAACGATCCGCCGGTCATGGTGAAGGAGGTGGTCAATCCCCTGCGGTATCCGAGCTGTACATTGCAGCTGGAACCCATTTGCACAGAACCGCCGGTCTGGCGGAAGTGCGCCGTTCCGGCGACGTCGTAACACAGATAAAGACCTCCGCCGAAACTAGTCTCACCGCCAGCTATTTCAAGGGTGTTTCGGGTGACATCGGTCAGCCCAAAGGCATTGTTGCCGGAAAGCGTGATCTTTTCATCCGGGGAGAAGGTGGTCGTATCGGCATCAGAGGAGATGTCGTTGGCGATCGTACCGGAGCCGGAGATGGTACCACCAGTGATGTTCAGCGCGCCCGAGCCCAAGGGCGAGACTCCGTCGTGATACGTCCCGGAATAGGCGAGCGTGCCGCCGGAAAGGGTCGTGCCGCCGGTGTAGGTGTTGGCCGGATTGAGCGAGACCGTCCCCGGACCTGCGATCTCAACCGAGGTCCCGCCCGTGTAGAGGGCAAAGACATTCGTGCTCGTCCCGCTCGGCGGCGCAAGCGTCACCGTCGCGCCCGATGCCGCAACTGCCGCAGCCGCAATGATCGCGGCCGTGCCACTCATCGTTGTTCTTTTCGTCTTCATTGCCGTCTCCTTGCTTGTTTTTGTAAATTCACTGATGCGTTACTGCACCAGAACCGCCGCCAGCCCTGCGCTTCCAGTATCTGTCCGGCGAAAGGAAGAGACTGCCCTCCGCGCCCGTTACGTCGAGATAGACCGTGGGACGCTTCTTAGAAGAATTCACGACCTCCGCGCGCCACAGTCCCTCCGGCGCGTTCGCCCGATCGTACCGCGCCCAGTTCGCGACAGGGCTGCGTTCCCAGACCTTCTCGCCGGACGGCGAAAACAGCTTCGCCACGGCGTCGTTTCCGGAATCCTGCCCTGCCATGAACGCGAAACGGCTCCCCGCGTCCGTGCGGAAATGCACGCTTCCCGGCCTGGCCGCGAAAAGCTGCGGACGGCTTGCGATCCGCACCGCCACCGGCGCATCCGCCTCTATGACACGCACCGCATGGCGTTTGGCGTCGATCTTGAGCGTGTAGAAGCCCGGCGTCTTCGCCTCGAAGGAAAGTTCGACGGGCTTTCCCGCTATCGTCGGCAGACGCGCCGCCAGCCGCTTTCCGTCCTTCCAAAGCTCCGCGACGGCGGGAACCAGAGGACGCGCGGACACCCTCGCGAGCTGCATCCCGAGCCTCACGCGCCGCGGGCGGTCCGCGGCGACCGTCAGCTCGATGATGCCGGCGGGGCACGCGGCGGCGATCTTTCGCATCTCCCCGGGCGCGGGATCGACGATTTCCGCATTCTCGAAGCGGAGCGCGTCGATTCGCGCCGGAACCGCGCCGGACGCCAGCCAGTCCTCGCCCTGATCGGAGAACTTCGGACGCGGGAACGGCTGACAGATCTCAAGGCCGCTGAAATCCACGCCGCCGACCCGGGGGGTGTCCCAAAGGCGCGTCACGAGCCGCACGTCCGGCCCGTTCGTGACGGCGGTGCAGCAATCGACGATGCGGCAGTCGCGGAACGAAATCGAAGCGGAAAAGGCGGGCTTGTCGAGTATTTCCACGCCCGACCTCTGCGCGCGCTCGAACGTGCAGCCGACGAGTTCGACTTTTCCGCCGACCGGCAGATCGTTGTATGTCCGCCGCGCCTGTACATACGCGAAGCCGACGGCGTTGCCTCGCGAGACGCAGTTTTCGAAACGCGCCGTCACGGGCGCGGTCGAGGAATTGATGCAGCCAAGGTAAAACTCTATTCCGCGCCCCTTGTTGTTCTCGAACCGGCAGTTCCTGACGACGATGTCCTGAAGCATCTCGCAGGGATTGTTCGGCTCGAAATCGACGCCGGCCGCCGGCGGCGTCCCTGCCGTCTCGGAGAAATCGCAGTTGTCGCAGAGAAGCCTCTTCACGGAAATGACGCTCAGCCCCTGGCGGTAGTTGCGGAGGCACTTCACGTCCTTCAAAACGACATCCTCCGGCGGCAGAGACGTTCCTTTCGCCGGGACTAGCGGGGCGACATACACGCCATCGCCGCCCGATTCCGCGAGCGTCAGCCCCTCGACGCGGATGTTCCGCCCGCCGCGGATGCTCAGCACGTGGCGCCACTCGCTTTTCTCGTAGGGCGGCGCATCGTAGGCGGCACGCTCCATCTTCAGCGTCGCGCCATACCCCGAGAGTACGACGTTCGTGCATCCGGCGAAACGCAAAAGGCAGTCGTTGCGCCCCCTGAACGCGCCGGGCTTCGCGCGCACGACAACGCCCTTTTCGAAAACGACTTTCTGGTTTGGCGCGCCCGTGAGGCAAGTAACGATCCAGTCGGACGGCTGAAGGTCAACCACAACCTTCTCCGCTCCGCTTGAAAGCGCGGCCTGGAGAAAGCGGGTCGAATCTGCGGCGTCGAACCCGAAATCGCGAGACACCACCACCTCGCGTCCGGCGAACGACGCCGTCGCAACAAGCAAAACCGTTACGGCAAGAAGCGGAATTCTTCTCACAACCGGCATCTCCAGCAAACGGCCGAATCTACAGCAAGTTTCATTGCAATCTCCCTTGTTTTTTGGACGGCATTACCGAACGACACCTCGCCGTTGCGCTGCCATTATACCAAATCCATGCCAAAGCACAAGGGGGGAGGGGATGTAGTTTGTGTAGTTTAGAAGGTGCGTCCGCCAAGAAGAGCCCGGGCGTGCATGGCGAACACGCCTCGCACGTCTCTTGCATACGATTCGAGTATCCTGCGCGCCGTTCCTCCGTGATCTCCACACGCCAGGAGCGCGCGGGCCAGATGAAGCTCGCGCATGCAGCGCGATATCTCCGGACTTGAGCCGAATCCACCTGACGGCTCGATTGCGTCCTGTTCGTGCCGCGACCAGCCTGCCACGCCAGGCTTCGCAAGCACGGAGGCCAGCACGGGCGCGGCACGGCGGTCGCCCAGCGCCTCGAGCGCCAGCGCAACCGCGCGCACATGGCTCAGCACGGACTTCCTGTCCAACTTCTCCGCCTCTGCCAGGAGCGGATCGAGCGCCAGCGGGCTTCTTGTCCGTCCAAGGGCTACAATCATGCTGTCGCGCTCCGACATCCTGCGCCCGAACGCGGCAAGTCCCCTGGCGTTGATTTCGATTTTCGCATCGCGCCCGTCAATCTGCCGCGCAAGCGTCTCGGCTCCAGTCCCGTCGCCCAGGATGCCAAGCACGTGGGCATAGACGAGCCGCGACTCGGGCGACTTTGCGCAGGCATACGCCTCCCTGAGGGCGGGAACGGCGCGGACGCGGTCCGTCAGCACGAGCGACACGCCCTTGTACCCGTCGCCAACATCGCGCACGGCCTGCGCCCACCGTTCTGGATCCACGAAACAATTGTCCTCCCATTCCAACGCCTCTTCGGGGATGACGCCCTTTTCCGAGAGATGCCGCTGGAGGGACTTCACGTCGATGTCGCGCAGCTCCTTCCCTGTCGCAGACGCCATCGCCGCCGCCGCTCCGGCCGCGTAACCTATGTTCTGCATGTCCGCCTGCATGCGCATGAGAGGCAGCGCGTCGCGATGGGCGCTGATCGCAAGCCCGGCGACGGCAAGCCCGTCTACGGTCTTCGGCAGCAGGGCGCGGTACGGGACGTTCACGCCGTACACCTTCTTCCCCTCTGCCTCGCTCACGTAGCAGATGTCATCCACGGACGGACCGTGGCTGTCGAAGTCGCTTCGCCCCTGCGCTATCGTGTCCGGGAACGTGCGCCCATTGACCACATCGAGCGGCGTCACCTCAACCGTACCTACGATGCGGCGGCGCTCTCTGCTTTCCGCAAGCTGCGAAATGTCCCATACGCCGCTCGTAGCGCCGGCACGTCCGCGCACTCCGAAAAGCCATAGGTCTGCGGCATCGCCGTCGTTCACGTACCCCCAATCCGAGTTGGTGTAGCTTGCACCGAGGCGGCGTTCGGAAAGTCCTGCCCCCTGGAGGGTTATCTCGCCGGCGCCGACATACCGGCATTCCACGCCGGCGGTCGCGGCGACGTCCGCGTTTCCGGTGGCGTCTACGACGTTCCTCGCCAGCGCTACGCCTCGCCCGTGCGGCGTAGCGACCACGATGCCGCATACCCTCCCGTCCTTCATCACCGTTCCGCACGCCATCGCGCCGAACCAAAGCTCTGTTCCGGCATTCCTGCTCGCGCGCCGCCACCACTCTCCCTTGCCGACCACATGCACGGCCGCGCCGATCTCCTTCACGCCCCTGTCATGTTCGGCGGTAAACCCGCATGCGTTCCCGTACCAGTACTTGCCGATCATTCCCAGGGTGCCGACTCCACCCAGCCCGTACAGGCATTCCACCACGAGAGTCCTGGCGCCGCGGCGCCCTGCGGCAATCCCCGCCGGAGCGCCGGCGGTGCCTCCCCCGGCGACCACCACGTCGTATTCGCCGAAGACCGGAAGCGGCATCTCCGGCGATTCCACTTCCGGCAACCCCTTGTCGAACGGACGAAAGCCGGCGAGCACCTCGCGGATGTCGCAGGATGGAGGCCGATCTCCATCCGCCCCAAGCGCCCGGAAAACCACGACAGGGTCACCGGCCGCGACATTGCGCGCCATCGCGTCGCGCGCTGCGGCCGCGCCAATCTCGGTGCCCTTCCTCATGAACGCAAGGGGACGAAGCTCCGCTTCGGAAAGCGGAGCGCATCCGCCCAGAACGAAGAGATGCGGTACGGATCCGGAAATCCTGTCCGGCGGAACGTGGAAAAGCGTGTCCGATGCGTCCAGCTGTCCTGCGGTGAACGTCCTGTCGCGCGCGAGCTGCTCCGCTGCGGCGAAAGACGCAAAAGATCCGTCTCTCATCGGAATGGACAGCTCGCACTCCCACATTCTCCCGTCGCGCGCCTCCGTTCCCAGACCGTCCGCGCGGTACGTGCCGGGAAGTTGGCGAACCGTCATCCCCGGCGCGTCGGGCGGACGGTCGAACGACACCACTATCCGCTTGAACTTCTGCTCGCCTTGCGGATATGGGGTGAATTCCGCACCGGCGAGACGCGCCACGGTCGCGCGGTCCGTGGCGTCCACAACAGTCTTCGCCCTGATTGCCTGCCTGCCGCCGCGGTTCGCGATCACCACTCCAGACACCGCTCCCCTGCCGTCGCGCAGAACATCCGTGACATACGATCCGGTGATGAAATGGACGCCGTTGGAAAGCAACGCGGAGTCGAACGTCCTCTTCACGTGCAGCGGAGTAGGCACATGGCGGACGGCCGTTCCGGACCGTGACTTTATCGATATCTCGCCGATCAGCATCCTGCCGCACGTCTCCCGGCGGAAGACTGCAATTCCGACAAACCGCGCATCCCGGTCCACTTTGGCGCACCATCTCTGCAGATCGGTACCGCCGGCTTCACGCACGAGAGGCGCGGGTTCAGACCATCGCTTGCCGTCCATGCTCGTCACAAACCGCGCGTGCTGCACTCCATAGTCGTTGCGCCTGCGGTAGGTGACAAGCTCGATGCCATCCACCCGCCTGACGGCGCCAAGGTCCGCATCGATCTTGACCTTTGGGACATTGAACTGCACCGATCCCCTCACGACGTCATCCGTCTTCCCGTCGCAAAGGGTCCGTCCGTTGCGGTCGTGGTGTGGCGCGACAGAAGGCGCGTCCGCCGAGTATGTGAACGGAAGGCATGTAGTATCGTCCAGCCACAGAGCCCTTTCCAGGCCGGAATCCGGATTCTCGCCGTCGTTCAGGGACAGCCTCAGCGTTCCGGCGATGTCGTCGCCGACGTACGGACGCGGAGCCGCAAGATAGACATCGGCCCCGGCCGACTTCGCAGCCAGCGCCGCCGCAACCGCGGCCGACGATCCGCCTACGACAAGCACGTCCGTCTCCTTCGCTAGGGGAATCTTCCTCGCCGGCTCTACCACGCAACGCGGCTGCGCCGCAGCCGCCGCCAGGAAGAGGCATCCTGCAAGACATGCCGCAGCTTCCGGTCCTGCGGCAGCACGCCATTTCCGTATGGACATCTCGCTTCTCCAGCTTATCTCACGATCAGCACCGTTCCGCTGACGAAACCGCTGATGGTGACCGTGGCATCCGTCGCCTTCACGCCGATCTGCCACTGGCGCAACAGCGTATCGTCGAACGTGCCGGCCTCCAGCAAGGCCTGCGACTCTGCGGATATCGAGCGGGCCGAGAACAGGATGGCCGAGAACGACTTGGCGCCGGCAGGCAGTTCCGGGACGGAATACCTCACGTCGCCGGACACGGAGAGGGCGCCTATGCCGGAGAGAGATGCGCAAGTGGCGCCGCCGCCGAAGGAAACGGCCACGTCGTTCCCGCCGAACGATGCAGTCCCCGCAATCGTTCCGCCGTTCAGCTCCAGGGTCTTCACGCCGGAAAGCGTCGCGCCGGAGAACGACTGCGTGCCCGTGCCGGAAAGGACGAGCGTCCCCGATCCGGCAACCGTCCCGGAGAACGTGGCGTCGGCGCAGGCGTTTATCTCGCCCGTCGCGCCCCACTGAAGATCCAGCGTGCCGGCTCCTGAAAGCGGTCCGAACTTCTCGTAGTCCGTGGAGAGCCTGAGCGTCGCGCCCTGATGTATGGCAACCGGCGAGCGGTCGCCGATGGAATCGCCGGCCCCCATGTCGAGAAGAGGCCACTTTTCGGAAAGCGGAAACGGCCCGACCTCCTGGTAGCTCTCCGTCAGAACGGAGCCGCCCGGCACGTAGCCGCTTACAGAATCCACCACCGAGAAGGACGAAAAGCCGCTGCTGTTCGATATTCCCAGCTTCCAGGCGCTCGGGAGCCTGTCGTTCTGGGAATCCTTGTAAGAAGTGCTGGTGAAGGAGTACGAATCGAACTCCAGCTCCTTGTGCGCGTTGATTATGACGAAGCTCGGCATCGTCCTCACGAACGTGCGTTCCGCGCTGGAAGAAGAGCCGTCGCCGTATTCCAGCACGTTGTTGTGCAGGTTTTCGCGCGCGCCGGAATATACTACGGAGCCATATATGGCGGACGTGGTCTCCGCCGGCCATTCCACCCTCTGTCCATCCTTCAGCAGGCTTATCTCCGAAAGCTGCCATCCCCAGGAGTCGCGGCCCCTGTCCGGGTTGCATGTCTCGTACACTGCAAGCATGAAGTACTGGGCCTTGAGCTTTCGGTGCGTGTCGCGGGCGGAACCGGCCGCGAAATACCTTTCCGGCAGCGTGTAAAGACCCGAGCCTGGCGACGTCGCGGCGCCACCAGGAATGAACGGCCCACGCTCCACTCCGGGTGCGGTCGCGCTGAACGCGGTAGCCGCACCGTCCTCCGCCGACCATGCAAACTCCCCCTTGTCGCAGACGGCCCACGTCGCGTTGTCGTTCGACACCTCCACCGTCCACGCCACGGGCGTGCGGTTGACGTCGATCGAGTTGCCATGCGGCGAATACCACGAATAGGACGAGAACCTTACACCCGCCGCGGTGGCGTCGATCACGACCGGAGGATAGGCGTATTTCCCGCTGGCATCTGCCTTCACGAGCATTCGCGTCGACACATCGCCGTCGATCAACCGCATCGGAGTCTCAGAGTGGTCGCCTCCTGTCCCGAGCTTGTAGGCCGTGCTGTTCTCCGGCCACGGCACCGCGGCGCCGGTCTCGTCGCAGATCACGAACTCGTTCATGCCCCACGGGTAGCCGGAATTGTACGTGCCGTGCGTGGCGGTGGGGGTGATCTTGATGTAGCGGGCCGACACGGAGGCGGCGGTGCGCCTGCGGGCGACCGTCAGCACGCCGCCGTACACGACGGTCGGACCGGTGTAGGAGCAGTCCTCCGTCTCGATCGTCCGTTCGCCCGAGCCACGCTTCACAAGGCCAAGCTTGCCGCTTTCCCCGTCGGCGAGCCGTCCGAACAGGTGCTCTCCGGCGCGTGAGTCGTCGAGCAGCACGGAAACCGTCGCGTCGCCTCCGTTCTTCACCGTGAGGTTCTGGGGGCTTGTCACGGAAATCGGCTGCTCCGCGCCACCGCGCGAAGAAAGGGCCAGCTTGGCATTCGAATCTGCGGACGTGCCGGTGGACTCGAACGCCGCCGTGTATCCCGACAGATTCCCGGGCGCGAACGTGCTGCCGTCCTCAATCCGCACGTTGAGCGCACCGGAGAGAGAACCCGCCGTCAGCACGTCGTTGGCGGAAATCCTGAACTGGCGGTTGGCGTTGGGCGTGGACGAAAGCGATATGTCCGTGTCTTCCCCGAAGGGAGCGCCAGGCCGGGATTTCGCGCTGAAGAGGATGTTCGTGGAGGATGTCGTCATCTGCCTCGAATACCACTCGAAGTTCCGTCTTGAATCCACCAGAGTCCAGCCAAGGTTGTCGACATCGCTGCGCTGGATGTACACATCCCACCCGGAGGGACGGTAGGACGTGTCCTGACTCTGCCCGTCGTACGGGGATATCCTGTATCCGTCCACCAACGGGAATCCCTTCAAAGACAATACCACCGTCTGGACGCCGGTCTCCGTCGCCTGCCAGAAGGTGTTGGCCTGGCCGTCGTGCAGGTTTGCGACTCCATCGCCGCTGGTTGCCGTTCCCTCGGTGACTACCACCGGAAATCCACTGGAGGTGGGCTGTATTTCACCCAAGCGTACCGGCTTCGATTCATCTGAGGGATACAGCACGAACTTGACCTTGCCGGGGCGATCAAGGATGCGGAGAGCCTTGTCGCTCGTCAGCGACGAAACGGGCGCATCGACGGTGGGGCTTCGCAGCCATGTGGTGGCGTTGGCGCTTGCGATCTCTATCTTGCCCGGAAGTTCCTCGATCGTTCCATAGTACTGCGAAGTCGCCGACCCGTTGTCCAGCGTCAGCGTCACTCCCGTCTGCGACGTGTTGACTATGCGTCCCGGAACCGTGCGCAGCGCATCGGCGGCGAGGATATTCGCTATCCTATCTACGGCAAAAGAGCGGCCGTTCAAGTCGAGCGTACCATGCACGCGGAGGATGGGGCTTGACGCAAAGGGGTTGTCTACGCCTATCGAGAGCGACGCACCCTCGGCCACCGTGACGTCCGTGACCTCGGCCGGCAGCTGCGCGACAAGCGTCCCCTCGCCCGACGAAACGGTCAACGCGCTTCCGGTCATTTCGTATTCCGCACCGGTGATACAGGCCGTTTCGGCATGCGCGCAGCATATTGCCAACGCCGCAACCGCGGCACATATCGCTCCCGATGGTGTTATTGCCTTCATGTCCATGTCCTTTCCTTGTAGATGAGCCTGTCACTTGACACGCAAATGCAAACTGACAATACCGTACGCGTCAACCTGCGATGGTGTGCCGAAATCCCCATGTCAAATCTCCAGCACCTGTCCTGCCGCAAGAAGTTCCTGGCGAAGCCGGGAATAATCCACGTCCTGCACCGGAACTCCGCCGGAAGCCGCTAGCGACGCGGCAGTTCCCGCCGCCTGACCCAGGGCGAAGAACACAGGCTCCATCCGTATCGAGCCGAACGCGATGTGCGACGCGGAAAGGCACACGGGCACGAGCAGGTTTCCGCACGTCCCCCGCTTCGGCACTATCGCGCCGTAGTCGATCGGATACGGCTTGAACCGCTTGCCGTTCGCGTCCCTGCCAACCTGAACGTCGCCCTCGTTATGAGCGAACCCGTCGTCCCCGACGTGCCGGCGCACGTGGTGGGAGTCCATGTTGTAGGCACCCATCGCCACCGGACGAAGAGCTTTCGCGTTGCCGCGGCAGTTGTGTTCGGTCATGACATATTCGCCTACCATTCTCCTGGCCTCGCGCACGTAGAGCTGCCTCTGCCAGCCATCGCCCAGACCATCTTCGAACTCGTCCTTGCACGTGCCCCAGCGCGACACTTCCCTCCTGATCTTCTCCGGCACTCGCGGATGGTTCGCAAGCGTCCACATAAGCCCCCGCTGGTACTTGAGGTGGTCTGCCGCGATTTTCTCCCGTTCGGCGTAGGACGCCTCTGGCCACTCCCGGCTGCGGCCGATGAAGTCGGTGGAGAAGCCAGTCCGGTTGTTCGTGTCCGTCTTGCGGTTTGGCATCTTGGAGTTGATCCACGGCATGCCGCTTCGGTCCAGCGGCGCGATCGCCAGATGCCGGAACAGAAGCTCGTACTGCATTTCGTCGTATCCGTCGGGCTTGGAGAACGGAATGCGGTTGTCAGGGTCGTCCGTAAGGCACATGCGAAAGCAGTACGCCTGAACCCGGCTGTCGCCGTCTCCGGGCTTCAAGTCCGGGTCTTGAGGTTCCACTCCCGGCAGGAGTCCGCTCGACGGATCGCCCTTCACAACGTACGGATCAGTGCCGGGATTGAGCTGATGGAACTTCGCCTGCCCCGGCTCGTTACCGTTCAGCGTCTCGCCGTACGTGGAATTGGACTCGCGTCCGACCACATAGGACACGCCGGCGGCGGCCATGAGGTCGCCCTCGTATGTCGCGTCTATGAACACCTTTCCACTATAGACCCGGCCGGAGAGGGTCCTTATGGCGACAATCTTACCGTCTCTTTTCTCTACGCCGGATTCCCTGTCCAGGAACTCGCCGCGGCGGATGTCAAGCCCGTCCGCACGTTCCCACCCCTCGAGTATCTTGAGGGCGGCAGACGGCTCGAACGTCCACATCGAATCTCGTCCCTTGGAGCCTGCGCACTGGCCGTCCGGGAAGTATTCTTCCGGCTTCTGGCGGGTCCAGTTGCTCCTGTCGGCGTAGTAAGAAGCCACGTCCCTGTAGAATTCAAGGGCGATTCCGCCGAAAGCGGACTTGTTTCCGATGTCGGTCTGCCCAAGCCCTCCGGTAGTAAGCCCCCCGATGCGACGCTCCGGCGAAACCACCACGGCGCTCATTCCCATGCGCTTCGCCTGCCGCGCCGCGGCAATCGCCGCAGGGGTACTGCCGTAGATCACGATATCGCACGTCGTACGTCCCTCCTTCCATCCGACGCACCCCGACGATACCGCCAGCGCGACACAAAAAGCAAATATCCTTGACATTACACGTCCTTTCCGGGCAAGTTTCCTCATGTCCGATGCGTGTATCTTATCATACCCCCCCCCTAGCGTGTCAATCGGCAATTTCGGAGATTCGACATAGCATTTGCGGACACCGGCGGTTTCTGGTATCATACGCCGCCACATGGAACGAAACGACATTGCCGCCATCGCGCCAGCCTCATCCTTCACCTCGCCGCGAATTCTCGCCTGGGAGGTGACGCGCCAATGCCCCTTGAAATGCCGCCATTGCAGGGCCGGAGCCGCCAACGTGCGAAACGCCAACGAGCTGAACACGGAAGAATGCCGCAAGATCATCGACACCCTGCCGCCGCTAATGGTCATATGGACCGGCGGAGAGCCAATGATGCGCAACGATATCCTCGAACTCGTGCGACATGCGACGGCACGAGGGCTCCGCAGCGTCATGGCCCCGTGCGGGATGCTCGTAACCGAAGAACGGATGGCCGCACTGAAGTCGGCAGGGGTGATGGCATGCTCGTTCTCGCTCGACGGACCGGATGCAGCCTCGCACGATTCCTTCCGCGGCGTGCAAGGCGCCTACGGCAACGTGATACGTGCAATGGGCATGGCCAGGTCCGTCGGCATGCCCTTCCAGGTGAACACCACCGTCTCACGCATGAACGCAGATCGCCTAGACGCCATCTACGACAAGGCCGTGGAGATGGGCGCCGCAAAACTTGATCTCTTCTTTCTCGTCCCCGTCGGCCGCGGCAGGAACATGGCCGAATACGCCTTGACGGATGATCAGACGCGCCGGACGCTCGATTGGGCTTTCGGCAAGGCCCGTTCCGGGCCGCTCGCGGTAAAGGAAACGTGCTGCCCGTCCGCACCGGCGTACTGGACGGCCGCAGGCGGCGAAGCCGCTTGCGGCCCGCGGCCATGCGGATGCCTGGGCGGACGAGGTTTCGCGTTCCTGTCGCACATTGGCGATTTACAGACATGCGGCTTTATCGACAAGCCGTGCGGCAACATCAGGGACTTCGACTTCAACTTCAATGCCCTCGTCGCCGCCGCCGCAAACCCCCTCGGCCCTCGCGGCAGCTGCAGGGGAGCTATCGCCTGACGGCGTCCAGCGCCTGCCAGAACGGCGCAAGGAAGGCGCCGTCATCGTCCGTTTCCATTCCAAGCGTCACCGTTGGCTTGTTCGCGCCGTGGTAGTCGCTGCCTGCCGTCGCCACAAGGCCGAGTTCGCGGGCGACACGCAGGTGCAGCACCGTCTCTTGAGGCGTGTTGGCCTGGTATACGGCCTCGATGCCGTCCAGGCCCATGTCCTTCAGGTGCGCCAAGCCGCTTCTCAACGCCTCTTCATCGGATGTCCAATACCTCGGATGGGCCATGACAGCCACGCCTCCGGCTCCATGGACTATCTCTATGGCCTTCGCCTGGGCCGGACGGTAGCGCGTAACATATGCCGGCGCACCGTCGCCGACGAACCTGGCGAAAGCATCCTTGACGTCGGACGCGAATCCCTTGTCCACCAGCACTCGCGCAATATGCGGGCGCGCGACTATCTTTCCGTTGGCGTACCGCCTGACCTCGTCAATGGATATGTGAATGCCCAACTCGTTCAGACGGGCGAGTATCTTGGCATTTCTCTCGTCCCTTCCGGCGCGTATCTCGTCGAGGAATTCATTCAGGCACGGCGCTTCTGGATCTATCCCAAGCCCAAGCAGGTGGAACTTGCGGTAGACTTCTCCAGGCTCGATGCTCAACTCGATGCCGGCCAGCCGGCGCCCTGACGCGCCGATACGTCTTCCCTCCGCCAGAAACCGCGCACATCCGTCGCAATTGTCGTGATCGGTCAGCGCCATCGCCGTGAAGCCACGCCCCGCCGCCGCCAGCGATTCGGGCGCATCCGTCCCGTCGCTTGCCGTGCTATGCACATGGAAATCTACCATCAGTATTCGCGGATCTTGATGTTGCGGAAACTGACGGTGGAGTCGTGATGGTCCTGGATGAGGATGCGCCCCGTCTCGAGCTCGCCCCACCTGCCGCCATCCGTTCCCCACGTGGCGTACTTGGACGCGCCGACCAGCTTGCGGAACGATTCGGAGCCGCGTTCGTACTCCAGCACCTTGACGCCATTGAGCCAGTGCTCCACATGGCTTCCTCTTGAGACGAGACGGGCCGTGTTCCATTCCCCGAGCGGCTTCACGACCGATTCGGCATGCGCCGGCATCAGGTCGTACAGCGAAGCCACCCTGCGGTTGCCGTCCCGCCCCTTCTTCGCATCCGGGTGCGCATCGTCGAGGATCTGGTACTCCTCGCACGTGCCCTTGTTGCGGTCGGGCTTGAAGAAGTACTTGATGCCGCTGTTTGCGGCAGCTGTCAGCCTGAAGTCCAGCACAAGCTCGAAATCCCTGTATTCCCTGACGGTCGTTATGTCGCCGCCGCCGCCAAGCGCGGCCTGTTCGGGAGGAAGATCCACCCACTTGCCGTCCTTTATGGCCTTGCACGGCAGAACCGTCAGTACGCCGTCCTCTATCTTCCAGCCTTTGGCCGGCGCGGCCTTGCAGCCGGTCTTCACCCCCACCCATCCGTCGAGCGTCTTTCCATCCCACAGCAGCTTCCAGCCTGCGGCCTTCTCCGCATCCGTAAGCGTGTTGGGGCAGGCGCACTGCCTGGTTGTCGCGCATCCGGCCAGAATCGCCGCCGCAGCCATCACAGGAACGAGTCTATTCATGCTTTTCTCCATTCGGTCATTTGTTCAACAGATTCTTGGTCTCGGCGATGAGCGCCGCATAGTCGCCGGACTTGTAGTTCAGGGCCGCCTTGAGGTCGTACTTCGCCGCCAGGGCCGACAGTTCCGCGGAATTTCCGCCACGCGCCTTGAGGATATTGAACTTTTCCGCCTGCTGGATGCCGTCGACGAGAGTCAGGAAACGGATTGACGGCGAGCCGTCGGGATACACTAGAAACGTATCGCCGCTGCGCCATCCTCCACCCTTCCACGGCGGCGAATACGACGCGTCTGCGCACGCATCGGCAGGCCAGCTGTTGTACGCCCAGCGCAGAAGTCCGTCCAGCCCGGACGCCGCCGGATAGAAACCGCACCAGAACGCCTCGTCCTGCGGCGAGTCCATGAACGTGTTCGGTCGCACCGGCGCGCAGCAGATGTAGTACGTCGTGATCTTCCCCTCTTTCCGGCGCTGCGGAACTTCCGCGAGGAAGTCCGGCGTCACATGGCCCAAGGACTGCGAATAGCTGTCGAGGTCTATGCCTTTGAATTCCGAAGGCTTGCGGTTGCCCGCCATGGCTATTTTCAGGCCAGGCGCGTTCGTGCGCAGGAACGACACGGTGTTGCGCAGATCCTCCGGCGAACGCTCGTCGAGGGAGATGTATGCGTCATCTAGCCAGCCCTTCTCCTTCAAGTGGCCGGCGAACGCCTTTAGATACGGCCCCCAATATTCGGCGAAGAACGGCGCACCCGGCTTCGCCTCGGCCTTCTGCAGACTGCCGGACGCGTCCTGCCAGCTGACCATGTACCCCCATGGGCACATGGTATAGCAGGCGATTTGCGGCCCGAGCCCGCAGGCGCGGCCGAACTCGACATAGCGGTCGAACTCGTCGAAGTCGTACGCCCATGTTCCGTCGGTCTTCCTCACTACGCGGATCAGGGCCTCGTATCCGTCGTAGCACTGGTGGTTCCACGGCAGGTCCACGAGCGTCACCGTAAGCGTCTTCTGCCCGGCCGCGGCCAGCATCTCCCACAGCGGTCGCATCGCATCGTAGTGGGCGCGGGAGAAAGGCCACGCGCACGCCGCGCGCGCCACGGCCCAGGGATGCTGCCATAGATCGAGATGGTATTTCCATTCCTTCGCGGGCGGCAGCACGCGGTCGACAACGCGCATCTTCACGTCGCCGAACTTGTACGTGCCTGGCTTCGCATCCGCCGCCACGGCGACAGACACGACCCGCCGCCCGTCCATGGTGGCGTTCCACAGCACGCGGTCCGCAGCCACGGCGTAGTCGTTCCCGCGTGGCGTCTTTACGAACTTGACGTCCTGCAACACGCCAACCTTCACGGCGAACCCTGCAGGAGCCCGTCCCGCCTTCTCTCCCGCCGGCAGCAGCGCGGTCACGGTTTCGCCACGCCATGCGGCCAATTCGATCGCGGACGCCGAAAGCGCCACGCAACATAACGGTAACAATATTTTCTTCATGCCAATCTTCTCTCTTTACGTGCGATCGCCGAAAATTATATCACAATGCGGGAACTCCGGCCCGCGCGCGCAAGGCGCGGGCGACATCCGGCACGGCATCGAGCAGCCGGCGCGTATAATCGCTCGCCGGATGCGCGAACACCTCTTCCGCAGGCCCGGAATCTTCAAATACTCCATGATGCATCACGCATACGCGGTCGCATACGTTCCGCACGACGGCCAGGTCGTGGGCGATGAGGATCACCGCCAAGTTCAGGTTTCGGCGCAGGTCGCGCAACAGGTTGAGGATTCGCGCCTGCACAGACACGTCGAGCGCCGACACCGGCTCGTCCGCCACCAGCACGCGCGGCCCCGCCGCAAGCGCCCTGGCAAACGACACGCGCTGGCACTGTCCCCCGGAGAGCTCGCGAGGATACTGGTCCAGCACCGCGTCCGACAGACCGACGATCCCCAGCAGATCTTCCGGCTTCTGCACGGCCTGGCGGTTCGCAGGCCCCCGCCCTCCGCCCGCCGTGATCTTCACAACCTCGTTCAGCGTCTGCCGGATCGTCATGCGCGGATTTAGCGACCCTGCGGCATCCTGGAACACCATCTGCACGTCGCGCCTGTATGCCTGCCTGCCGGCGGCATCAAGGCTGGCGATGTCTTTTCCGCAGAACACGATGGAACCTCCGGCCACGGGCTGCAGCAGCATCAACGCCTTGGCGATCGTCGATTTGCCGCTTCCCGATTCGCCGACTATGCCAAGCGTCTCCCCCTCGTCGAGCGTAAAATCCACGCCCCTTACTGCCTCCACCGGCCTGCTCCCGGGCCTGCGGTACACGATGCGCAAGCCGCGCACCTCGAACAGCGGAGAATGTCCGTCTGCCGGCTTTTCTACCACGGCAGGGACTCCACATCGTTCAGCGTCTTCAGCCACGCGTCCCTTCCGCCGTTCTCGCCGGCCACGGAAAGGAACCACATCGTCCCCCTCGGCTCGTATGTTCCACCTGGAGCCAGTACAAGCGTCGTCTCCGGCACGAACATCGCATCCGGGTGCTGGGTTTTTCCCCCGTCGGAGGTGAAATACACGAACATCGACGCCGTTGACGCCCGTGTCGTGCCGCCGTAGTAGGCGCCGTCCGCCTTGCGGAACCAGACGTCCGCGCTGGGCGCTTTCCAGAGGTTGGGCACGCTCTTCAAGCCGCTGTCGCCATCCTTGTCGTTGGCGTATGGCGCGTATTGGCGGAAATAGAAGGATTTCAACGCCACCGGAACCTTCCCCTTGTTGGACGCTTTCACCAGATCGCACAGGAACCATGGACGCCCCTGCACCGGTACGATCGCGTATGAAAGCGACAGCTCCGTTCCGCCCGCGTCCAATTTCCCCGCGACGTGCAGGACGCCATCCTTCCACTCCACCGCCGTGATCTTGCGCAGATTGTGCCAGTAGGAGCTTCCGCGCAAGTCGTTGCAGATCATTCCAGTGAAGCGCCCGACCGCAACACCGCCAACGCTCACCTCGTCGAAAATGTCCATGCCTCCCACGCGGCCCTTCAGGACAAGTCCCGCATCGTTGGAGACGATGTACCTGTCGCCATCCCGCGCACATCTGGCCCCGGTTCCGCAGCGTAGCACGGCACGGGCCCTCTCCGATGCGACTCCCGTATTATCCGGCAGCACAGGCCATTCTGCCGGCAGGGGCGCCTTCCGCCACGCACCCGCTTCACGGTGCAACCGGGCGAACATGGACGTGATTTCCGGATACGCCTCTCCCTGCAGGTTTATGAGGCCGTAGTTCGAATCCTCGGGGAAAGCGTCGCTTATGCCCTCCGCCGGTTCGTCGACCCACATGAAGTAGTCGTACCCCAGGAAAAACGGCAACGACAGCATCGTTTTGGCGAAAAGCTCCGAGGCTTGCGTCCTGAGCGCCTGCGTCTTGAATCTCTGGCCCGCGCCGCCAGTGCATGGCAGGCCTGAATCGAGCGCCGGGAAGCTCCATTCCGTGATCAGCATCGGCCGCTTGACGATTCTGTACTGTTCCATGAAGACGTCGGACACGCGCCCGCTTTGCGGATTTTTGTGCATCATGACCACGTTCCGGTCCAGGTCTGCCCAAGGATAGCAGTTGAACGTCACCACGTCGCAATACTTCCCCGATGTTTCCCAGACGGCGGGATGCGCACCGTTGACGCCCGCGAAACGCGCACCCAGAACCAGATGGTTCGGATCATGGCGCCGGATTGCCTCGGACGTGATGCGGAAATAGCGGTCGGCGGCAAGCCGGAGGAATGCGAGCTTCACGTCGGGAGAGACCGCTCCCGCCACGCCATTCGCGGCAAGGAACTCCTTTTGCGCCTTCTTTGCCGAATGTCCGTCCGGAAGCTTGGCTACGGCGTCGAAAAGCCCGGTGTCGCGCGCCCCCCGCCCCCACCAGGCGAGTTCGTTGTCAATGAAGTACCCGAACATCCACGGATCGTCCTTGTTCGGCCCGCATTTCACGCGCGCAACGTAGTCGCACCAGGCGGCGAATTTCGGATGGAACACGTTGGGGAAGGCGGAACACGGGCGATGCTCGTTCGGACAGATGTAGCACTCCGCCGGCATCCCCTCCCTGCACAATCCGTCGCCCATACCGAGATGCAGCGCATGCACAAGCCCGCGGCGCCACAGTTTCACGTCGCATCCGCCGCCCAGCATGTTGAAGCCCCAGGCCTTCAGGCGGGCAAGGGTGTCATCCTCCCAATCCGCCTTGTCAGGGAATTTCTTCTTGTTTGCCTCAAAATGCACGCTGCGTCCGGTGCGCTGGCTCCAGTGGCCCCCGTATCTCACATGGTCGACCCCGAACAGCACCATGCCACGTCCAAGCGGATCGATCGTCCACCAGCGCCCGTCCCCCTTCTGCTCCACATGGAAGAATCCCGTCGCCTTGCCGACGACGCCCGGCACGAAGCAGTTTGACGCATATGGCGAAATCGCCGCGGACGGATCGGCCGCACGTTCCGGCACAGGGTCTGAAAACCCGACGTCGATCTTCGCGAAGAAGCCGCGGAAACCGCCGTTCGCGTGCAGGCCCGGCCGACCGCACTTCACGGCCTTCACCTTACCGTCGGCTCCGGGCGCGGGGAATGCGTACCTTGAAACGAAAAGCACGACGCCGGACACATCGCGCACCTCGCCCCTTACGCCGGACGGATCCACGGACAGCGTCATGTCATACGCCTTGCCGTACGTCCAGACGCCGCCATCCCGCGCTTCCGTGCGGCGCAATCCGTCGGTCGACTGCGCGAGCCAGTTCCCGTCGCGCATTTCGCACAGTTCGAAGAAACGCCCGCCGGGACGCCCCTGGCCGTCAGGCGGCGCCTGGACGAACGCGACATGCCAGAAATTCATGTCGTCGTCCAAGACCATCAGCCCCATGGTAGACCAGCCGTTCGTGCCGCCGGCCTCTGGCGTCAACCGGGCGGAGACGGACACGCGCCCCATCCGCCCGCAACGGTAAGACAGCTTGTTGTCCAGCACGCCCAGGACCGTGAACGCGTCTTTCGTGGAATCTTCCGTCCAGGATATCGGATTCCCCTCCCAGACGTCAAACGAACACTTTGCAGGAGCGGCGAAGACCACCGCCCTTGCGGCCAACACGACGGCTAGCGACAATTTTTTCATGCAAACAGTATAGCATAACCGCACACGTCCACGTCACCAACTATTTTCCCGCTTCAAATCGGCAACGTCCGTTCATCTGAGAATCAAGGCGACGGTTCCGCGCCGTACGCTTTCATCTTCATCGACAGACCAGTAGAGCGTGAATTCACCGTCGCATTCTTCGTCGCTGGACATTCCGACGATCTTATACGTGGCGCCTTTCTTCACATGCAGCGAAACCACCGCCATGTTGTCGTTCTCCGGCAGCCACTCGTCGCACATTGCCAGACGTTCGATCTTCTCAAGCCTGTCATCCGTGTATACGGCGATGTACGTACCGCCATCCCAGTCCGCCAACGCCGTGCAGAATGTCGCAGTCCCCGACGCCGGCGCCGTCCACTTGTACCAGATGGTGTGGTATTGATGCCAGTAGTAACCGTCCTGCAGCGTATGCAGAGGTTCGCCGTCCTCGACGGTGTAAAGCGAACAGTCGGCGACGTCCCTCCGGCCGTTCGTTCCCGCGATGACGATAGGATCGTTGAAGCCGTCTCCCTTGGGAGGTCCCGCGGACGTGTCGTACGTGTAGACCGCCGATACGATTTCGCTCGGCGGCATGTCGCCGCACCAGGCCCTTGCCTTGAGAACGGCATCGTCGTCGATGCAGATCGGCCCTGCATACGCGGGGCTGTCCGCCGTAGGGTCCGTTCCGTCAAGCGTGTAGCGGACGACCGCACCTTCCGTCGCGCACGTCACCGCCACGTTGGTGCTTGGATAGAAAAGGCATGATGGCGGTTCCAGGACCGGGGGCGAGACGGTTTCGACGCCGGCAAGCGTGAAATCTTTCCCGCACTGGTTTCCTACGACAGGGGGCGGCGATGAGAAGTAGTTGCCGAATGTACTGCCCGAAGTGACGATCCTAGTTCCCGTATTCGCCTTCAAGGTCACCGTGCTTGAAGCCGTGCTGGCGCCAAAAGACGCCGATACGGCATAGGTGCCGGGCGGCATGACGAGCGCGTACACGCCTCTGGCGTCGGTGGTGGCGGTCAGGGCTTGCGTCGTATCTTGTCCGGAAGTCGAAGTCGTGGATTGCGGAATGGCCACGACCATGGCATTCTCCACTGGCGCGCCACCAGCCGAAATGACGCGTCCGCTGCAAATCACGCCTCCATGCGTCTGGTCCGTGAATATGTTGCATACGCAGCAGTTGATGACATTGAATGGAACGACATTCGATCCGTCGTACGCGGACATGTACGGTGGCGCGTACCAGGCGTCTCCATATCCGCTCCAGCCGAAGTTGAGATGGAAATACAGCGTCCCGTCCGAATATCCGTACCCGTCGCCTATGACCGCATGGCCGAAATTCCCGTTTGTCGCCTTGATCCCCAGGACCACGGGGAGCTTCGCGTCGAGATTTGAAACGACAGCACGGCGCAAAGCGTCGTTTCCGCTCACGTTGGACGACCACTGAAACGCCAGCGCGTTTGCATACCGGAACATGTTGGTAAACGCGTACGCCAGCATGTACGTGCCCGCTCCGCTTCCCCCCTCGCGGTAATCCATGCCGCAGCATATGCCCACATCCGAGACCAGTTTTCCGAGAGCCGCCCGCTCTTTCGAAGCCAATCCCGATCCCGGTTCGAGCGGCATGTCCGCCCAGTCGAAAACGCCACCCTGCGTCGTGAGATTCGCCCGTACGCCGTCCACCTTGCACGGAACCGTGTATTGCGGCAGGCTGGCGCTTGCGGCCGGATGGCAGAAAAAGCGCATCACCTGGGCGCCAGCCGTGGCGACGCAACCGCACGGATAGTTGCTCGGAGTGCAGTCGTTGAAGCCGCAATCTTCCTGATCCCATTTCGATTTCACAAGCGGCGGCACCCGCAAGTCCGAGAGCGATGCCACGCCCTGGCTCCCGCTTGTGGAAAGAAGTTGCATCCCACCCCCCAGGAGACGGGCCCATTTCTCCTCGTTTCCGGATGCGGACGAGGCTGCCGCTCCAACCCCCATCAGGCCTGCAGATCCGCCTTCCGGCAGAGCCTGGACGCGAGCCGCTACATCATTCTTGAGCAGTTCCCAAAGCGGATTGCCATCATCCTCCACCAGTTCGTCCCCAGAAGAAAACGCTATGACTGGCGCAAGGCGCGTATCGGCAGATGTCACGACAAAACCGCGCCGCGACATTTTCACCACATGGAACGACACGCCGTCGGAAGGAGTGCACGTGCGCACAGATGCGGCCTCGCCATCCAACCGGCATCCCAGGGCTGGCGCATCCTGCATCCAGCGCTGCACCGCCGCTCGCGCCTGACGGGCCGAAACAGTGACGGCGCAAAGTGCGCATGGCATGACGCTCACCATGCACAACCAGAATGCAAAGACGCTGGACGATACGGTTCTCACGGCATCAGTGTAGCAGATTCCAGCAGCTCGCGCAATACGCCAGCCTCATGGCAGGTGGCGCGAGGCGAGCTCCAGAAGCGCCCGACGGGTTCGTCGATAGAGCGGCACGTCTGCCGTCCAGTCGTTGAACGAGCGCACGCACTTCCTGACAAGCGCATCTGCTCCTGCCTCGTCGCGCGACCTGGCTCTGGCGATGATCTCGAAATCCTCCATGCCTTGCCGCATCGCCTCGAATCTGACGCTAGACCACGGCCCATCCGGCCCGGGATACAAGATATGCGTGTCTCCGGCGGGAAGAGTCAAGGAGCCGTTGCCGGCCGGACCGAAGCAGGAACAGTTGAATGGGTCGCGGCCTTCGCTCCAATGGTTCAACCCCCAGTGGAGGTATCCTTCTATGCCGTCGACTGCGCACGCCCAGGGGATGAACATCGGCTTTACAAGTTCGCCGTCAAGCAGCCGGTTTAGCCACTTGCCGCCAGGATCGCAGCAGGTGTAGATCCAGATGCGGTCGCCGCATTGACGACGCGCGTTGTCGAACATCGTGCGGTTGGCGTAGTATTTGGTCGGCTTGGGGCACCAGATGTCGACTGCGCCCGCAAGCTGCGGCGTCTCCACGCTTCATATGCAGGTCTCTCCTCATCAGTTTACGGACACGTCGAACGCGCCTCCCTTTGGACATGTCACATGCAGCACGCCCTGCCGGCGAGCAGCGAGTCTGCCAAACGCCGCCAGACCTCCCTGCACGGCCCCTTGAGCAAAGTGCAGCGTATTCCACGCCCGTTGCACAACTTTTCGAAGGCCGTGCCGAACTGCGCCGAATGCGTGGGATCATTCAACTGCATTCCCGGACGCGCAGGATAGGAGCCCGGCCAGTACTCGATCACTATCTCGGGCGCCTTTGACGGTTCGATGCTCCTTGCGAGCGCGGCCGGAGAATAGCGCTCGATCTGCGGCAGAAGCTCGTCGCGCCGGGACAGGAACTCGTCGAAGGTTCCGCATCCGAAGGCATGCCCCCCGTAAGTGACGCCCGGCACCCATTCGCGCATCTCCGCCGGATCCAGGCTCGTCTGCGGATAGGCGGCCGCCACTATGCGCACGCCAAGCGCGTTGCCGTCCGACAGCGCAAGCGCAAGCGACGTGCACGCCCCTGCGGAACCGCCGGCGAGGCCGATCCTCGATGCGTCGATCCCCCACTCGGCCGCGTGTTCGCGAAGGAATCGTATGGCCGCAGACGCGTCCTCGGCCACGGCCGACACTGGCGGCTTCGCCCCGGGCGCATCCTGCAGAAGCCGGTATCCCACGCTGGCCACGGCCACGCCACGCCCAAGAAGCTCCGCCACGTGTTCGCCAACAACCACGTCAAGCGGATCGCCGCCGGTCCACGAACCGCCATGGATGTAGACGGCAAGAGGGCATGCGGAATATGTTCCGCGCGGAACCCAGACGTCGACGGTCTGCCGATGATGCCGCCCATAGGACGCGTGCCGGTCGGGACGCGGGATGCGCATCGTCGCCTTGGTGCGTGAATTTGTCACCGTAACCCACCTTGGCTCCTGCTCGTCAAGCGGATATTCGATCCATATCCGGCAGTCCGAGCCGTCAGACCAGTCGCCTGTCGCGGAGGCGAAGTCGCAGAGACCTACAGGACGTGGCGTCTGCGTGCGCTTCGAGCTCAAGTCGAATCCGAAGCGCATCGGGACGCTGCATGCGAACATCGACGGCCAAGCCGTATCCACCGGCGTGGCGACGAGCTTGCCGGTGAGGTCCTTCAATCCATCGCAGCCTCTGGGAGGCACGGCGCAGGCATGTATGTTCCCGTCGCCGAAACGCATGTCGCGCGCAAGCACAAGAGGCCCTCGCATGAAGGCAAGGTGGCTGTCGAACTCGACGTGGCGGAGAGGCATTGCGAACTCGATCGTGGAGCTGTCGCCCTTCCGCCACACGCGCTCCTCCGTGCGATAGCGTCCGCCGCCGTCCGCCCAGCCTGGGATCCGCATCTTAAGCGCGAACCGCGCCTCTCGGTCGGGATATGTGCGCACGGTTACGCGTCCGCCACGTGGGTAGTCCGTCTCGACAACGAATCGCACCCTCACGCCTCCCGCCACGGCCGTGAATTCCGCAGGCGCGTAGACGTCCACGCATACGGCGCCCTCGGAATCGACGCGGGCAAGATGGTCCAGCAGCGCCACAAAGCCGCGCGGGCCGTTGGCGATGCAGCAATTGATCGGCAGCCCGCACTGCGCGCCACCCTCGACGCGCGGACCGGAAAGCGGACAGTACTTCGAGAAGGTGCTGCCGTCTGAAGAAAGCGCGGCCAGATAGGCGTTGTAGAACGTCTTCTCGAACTCGTCGGCCCATCTGGGGTCGCCTGTCTCCTCCAGCATCGCGCCGGCCAGCCGCAGCCATGTTATGGTCACGCACGTCTCCATGGTGTCGAACGCCTGGCGCGTCTGCCTGCGCCTGCCATGGTACCAGCATTCGAACGTCGCCCCGGATCCGGCCACGTTGATTTCCGTGTCGCGTATGTTCTCCGCCGTCTTCAGCACTGCTTCCCGCACGCGCATGTCGCCAGACGCTTTCGCGTACGCCATCATGCCCATGCAGCAGCTCATCATCTCGTATGCTTTGGCGCCCTGCTCGCGTCCCCACCAGTTGTCCGGCTGCGGCCAGCGGTCGGCAACGTCCACGCCGGCAAGGGCCTTGCTCAGCAGGGCTGGCCCGTCCTCCGCGTTGTCCATCTCCTCCACAATGTACTTCGCGATCGAAAGATACTTCCGGTCGCGCGTCCGCGCGTGCAGATCCATCACGGCCTCCAGCACGCTGAGCGCCGGCATGCCGCGCATGGATCCCTGCGAGTGGAGCGGCTTGCGTCCCGGCCCCACCTCGGTCATCAGATGTTCGCACGCGCGCGCCGCCGCATCGAGGAACCGCCGGTCGCCGGTTGCGTCATAGCGCCGCAAAAGCCCTTGCATTACGTACTTGCGCCCCCACACGTCCCAATATGCCAGGTGCGCATCGTCGCGGTAGTTGCCAAGATATCCGTCCGGGCGCTGGGCCTTCAGGATGATTTCGGACGACGATGCCATCTTGCCCTCCAGCACGCCGTCGCCGTACAATGCAGCCAGCGGCGTGGCGCCCAGCATCCATTTGCCCCAGAACTCGGTATGCCAGTACCGCTTTTCCTTCTTCCCCTCGAACACGCGCGCAAGCGCATCGGCGTCCACGGCCCTGAGTCCGTTCGCAACGCAGGCGGCCATACGTTCCCCGGCCTGGCCTCCCACATGCAAGACGGAAACCGGCTCTGCAACGACACCGCCGGCGACCGCAGAGGCGGCGATGCCGTCCATATTCGCCGCCATCGCCATCACAACACAAAAAGCAACCATCCTTACCATCGCACGTCCTTTTCGGCAAAGCATCTTCCTGCCCGATGCGCATATCTTACCACGCCCACCCCCCTAGCATGTCAATCGGCAATTTTGTCGTGTCGCGCAGATGGGCGCATCCGAAGAGCCAAAAATCTTGCCACTTTGAGGAAGGACGAATGTCAGCGAGTCGCCCGAAGGTCTCTTTCATGCTGCCTTCGGTGTCCCACGAATGCGGGCTTCTGTGTGTTCAGTGGTTAAGACCGCAACAGGAACTCCCGCTAAATTCTTCAGCTGTGCATTTTTGCGTTGCGAGGCAGACCGGCAACAGGTATACTTTATGGCGATTCTGCGATTAGACCACCTTCAGGAGAAAGACAACGATGAACAAGCTGATTATCGCGGCGGCAGCCGCAGGGATTTCCACGTCCGTGTTCGCCGGACTCTATGGCGACACTCCCGATTCGCGCCACGCATGGGCCGTCCACGACCGCAATCGCCCCAATCCCGTCAAGGTGACGGCAGAGCCTGGCCTGCCGCCGAGCGATGCCGTCATCCTTTTCGACGGTTCGGAGAAAACGTTCGCCAACTGGTGCGCAAAGGATGGTTCTCCTACGAAATGGAAGCTTGTGGACGGCACGCTCGAATCGGTCAAAGGCGCGGGATACATCTACACGAAACAGTCTTTCGGCGATTGCCAGCTTCACCTGGAATGGGCCGCGCCGAAGAAGGTGGAGGGCGTAGGCCAGGGCCGCGGCAACTCCGGCGTCTTCCTGATGGGCATGTATGAGGTCCAGGTGCTCGATTCCTACGAGACCGATCCGGCAAAGGATCCCAACCCCAACCCAAACTACGCGGACGGCCAGGCCTCTGCGGTCTATGCCGAGAATCCGCCTCTCGTCAACGCTTCCCGCAAACCCGGAGAGTGGCAGACGTACGATATCGTCTTCCACCAGCCCGTATGGAAGGACGGCAAGCTGGTCTGGCCCGGTTCGATCACCGTATTCCATAACGGCGTGCTGACGCAGGATCACTGGGAGATGGAAGGCCTTACGACGCATTGCAAGCGCCGTCCGCTGGCCCCGCATGCCACGAAGCTGCCGTTAGGCCTGCAGGACCACGGCAACCCTGTCCACTTCCGCAACATCTGGATCCGCGAAATACCGTCCAGATATGCAAACACCACGCATGGCGGCCCTGCGGCCGACGAAAACGACGTAATGGCCCTGCGCGGCAAGACTGCCGCCCGGCTTTTCGAAAAGATCGACTTGAACAACGCATCCGCAAACACGGTCAACCAGATTCTCGAGGTGATTTCCTATTCGAAGGAAGAGCCGTTCTGCAGCGCCGCCAAGAAGCTTTGCGGAGAATACCTCGCGCAGCTGGAGAAGATGGACGACGACGCGCTGCAGGCGAACAAGGGCGCGATAATCTCCGTCAAGAAATCGTACGACGTCCTATGGCGCAACGGCATGCTGAAGGACTGCAAGCTAGGAAAGTTCGTAAACGACATTGTCGACAAAAAAGGCTGGATGAAGAAGAAATGACGCTCCTCGTGGCAGGTGCGTCGTCCGGCATAGGACGGGCTGTGGCCATCGAAGCGTCGCATCGCATGGCCAAATGCGTTCTGACAGCCCGTCGTGAAGACGAGCTTGAACGGACCCGTTCGATGATGGAATGCCCGTCAAGGCATGTGATCGCGCCTGTCGACTTTTCCGAAACCGAGGCGCGAGACATTGCTCTCATGCGCCTGTTCACGGACGAAGGGCCGTTCGACGGGGTGGTGTATTCGGTCGGCGTGTGCCCGGTGCTGCCGCTCCACCGGCTCGACACCGAATCATTTGAACAGGCGCTGCGCGTCAATTGCGGCGGATTCATAGCATTGATGCGCGCGTTTGCCGCCCGTGGCGCCCATGCCGCCGGTGGCGCGGCCGCAGTGGCGGTCTCGTCCATATCGGCCAGGGAGGGATGGCCGGGGGGCGCCGCCTACTGCGCCTCCAAAGGCGCGTTGTCCGCCGCGGTACGGGCGTTGGCGGCTGAACTGGCCCCGAAACGCATCCGCGTGGAAGCCATCGAACCGTCTCACGTCATGACGCCAATGTTCGAGAACGGCGCCGCAAGGATGGGCGTTCCGGCCTCGTCCGCAGTGCGGCCTGAGACCGTTGCCCGGGAAATCCTCGACCGCCTGGCCTCGCCGACGGTCGCGAACTCGCCATGACAGAACCGTGGACAGGGACCTGAAAGCATATTTCACCGTCATCGGCCTGCCCGCCGTCGCATTTGCGATCGGCGGACTGCTGCTTTTGCATCTTGCCTACAGGCAGGGCCAGGAAGATGTGGCCGCAGCGCGTCATGAACGCGGAGAAGGCGTCGCCAAGCATCTGCAGCAGGCAATGAAAGCGCGGGATTCCCTTGTTGAGCGAACCGCCGTGCTGCGGAAATTCCTGGAATCCGCAGATACGAACGGCACGACACTCGTGACGGGAGCGTTCATATGGAAGAAAGGGTCTGGCGCGATCTGGCATACGAATCTGACAGCGTCCGCGATTTCACTGCTTGGGCCGGACATGAAATGGCGCGCCAACCAGAAAAAGGGCTTGGGATCTCCTCGCGGATGGTTCCCTGAAGAGTCCAGCGGCGACGCAATAGCCTGGGCACGCCTCGGGAACAGCGAAGTGGCCGGCCTGACCATCGGCATGCACGACAACCTCAAGGGGCAAGATCCTACCACCTTGTTCGCCGCCGGCATATGTCTTGTGGCGCTTCTTTCATGTTCGCTGTCGGCCGGTGGATGGCTTCTGGCGCGCGCAGCCCACAGGGCGCGCGAGGAATCTCTCAGGAAAGCGACGTTCATCGACAACCTGTCCCATGAGCTGAAGATGCCTCTCGCCGTAGTGCGCCTGAAAATCGAGCGTCTGCTGTCAGGCCGCATGACTGATCCGGGGAAACTCCATGCCGCCTATCAGACGATAGCCAGCGAAAACAACGAGATGATCCGCCAGATAGACGCCCTCCTCGAACTGGTACGGACGGGAAAGGGCACCCGCCGCTACACGCCGGAATCGTTCGACATGGCCGCCATGGCGCGTGAAATGGCGGCGTCGTTCGCGGAACGTTTCGCCGCAGCCGGCATCTCGGTTGTGGCGGAAGGGCCGGTCTGCGTCCGGGCGGATGTTTCCGCCACTCGCCAGATAATCTGCAATCTCCTGGACAATGCCGCAAAATATGCAGCGGCGGCCGGCCCTGTCACGGTTAAGCTGTCGCGCTCCGATGGCATGGCATGCATGTCCGTGATCGACTGCGGGACCGGAATCCCGGCCCATCTTAGAGAGGCGGTATTCGACCGCTTCTACAGGATAGACGACGATCTGACGCGTACCACAGGCGGCGCAGGCATAGGTCTCAGCCTGGCGCGCTGCTTCGCCCGCGACATGGGCGGCGACATAACCGTTTCTGAACGAAATGGCGGAGGATGCGTATTCACGCTCCAGCTTCCGGAGGACGCCCATGGCTGAAATTCTCGTGATTGAAGACGACCTGGCATTCCGCGAATCCCTCGCAGACATGCTGGAAGATGCCGGCCATGCCGTGCGCACGGCGCCAAATGGCGCGCAGGGGCTGGCGGCCTTTGCGGAGAAATGCCCTGATATCGTGCTGCTTGACGTCATGATGCCAGGGCGGGACGGATTCAGCGTATGCGCGGAGATGCGAGCAAAGAACCCGCTGGTTCCGATTCTCATGCTGACCGCAAAGAACGCCGAGCGTGACCGCGTCAGGGGGCTCCAGCGTGGAGCAGACGACTACATAGACAAGACCGTAGGCACGCAAGAGCTTCTGGCAAGGATAGGCGCCGCCCTTCGCCGTGCTGGAGCCATCGCCGCTCACGTGCCGGATGCCAAGCCCGGGCTGGGCTCCTCTTTCATGTTCGGGGCCCATCGCGTGGACGGCACGCGGTATCGTCTGATAGACCAGCGTGGCCGCGAACATCCGCTGGCGCCACGCGAGGTGCGAATGCTGAAATTCCTTGCGGAACATGCAGGCGAATCTATCGCCCGCGAGGCTTTTATCGATTTCCTCTGGGATGGAGAATATGCAGGCACTACGAGATCCATAGACCAGGCCATATGGAGGCTCAGGGAAAAGCTCGGAACGGACGGCAGGAAGATCAAGACCGTCCACGGGGCCGGTTACGCATATCGTCCGTGAATTGCAAGCGAAATGAGGCTCCTTTGAGAAAATTTGGTTCTTCAAAGAATTTTGTGGAACGAATCCGATTCCGTCGGTAAGACTCCGATGGCATCAAAGAGGCTTCGCTAACGCTACGCCTGATATGCTTTGTGCCCAATGCCAACGCACTATTTGCACGAAACTTCCCTGGACGGCTTTGGAAACTGCGGCAAAGCCGCAGTTTGAAATGGGATGTAGAAGTAGATATGGAGGTGCGAAAGATCTGCGGAGCCTTCTGCGAAGCGTTAGCGGAGCGTCTTTGATTCGCATCGGAGTTTCCACAAAAAACTTGGAAGACCCGAAAATTTTTGCGAGGCGCTTTGGAAGCAATCCAAACCGTCTAATTGACATGTCCTTTCGTGTGTCGAGCTGCTGTCGATGGTGCGGCTGGACATGCGCGAGCGCCCCGCCGCTTCTTCGGGTTCGAGATGGCGGACGCCGGTCACGGTCGGCAAGCCGCCCGAACGTATCAATCCGCTCCGCAACCGGCGGAACATTCGGCTGGAATTCTTCCTGACAGCATCCGTGGCAGCACCCGCTCGAAGCCGAGACGGTCCAGCATCTTGCAGAAGCGTTCGCCCGGCAGGCCGTTGGACCGGTAGAAGTTCAGCACATTCTCGATGAACGCGAGCACGCTCTCTTCGTCCGGCAGGATCTCCGGCACTTCGCGTCCGGCCGCGCCGGTGCGTCCCCAGTGCCCGCCAAGGAAAATCCTGTAGCCGCGTCCGCCGCCCGGCAGCACAGCGCCCGCTACGCCAAGGTCGTTCAGGTTGGGCTTGACGCAGTTGTTGGGGCATCCACCCACGCCGATCTTGAACTTCGCCGGAAGCGCCACGCCATGCCATCCCTCGTAGAAACTCCTGTGGATCTTCTCCGAAAGCGCAAAGGTGTCGATCAGCCCATGCGGGCAGAGCGTCCCCTTGCAGGAGACGACCGGCCGCACACGCGGCCCCGTGCCGCCCACGGCAAGCCCGACGGCCGCAAGCGCCTCCTCAAACTCCTTGATCATCGCCGCAGGAACGCCAGGGACCTCCACGGACATGCGCGACGTGAACGTCACTTCGCCGCGTCCGAACCGCCGTGCGGCCGCGGCGAGCGCCTGCAGCTGGTCGGACGCCATTTTCCCGCTCACGGCAACGACACGCGCCGAAAAGGTGCCGCCTCCCTTGTTGATGAGCCATCCGCGCCCCTTCAATGCCTTGATATCCTCTCTATCCATGGCCGACATTCACCTGCCTTTGCAATCCGAAAGGCGTACATGATACCATATCATGGCCGTGCCGTGGAAGACCGTAAATGCCTTTGGCCAGGTCGTAATTTACGCTTATTCCTGAATGTGGTATGTTATGTGGCATGGACTTAAGAATACTCAGATATTTTCTCGCTGTGGCGGAGGAAGGGAATATCACCCGTGCCGCTGCACGGCTCCACGTCTCGCAGCCCGCGCTTTCGACGCAGCTCGCCGCGCTTGAAGACGAACTCGGCCAGAAGCTGTTCGAGCGCAGGGCTCGCGGAACCACGTTGACGGAAAAAGGCATCGCCCTCAAGCGGCGTGCCGACGACCTCGTGGATCTCGCCGAGCGCATCGAGACGGAAATCAAGTCCAAAGATTCCGGCGAACTTGCGGGTACGCTCTCCATCGGCGCCGGCGAGACGCCGGCGTTCCGCTTCGTGGCCCGTGCGGCAAACGAACTTCACCGTGACAACCCCAGATTGCACTTCTCCGTCACGTCGGGCAACGGCGAGGACATCATCGCCCATCTGCGCGAGGGGACCTTCGACCTTGGCGTGCTTGTCGGCCCCGGGCGCTACGACGGATTCGACTACCTGACGTTGCACTACACGCACCGTTGGGGACTTGCCGTCAGGAAGGATTCGCCGTTCGCCGCGAAGAAACGAATCTCGCCAAAGGACGCAAGAGGAATTCCGCTCATCTGTTCGCGGCAGGCGATGGTGAAGGAGTTTCTCGCCGGGTGGTTCGGCTGCCCGTTCGGGAAGCTGGACGTGGTCGCCAACTACAATCTCATCTACAACGCGGCCGTCTTGGTCGAGGCGGGTCTCGGCGCGGCGGTCTGCATCGACGGGATGATCCCGCAGGAGTTCGCCGGGCGCGTCGTGTTCCGCCCGTTCTCGCCCGCGCTCGCAAGCGATGTCTATCTCGCATGGCGCAAGAACACACCTCTGTCCCCAGCCGCCAAAGCGCTCGTCGATGCGCTCAGAAGGGACGCCTAAAGCCATCCGCGGCACTTTACGCAGACGGCATGGCCGGCATTGCAGATGCAGCCGCGTTATCTTGCCCTGCATTCTTCAAGTACCGGACATACGGTTGACGAGTCGTGGTTCGTCCATTCAAATGGAAATGTCCTGCATTTGTCGGGTTTAACGGGATTGATAAGACAAAGGCCATCCTCTGCAAGATAGGCACACGCACCGTCAGGACGGTTTTTGAGCATCAAGCTTTTGCGGTCGGGAGCGATTTCAGTCTCATGCGCTATGAACTCCATCTCCGGCACCTTGAGAAATGCGGCGATACGTGCGACTTCATCATCAGACACCCGCACGATCCCATCCTTGATGCGGCAGCACGCCCCGCACATCCGGCATTTGAAATCTTTCAATCCATTATCCATTCTTCATGCCGTCCCAATTCCTGACCCGCTGCACCATCCGTTGCTTTCCATGTCTTTATCCCCACGCACCCGTCATTGCCGCCAAAATCACAGTCCATCTGGAGAAACCGGCTCCACGTGGATCACGGCATCCACCATACCGATACCTGACGACAAGATAGCAGATTTCACCTCATGTCCGATTGCATGTCCCTGTAAAAGGGACATGTCCCTTGCCACCTGTACGTGCAGATCGCATTGCAACGTGCCGCCATACCGGCGAATTCGTATCTTGTGCACTCGCAACACTCCTGGAACAGCCAGTGCGATACGTTCTACATCATCCACGGCGGCACGACAATTGGCATCGGTCAGAGCATGAAACGCCGGTTTGGCGATCTGCCAGGCTACACGCAGGATGAATATGCCCACAAGTAGCGCCCCGGCGGCATCAAGCCACTTGAGCGACGGGTAGAAATGAGCGACCGCAACCGCCACAGCCACAGGCATTGAACTAATCGCATCGGACCGATGGTGCCATGCGTTCGCCTCCGTCGCTGGCGAGTTGAGTCGTTTCGCAACGGCATGCGTCCAACGATAGAGCGCCTCCTTCGCAACCACGGATACAAGGGCCACGACGAATGCCATTGCGTCCGGCGAGGAACTTCCACCCTGAAAGAGCGCGCAAAGCCCCTTCCATCCGATCTCCAGCGCCACGCCTGCTATCATAAGACCGATGAAGGCGGTTACGACCGCCTCTATCTTGCCGTGTCCGTAGGGATGGCTTTCATCGGCAGGGGAAATCCAGAACTTGACTCCCAACACCAGAACAGCATCGGTTATCAGATCGGAAAGCGAATGTACCGCGTCTGCCAGAAGCGCCTGCGACGAGAACGCCAGGCCACCGGCGAACTTCACCGCGGCGATCAACAGGTTCACTGTCGCACCTGCGTACGCCACACGCCGCACCAAGGCAATGGCAGCCTGTTCATTCTTTTCCATTACGTCAGGCACGGTGAATTCAGAATGCCTATGACCTCTGCAAAGCCAATCAACCGGCTATCTCGCCAACAGCTCTTCGCGCACGTTGCGCGGCACGATGTCAAAGCTGTCAGGCTCCATGGAATACGAGGCGCGTCCTTTGGTGAGCGAGCGAATCGCCGTGGCATAACCAAACATCTGCGCCATCGGCACACGGGCATGAACCACCTGCATGTCGCTGCGCTGTTCCATGTCCAGCACCGTTCCGCGACGGCCGTTGAGGTCGCCGAGCACTTCACCCACGGATTCTGGCGGCGTTGTGATCTCAAGTTTCATGATGGGCTCGAGGAATTCAGGTTTCGCCGCCTCTGCCGCCTCGCGAAAACCCATCACCGCCGCGCCGCGCAGAGCGATCTCGTCCGAAACCTCGGGGTCTACGAGCGTCACGCCAGTCGCCGTCACGCCGATGTCTGTCATCGGGTAACGGGCAAGGACGCCTGTCATGACGCCATCCATCAGGCCTTGCGTTATGCATTCTTCGAGCTTGGGATCTGGCAACGCCATCTTGACGGCACGCCCGATCTCCACTTTTCTGCCGGCGCCGCGATCAAGGGGGGTGATCTCCATGGTCAAAGTCACGGCGTGACGCTTGCCGCCGAGTTCGCGGTCGAAGGTGAATTCCTTCACTGCCGGCTGCGTCACGGTTTCAACGTAGCTGACCATAGGCTTGCCGACGTTAGCCGCGCACTTGAACTCGCGCTTGAGCCGGTCCACGAGTATCTCCAGGTGGAGTTCGCCCATGCCGGAGAGGATGGTCTGGCCTGTCTCGTCGTCCTGCCGCACCTGGCATGTGGGGTCTTCCGCCGCCAGCTGCGCCATGGATTCAACGAGCTTGTCCTTGTCCGCCCCGCTCTTCGGCTCGATGGCAAGGAACATGACGGGCTGCGGCGCGACGATGCGCTCCAGGTAGCACGGCTTCATTTCGGAGCAGAGCGTGTCGCCCGTCGTGCAGTCCTTCAGACCGACAATGGCACCGATGTCGCCCGCCTTCAGCTCGTCCACCTCTATCTGCTGGTCGGCGAAGAGGCGCACGATCTTCATGATACGCTCACGTTTCTTCGTACGCGGGTTGTATGCGTTCGCGCCCTTCTTGAGGATGCCGGAATACACGCGCACGAAGTAGAGCCGCCCTACAAACCTGTCGGCGGCGATCTTGAAGACGAGCGACGACAGCAGCTCTTTTTCGTCCGGCCTGCGAGTTACCTTTTCGCCGCTCTTGAGATCGGTCGCCTCTGTGGCCGAGCGGTCCAGAGGCGACGGCAGATACCAAGCCACGGCGTCAAGTAGCGGCTGCACGCCCTTGTCACGCAGCGACGTGCCGCAAAGCACCGGCACCATCTGGTTTGAGACGACAAGGCGGCGAATCGCACCCTTCAGTTCGTCGGATGAAAGGTCTCCTTTCTCCAGATACGCCTCCATCACCCCCTCATCGAGGTCGGCGACCTTTTCGCACAGCTCGGCACGGGCAAGCTCCGCATCGTCCTTCAGTTCGGCCGGCACGTCGCCTACAGTAAACTTCGCGCCGAGCGACGCCTCGTCGAAGATCACGGACTTCATCTCGACAAGATCTACAACCCCCGTGAAAGAATCCTCCTTGCCTATCGGCAGCTCGATCGGCACGGCGTTCGCATGCAGCTTGTCACGCATCTCCTGCACGACGCGGCCAAAGTCTGCGCCCATGCGGTCCATCTTGTTCACAAACGCCAACCGCGGCACTCGATAACGGTCTGCCTGGCGCCAGACCGTCTCGCTCTGCGGCTGGACGCCACCCACCGCACAGAAGACCCCTACGGCGCCATCGAGGACACGCAGAGACCGTTCCACTTCCATAGTGAAGTCGACATGTCCCGGAGTATCGATGAGATTTATGTTGCAGCCCTTCCATTCGCACGAGATGGCGGCGGATGTAATGGTGATGCCACGCTCGCGTTCCTGCACCATCCAGTCCGTAGTGGTATCGCCTTCATGCACTTCGCCTATGGCATGGATCTTGCCGGTGTAAAAGAGGATGCGCTCGGTTGTCGTCGTCTTGCCCGCGTCAATGTGGGCGACGATACCGATATTTCGCACGTTTGAGAGGTCTCTGGAATCCATGGGCGGATATTATATCAAACAAACGGCGATGTGCACTACGGATGTGTTGAATCACCCTTATCCCGGAAAATCCGGGATAAGGGTGCGCATCTAAGGGACATCGCGTTGTGCGTCGTGCGTTTGGGGGCTTACGCCTTGAACGGGTAGACGTCGCGCTTAACGCTACATGTCAACGAGAGAAAGCCCTTTACAGTCGCTGGCGAGGTTGCGCATGTCGGGGTTTTTCGTGTAGAACACCTCGACCTTGGCCTTTAGGGCGGCGAGGTCAATGCGTTTTGCGTGTCCTTTCGCCCTGTTGACAAACCGCCCGTTGGCAACTGACGGTTTGTCAATGTGACAATTATAGCAGGAATCTTATGCGTCAGCAATACGAAATATTGCAATACGAGCCGGGACAAGACATCTTGTCATTCGTCCACGCGCCACATGAGCGTCTGGCCGAGCGACATGTCCACGTCAATGCTCTCCACTTCGCGCCCGTAGAAGCGCTTTTCGTAGACCTCATACGGCGAACAACGACGCTTGAAGCGGATTGTGCGCGTGCCGTCGTCCTTGGCATGGACGCTTACGAAGTTCTCGTTGGCATAGATCACGTCACCGCCGTACGCGTATATGTGGCATCCGGCAAGTTCGGCGATCGCCGAAAGCAGGTCGTATTGCACCACCTGCGCGGCACAGTACACGCTTCGCGCGCCGCCGACGTCTTTCATCGCCAGCGCGACCCTGCCGTCCGAACAGTACCGTCCCAGAACCTTAGCGCCAGGATCGTTCACATGGAACGCGGGATTGAGGTACGGCGGCGGAACTAGCGGGCGCTCCATCCAGATGTTGCTGTGAACATCCGCATCGATCACTCCGTAGCGCTTGGTGACCGACGTCCTCTTTAGCAGGTGCAACGCGGAAGGTTCTATCCGAAAATGAGGGAACACCGTGTGGCCGATGTACCCCACCTTCATGCCGACCGTCGCCGCCACGTTCTCTGGCGACATTACGCCATTTGCCCGCTCGTCCACGAATCCAGGCGCATACATCCAAAGTATTGTCGCCCCGTTTCGCCGCGCCTTGGCGTATATCGCCTCCCGTCTCTCCGCCGTGAGACAATAGGCGTTCATCATTACGTATAGCTTGTAGTCCTGCATGTTCGGATTCGCAAGGTCGTCGAGGAAATACCAGTCCACGCCAGCGCCGATGCGTCCCAGGTCTGATGTTCGCCAATAGTCCAGCACCAGCTTGCTCGTCGCCTCGGAAACCGCATGGATGGAATCCGCGTCGCAGACGACTGCGATCTCATTGCGCTTCGTCCTGTCGAGCGAATAGGCGATGTCGGCGATTTCGCGTTGTCTGCGGAAAAGGGAAAGGATTGCGGGATCGTCGTACCAGCCGTTGCCCATGTCAAACCACCAGCCGTTCAAGCATTCGCAGATGTTGCGGGCGAAATCGCGCTTGAGGGTATTCACCGAATCCGCCACCGTGTAGAGCGCCATCGCGTCGCGCTGCATCCAAGGCTTGCACAAGTGCGTGCGCGAATCGTCTTCGCAGATGTATATGAGGTTTCGCAACCGGAACGAATCCTGCATCTCGCGCTGGGCGACTATGCCGCCCGGCTCGCGGTTGTTGTACACGCCTGGCGCCGCCAGGAAATCGACCACGCCCGAGTCGAGAATGCGTTGCGTCCCGGTGGACGTTGAGAGATTGAAGTAGCCGGTACAGCCCAAGGCACCGTAAAACGCGCCCGTAAGCCGGTTCGGGCTAATACGCTTCAGCGTCCGCGCGAAATGGATGACCGTGTTTGCCGTGCCTTCGTGCCATGCGTCGTAGAAGTCTTTGACATGCGCGAACCCGTCCATGTTGAGGAATACGCCAACATGCGCGTCTTTGTTGGCGTCGCCGTTCTTGCCGCCAAGCGTGCGGTCTTCGTATTCCCACGAATGGAGCGCGTTCAGTATCTTGGCGTCCGCGTTCTTGATGAAAGCCTGATCGCCAGGCGTCGGGACAAGAGGCTTCTCGAACGTGGCGTCTGGACGCTTCCACGCCTTGCGCAAAGCTTCCACAGTTCCGTACTTCGCGCGAATAAAACACTCGTACTCGCGGCGGAACGGCTCGGAGAAATCGCAGTACCGTCCCTCCGGCGTCGTCATGCCGATGGGGTAGTACCATTCGGACGTGCCGCCGGCGCAGAGGAACGTCCCAATCACGCGTCGCGACACGTCGCTTGCGTCCAACCGTCTGAAAAATTCCTCAAGCGCATGCGCCCCTTCCTCGCGCCATTTGCCGGAACAGAGCGAAAGCATCCCGCTGATCGGCTTGCCGCTGATCGTCGTGCATACCGTCTTGCGGTGCGATCCGTCGTCGTACGTCACCATCTCCTCTGGATGCGCCTCGACCCATTCGGCCGACGGGCTGACGTTAAGCCGAAGCATGATCCATGCGTCCGGCACCGCGTCTATGAGGCGGCGGATTTTCGCGATCGCGCAGTCCGTGCCGTCTGGCCATCCATTCTCCTTGTTCTCCGGCTGGTGCCATGCCGTCGTACAAGTGACGTAGAACACGCGCGAGCCGGCATCCGCAAGCCGCCGCCAGTAGGCTTTCTGCTCGGCGTCGCTCTTGGGATGCCAATCGTCGCAGACGAGCATGGACATCGGCGGATACGCCCTGCCGTCCACCATAACCGCCGGCTCGCCGTGATACCGCTCTACGCGCGCCGTCGGCAGTTCCGCCGCTACGCATCGACATGCCGCCGCGGCGACAACCAAGGCCACCGACCGAATAGTCCATGTAGTCATCGACAACCTCCCTACCAGACAATCGGATAGCAGTCGGCCGGCACGATCCGGCAGGCTCCATAGGCGCCGTTTTCCGTCGATGTGGCAAGTTCGTGCTTGAACGACGCGTCCGGCATGCGTTTGCCGTAGTATGACATGTCGTCAAATCCAGCCCTGTCCGCCCACGCCACGATGTCCTGGCCTCGTTGCCGAAAATAGGCGCGTACAGCCTTGCAGTATCCGTCAAGCGCCTGGAACTGCACCGTGAAAGAGTCGGCCGTGCGCTCGGTTATCACCCCTTTCGCCATATGGCGCACAGGAATCCATCGGCCCTGAAGCGTTGCCGACACGGCCTTGATCTCGGCTATGTCCGTATTCTTCCACACGACGCGTTCCTCAGCCGTCAGGAATGGTTCGTATCGCGGCGGACGGACCGGGCGAACGACTGCCCGTACGTCGGTAGGTACGAGCGAACATGAAAGCATGCAGTGATCGCTCAGGCGCTTGTCTGCGTGAACATGGACGTCCGAGACGGCAAACCCCCTGACGATTATGTTGTCGATTGCCATCTTGGGCTCCCATGAGTAGCACGTAAGGATGGAACCGTCATTGGCAAGCGAAAACCCGGAGTCGACGAACGGCTTAAGCTCTTCCTGCGAATCTACATTCCAGTCGCCTCCGATGATCACGCGCGGGAAATCGCCGACCGCCTCCAGAAGCTGCCGAATCTGCTCCGTGCGCATCTCCCGATGGTTCTTGGGCCAGTTCGGTTCAAGATGGGTGGCGATCACTAGAGTCTCAAGTCCGTCGATGTCCGCAAGCATAAAGTGGAAGTTCGTGTTCTGGTAGTGACGGCTGTAGGCATATACGCCATCGCTCTTGCACGCGCAGCCGTTGGCGAAGATGGAGTTCACGTGTCCACCGCCGCCGGACGGCCCCTCAAGTGACACCTTGTATCCGCCGAAGACGGTTTCAGGCGTACGTAAGGTCTTCTCGGTGTCCATGTACGGCGAATATTCCTCTACCATCATGATGCGCGCGCCGACAGGGTCGACGAATCCCCTGTACGCCTCGCGCCACTTGTCTCCCTCCGCGGCAGGAAACTTCGAAGTCGCGCTTATGCCCAGCGAGAAATGCCCGATATTCCATGTCGCCACCGTGAACTTGCCGCTGTCCGCAACGGTTGTGGACAACACGAACGACGAGACCGCCACTGCAAGCGTGTTTGAAACCTTCATGTCAACCTCTCCTTTTTCGATTCGTCACCTGATCGATATTGCAAAGCCGCCTTTGTACGGATGAAGCCAGCCGTTTTCGTCAATCATACAGCGCATATCGTTGATGCGTATCGCCCTCAACTGAGCGGTCGTGAGCCCAGTCGCGTCCGTGCCGACACGGATGACCTGGTTGGAACGATCAAACGCCCCGGCGATGTCGAGCCGCGCGTCTGCGGCCCATTCCTTTTCGGCGGATGCCGTGAACGACAATGTCTTGCCAGCGCCGATTTCCACGGCGGCGTTCCCCGTTACGACGAGCGCGCCGAAAACCGCATTATCGCCGAAGGAGATAGTGCCGCCCTCAAGCTGCAATGGACCGGTGATCGCGCCGCCTTGCGCGAACGTCGCCCTTGCGGAACCTTTCTTCGCTAACGTTGCGCCGGAATACACAGTATTCTCCTCAAGCGCGCCATGCACCACCATGTCCGCCTGCGTGTCGAGCACGACCTTTCTTTCGGAGTTGTTGGCGACAAGGCGGAAGCCGGAGAAGATGTCGATCTCGCCGTCTCCCACCGTCTGCAGACAGGCGTCGCGCTGGTATGCGACCTGCAGCGTCTGTCCGCTCCAGCTCGCACCGTCCGCGAAGAGCGCGTTGTTGACATAGTGGTTTCGGTTCCCGTTGTACACCGCACCTCCCAGAACCTTCAGAACGTCTGTCTGGTTGATCGTCCATGGCGCCATGCAGCGGATTTCGGAACCGGTTTCCGCCACGAAAGTGTTTTGCGGAAATACATTCCACTCGCCACCGGCGGCGAGTTCCAGCGTACCGACGTCCACCGCCCGCGCCGTCGTTCCGGCTGCAAGCTGGCTTCCGGTCACTTTCACCTTGCAGCCGTCGGCGGTCGTTCCGCCCGTCCAGCTTTTCACGCCAGAAAGCGTCACTGTCGGGAGGGAACGCCGCGTAAACGATATCGACTCTAATCCGTATCCGTCTGCCGTGGCGGAGGTGGCGATCTGACGGTCTGGATTGGTCCAGTCGTAAATGCTCACGGACTCGTCCTGTCCGGCGCCCGCCTGGCGGGTGATCAGGCCCTTGACGGCGACGTCGCCGCCGTTCTGCGAGAGCTGCACGACCATGCCGCGTAAAACGTTGTTGGCGTTGCGGGCCATTATTTCCACCGTAACGGTTCCGTCCATGACATTGGTGGTCGCATGATAGACCTTTCCGCCTTCCACGCGCCCTACCCAGCCGCCGTTGAACACCGCCGACGTGATTTCGACGTCGAAGACGTCCGTATCCTCAATGAGCGTCTGGGCGTTTTTCGTGACATACTTGCCGAATTCGTGTTGCGTCTCGATACGCGCGCCGGAACCATGGAAGCGAATACCTCCATTTCCAGAGATTGGCATGGACACCGTGCAATCGCCCGCCACGTCCACCTGGAGAATGCCGCCGTCCACCACGATTTCGTCAGCGCCGGCGGGAAGTTCGCCGATGGTCCGGGACACGTCGCCGAACGCCTCGATGCCGTAGGCACCATAGCCGTTCGCCGTATCGGACGTTGCGAGGGACGTCGTGAACAAGCTGTCGGGCAACGGTGTGCCGTAGCTGGACTCGTCGCCACGCGCCGCTTTGTCGGCGCGCGCCACGATGTCCGCCCCTTCTTGCCGGAAATAAGCCCTTACCGTCTTGCACCCTCCATTGACGCATTGGAACTGGACGGTCATGGCGCCGGGCGCGCGTTCGCATATCACGCCAATTCCTGGGGTGGCCGTGCCGATCCATCCGCCTTTGACCATGCATGTGAAAGATTCTATGTCCGCGAGGTCGCGGTTTTCCCAGATTTTCGTTTCCGAGGTGGTGAGATACGGGGCGTACAGACGCGAGAGGTCGTATGTCACGGTCTCGGAACGTCCGTCGCCGGCCATTGCCGCGATCGCCGCCATCAGAAACATCCTCGCGGCGATTCCGGCGGCCGCGCATCTCTTGCAGGACATCATGCCGTAGAGCTCTTTTCCTGTTGCCATGGCCTTTCCTCTCATCGTTTTTGATCCTTGTTTCGCCTCTTCCCGCACACGCGGGACACGTAGGCGCGCAGATGGCGGCCATTATAACAAATTGAGTTTGTCCGAGACAACGGATTGACATTCATTATCGGCCAATGACATGTTCCATTTGTGCCAATGTCATGATATACTAACGTGCCATGAAGATCAAAGGCCACCACAACGTGCTTGTTGTTTGTTCGATGAGGGACTATGCGGGACGTGAATTTTTTGCAGGCGTCCTGGATGCCATGTCCAACACGAGCAACTGGCATCTGAGCACGGTCCGTCCGGGACGGTTCTTCTCTAATCGCGAACTTGTAAACGAGGAAGGCGAACCGTACGACGGGTTCATACTCTCGATGCCAGGAACCGACGAAGTGATGCAGCGTATCGCCAAATCGAACACGCCGACAGTTCTCGTCAACATCACCGATCGGCGACTCTCCGCCCGCTGCGAAGCCGTGGCCTCCGTATGGCTCGACAATGCGGACATCGGACGCCGTGCCGCGCAACATCTCCTTGCGCGTAGCGTATGCAAGGCGGCTGGCTACGTCCACGAGCTGAAACATCCGTTTTATTCCGAAGAGCGCATGATGGCATTCCGGCGAGTCATGAAGCGCAACGGTTGCGAAACGTCCGTATTTGATGACAGCGGCGATTATGGGGACTTCTTTACGCGACTGCGCGTCTGGGTAAGAGGTCTGCCTACACCCGCCGCAGTAATGACCGCGTCTGATATGCGCGCGGCTGACGTGATCAATGCTTGCAAGGCAGAGGGAATCCTCGTACCCTCGCAGATATCCGTCGTCGGCGTGGACTGCGACGTGTCGCAACATACGAAGTGCGGCATGATTATTTCGAGCGTTCCAATCAACATGCGCATGATGGGGCAACAGGCGGTGCGGGAGCTCGACTTTCTATTCAAGCACCCAAAATGGAAAGGGCGCACACATGAAGTACTCATACCGGCCAAAGAGGTATTCCGCGGCGAATCAACGTCATGCTCGGTCTCGGCTACGCGACTCGTAAAGATGGCGCTCGACTTCATCGCCGCGAACCGCATGAACCGCCTTGCGTCTTCGGATGTCATAGCCCATCTGGGATGCTCGCGCCAGCTGGCGAACCTGCGTTTCTCGCAGGTTTGCGGCACGACGATCAAGAAGAGCATAGAAAAAGCGCGGCTGGAAGAGGTTCAGAAGCGTATCCGCTCCGGCGAGAAAGTGAGTGCCGTCGTCAAGTCTATGCGGTTCACGTCCGCCAACCAGCTCTATCGCATCTATAAGCGGCACTTCGGTCACACCATCCGCCAAACCGGCATCTAGCCTCGCGCTCTATATCGAAAAAGCGATCAATTGCGCCGTGGAAACAAAAGCCCCGCCGGGAACGGCGGGGCTTTCGTGTTGCGCGTCGTGCGTTCGGGGGCTTACGCCTTGAACTGGTAGACGTCGCGCTTGTGGTACTTCGTGTGGAGGAGGTGGTGGGCCTTCTCGCCGCCCTGCGCGCCGGTCTTGCCGTCGAGGTAGTCCTTGTAGAGGGCCTGGACCTGCGGGTTGAGGTGCGACATGCGGAGCGTCGACTTCTCGTCGTCCGTGTAGATGCCAGCCGTGCGCTTCGCGCGGACCGCGTCCGTCGCGAGGCAGGGCTGGCCGCCGCCGCCGATGCAGCCGCCGCGGCACGCCATCACCTCGATGAAGTCGTAGCGCGGCTTGACGCCGTTCTTGCGGTCTTCGCGGATCTCGTTGATGATCTTCTCCACGTTGCCCATCTGGTGCGCGACGGCGATGTTCACCTTCGTGCCCTTGATGTCGATGGTGGCCGTCTTCACGCCCTCCATGCCGCGCACTTCCTTGAAGTCGATGCTCGGGGGCTGCGCCTCGCCGGTGATCAGGCAGTAGGCGGTGCGGAGGGCCGCCTCCATCACGCCGCCCGTCACGCCGAAGATCGTGCCCGCGCCCGTGTAGGCGCCGAGCAGGTCGTCGGCCTTCTCCTCGGGGAGGTCGTTGAAGTCGATGCCGGCCGCCTTGATCATGCGGGCGAGTTCGCGCGTGGTGAGCACCACGTCCGTGTCCTGCGTGCCGGTGGCGGACATGTTCTCGTCGCGGGAGATCTCGTACTTCTTCGCCGTGCAGGGCATGATCGAGGTCACGTGGATCTTCGTGTGGTCCACGCCGTTCTTGTCGGCCCAGTAGCTCTTCGCGAGCGCGGAGAGCATCTGCTGCGGGGACTTGGCGGACGAGAAGTTCTCCGTGAAGTCGGGGGCGTACTTCTCCATCCAGTCGGTCCACGCCGGGCAGCAGCTCGTGAGCAGCGGCAGCGTGCCGCCCTCGGTGAAGCGCTTGATGAACTCCGTGCCCTCCTCCATGATCGTGACGTCGGCGGAGAAGTTCGTGTCGAACACCTTGTCGAAGCCGAGCATGCGCAGGGCCGCGTAGATCTTTCCCGTGGTGAGCGCGCCGGGTTCGAGGCCGAACGCCTCGCCGAGCGCCACGCGCACGGCCGGGGCGATCTGCACAAGGCAGGTCTTCTCAGGGTCGCGCAGGGCGGCCCACACCTTGGCCGTCTCGTCGTTCTCGTAGATCGCGCCCACGGGGCAGTGCGCGGAGCATTGGCCGCACTTGATGCAGGGCGACTCGTTGAGCGGCACGCCGGCGGCGGGCTGCATCACGGTCTTCTCTCCGCGGCCGATGAACTCGAGCGCCCACACGTTCTGCATCTCCTGGCAGACTTCCGCGCAGCGGCCGCACTTGATGCACTTGTCCGGGTAGAGGACGATCGACGGCGTAGACTTGTCGGGCTCGTGGTGCACGACCTCCTTCGGGAACGGGATCTCGCGGATGCCGAAGTCGGCCGCGATGGACTGCAGCTCGCAGGAACCGGAACGCGGGCACTGGAGGCAGTCCGACGGATGGTTCGCTAGGATGAGCTCAAGCACGGTCTTGCGCACCTGGACGATGTCCGGGTCGTGCGTGACGATGTGCATGCCGGCCGTCGCCTCCGTGCAGCACGCGCGAAGGAGCTTGGGGCTCGGCACGAGCCTGCCGTTGTCGGCGGGGTTGCGGCTGGGGACGAGCTGGCGCACCACGCAGATGCCGCAGCTCGCGCCAGCCCTAAGATCCGGGTGGTAGCAGAGCGTGGGAATCTTTATGTGCGCGGCCTTGGCGGCGTTGAGTATCGATGTGCCCTTCGGAACTTCGACTGTCTTGCCGTTGATTTCAAGGGTAATCATTTCGGTTTCCATGATTGAAATATCCTTTCCTTATTGAGAGGGTTCGGGGGAGGCGGGCCTCCACCGTCCGTTGTCACCCGTGGCTGATCGCGCCGAACTTGCAGGTCTGTTCGCACTGGCCGCACTTGATGCACTTCGTCTGGTCGATTGCGTGCGGCTGCTTCACCGTGCCGGAGATCGCGGCGGCGGGACACTTGCGGGCGCACATCGTGCAGCCCTTGCACTTCGCGGGATCGATCTTGTACTGGATGAGCTTTGAGCACTTGCCGGCGCGGCACTTCTTGTCCTTGATGTGCTCCATGTACTCGTCCATGAAGTACTTGAGCGTGGACTTGACGGGGTTGGAGGCCGTCTGGCCGAGCCCGCAGAGGGAGGCCTTGCACATCGCGTCGGAGATGGCCTCCAGCTGCTTGATGTCGTCCTCGGTGCCGCGGCCGTCGGTGATCTTGTTGAGGTAGTTGAGCAGCTTGCGCCCGCCGATGCGGCAGGGAGCGCATTTGCCGCAGCTCTCGTCCACCGTGAAGTCCAGGTAGAACTTCGCGATGTCCACCACGCAGTCCGTCTCGTCCATGACGATCAGGCCGCCTGAGCCCATGATCGATCCGATCTTGGCCAGGGACTCGTAGTCGATGGGCGTGTCGAGGAACTGGGGCGGTATGATGCCGCCGGAAGGACCGCCCGTCTGTGCCGCCTTGAACTGGTGACCGCCGCGGATGCCACCGCCGATGTCGAAGATGATCTCGCGGAGCGTCGTGCCCATCGGCACCTCGATGAGGCCCGAGTTGTTCACCTTGCCCGTGAGCGCGAACACCTTCGTGCCCTTCGTGGTGGCCGTGCCGATCTTGTTGAACCAGTCCGCGCCCTTGTTGATGATGACGGGGATGTTCGCGAGCGTCTCGACGTTGTTGATCACCGTCGGACGGCCCCAGAGGCCCTTCACCGCCGGGAACGGAGGACGCGGCTTCGGCATGCCGCGGTTGCCCTCGATGGACTGGAGGAGAGCCGTCTCCTCGCCGCAGACGAACGCGCCCGCGCCGAAGCGGAGCTCGATGTCGAACGAGAAGCCGCTGCCGAGGATGTCGTCGCCGAGGAGGCCTAGCTCATGCGCCTGCTTGATGGCGATCTGGAGGCGCTCGATGGCGAGCGGGTACTCCGCGCGGATGTATATGAAGCCCTTGGAGGCGCCGATCGCGTAGCCGGCGATCGTCATGGCCTCGAGGATGGAGTGGGGGTCGCCCTCGAGCGTTGAGCGGTCCATGTACGCGCCGGGGTCGCCCTCGTCGGCGTTGCACACCATGTACTTCTGGCCCTTCGGCTGCTGCTGGGCGAACTTCCACTTCATGCCAGTGGGGAAGCCCGCGCCGCCACGGCCGCGCAGACCGGACTTCAGTATCTCCTCGACCACCTGCTCCGGCGTCATTTCGAAGAGAACCTTCTCGATCGCCTTGTAGCCGTCGCGCGCGATGTAGTCCTCGATCTTCTCCGGATCGATGATACCGCAGTTGCGCAGCACGATGCGGTACTGCTTCTGGTAGAACGGGATGTTCGCCTCGGCAACGAGCTTCTTCGCCTGTTCGGGGTCGTAGCACAGGCGCTGGACCACACGGCCCTTCACGAGGTGCTCCGCGACGATCTCCTTCACGTCCTCGGCCTTCACCTGCACGTAGAACGTGCCCTGCGGGAGTATCTTCACGATCGGCCCCTGCTCGCAGAAGCCGAGGCAGCCCGTCACGACCACCTGGACCTTGTCCTTGAGGCCCGCCGCCTCAAGCTCCTTCTTGAACGCCTCGACGACGGTCGTGCCGCCGCCAGAGCAGCACGCCGTGCCGCCGCACACAAGAACGTATGATTCGTATGCCATTTCTTTGCTCCTGTTAAATGCCTCGTCTCTCGCCTGACGTCTCATGTCCGCAGCGGGACGCGAGACGCGAGACATGAGACGCGGGCGTTCATGCCTCTTTCACAATGTCAATCGACGGGCGGTCGAGGATCTTGTCGTCGATCAGCTGGTGGCCGACGATATGCTTCTCCACCACGTCCTTCGCCGTCGCCGCGTCCACGTTGCCGTAGATCACCGTGGGCATGCCCGGCACGACGACCTCCACGGTCGGCTCCGAGTGGCACAGGCCCATGCAACCCGTCTGGCGGATGAGGACGTTCGTAAGGCCCTTGTCCGAAATCGCGTTCACCAGCGCCGTGAACGTGTCCTTGGCACCGGCGGCGATGCCGCATGTGCCCATGCCCACGATCACCTGCACGTCCTTGTTGGATGCGTCGCGCATCTCCATCGCCTTCTGCTTCTCGCCGCGCAGCCTGCGCAGGTCTTCAAGTGTCAACTTAGCCATTCTCTTGCTCCTTGTCAGGTAAATTCTTTCGCACTAGCCGCTAAACACCGGCAACTAACCACTAACCTCTGTCACGGTACTGCTTGATGATGCCTGTCACGTCCTTCGACGACAGCTTGCCGTGCACCTCGCCGTTGATCACGGCCACGGGCGCGAGGCCGCAGCAACCGAGGCAACGCACCGCCTCCACCGAGAACATGCCGTCGTCCGTGGTCGCGTTGAGGCCCACGCCGAGCTGGCGCTCGAACTCCTTGATGATGTCGTCGCCGCCACGCAGGTAGCAAGCCGTGCCCAGGCACACCTGCACGTTGTACTTGCCGGCCTTCTGCAGGCGGAAGAAGTTGTAGAACGTAATGACGCCGTAGATCTTGGCGAGCGGCACGTCAAGTATCTTGCTCGTCTCGATGGCGATCTCGCGCGGAATGTACCCGTACGTCTGCTGGACGCGATGGAGCACCATGATCAGGTTGCCCGGTTTCGCCTTCCACTCTTCGATGAACGCACGCAGCTCCGGCGTCATCGTCTCTAGCTTTTTGCTCATATCATTGTCCTTGATGTGAATGAAATTGCCTTCTACCGTCCGGCAAATGGAATTATCTCATGCCAGGGCCTTGTTAGGCAAGGATAAGATTGAAAAATATCGGTATCTAAATAGCGATTCGCAGACTGTGGGCCAGTGGCTGTGTGTGGGGGGCATTCGCTGACAGATTGCGTGAACAAGCCATTATCAGTTGATTGGCGGGCGGGTTTTAGTGTAGAATCTGAGGCGCCATGAAAACGCCAGACAGAAGATCCGCCATGCTTGCGGCCGTGACGTTCGCCTTCGCGGCGACATGCGTCGCGGCCATCGAGTTCAAATCGGCCGGGGCGACGCTCCGCCTCTCGGAGAAAAACGGAGCGGTGGAGTCGCTCGTGGCGCCCGACGGCGCGGAGCGGGCCGTTCCGGCCGCCGAGGCGTTCAGCCTGCAGCTGCTTGACGGCAAGGGCGAGCCTACGCTGCTGAAGTCGACCGGCTTCTCCTTTTCGCGCGATAGCGGGCGGCTGACATGGCGGCACTCCAACGGACTGCACGTGGAGATGGACGTGTCCGCGGAGGGCGGCGAGTTCCGCTTCAGGCCGTCCGTGGAGGGAATCCCAGCCGGCATGCTGCTGGAGTGGTTCGACGGCCCGCAGGTATGCATCGCTTCGGACCGCACGATGTACTGGCCCTACTGGGATGGCGTGGAGATGAACGACTACAAGCGCCATGCCTATCGTCCGGCCGGTTACCGGGAGCGCTTCAACGGCGGCGGCGACTCGCTCTACCCCGGCTTCTGCCAGATGCAGTTCCTGGCGGCGTACAAGGACGGGATGGGCGTGTACTTCTCCGCCGTGGATCCGCGCCACACGCCGAAGGGCGTGGTGTGGGAGCTTGTCGACGACAAGACGGTGCGGCTTTCGCTCCAGACGTTCTGCGGCGACCTGACGGACGGCGCGTGGCGCCCAGCGTTCCGCTATTCGCTCCGCGCATACCGCGGCGGATGGATGGAGGCGTGCGAGATATACCGCGACTGGGTGCGCACCTTGCCGGAATTCGCGCGCCAGCCCGCGCGCCCCAAGTGGATGTACGACTCGCCCGTGAACCTCATCTATCCCGTCCGCGGCGAAGGCAAGGACAACCTGCCGCGCAACATGAAGCCGAACCGCTACTTCCCGTACGTCAACGCGATGTCGGCCGTGGAGAAATACGGCAAGCTGCTCGACTCGAAGATCATGGCGCTCCTAATGCACTGGGAGGGGACGGCTCCGTGGGCGCCGCCCTACGTGTGGCCTCCGTACGGCGGCGAGGAGGAGCTAGCCAAGTTCAGGGACGCCCTGCACGCGCGCGGCGACCTGCTCGGCGTATACTGCTCCGGCACGGCCTGGACGCCCTCAGGAAGAAATACCCCTCGTTCCTGCTGGAGGGGCGGATGATCCGTCCGTTCGTCGCGTGCGAGTCGCGTCCGGCGAAGGTCGGCTACCGCCTGTGGGGCGGCGAGGGCTCGGTGGAGACGAAGGAAGTGTTCACGTCGTTCTGGGAGAACGCGCAGGGCGAGCGCATCGGCTTCGCGTCCAACTGGCGGCAGGAGCCGAGCGACCTCAAGGTCATGCGTCCCGACGGGCGCGTGAAGACGCTTAGGCTCGCCCCGCTCGAGACGATCGAGCTGAGGCCCTGACGGCCTTGATGCGCGTCGACCCGAGTTCGATGCCCAGGACATCACATTGCCCGGATTTTCGTTTTTGGAAAATCTAGCCGCTTGCGTAGTCCGACAGGATTCGGTACAATACCCACCGAACCCCTCAAAAGGTTCACATCCGACCGTGAGGCTCTGCCGATACGGGGCGAGGCTCCGATCCGAAAGGGTCGGGGCCTTAGCATTTTAATTCGCCTCATCGTTCCTTCATCGCGTTTTCGTTGCGGCGGATGGAGGCGTCCTGTTCGAGATGTGAAGGGTCTGCCCCCATGGCGTCCGTCAGTGAATAACAGCCGCCAGCGACGGTCTTGAAACGCAATCTGCCGAATTCGTCACGGTCCGTCGGCACGTTGTTGCCGTCTGCATCCATCACCACCCAATAGCCGTGTACAAGACAGTCTTCTCCCCTTTCACTGACCACAGTCACGTCCGCCGGGCGGCCATTCTTCATCGTCGCCGAAACAAGAAAGGCACCCTGCGCCCGCCAATTGGAGAAGGTAACGTCGCGATCCTTAGGCCACCACGGGAAAAGACGGATCGCCCCGTCCCAACTCTGCAATGCCATCTCCTGGAACGGCGCCATGGCGGACAGCGTCTCAGTCCATGCGCCGGCACGTCCATACTGGCTGATCGCCATCGCCCAGACGAGGCCGTTGGGATGCGTCCAGTCCTCTAGAGTCTTGCGGTGTTCCGGAAAGTCGCGTCCCGGCACGAAGCTATTGTCCCGTAACACGCCAATCCTACGCAGGATCATGTGGCCGTAGTACCATGCGTCGCGCGGAGGGCGCGGAGCAGGCTTTCCCGCATAGGCAGGTGGCTCCACGTAAGGCTTGCCACCGTCGGAAAACTCCGGGGGGACAGACATGTAGCAGTGCTTCTCATAGCCAGCCAGATCGTGCCGCGTCTTCGCCAGATGGTCAAGACGGTCCTGCCACTGTTCACGCAGCCCTGCATCGACACCGAGTGCCTTGGACGCCTCAATCGCCGCCCACAGCGAGAAGCGTGCGTGATTCAACACTTGCCGGCAGTCGCAGAGCGTCATCGGGTTACCGTCGGGCTGGCTTTCTCCGGCGTTCGACGGAAAAGCGTGGTACATGCCATCATTGAGCGATTCCGGCAGGTCGGGATGCGGCGCCTTCAGGAGAAAATCAAGATAAAAGAGAGCGCAATCACGAATAATCGGATATCCGCGCTTCGCCAACCAGTCGCGGTCTCGCGTATATGCGTAGTATTCCCAGTAACGTGTCATCATCCAGCCCGTCATGTACGCCATGCGACCGAGCGCAATCGACCCGTTGACGTCATCTTCCGCATCTGTCGGGAATCCCTGAAGCTGAAAGAACACGCCACGGCAACCATAGTAGTCCCGGGCGATCTTGCGGCCGATCGGGGCAAGCCAACGCTCCACCAGATCAAAGTAGGTTCGCGCGTCATCCAGCCTGTTCGCCGTAAAGTCACCCCAGTAGATGCCTTGGACGTTGTAGTTCGCATGGTAGTCCCCGTGCCACCAGGAGAAGTCCTTCACTGTCGAAGGGAAGAAGAGCCCCGGCGGCACCGTGCCTGGCTTGAGAATACACCGCCGCGCATGCCAGAGCGCATACCAGGCATTCTCCAGAAACGGATCGCCAGGAACCAAGAATCCGCTTCGCGCCCAATAGCCGGTCGCTGCGCGTTTCGCCGCCGCACTATAGTCGGCGTGTTTCCTGTGCGCCATGCCGGGAGGGCTGTAGGATACGTCGTTCGACGTGCGGATGACGACCTGCGCCTCGCCGCGCAGGGTTCCTTCCTTCGGACGGAAGAACACGGTCGCCCCCGACAAGTCACCGGGCGAAGGCTCGTAGCGGCGGCCCGTCTTCCAGTCCGTGTGCATCCACATCTTGTATCGGAAGCCGTCCGGGAACGTCCGATCCGGATAAAACACCTGCTCGATTGCGTTACCATCGACGACAGGCGGCGGCAACGGCTTGTAGTCCTTGGTATAGGCATGTCCCGGAACCCCCTTCTGACTGGCAACCCTTTTTGCGCGCCAGGCCTTGAATTCCGGATCGCGATGACGCGAAAGTGCATACCAGACAGGTGCATTCCATTCATTTCCGTAGCGTGTTTCGTCGTTCCAGCCATCCAACCGCCAATCGACTGAGAGGATGTTGTCGTCGGGAGAGATGACCGCCTCGACGAACAGTTTCACGCCGTTGCGCCATGAAACATCAACCGTCACGCGCCCCTCTTCGACATGCAGACGCGAGACAACCTTCATAGGGCCGGGTAGGTCGCACGGCAGCAACAAGCGGAAATCGCCCGTCGGCTTCGGACACGGATAGGGATACCAGTGGAGGTTGGGCGCCACGCCGGTGACGATTTCGCGCATGCGCTTCTCGTCCTTCGTTCCCTTCGTCGCCACCGGGAGATTCTGAAGGCCCCATTGCGCGCGCTTCCATCCCTCGCGCAAGATGCCGTTGCGATATTCGGCAAGCGTTGCGGGCTTGACCCCTTCATTGTACGAAAGGCGCCGATCCCACACGTCGCCCTTGCCAAGCCTGAACACGAGCTCGTCACCCTTCGGCCAGACGCTGCACGACAGATCGCCGTTGCCTAGGAGAAGCCCTTCCTCCGCATCTGGCAGCAGACCCTCGATCTGCACTACGTGCGGAGAGGAATAGGCCATCTCCGCCAAGCAAACTAGAACCGGCAATGCCGCAACTCGGACTTTCATTGACGAATCCCTCTTTCTTCTACCGGATGGATATCACAGTGCCTTTAACCGATAACAGCATTTGGAGAGAACCGTCGCAGATGCGGAAACGAGGGCTAACATAACGAGTAGCCCCTGGTACTTCCTTCGTGGCCGCATTGAGCGCCGCAAGGCCATCTATGCTTGTCGCCGTCGCAACTGTCATCCACGTCGTGTACAGCGCCGCCGGAAGCATTTCGGCATTCTCGATCCGCACGGAAACACCCTCACCGAACGCCAGCGGACCTGCGACAGATACGATATCCGCGCCCGACTGGCCCAACGTGATCGTCCACCGCTCGCCGACCGTCAGTCCGCCGTTCGCGACAGAACCCGCGCCGGAGAGACCGGCAACATACTGGCTAGCACCGTTACAATCGAGCGAACCTCCGTCCAAGCCGACTTCAAGCCCGTTGCGCTGCAGGGTCTGCGCAGGGCCAATTCCCCATTTCGCCTTCAGGTAGGCTTCGTTCTTGGCGACCTCATCATCTGTCAGGGCATGGTCGTAGAAGATGACTTCGCACAGGCGTTGGTTGCCCATCCTCTCAATCCCCGAAGCCCCTGAAGTAGGGTACGCGCGCGCATCCGCAGCAAAGCCGCCAACCGCCGGAACCGTATAACTGTCCGCCCCCAGGTTCATCGACAGCACGTCCCACGCACCCGAAAGTCCTTGCGAACTGGCGGTGATCGTCTCCCCGTTCAATCTCCACGTGCATCTTGAGGTGTTGGCGATGTCCCCGCCCGCGTAGGACGAATGCAGGATCGCTCGATCCGGGATGGATCCGACCGGAGAATCGCCCGACACATAATAACGGTGGAAACTGTAGGTTCCCGACTCGCCGGCCAAGATGAATCCTCCGCCCTCCTGCGACCCGACGACCCAGAACACGCTCTTGACTCCGGAAAGAGAGGCCCAGGTTCCGTCTGCGGCGGCGAAACGGAGCGACACCTTGTTCGGCATGACGACGGTCGGCAGCCCGTACAGGCTGGAATCGGCTTTCATGTACGCCTTGTCGGTGCCCTTGAGAAACGGCAGAGCCCTGATTGTGCCGACCTTGCTGCTCCAGTTGGTTATGTTTCCGAGGCTGTCGCAGGCGAGATTCTCGCTTGCGTCAAAATGGGCAAGCCGTCCGGCGAGGACCGGCGATCCCGATTCATCCAAAGGTTCCGCGCCTTTCAGCTTGAGCACGCCGGCGGCCACGGACACCTTACCGGTGAATGCCGACGCCGACGCCACTTCGAGTTCGCCAGTCCCGCTCTTCACGATGGTCCCTTCAGGATGCCCTACGAGGTCGCGAACCTTCAACACGCCATCGCCGTCCAACATGCAATCTCCCTCCGCGTTCAGCTTGCCCATGCCCAGAACCGCCGTCTGGGGAGAAGGCATATCCTGCTGGGGAATAGAAGGGAACCATTTGTTCAGCAGATAGTTTCTTGTGGCAGTGCGTTCCCGCGCAGTCAGCTCGCGGTCGTAGACAAGGACTTCGGCTATTCGCACTCCGCCGTTTCTCGACGTGGTACGATCCCGAGCCAAGGAACTGATATGCGCACCGGCAAGCGTATGGAACTCTACCAGATGCCAGGAAGAGCCGATGCTCGCATTATACGCCACCTTGTTGCCGTCCATGAAGATGTCGCCGTTCTTCACCTGTTCATCCTTGTAGCCATAGAGAAGCTTGGAACTACTTCCGGCCAGAAAATCGCAGTAGAAGCCATGCGTGCTGCCGCCGGAGTCGAGCGCCGTATCGCCCGATGTTCCGAGAACGGCGTAATTTGCCGTGCTCAACGCCTTGTACACGACGTATACCGCGCGGGCATTGTCGATCGACTTCACCAGAGACAACGTAGATCCGCCATTGCTCACCTCGCCGAAATCGATTGTCGGCTTGCCGTTCAACGTCTCTTCGCTTACCAATGGCCGCTTGCACTTGGTCGTCTTTGACAACGGACACCACGCCACATTTCGAAAAGGCGAAAGGTCATGCCACCTCTCAACGAAATTCGTTCCGCCTTCCGAGACCGTGTCCAGCGACGACGCCTCGTCCGCCGCCACATGGAAGACCGCTTCGTCCGCCAGCGCACACGCGCTCGCAGGCTCGGGTTGCTGCAATTGCCTGATGCCGCCGCCGCGAACCGTAACCTGATGCGACAACGATCCAGACGTCACGCCAAGCGTACCGCCGCCCGTCTTGATCAGCGTCCCGCCCGAAATCTGACCGACCTTGACAGACGCGCCTTCGGCGACTTCAACAGTGCCACCGTCCACCACCAGATGCGCCACATCCGGACGGGCCGACTCCGATGCCGCCGATTCCGCAGGGGCGGCATAGCCGGGCAGAACCCGCCCAAGCCACTTCCACGCAAGGAACGCCTGCGCATCCTCTATCTGCCTCTCCGTCAGAGGCACCTTGTACACAACGAGCTCACAGAGCTTCAGTCCGCCTCGTACCGCCTGGGAATTCAGAATCGAACCGCCGATGCACGTAACCGAGGCATTCGGGGCCCGGACGGCAGTCACCTGATAATCCGGCGTGAGATATCCAGATACGGGATAGTCGATCCTGAGGCCGTTCATCCACGCCATCCAAGAACCGGAAGATGCGTGAAGCGGCTTCCAGAAAGCCGTCGGCTCCTCGCTGCGGGAAAACGCGCTGTCGGTTCCAAGGACGTGTCCGCCGCCATCTTCAGCCGAGAGAACCGCCACATACGTCGCCGGATAGTTGACCTGCGCCTTGATGTTGTCGTTCGTCATGATATGCAGGACGCATCCGCCGCCGCCTTTCACATACGCACCGAAATCTACGGCAGGCTTGCCGTTCACGGCGGCGTCGATCAGCCTTGGCCGCGCCGCATCGCTCTCCGCCCCGGCATAGCATGTCTGGCCGTTCGGGGTTTCGCCGCCATCATTGCGCCACCTTGTCACGTATCCGCCAACAGACGTGATTGCGCCGGCGGCAGAAGCATCGAAACGCAAAGCCGGCGTGATCGGCAGGTCGGAAGGAATCGGCCTTCGCGCAAATGCAATGGTTCCCTCCGAAACGACGAGCCTCCCACCCAGTTCGGAGGCGTCCCCCAGCTCAAGGCGTCCAGCGCCCGTCTTCGTGAATGTCGCCGCCATGCTGCGTCCGCCGCGAATCTTGCCGATGGCAAGCGTATTGTCCGCCGCCACCTCGGCAACGCCCTGCATGCCGCCCGTGCCGTCGTCCGGCGGCGAATCGTGATACTGCGTATCGGAAGTCGTGCATGCCACGCGGACCTCTCCAGCCGCAGAGCAAGACCCGTAACCGCGCACGGCAACGCCGAACCATTTTCTCGAAAGCATGTCCTCGATGCGCTTGCACAAGTCGTCGGAGAGGATTGTCGGATAGACTATAAGTTCCGCAAAGGCGATTCCGCCGGAACGGTTTTTCATGCTGGCATTGTCCAGTTCCTTCGTCCGCGCGTCGCCGATACCGAGGCCAATAGCCCCGATCTGGGCTGCGGCCGTGCGAACCGTCAAATAGTCCCATCCTCCGCTGAATCCGCACCGCAATGCATTCTCGACCGGGGCGCCGTTCAGCCGACAGTTCCCGTTCCTGAGGTCGGTTGCCGCATCGGTTCCCACCATTGGGGAATCGACATGGTTTGGATTCCTGGCTCCCGTGATCATGGAATAGCCTCGATGCCAGGCATATCTGGCCGAAGCCGCCGCCCCGACATTACCGCCCATCAGCCATCCGCCGCGGTTCTTCACTACTGCGAAGATCGTACCGATGTTTGCCAGATAGTTTGTGGGAATCACGCCGGCATCTGGCGACCAGGGATCGAACGTCATGGCATTCTTCGATGCGACATTCCCGAAATCGACGACATAGGCGCCGATGTCCGAATCGTATGTCCATGCCGGAGCAAGCGGCGTATCGGTTGAAGACCAGCCGGTCCATGTGGCAGACGAGAAATCCGCTGTCAGATACCGGTCGTTCGAGAGCGAGGGAATGCGCGTGACGGTTCCGTTCGAGAACGTCCAGGCCTTGCCCGTCTCGTTCGTCCGCAGCGCGTCGAAATGAAAACTTGGGACGCCGGCCTCGGCGGGCAGATCTTCGTCCGCCGCAACGGCAGCCGCAACGAGCTTCGTGACGTTGGTCGAGTACGAGACGGACGTCGCGTCCGCAATGTCGAGGGCGAACGCCCCTGACGCGAACGCCGCGAAAGCAACGACAATGGTTCTTCCGGCGAGTGCTTTTTCTCTTGTCATGGATTATGCCTTTCTCTTGTTGTTTTTCGCAAATCAAAAGTTACTTCTGCAAATTCCGCCTTCCCCTTTCGGCAAGGCAGGACAGGAAATCCGCGCGCGTATCAGCGTGGAAGAAACCCCGACATTCCGCCCCGATGGATGCCTGCGGACTGTTCGCGAAAAACGCCCGGATCTTCGGCGCATTGCCGCCCTTGAGCGCGCGGCAGAGGGAGGAACATGCACCTGTGCTGCCACCCGCGATACCGATCCTGGAAACATCAATGTTCCACTGGACTGCATGCGCCTGCACGTAGCGTATGGCGGCGACAACATCATCCATGCATGCCTTGACGGGCGGCTTCACGTCCTGGTCGTTGCCGTCTGCAATGAATCTGTATCCAACCGTGACGAGAGCGATGTCTCGTGCGCGGCACTCCTCAACCCACCCTGCGGCGGCTGGTAGCCGACGATTATACTCTTTCTTGACATGACTTGCCTCTTCCTGTATTCGGGTGGATTGGATTGTAGCACCACGATCTTAAATAATGCGAAAACAAAATAGTAAAAAAATGCGAACGCCACTGTCCTGGGCCGAGAAAGGACTGTCAAGGGGACAGGCCCTTCAGCCTGCCACCCATTGATGGGGACACATTGATGGGGACAGACCCTTCATGCCACCGTTTTCGCCTTGCCCCTCCAAGCGGTTTCTGCTATACTTTCGTCCGTGACGCCTTTTGAGTATTTTTGCAGTTATGCGGCTTTTTCAGGTCGGGTGGCTTGAACCGCAGACACCACGAAAAAGAAGTAGCCCGAGGGGACAGGCCCTTCGAAAGGCGTTTCGTAAGTGGTGATTTGGCGTGAGGCGATTCGGTTGACGGGAATCGTTTGCGCGCAGGGAGCGGACGGGCGGCGGTCGCGGGGCGACCGCCATACCGGTCACGCGGGACGCGTGACCCTACCGCCGGATTTTGCGAAATGCGGTGGTAGTCGGCGGGAGGTTGACGCGCCGCGCGAACGAACCTTAAGCAGGTCTTCAACCACTTCTCGCCCACGACGGGCATCAAGGTGATATGGGGGCTTGAATACGGAAATTTGCAGTGCTATGGACAATCGGACGCCGGATAGTGTATAATATCAGTAAACAAAAGCATTCATTGGCAGTAAACACTATTGCAAGGCAAGAAAAGGAGTTTGGAAATGTTAAGAGCGCAAGTCATAGCGGAGGTCGCCGCAAAGCAGAAGGCGAACATTCTTGGGCGTTCGCCCGGGATGTCGCGCTTGGAACGTCTTGGAAATGTGCCGGCTGGGTTTCTGTCCGTTGTCACTGGAGTCAGGCGGTGCGGGAAGTCCACGTTGATGGAGCAGCAGATGCGCCTGGCGCCAGACAGTGCCTTCTATCTCAATTTCGAGTCGACGGCCCTCGCCGGGCTCGAGTTGAAGGATGCGGGCAGAATCGACCGCGCCATCGATGCCGTTGGCGCGAAACATCTCTTTTTCGACGAAGTGCAGCAGATGAAAGGGTGGGAACGTTATGTGCGCACCAAGTTGGATGAAGGTTTTGACGTCACTGTAACTGGATCAAATGCCTCTGTGTTCGCCAAGGAACTTGGAACAAAGTTGACGGGCCGACATGTCGACTGCGAGCTTTTCCCGTTTGACTATGGAGAGTATCTGGCATTTGTGAATACCTCAGAAGGTGCCGGAGCGACAGGCGAATATCTGCGGAGAGGCGGATTTCCCGCCTATCTTGCATCCGGAGACGAACGATTGCTGGAAACTCTTTTCGAGGACATTCTTGTCCGCGACGTGGTTGTCAGGCATGGAATCCGCGAGGTCGACGCATTGAGGCGACTGGCGTCCTATCTGGTAGAAAACATTTCGTGCAGAATCTCCGCAACGCGCTTGCGGCAGCCGCTCTCGATTTCGTCTACCGCCACGATCCTGAAATGGTGCGACTATCTTTCCGATGCATATCTCTTTGACTTTGTGCCGATCTACAGCGCGTCCGTAAAAGTGCAGATGGTGAATCCTCGCAAGGCATATTGCATCGACACAGGGCTCCGGCATGTGCTTTCCGCTTCGACTGCTCCAGACGACGCGCGTGCATTCGAGAACATGGTTTATCTCGCACTGCGCCGAGTATGCCGCGACATATCATATTTCGACGAGGGGGCGGGAGAATGCGACTTTGTCCCAGTTCAAAGGAAACGCGTGGGGGCTCCCGTGCAGGCGACGGTCACATTGAATGACGAGTCGGAAGAGCGGGAAATCAACGGAGTGCGGGCGGCAATGAAAGCATTGAGACGGAAGACCGGGTGGATAGTGACATTGGCAGACGAAGACGAAATGTCATTTGAAGAGGGAAATGTGATGATTGTTCCATTCCATAAGTTCAAGCCTGAGGCAGTGTTGACGCCATGAAACTTCAATTCAAGAAATCTGAGGGGACAGGCCCTTCGCGCGTGACGCGGTTGGGTGGGGAAATCTGAGGGGACAGGCCCTTCGCGCGTGACGCGGTTGGGTGGGGACGGACCTTTCGGAAGGCGTTTCGGCAGGGGTGATTTGGCGTGAGGCGATTCGGTTGGCGGGAATCGTCTGCGCGCAGGGAGCGGATGGGCGGCGGTCGCGGGGCGACCGCCCTACCAAGCGGTCACGCGTGACGCGGAAATACGCGAATAAAATCCGAGGGGACTGGCCCTTCGGAAGGAGCGATTTTGCGCGAGACATTTTTGATCCGATTATATAAGGCCGGTAGGATTACATGTCCTCACGGAAGTAACGACGACGAAGACGATTGAAAGGCTGCCGGCGCGGCTGGCGAAGCATTACGGATTTACGGAAGAAGAGCTGGACTTCATCATCAACTACGACATCAAGTACCGCATGGGCGACGAGCTGAACGCAGGAGAGTGAAGGGTACGTGATGATGCGCGAATTGCTGAGAAAGAAATTAGGAGCAGCTCGGGGCACGGCGTTCAGTCGTCGACGGTTCGCTCCACGCCGCAGGGCGGTGGATCGTGCGGCCATTTGTACCAACTGGTATTATGTCGGGGAGTTGGTATTTTGCGGGAAGGTCGCGAGGAATGTGCTTGTAGTAGGTGGAGACGGCGCGAAGTTCCTCGCTGGGGCGTTCATGCGGATTGAACACGATTACGGATTTCCCCGTGTTCTTCTTGAGGTAGGAATCCGAGGGGACAGGCCCTTCGCGCGTGTTTCAATAGACGAGCGAGCGGAAGTCGCTTATCCGATGAAAGGTGATCATGTCGCCATCGTGCGGATTTCTGGCCTGCGGAGAACCGGAGCGGGACAGCACCACGAGATCGTCGCCGTCGATCGCCATTGACGCATAGTGCCTCGACTCCGGCACGCTCGCTCCTGCCGCTACCAGGCCCGCGAAGCACCAGTCAACCATGTTGCGCGAAAACGAGAGCTGCATCCTCTGCCGCTCGTCATACGGCAGATTGAAACGCCCCTTGGGCAGCCGGTCGTGGCGGCAGAGCGTGTCAGTCGCCTGCGTGGACAATAGCCAGTAGAGCCTCGTCTTGTCGTCCCACAGCACGTGGAAGCGCATCTGCCCGCCGGGGAACGGCAGGAAGAGCATCTTGCGGCCGGACGGCGCGCGTTCAAGCGAGGTCTTCATCGTGCCGTCGGGCAGCTCCGTCACCTTCGCCATCGCC
>DFLH01000033.1:0-2707 GCA_002373695.1 Verrucomicrobia bacterium UBA3624
AAGATGTCGTATGCGGGAAGGGCGTTGGACTCGACTACGCGGACGATTCCGTCCACTATGTCGTCCACGAAGGTGAAGTCGCGCATCATGTCGCCGTGGTTGAACACCTTGATCGGCCTGCCGTGCAGCATCGCGTCCGCGAAGAGCGAGAGCGCCATGTCCGGACGATACCACGCGCCGTAGACGGTGAAGAACCTTAAGCCTATCGTCTGCATCCCGTAGAGGTGCGAGTACGTGTACGCCATCAGCTCGTTCGCCTTCTTCGTCGCGGCGTAGAGACTGATCGGGGTGTCTACTTTGTCAGACTCCTCGAAGGGCATCTTCTTGTTTCCGCCGTAGACGGATGACGACGAAGCGAAGACGAGTTTCGGGACCTTCGCCGCGTGGCGGCAGCATTCAAGAACGTTTAGGAAGCCCTCGATGTTCGTCTTCTGGTATACGAAGGGATGGTCTATGCAATAGCGCACCCCCGGTTGCGCGGCGAGGTTGAGCACGACGTCCGGCTTTTCCGCGGCAAATGCGCCGCGCAGACCTTCGAGATCGCAGATGTCGAGCTCGCGGGCGGAGAAGCCGCGTTGGCCTTCGAGCAGCGCCGCGCGGTCGCGCTTCAGCTTTACGTCATAATAGTCGCAGAAGTTGTCAATGCCGACGACATCCCACCCGCGCCGAAGGAATTCCTGCACCGCGTGGAAGCCAATGAAACCGGCAAAGCCTGTTATCAGAATTTTCATTGACGCACATTATACCATTTCCGTCTGAAAGTTGCTATAATGACAGGTATGGATCCGATTTGCAGTGGCGGCGAAAAGACCGCCAAGTCGAAACTCGGCCCGTATCTCGCGCCGATAGCTGTCCTTGCTCTGTCCTTCGGCTATGCCGTGGGATGGGGTTCGTTCGTCATGCCCGGGACGATGTTCCTCCCGGGCGCGGGCCCTGCAGGCACCGTGATCGGCATCCTCGTCGGTTCGGTCGCGATGACCGTGTTCGCGTTCAACTACCACCGGATGCTCCAGCGCGCAACTGGACCAGGCGGCGCGTACGCCTTCACCACGGAGATGTTCGGGGCGGACCACGGATTCCTTCTCGCGTGGTTCCTGTTGCTCACCTACGTCGCGATCTTGTGGGCGAACGCGACTGCGCTCGTCCTTTTGGTGCGATACCTCTTCGGCGACGCGCTGCAGTTCGGCTTCCACTACACGATGGCCGGGTTCGAGGTGTACTTCGGCGAAGTCATGGTATGCGTCGCCGCGACGGCGTTCTGCGGCGCGGTGTGCCTGTTCCGCAAGCGGCTCGCCGCCTGGCTTAACACGATTCTCGCGGGGGTCTTCGTCGCAGGAGTCGCGGCGGTGTTCGTCGCAGCGCTCTCGCGCCACGAGGGAGGCTTCGCCGCGATGGGGCCGGCGTTCTCGCCAGAGGGCGGGCACTTCATGCAGGTGATCCACATCCTCGCCATGATCCCGTGGGCGTTCGTCGGCTTCGAGGCGATAGTCCACTCGTCCGCCGAGTTCCGCTTCCCCGTCCGCCGCACCTTCGGCATCCTCCTCGCGGCGATCGTGCTCTCCGCGTCGGTGTACATTCTGCTCGCCATCCTACCGGTCGTCTCGATTCCGGACGGATACGCGAACTGGCGCGAATACATCGAGGACCTCCCGAACCTCAGTGGCATTGACGCGATGCCCGTGTTCGCCGCGTCGAAGCGGGCCCTCGGCGCCGCGGGGAAGTCCGTCATCGGAGGCGCGATGCTCGCCGCGCAGCTGACGGGCATCTTCGGCACTCTGATCGCCTCGCGACGAGGGCGAGATACATTTCCGCATTGCCGGGTCCGGTTCCGAAGTGCCTAGAGCGTTCAAACAAGGGTTTTATGAAGGCGACGATTCCATGGATGACGCTGAAGCCGAAGCTGATGCGCAGAATCAAGCGCATCTTCGGATGATTTTTGACGTTTGGCGAGAGGGTAGATGAAACTGGACTTCAAGAAGAACTTCAAGCGCAATATGGTGGCGAACGCTGCTTCCAGCGGCCTTCGCCTGCTTTTCCCGTTCCTCAACCGCACGCTGTTCCTGTGGCTTCTCGGGCCGGCACGTTCGGCCATCTTTCGCAGGCGCATCTCAAGTCCACATTCGAAGAGGTCTGGAGGTCGCAGCCGCGGGCGCTGGAGCGCACTTCGCACAGCCGTTTCCGCACGGACGACAGCGTGAATCACTGGCTCATGAGCGCCTGGGACATGGTGAGCGGCAGGTTTTTCCCCGTGAACGAAAAGCGCAAGGGGGAGTTTGTCGCTTTGACGGAGAAGGCGGTCAAAAGCGTCTGCGACGCAATCTGCCGCCGCGCGCATCCCGAAATCTGCCTGAACGACAAGGGCATCAACGCCGATCCTGAACGCTGTTTCGCTGAAGTCGCCAGGGCGTTCGACTCCATCCTGCCGGAAAAGTCGTCATTCGAGAGGTGACGCCGCGCCTCCCGACTATGGCTGGGCTGCGGACGGACCGCAGGATCGTCCGCCCGCGCCGCGCAGACCGTCTCTTAGACCGACCAGCGGATGGTAGACACATAGGAAGAACGCATCGGCGAGCCACCCAATCGACGGATGCCGCACGAACATTTTCTGGAACAGGGCGGCGACCTTCCTCGGACGCGAGGCAGAGCGGACAAGCAGATCGAAGTCTGAGAATCCATCCTTGAACACGTCCGCCAGCGTTTCGCGCCT
>DFLH01000033.1:2822-3347 GCA_002373695.1 Verrucomicrobia bacterium UBA3624
CCATTTTTTCGCCCACAGCGGCGATATCCTGCGGTCGAAGCCGGGCTCCTGCGAAATCTTCGCGTGGAAAGCCAGGTTAGATCTGCCGATGGCCGCGCAGTCCTTCAGAAACCCTCCTGGCGCTCTTGCCGCCGTGATGATCGAATTGGCTCTTATGCGGTAGATGTAAAACGGTTCGTGCAGAGGCACGACGCGCTTTGCGAGGTACAAGGCGCGCGGCGAGAACTCGCTGTCTTCGTTGCGCAGACCCGGCACGCACCTGAGCTTGTTTTCGTCGAGAAACGCCCGGCGGCAGATGGTGAGCTGGAGCATCGGGCAGGGGTCGCGCCGATACAAAAAAACGACGCGCGTGGCCTCCGGCCCGGTCAGCTCGCCGTGGAGGTCCGCCGGATAGTTGTCGCGGACGGGTTCGCTCCTGCTGGTGATTTCATTTTCAACTTGAATCGCGCATGGATAGAGGTCTGCGCCGGGACGGGCCGCAATCTTGTCATGCAGCCGCAGGAGCGAGCCTTCGGCGATCCTGTC